>JANNLH010000188.1:0-3927 GCA_031396725.1 Gemmatimonadaceae bacterium | reverse complement strand
TATCCCTGAATGTTGACAAACGTTCTGTGCGTTTGCGCACAGAACAGGGTAACAATCGCACGGAGTTGTGTGCGCTTGCGTACATATGGAGGTCAATTCCACTGTTAATGTCAAAAGTTGGAAGCGACGCTCCCGGGTTCGTGGGCTGCCGTCGTTCGGGGGCGAGCTGCCGGTGTCGTCGCTCGCCGAGGAGATCACCACCCCCGGTGACGGGCAGGTGCGCGGGCTGCTCACGATCGCCGGGAACCCGGTGTCGTCCACGCCGTCCGGGCACCGGCTCGACGAGGCACTGGCCGGGCTCGACGTCATGGTGTCGATCGACTTCTACGTCAACGAGACCACCCGCCACGCCGACGTCATCCTGCCGCCGACCGGCCCGCTGGAGCGCGACCACTATGACCTGATCTTCCACACGCTCGCGGTGCGCGACACGGCAAAGTACTCACCACCGGTGTTCGCGCGTCCCGCCCAAGCCCGGCACGAGTGGGAGATCCTCAACGCCTTGACGGCACGGCTCACGCCCGGCGTGCGGTCGGCGCTCCGCGGCGCGGTGCTGGCGCGCGGCGGTCCGAAGCTGCTGCTCGACCTCGGGCTGCGGACCGGACCATACGGGCGCGGCTTCAAGCCCTTCGCGCCGGGGCTCTCCCTGTCGCGCCTGCGACGCTCGCCGCACGGCGAGGACCTTGGCGCGCTCAAGCCGGCGCTGCCGGCCCGGCTCCGTACGCGCGACCGGCGCATCGCGGCCGCGCCGGCGTCGTTCGTGGCCGACGTGGCGCGTCTGGAGGCGGTCTGGCTCGCGCCGTCCTCCGCCGGGCCCATGGACTCGCTCGCGCTCATCGGCCGGCGCGGGATCCGCTCCTGCAACTCGTGGATGCACAACGCGGAGCGGCTGGTCCGCGGCAAGAATCGCTGCACCCTGCAGATGCATCCGTGCGATGCGGAGGCGCGAGGGCTGCCGAACGGCGCACTCGTGCGCATCGCGTCGCGCGTGGGCACGGTGGAGGGGGAACTCGAGGTCACCGACGTCGTGATGCCGGGAGTCGTGAGCCTTCCGCACGGCTGGGGACACGGGCGCGCGGGGACCCGGATGGCGGTCGCAGCCGCACACCCCGGCGTGAGCATCAACGACCTGACGGACGATCAGCGCGTTGACGCGCTCACCGGGAACGCCGCGTTCAGCGGCGTGCGGGTCACCGTGAGCTCCGCCGCCGCCGAGTGACAGGGACCCCGGCTCCCCGTATGTTCCGGGCGCCACCAGCCACCCGGAGCCGGCCCCGATGATCCTCGCCCTGTTCGCCGCGTTCACCCTCTCGAGCGCGGCGGCGGCCCCCGCCCCCGCCGACTCCCTGCGCGCCGCGGATCTCCTCGACGTCGCGTCCGCGACCATCGCCGACCTCTCCGACGACGGCCGGTGGCTCGCGCTCTCGATGAGCCGACGGCGCGACGGCCTTGGCGTGGAGGCGGCGCGCGATGGCGACCCGAGCTACTTGCGTGTCGTTCCGGTCGAGCTCTTCACCGTGGACACGAGGACGCTGGAGCGCCGCGCGGTCTTCACCGGCAAGCGTCCCGTTCGCGGCGCGACCTGGTCGCCGGACGGCAGCCGGCTGGCATACCTCGAGGCGGCCAACGACCGCCTCCGCATCGTCGTCTGGGAGCGCGCGAACGGTCGGGTCACGACGTCGCGGCTCGCGGCGGGCACCTATGTCGCCGAGAACTCCGAGCTGCGCTGGAACGGGGACGGTTCGCGGCTCCACTTCGCGCTCCGCACGGACGCCTGGCGCATCGGCGTCCAGCAGCGCTTCGCGAATCTCGTCCGCGGGCCGATCACGCAGCTCGGCTCGCCCGGCAAGGAGCCGTTCCTGCCGTGGGAGGCGCTGCGGCGTGAGGGGAACCGGCGCGCGATCGCGGCGTGGACGCCGGCGACACAGGAGGTCACGACCCTGATCCCCGAGGGGATGGTCGGCGCGTGGGAGGTCTCGCCGGACGGCGCGGCGCGCATCTGGAACGACGACCTCACCAAGAAGACGGATTACGAGACGATCATGGGGCGCACCGAGCGCCTCGTCGCACGCGTGGGCGCCGACACGTCGCTCCGCGTCCTCTTCCCGACCCTGCGCGGCGTGACCGTGCAATGGAGCGAGGACACCCGCCGCTTCTTCTACGCACGCGACGGCGCCGTCTGGATGGGGCGTCTCGCGACCGCAGGGCCCCCGGACACCGCGCGCCGGCGGATCCTCGCCCCCGACTCGCTCCCGGCCAGCGACACCAGCAAGGCCGCGCGCGACCGCAGGGCCCGGACGCGTTGGACGCTCGTGCGCACCGCGCCGTCGGGCGACGCGATGATCGTCTCCCGGATGGACGGCCTCTATCTCGCCGACACGCTCGGCGCGACGACGCGCATCGCCGCACTCCCCGACTCGACCGACACGTCGAGCCCGCGCCCGTCCGTGGTCGAGTGGTCGCACGACGGGCGCTGGGTCTACCTGGCGCTCAACGCGCGCGACCGGTGGGAGCGCGGCATCGCCCGCTGGGACCGCGCGAGCGGACGCACCGACACCTTGGCGCGCGACGGGCAGTTCCGCACGGGGCTGCGGCTCTCGAAGCGCGGCGACGTCGCGACCTTCAGCCTCGCCGGCTCGAACCGCCCTGCCGATCCGCAGGTCGCAGACGCGACGCTGGGCAACGTGCGGCGCATCGTCGAGGCCAATCCACAGCTCGGCCCCGGTGCGCTCGCGCGCACGGAACTGGTCCGCTATCTCGACGCCGACGGCGAGCCACAGTGGGGCGTGCTCTACCATCCGACCAACGGGGCCAAGCCGGCACCGACGGTCTTCCTCGTGTACGAGTCGTTCTTCGACGACACCTTCGACGCGACGGCCAACCTGCTCGCCTCGCGCGGATACGCGGTGCTCAAGCCGAGCGTACGCTTCGAGACGGGTTACCCTGGTGAGGCCTGGCTGAAGGGCGTGACCGGGGCGGCGAACCACCTGATCGCGCTCGGCATCGCCGACTCGGCGCGGCTCGGCGTGCACGGCACGAGCTACGGCGGCTACGCCACGAACCTGCTGATCACGCAGACCAAGCGGTTCAAGGCCGCGGTGAACATCTCCGGCAAGGTGGACTTCATCTCGTTCTACACGGATTCGCCGCGCCTCGGCGACCGCAACACCCACGCGGCCGAGCGGAGCCAGGACCGGATCGGCGCGACGATGTGGGAGGCGCCGATGAAGTACATCGAACATTCCGCGGTGATGTTCGCCGACCGCATCACGACGCCGCTGCTGCTGATGACCGGCGGCGAGGACCACAACGTGCCGGCGATCAACACGCGCGAGATGTACTACGCGCTGCGGCGGCTCGGGAAGGAGGTCGAGTGGGTGAACTACGCCAACGGCGGCCACGGCATCCCGATGACCAACGAGGCGGAGTTCACGCACTTCCACGACACGCTGGTCGGGTGGTACGACCGGCTGCTGAAGGCGCGGGCGCCGCAGCCGACCGTGCAGTGAGGCGGGTGCTGGGCGCGCTCCTCGTCACCTGCGCCTGCGCCGGGGACGCCCCGCCTCCCGAGGCGGCTGACCCACCAATCGACACGCTCATCCCGCCGGCGGTCGCCGGGGCGGATGGCTGGAACTACCGGCAGGACGCCGAGGCGGATCTCGACGGCGACGGCACGCCCGAGCGCGTCGTGCTCACGGCCCGCGTCGAGGTGTCACGCGGCCGGCCGCTCTGGGATGACGGCCAACCCTGGCAGGTCTACATCGAGGCGCCGGACGGACGGCGCACCTATCTCTACGCGCAGCGACTCCAGCTCGGGACGTTGACGATGCGGATCGGACTCGGGGCCGCCGGTGGGGCCGCGACCGTCGTACTGCTCGAACATCTGCCCGACCGGATGAGTCTCTACGAGATCGCGTATGCGGGGCC
>JANNLH010000142.1:0-5472 GCA_031396725.1 Gemmatimonadaceae bacterium | reverse complement strand
GCTTCTAGATGAGCTTCGAGCTGAGCTTCTAGCTGAGCTTCTAGCTCAACCTCCGCGCTCAGCTTGCCACACGCGCGGCGCGCGGGAATCCCCTCCGTCGCGGCCACGCGCTTACACGCTTCGAGCCCGCGAACTGCCGCGGTCTCTCGCTACGCGCGAGGCCGCTCCTCCGGGGATCCCCGCGCGCCGCTCCGGTCTCGGAACTGCGCTGGTCGCGCCCTGTTCGCGCCACCGAGGCGAGCGTGCGCGGCCGGGGGCCACGCAGCCGGCCCCGGCCGCGCACGCGGGGAACGCCCCGCAATCTCGCGCGCCCGAGGCCGTTCGATCACTTCGCGGCGAGCAGGACGGCCGATCAGTTGCGGTCGGTCAGCACCACCGGCGCAAGCGGCGCGCCGCCACCCACCGCGTCCGTCGCGACGATCGTGCGGATCTGACCCGCCGTGAAGGTCACGGTGGCGTCGATCGCGACCGTGGTCGTCCCCGTCGGCGTGACGCGGATCTGGTACTGCCCGGCCGGGATCGTGAGGTAACCCGATGCGCCGCGGAACGGCACGTTGGTGAGCACCGGCGTCGAGGTCGCGAGCGAGGCACCCGGCGCGGTCACGTAGACGTCCACGCCCGCGGCCGCCGGCGCGCCGTGCACCACGCGCACCTTCACCTGGCCCGCGGCGGGAAGCGTGAGGTCGTCGGTCAGCACGAGCGGCTGGATCCCGGCGAGCAGACCCGTCGCCAGCACGGTGTAGGCGCTGCCGGTGGTCAGGTCGACATTCGCATCGATGACGGTCGTCGTCGTGCCGGTGGCGCGCACGCGCAGGCGGCGCGAACCGGAGGGAACGTCGAGGAACGGCGAGAACGCGCGGAAGGGCACGTTCGTGAGCGCCGGGGCCGCATCGTCCACCAGCACGTCCACGTTGGGCGCGTTGGGGGAGGCGTGCACGACGCGGACCTGGGCGGTCGCGACCGGCGCGGTCACATCGTCATCGTCGTCGCAGGCGGCGAGTCCGAGCACGGCGACGCCGACGAGGGCGAGCTTGCGGATGGCAGTGAACATTGAGGCATCTCCAGAGATGTGCGGTTCGATGGCGGGCGGCAGCGCCGTCCCGTGCGCCCGAGCTGTACGGGCACAGTCGATATACATCTCAGGTTCTGTCTAAGTTCCGTCCAGACTAAAATATGGTCTTGTCAAGCTATTTACTGGCCATACCCCTAGTCTGAGCGCAGGGCGTGGACCGGCTCGGTCCGCGAGGCGCGGGCCGCCGGCAGGAACACCGCGGCTGCCGCAACCCCCAGCAGCAGCAACGGGATCGCCACGAACGTCGGTGCGTCGATCGGCGCGACGCCGTACAGGATCGAACGCAGGTAGCGGCTCAGGTAGAGCGCGAGCCCAAGCCCGACCAGCACGCCGGTCGCGGCCGGCACCATCCCCTGACGCATGATCAGCGCGCGGACGTCACGCGGCTCGGCGCCGAGTGCCAGCCGGATCCCGATCTCCTGCGTACGCTGACCCACGCCGTAGGCGATCACCCCGTAGATGCCGACGCTCGCGAGCAGCAGCGCCAGCAGTGCGAAGCCCGCCATCAGCGCCATCGTGAAGCGCTGCTCCTGCACCGCCTCTCCCATCACGTCGTCCATCGTCCGCAGCTGCGTGACCGGGAGGTCGGGGTCCATCCGCCCCACGAGCTCGGTGACCGGTGTCATCAGCGCGCGCGGATCGGCGAGCGTGCGCACGACGAGCGACATCGCGCGCCGCGGATTCCCGTACGAGTTCGCCCACTGGCTCTCGGGCACGAAGAAGGCGCGCTTGACCGGATTCGTGAGTCCGTTGTGGTGGTTGTCCGCGACGACACCGACCACGGTGCGGAAGGGCCGGTCAGCGCCGCCGATCCGGATCCGTTGGCCGATCGGGTCGAGGGCCGGGAAGTACTGCTGTGCCAGCGTCTCGTTGATGACGATGACCTGCAGCCCGTCCGGCCTGTCGGTCTCGTCGATCAGCCGCCCGCGCACCGCCTTGATCCGCATCGCCTCGAAGTAGCCCGGACTGACGGCCTGCCAATCGGCCTGTCGTCCCGGCTCACCCGCGGGCACGGGGTTCCCATCGATGACCAGGCCCGCATCGCCCATCTCCGCCGCGATCGGCAGCACACGCACGAGCCCGGCGGCCTCGACGCCCGGGAGCTGCGCGACGTCGCGGCGCAGGGCCTGCCAGAAGTTGCCGACCGACGCCACGTCGCCGTACGTCGCCGCCGGAAGCGAGAGGCGCAGGGTGAGCACGCGACGCGAGTCGAAGCCGGGGTCGAGCCGCATCAGGTTGAGGAAGCTGCGCGCCGTGAGGCCGGCGCCGATCACGAGGAGCACCGCCAGCGCCATCTCGGTGACCACGAGCAGGCCGCGGGTGCGCCGCATCTCCACACCCCCGCTCTGGCCGCGAGCGCCCTCGCGGAGCGCATCCCCGAGGCCCGGACGCAGCGAGCGCCAGGCCGGGATGAGGCCGAAGAGCAGACCGGCGCCGACCGAGAGCGCGAAGGTGAACAGCAGGACGCGCACATCGAATCCGAGCTCGGCGAGCCGCGGCACGGTCGTCGGGGCCCGCGCGACCAGCAGCCGGATCGCGGCCCACGCCAGCAGGAGACCGAACGCGCCACCCGCGAGACCGAGCAGGAGACTCTCGGTGAGCGCGAGCCGGACGATGTGCCGTCGTCCGGCCCCGAGCGCCGCGCGCAGCGCCACCTCCCGGCTCCGCCCGTGCGCGCGGATCAGGATGAGGTTCGCGACGTTGACGCAGGTCAGGAGCAGCAGCAGCGCGACGGCGACGCCGAGGACGACCAGCGCGAGCCGTGCCTTGCCGCTCACTTCCTCGACCACCGGCACCGCGAAGGCCGTGAAGCGCATCGCCGGCGGATACAGACCCTCCTCGGTCCATCGGCGCGCCAGCGCGGCGAGTTCGGTCGTCACGGTGCCCGCGGTGATCCCCGGCCTGAGCCGCGCGACGCCGAAGAGTCCGTGATTCCCCCGCGACGGATTCCCGGTCTCGAGGCCGAGCGGCTGCACCACCTGCGCCGTGGTCCGGCTCTGGAACTCGAGCGGGAACCGGAACTCGCGCGGCATGACGCCGATCACCTCGCTCGCGACCCCGTTCACCAGGATCGTGCGCCCCACGACGCCGGGATCCCCCTGGTAGCGACCCTGCCAGAGGTCCCAGCCGATCATCACCACCGGTGGTCCATTGGCGACGTCCTCCTCCGGCGCGAACGCCCGCCCGCGCGCGGGCTGCAGTCCCAGCACGTTGAACAGGTTCGCGGTCATCTGGATGACGGGCAGACTCTGCGGCCCTTCCGGACCGGTGAGCGCCACTTCACCGTTGTCCCCCCACGCGGCGACATCGGTGAAGAGACGGTCCTGCGCCTTGTAGTCGAGATACTCGGCCGGGGAGATCCACGTCTTGTCGAAGTTGCTCCAGCGGCTCCAGATCAGGGCGAGTGCGGCGGGTTCGCGATACGGCAGCGGCTTCAACAGCACCGCGTTGACGATGCTGAACATCGCGCTGTTGGCGCCGATCCCGAGTCCGAGCGTGAGGACCACCACCGCCACGAAGGAGCGCTGCCGCATCAACGAGCGGAGCGCGATGCGCAGGTCGAAGCGCAGATCCGACATCGGGACCCCGGGAAGATCGGTTCTGTGGGCGAGCGGAACGAAGCGCCCCGCCGGGAATGACCATGCCTGTCCGAGGTGCGACACCACGAGTCCCGCGAGGGTTTGACCGCTCGGGAGGTCAGGTTCCTGCTAGACGGCGGCGAGGGTGATCCGCTCATTTGGGCGATGGAACACACACGAGCGCGCTCGGCATCGCGGCCCGGGCCCCGGGTTGCCGCCCTCCTCCTCCTGCTCGCGACGCACGTGGCCGCCGCGAACGCGCAGGAGGGGGGCGGGACGCTGCTTCCGGCCGGCGCCACGCTGCGCACGCACGGGGTGGTCATCGACACGGTGCGGTACAAGGACCGCCGGGCGGTGCGCGTGCGCGAGGACGCGGCAGCGACGCGCGCCGGGCCGGCCCTCGCCCTGATCGATGGCGCGCTGCTGGGCGAGGGAACGATCGAGGCGTGGGTGGCCGGAACGCCGGCGCCCGGAGCGCCCGAGGGTGCCCGCGGCTTCATCGGACTCGCCTACCACGTGCAGGACGACGTCGCGGAGCATCAGGCCTTCTACCTGCGGCCCACCAACGGCCGCGCGATGGACCAACTCCGGCGAAATCACTCGACGCAGTACGTCGCCCACCCCGCCTGGACCTGGCAGCGCCTGCGCACCGAGTCCCCAGGCGTCTTCGAGTCCTACGTGGACCTCGTGCCCGGGGAATGGACGCGGATGCGGATCGTCGTGCGCGACACCCTCGCGCTCCTCTACGTCGGCGACGCGGCCGAACCGGTCCTCGTGATCCCCGACCAGCGCTCGCCGCGTCGCACGGGACGCGTGGCACTCTGGATCGGCCAAGGGACCGACGCCTACTTCACCCAGGTCCGCATCACCCCCGACCCAGCCCGAACCCCGCGGAACTGAGCCGGGACGATCGGGGCCGGCGCGCCGTGATCGGATGCGCGACACCAGGGCGCTTCGGGATATATTCCCCCCATGTCCACGGATCCCAGACCGTACCCGGCGCGCGTGCGCGAGGTCGCGTCCAAGCGGTCGGTGGACTTCGCCGCGGAGCTCAACGAGGCGCAGCACAAGGCGGCGACGCACGGGAACGGTCCCCTGCTCATCGTCGCCGGCGCCGGCACCGGCAAGACGCGGACGCTCGTCTATCGCGTCGCGCACCTGATCGAGCGCGGGGTCCCGCCCGACCGCATCCTGCTCCTCACCTTCACGCGCCGCGCCGCCCAGGAGATGCTCGCCCGCGCCGAGCGGCTCGTCGGCAGCGTGAGCCGCACGGTGCACGGCGGCACCTTTCACGGCACCGCGCACCGGCTGCTGCGCCGCTTCGGCCCCGAGGCGGGATTGCCGGGCGACTTCACGATCCTCGACCAGGGGGACGCCGTCGACCTGATGGGCCTCTCGCGCGCCCAACTGGCGCTCGGCGAGGGTGCCAAGCGCTTCCCGAAGAAGGAGACGCTGCACCACGTCTACTCACGTCACGTCAACACCGAGTACCCGGTGGGGGCCATCCTGCGCGAGGAGTACCCGCGCTTCATCGAGTTCGAGGATGGGTTCTCAAGGCTCTTCGCCGACTACACGCAGCGCAAGCTCGAGCGGAACCTCGTCGACTACGACGACCTGCTCCTCTTCTGGGCGCTGCTCGTCGAATCGATCCCCGCGCGCGCCGTCGGCGACCGCATCGGCGCGCTCTACGATCACATCCTCGTGGACGAGTATCAGGACACCAACGTGCTGCAGGCCCGCATCCTCAAGGGGATGTGCCGCGTGCACCGCAACCTCACCGTCGTCGGCGACGATGCGCAAAGCATCTACGCCTTCCGCGGC
>JANNLH010000129.1:0-9187 GCA_031396725.1 Gemmatimonadaceae bacterium | reverse complement strand
GTCTCTTGCTACGCGCGACGGCTCGCTGCTCGACCTCCCCGCCGCCCTCCCTGGCTCTTCCTGCGATCCAGCGCGAGTGTACGGCGCTCCGCCATCGACCGCCCGCGCATCTCGCTGGACGCGGGCAGCAGTGGTACTTTGCCGTCGCGGCGCGGCGAACCCCCGCTGCCGATCTCACCCCTGGAGTGAACGATGATCCACGTGACGGGCGTCGAATACCGCGGAGGCCATGTGCTCCGGCTGCGCTTTAGCGACGGTGCGACCGGGGACGTCGATTTGCAGCCGCACCTCACGGGTCCCGTGCTCGCGCCCCTGCGCGACCGCGCGCGGTTTGCCTCTGCTTACGTCGATGAGGAGCTTGGCACCGTGGTCTGGCCGGGAGGCGCAGACGTCGCGCCGGAGTTCCTCTACGCCACGGCGCTGGCCGGACGCGCGGTCGCCGAGGGCGACTGAGCCGAGGGCCGGCCTGAGCCGTCCGAAAGCCGAAGCGAGTCCGGGAGGCGGGCGGGGGGCTCACGGAGCGAGCCGTCGCGCGTAGCAAGAGACCCGCGCGCGGTCCAGCGCGGGGCTCGCAGCGTGTAAGCGCGTAGGCGAGCGAAGCGACCTCCCCGACCCCCGACCGCGCACCAGACCAGCAGTTTGTGCGAGAAGCCGTTGCGCGACGCGCAAGCGCGCCGTCATTCTGCCACACGCACAGCCCGAGCCCCGCCTGACCAGCCCACACACCTCCAGCGACGAACTGCTCGACCGCCTCCGCCGGGCGACGATCGGCCGCTACGACATCTACGCCGAGCTCGGCTCCGGCGGCATGGCGACCGTCTTCCTCGCCCGCGACCTCGCGCTCGACCGCAAGGTGGCGATCAAGGTGATGTCCCCCGCACTCGCCGCGACCGCCGACGCCATCGAGCGCTTCCGCCGCGAGGCCCGCGTCGCCGCCGCGCTGAGCCACCCGCACATCATCCCCATCCACGCCATCGGCGAGGAGCCGGGACTCGCCTACTACGTGATGAAGTTCGTCGAGGGCCGCACCCTCGACTCCGTGCTCCGCACCGAGGGCAAGCAGTCGGTCGCGTTCGTGCGCACGGTGCTCGTCGAGATCGGCAACGCGCTCCACTACGCGCACCAGCGCGGGGTCGTGCATCGCGACATCAAGCCGGCCAACATCATGCTCGACACCGACGGCTGGCTGGTGGTGACCGACTTCGGCATCGCCAAGCGCGACGACGCGGCCGGACTCACGCAGTCGGGGATGATCATCGGGACGCCGTTCTACATGAGCCCCGAACAGTTCAACGGCCAGCCGGTCACCGGCGCGGCCGACCAGTACGCCCTCGGCATCGTCGCCTACGAACTGCTCGTCGGGCGCACACCCTTCGGCGGGCCGTCGCTCGGCGAGGTCATGAAGGGACACCTGCTCGATCCCGTGCCCCCGCTCGACGCCGCCCGCGCCGACGTGCCGCCGGAGCTCGAAGCCTGCATCACGCGGATGCTCGACAAGGATCCGGCCCAGCGGTTCGCGACGTTGGCGGAGGCGGTCCAGGCCGCCGGCGCCCTCACGCCGTCGGTGGAGCGCGATATGCGCACGCAGATCGTCGAGCTCGCGCGCACGGGGGCGCGGATGCAGCCGCGCATGGCGGTGCCCGCGAGTCCGCTGGTGCAGCCGCGCCCGAGCGCCACCCGCCCGGCCGCCACCCGCCCGGCCGTCACAGGCCCGGCCGCCACCCGTCCCTCTGCCACCCGACCCGCCGCGCCCGGGCCGGTCGCCCCTCCGAGTTCGCGGCGCGCGCTCATCGCGCTCGGCGCGCTCCTGATCACCGCGCTCTCCGTGGTCCTCTTCACCAAGCCGGACTGGTCGCCCGCCAGCGCCGGGCCGACCCCCCGCCAGAACGTCGATCCTCCGCCGGGCAGAGAAGCGCCGCGCGTCGAGGCAGAGGCGCCGCCCGTCACTCCCGCGCCGGCTCCGCGCCAGTCGGCCACGCCTCCGGCCACGCCTCCGGCCTCCGAGGTCGCCCCGGCGAACAGGACCGCCGCCGCCGAGTCCCTCGCGGCGATCGCCCAGCAGGCCCTGCGCGACTCGATCGATGCCGCTGCCCGGGCGGTGCGGAACCGCGTCGGGAACTCGCAGCGCCGCCAGAGCAGCGAGGGCGCGGCGCCGGGCGGCGCGACCAACCCGATCGCGAACCTCGGCCTCGTCCGCATCGGCAGCTCGACGCCGCGCACCAGCATCCAGGTGAATGCCCGCGCACCCCGCCTCCTGCCGAATCGCGGCCTCCAGAACCTCCCGCTGCCGTCCGGCCCGGTCCGGCTGGTGATGCGGGCGCCCAACTGCGCCCAGTGGGACACGACCCTCACCCTGGCCGCCGGCCAGCGTCTCGACCTCGGGGTCCGGCAGCTCCGCTGCCGCCAGTAGAGGGGGGGGCGCCAAGGGCATTAGTGTGCCCCCGGGACCGGCTAGGTCGTCGAACTCTTGATCCCCTACGGACGAGAGCTCCCCGACTGCCCCCCCTGTGACGACCGAACCGATCGTCGTACCGCTGATCGAGCGCATCCGTCGCGCCACGATGGGACGATTCGATGTGATTGCCACGCTGGGAGAGGGCGGGATGGCCACCGTCTTCCTCGCGCGCGACCTCGCGCTCGACCGGCAGGTGGCGATCAAGGTGATGAACCCGAGCCTGATGTCCTCGCCGGCGGCCATCGGCCGCTTCCGGAAGGAGGCGCGGGTCGTCGCCGCGCTCGACCACCCGCACATCATCAGCATCTTCGCCGTCGGCGAGGACGCCGAGCTCGCGTTCTACGTGATGCGCTACGTCGAGGGCCGCTCGCTGAATCACGTCATCACCGATGACGGGGCGCTCAGCTTCCGCCGCGTGGAGGCCATCATCGCCGCCGTCGGAGGGGCGCTCCACTACGCGCATCGGCGCGGCGTCATCCACCGCGACGTGAAGCCCGCGAACATCATGCTCGACCAGGACGACTGGGTGCTCGTCACCGACTTCGGGATCGCGAAGCACGACGAGGCCGACCGGCTGACGGTCTCCGGACATGTGTTCGGCACGCCGCACTACATGAGCCCGGAGTATTTCAACGGTGGGGAGATCGGACCGGCTTCGGATCAGTACGCGCTCGGCGTCGTCGCCTTCGAACTGCTCACCGGGACGATGCCCTTCCCGGGCGACACGATCGGGCAGGTGATGCGCGGGCATCTCTTCGACCCGATCCCCTCGCTCACGGAGATGCGGGACGACTTGCCGCCCGAGGTCGGCGAGTGTCTCGTGCGGATGCTGGCCAAGGAGCCGTCGAAGCGATACGTGAGCGTCGCCGACGCGGTGGCTTCGTTCCGCGCGGCCGGGCGCCGAGGGGAGACATCGGTCGCGACGGAGCTGATCCGGACCCCGACCAACGAGCGCGGGATCCGCATCACGGCGCCGAAGCGTCCGGCCTCGCCCGCGCTCTGGGGTCTCACACGCCGCGAACGCGTCGCCGCCGTCGTCGGCGTGCTGACGATCGTCGCCACGGTCGTGGTCGTCGCGACGGATGCCCTCGCCATGCGGAGCGGTCGGGATCCGACGCCGGCGGGGGTCGTGGGGACGCCGCCAGCCGATGGAAAGGTCGCTGGGAACCCGATCGTTCCGAAGTCCGACGACCCGCCGGCCGCGCCCGCGAGAGCCAGGGAGCCGCAGAAGGCCAGCGGGAGCAAGTCCCCTGCGGCCAACGTCGTCGCCGCACCGCCGGCACCGGTCGCCGCGGCAGCCGCGCGCGCGGGCACGGTGCGCATCGGGAGCCGGCTCCCGCTGGCGGCACTCTATGTCGGCAGCGAGCGCCCGCGTCTCATCGGCGAACAGGGGATCCAGTCCATCGAAGCTGCCGCCGGCCCCGTCCGGCTCTCGATCCGCCTCGATGGCTGCGCTCCGTGGGACACCTCCTTCACGGTGCGCGCGGGCGAGACGCATACGATCGGCTTCCGGGCGCCCAAGTGCTGAGCCGGGTCGTCGGTGTCGCGGCCGGTGTCGTAGCCCTCGGGCTCGCCCTGCCGACCGGCGTGGCGGGGCAGGGTGCCTCCCGTTCGCCGGTCGATGACCTGCTCGACCGCGTGACCGCCGACATCAACGACCTCCGCTATGCCGATGCGATCGTCCGGGGCCGCGCGCTCGCCCAGCAGGCCGACGCGATGGCAGTGCCGCAGCGCGTACGGCTCCAACTGCTGATGGCGGCCGCGTTCTTCCCCGACGAGCGCGCGCAGCAGCGGGGCGATTCCGCGCTTGCCCACCTGCGCGCCGCCGTGCGCCTCGCGCCCGATGTGCGCTTCGCCGCCGAACTCCGCTGGCGCGGCCTCGACTCGCTGCTCGAGACGGCCCGCGCGCGCACGGTCGCGGCGGTGCTCCGCGCACCCGAGGAGCAGCGCTCGGGCGGACCGGGAAGCGCCGCCTCGGTCGAGCTCGTCGCGCACCGTCCCATGCGACTCGCGCTCCGCGTGGTGGACCGCGCCACCGGACGCACCGTGCGCCGCGACACGGCGACCGCGGAGCGGGTGCGCATCGACCTCCCGGCGCACGATGGCAGCCGACTCCTCTTGGCGGCCGGCGAGTACGACCTGATCCTGGTGGCGCACGAGATCGGCCGTCCGGACTCGGTGGCGGCGGTGCACGCGCTGAGCGTCGACGGCACGCCACCCCTGCTCGAGCCCGAACCCGACCTGCCCGCGGCCACGCTCCGCCCGGAGTACCGCGCCCCGAATCGCACCGGCGTCCTCGCGACGGGGTTCGCCTTCTCCGGCGCGACGATCGTCCTCGCCACGCTCGGCCGCAGTGACGCCGCGTTGCGCGATGGGTTCTCCCCCGATGCGCGCGCCTATGCGGTCGGCGGCGCGATCCTCCTCGGCACGGCGGTGGTCGCGTGGCGCGACCGGGGACGACCGGTGCCGCGGAACGTCGCGGCCAACGCGGACATCCGCGCCGACCACGCGCGGCGCGTCGAGGCGGTGCGGGCGACGAATCGGACGCGGCTCGAGGGGTACCGGGCCACTGTGCGGATCGCGGCGGAGGGGCGCTGATGCGAACGCTCCCGATGCTGCTGCTGGTGACGGCGCTCGCCAACGCTCGCCCGGCGCCGCTGTGCGCGCAGGGGGCGGTGCTCCGCATCGGCGTCGAGGCGCAGGTCGCGCGCGTGCTCGCGGCGCGCGTCGGGAGCGTCTTGCCCGAGCGCGACGTCTTCCTGCGCGGCGTCACGCTCGACTACCGGCGCGGCGGATCGCCGCTCGGCCTCCAGCTGCGCTTGCAGCAGTCCACGCGCAGCGACGACCTCGGCTTCGGGGTCGTGGCGGCATCCTACGCGATCCGTCACTTCGCGGCCGAAGTGGGCTACGGCTGGCGCGCCGGATATCAGGTCACGACGGGCCTCGCCCACGGCGAACAGCACCGCTTCGTGCGCGCCGGGGGCGCGGTGAGCGTGCCGCTCGGGGCCAGCCCGCTGAGTCTCGATGGGCGCGCCGCGCTCTATGTGCCGGTCTCCTCCACCGGATCCTCCGAGGATGCGCTGAGCGGCTTCGACGGCGAGACGGCGTTCCGCTGGAGTCTCACGCGCTGGCCGATCGACGCCCTGGTCGGCTTCCGATTCGAGCGGCTCCGCGTGTACCGAACGGAGCAGGAGGTCTCGGCGCTGCGCGTCGGCGCCGCTTGGCGCTGGGGACGCACGCGATGAGGTGGGGCCGCGCACTCGCGCTCGCTGCGACGCTTGGCTCGGCGCTCGGATGCACGACCGATCCGCCGACCGATCCACTGCTTCCCGTGGTCGAGGTGCTGGTCACGGGCGGCCCCGCCGATGGCATCGTGATCCTCGGCTCGGCGCGCCAGTTGGTGGCGGAGGCGCGGGGTCCCGGGGGGGCGGTACTCGACGGTCGCGCGGTGGCGTGGCAGTCGAGTGCGCCGGCGGTCGCGACGGTGAGCGGGGATGGCATCGTCGAGACGCTCAGCGCGGGGACCGCCTTGATCCGGGCCATCTCGGAAGGCGTCGTCGCGTCGGTGTCGATCGAGGTGCGCGAGGGGGCCAGCGTCCCCGCGACCGGCACCACCACGGTGTCGGTGCTCGGCGGTCTCCTGCGGCTCGTGGTGCCGTCAACCGTCGCGCCCGCCGGGACGAACATCTACGCGAGCGTCGCGAGCACCTGGCCGGCCGACGATCGGTTGCTCGCCGGGACGGTCGTGGAGCTCGCACCGCTCAACACGCAGCTGTCCGCCGGGACGGTCGCCGGGATCACATTCGTCCCCGCCGACGTCGCCGCGGTCGAGCGCCCCAACCTCCGGCTCTTCACCGTGCAGGCGAACGGGTCGTGGGGCGAGCTTGGGGGCGGCGCGGTGGACCTTCCCAACAATCGCGTCAGCGGATCCGTGATGCGGCTGTCGACGATCGCCATCTTCCGCCGGGCGACCCCGACGCAGCTCGTCAAGTTGGCGGGTGACGGCCAGACCGTCACCCGCAACACGAACGTGCCGATCCTGCCAAGCGTGGCCGTGCGCGACGCCGCGGGTCGCCCGGTCTCGGGCATCACCGTGACCTTCACAACGGGCGCCACCGGTGGCCAGCTCAACGGCGGCTCCACCGCGACGTCGGGCCTCGACGGGGTGGCCACGATCCCCGGCCAGTGGCGGATGGGGTCCCAAGCGGGGACGTACACGCTGGTGGCGACGATCGCAGGGGGGGTGACGACAACGTTCACCGCCACGGCTACGCCGTAGGGCGGAGTAGAAAGCAGGAAGTTGAAAGTAGGAATGTGACCCTGAGGTGGCCGTTCCACTTTCTACTTTCTACTTTCAACTTTCTACTATTTTCGTTTCCCGAAGCGCTCCCGAATCGTCCGGGGATTGTCCCCTCATGTCCCCCGAGCCCGATGCCTCCGCGGAAGCCGCAGCACGACGAAAAGAACCCGCTCCTCCTCGAGTCCCCGCTCGCGCCTCCGCCGCGGCGCACGCGGTCACGGCGCACCGACGTGGTAGGCGAGCGCGCTGGAGCACCCGCCGCGGAGCTGCCGGCCGACGTGGTCATCGCCAGGCACGCGCGACGCACGCACATCAAGCGCGAGCTGACGGGGATCACACTGCTGCTGGGCGCGCTCTTCGTCGCGGGTGCGCTGGTCTTCGGGCGCGCGCCGGGCCTCGCCGAGAGCTGCGCGGCGGCAGGGGGACCGTTCGGACCGGTCGGCGGATGCATCCGCTGGTCGATCCTCGGTCTCTTGGGCGCGGTCGCGGCGGTGATCATCCCGCTCGTGCCCGCCGTGCACGCGCTGCGCCTGCTCGGTCGGGTCGAGGAGAGTGACGACCGGCGATTCCTCTTCCTGACCATCGGGCTCGCGGTGATCGTGCCGGTCGCCGTGGGCCTCCCGCGTCTCGGGACGCTGGCGGCGGGCGTGTCCGACACGCTCGCAGGGCTCTGGGGTTCGTTCGCCGCCTTCTACCTCGCGCAGGCGCTGGGCAATGGCGGCGCGTGGTTCATCGTGGCGATCGGGATCTCGGGGCTGCTCGCGATCACCGTCGGCTGGAATCCTGTCCGTGCGCTGCTGGGAATCGGGGTGCGCCGTGGTCACGACGTTCACCACGAAGGCACGAAGGGCACGCAGACGACGACTGCCGAGGCGATGGAGCCGGACGCGGCGGAGATGCCGGAGTTCGATCCTTCGTTGATGGGGCTGGCGGGCGCCGGTGCTACGGCCCGGGAGAAGGCGGTCAAGGTCTCGAAGACCATCGCCGATGAGGATGCGCTCGAGCTCGATCTCGAGGATGAGCCGCTGCTGTCCAAGCGAGCCCGCGTGGGAGGGAAGAAGGGGATGAAGGAGGACGCAACTTCCATCCTTCATCCTTCATCCTTCATCCCCGAATCCGATGAACTCCCCGACCCCGCGCTCCTGACCCCCGCTCCCGAGCGAAACACCGAGGCCGGCCGCGCGCAGCTCGACCTCATGGGTGCGAAGCTCATCGACTCGCTCAAGACCTTCAAGGTCGATGGCATCCTCACGGGCCGCACGAGCGGCCCGACGGTGACGCAGTTCGAGATCGAGCCGGCGCCGGGCGTGAAGGTGCGGCAGTTCGCGAACCTCGCCAACGACCTCGCGCTTGCGATGCGCGCGCCGTCGATCCGCGTCGTCGCGCCGATCCCCGGAAAGGGCGCGGTCGGCATCGAGGTGCCGAATCCGTCGCCCGAGATGGTCGCGTTCCGCGAGATGCTCGAGAGCCGCGAATACCAGGGCAAGCCGATGGCGCTGCCGATCGCGCTGGGCAAGGACCTCGAGGGGCGCGCGGTGGTGAACGACCTCGCGAAGATGCCGCACCTGCTGATCGCCGGCGCGACCGGCAGCGGCAAGTCGGTCTGCGTGAACACGATCATCACGTCACTGATCTACCGGCACACGCCCAAGACGCTGCGCTTCCTGATGGTCGATCCCAAGATGGTCGAGCTCAGCGTCTACAACGTGCTCCCGCACCTGCGGCACAAGGTCGTGACCGACAATCGCGACGCGGCGGCGGTGCTCAAGTGGGCCGTGCTCGAGATGCAGGAACGCTACGCGCTGCTGGCGTAGAACGGCGCGCGCAATATCCAGGACTTCAACGCGAAGGTCCGCGATGGCGCGGCCCTGCGGAAGCCGAAGGACCCGAACATCGGATTCGAGGATCGCGAGTACAAGGGCGGCGTGCTCCCGTACATCGTGGTCGTGATCGACGAGCTTGCCGACCTGATGATGACGGTCGCGGCCGAGGTCGAGACGCCGCTGGCGATGCTGGCGCAGAAGGCGCGCGCGATCGGCATCCACCTGATCCTCGCGACGCAGCGGCCGAGCGTGAACGTGATCACGGGGCTCATCAAGGCGAACTTCCCGAGCCGGATCGCGTTCCGCGTGGCGAGCCAGATCGACAGCCGCACGATCATCGACGGGATGGGCGCCGAGAGCCTGCTGGGCAACGGCGACATGCTCTTCATCCCGCCGGGGAAGAGCGAACCGGCGCGACTGCAGGGCGCGTTCCTGTCGAACGAGGACACGGAGCGGCTGATGCAGTGGTACACGGACCGGAAGGTGGCGCGGAAGGCGGCGATGGAGGCGCAGGGGCTGATCGCGATCGAGGAGCAGGCGGCGGAAGGGGACATCCTCGAGGCGGTGCGGGCGCGCGAGGCGGCCGAGGCGGGGGGCGGGGAGGACAAC
>JANNLH010000109.1:0-14470 GCA_031396725.1 Gemmatimonadaceae bacterium | reverse complement strand
GTACGGGAACTCCTCCTCGACACGGTCGAGCAGGTGGAACACGAGCACGTCGTGGCCGCGCGCGCGCAGGGTGTCGACCGAGCGCCCGATCGCCTGCGGGTCGTCGTAGCAGTCGGTGACGATCACGACGATGCCCGGCCGGGTGGCGACGTCGGCCACGCGGTCGATCGCGAGCGGGAGCTTCCCCTCCCCCGCGGGCTTGGCGCGGCCGAGCGCGTGGAAGAGGAGCTGCAGGTGCCGTGTCGACGGCGGGATCATGTCGACCAGCTTGTCGGTGAAGGTCGCGAGCCCCACGCGGTCGCCCTGGCGCTGGGCCAGCCAGGCGAGGGAGGCGACCAGCATCCGCGCGTAGGCGAACTTGTTGGCGACGTCGTCGCTGCCGGCGTAGTCCATCGACCCGGTGACGTCGAGCGCGAAGAGCACGCCGGCGTTGGTGTCGGCCTCGTACTCCTTCACGTAGAAGCGGTCGGTGCGCGCGTAGGCCTTCCAGTCGATCCGCCGCAGGTCGTCGCCCGGCTGGTACTGCCGATGCTCGGCGAAATCGAGCGACAGCCCCTTCTTGGCCGACCGATGGAGCCCGTGCATGAACCCGTCCACGACTGTGCGCGCGAGGAGCGGCAGGTCGGAGATCCGCGCGAGGAGCGCGGGGTCGAGGAAGGTCTGAGGGGCGGTGGCGGGCACGGCCAGTAGAAAGTAGAAAGTAGAAAGGGGCGTCAGAGGGTTGACTTGGGGACGGGCACGTGTGCGACGAGCTTCTCGATCAGGTGGTCGGTCGTGACCTTCTCCGATTGGGCCTGGAAGTTCACGATCAGGCGGTGGCGCATCACGGGACGCGCGAGGGCCTTCACGTCGTCGAAGCCGACGTGCGGGCGGCCCTGGAGCAGCGCGCGCGCCTTGGCGCCGAGGATGAGGGCCTGCGCGGCGCGCACCGAGGCGCCGTACGAGAGCCATTGGGTGACGAAGTCGGGGGCGTGCGCGCCGCCGGGGCGGCTCGCGCGCACGAGCGAGACTGCGTACCGCGTCACCGCGTCGGCCACCGGCACGCGGCGCACGACGCGCTGGTAGGCGAGGATCTCACTCCGCGTGACCACCGCCTGCACCGCGTCCGGGGGAAGCGCAGTCGTCGCCTTCACGATCGCGACCTCGTCCTCCTCGGGCGAGTACTCGAGCAGCACCTCGAGCATGAAGCGGTCGAGCTGCGCCTCGGGGAGCGGATAGGTGCCCTCGAGCTCGATCGGGTTCTGCGTCGCGAAGACGAAGAAGGGCGCGTCGAGGTCGTAGGTGCGGCCCTGCACCGTGACGCGCTTCTCCTGCATCGCCTCCAGCAGCGCCGATTGCGTCTTGGGCGGGGTGCGGTTGATCTCGTCCGCGAGCAGCACGTTGGCGAAGACCGGCCCGGGCATGAACGCGAGCCGGCGCTGACCGGTCGCGGGATCGTCCTGGATCACGTCGGTGCCCGTGACGTCGGACGGCATCAGGTCGGGCGTGAACTGGATGCGCGAGAACTTGAGGTCGAGCGCGCGCGCGAGCGTCGAGATCAGCAGCGTCTTGGCGAGCCCCGGCACGCCGACCAGGAGACAGTTGCCGCCCGCGAAGAGCGCGATCAGTGCCTGCTCCACGACGGCGTCCTGGCCGACGATGACCTTTCGGAGCTCCGCGCGGATGCGACCCGACGCCGCGTGCAGCCGGTCCGCCAGCGCGGCGTCGTCCAACTGCTCGAGCGATGCTTCGGGAGCGGATGCGGTCACGGTCACAGAGCGGGCTCCGAAAAAGTGGTAAGTCGTAAGCGGGAAGCCGTAAGTACTTTCTACTTTCTACTTTCTACTTTCTACTTTCATCTCGTCAGCGCGTAGACGATATAGTTGACGCCCAGCTTGAACGATTCGTTCGTCACCGAGATCGGGAAGAACCCCTGATCCGAAAACTCCCAGAACTCCGACAGGTCGTTGTTGTAGTTCGCGATCGCGATCAGCCGCTTCTTGGGATCGTTGTCCTCGAAGATCCCCCAGAACTCGAGCGGCTGGCCGTACGGCTCCTCCATCAGCTCGAGCGACTCGATCTTGTAGAACGAGTCGAAGATCGGGTGGTCCACCGTCAGCCGTACGAGCCGCGACTCGGGGAGCACGCGCCGCATCTGCGCCTCGAAGTTGTACCAATGCTGGCCCTGGAAGTCGTCGAAGATCACGAAGCCGCCCTTCTGCAGGTAGGCGCGCATCCCCGCCACCTCGGCGTCGTTCGGGCGCCAGAAGCCGGGCTCCGACATGTACGCGACCGGATACTTGAAGAGCTCCGGGTCGTTGAGCCGGAGGATCACGCTCTCCGTCGTGCGCGCCCGCACGGTCGAGAGTTCGGCGAGGATCTTCGTGAAGTGACGCTCGCCGCGCGGATAGTCGTGCGACCAGGGGATCTGCTGGCTGATCATGATCGGCCCGTTCGCCACAAAGCCATCCTCGTAGCGGAGTCGCACGAAGGTGAAGCGGCCGTCGTAGACGGCATTCGGCTCGGCCTCGGACATCCGGCCGCCGCCACGTCCACGTCCGCCCTGCGCCGCGGCGGCCTGCGGCCAAGCGACGAGACCCACCGCGAGGAGCATCATCCACACTCTCACGGGCGACCTCCCGGGGGCGGCGTCCGGAGCTCCAGCAGGAGCCCCTGCGCCTTCACGAACGTCGGGGCCACCTCGAGCACGCCGAGCACCTCGCGCCGCGCTGCGGCCCGGTCGCCGGCATCCTTCAGCGAACGCGCCAACTGATAGCGCGCCTCGAGCACATCGGTCGGGCCGAGCGCGATCACCGCCTGCCGCTCACGCACCGCGCGTCCGTGCTCGCCGAGCCGCGCCGCGGTCTCCGCCAGTTTCACGTGCATCGCCTGGTCGTAGGGCCAGATCCAGATCATCCGCTCCAAAACCTTCGCGAGTCCCGCATCGTCGCGGGCTCGCTCACGCGCCGCCGCCTCGACGGTCAGCGGCTCGAGCGCTGCATCGTTGCGGAGCGTGTCGGGGTCCACGCCGCCGCGGAACCGCGCTGACAGCCAGTCGGCGAAGCGCCGGTCCACCGCGGCGGTGTCGAGCTTGAGGACGCGCTGGAAGACGGCGGGCGTCTCGAGCCCGTCGCGCCACGCGCGCAACATATCCCCCAACGCCTTCGCACCGAAGTCCGTTTCGATCATCTCGCACACCAGCGAAGCCTGGTAGTAGGACAGCAGCACCTCGCCGCCGTTACGAGGGCGGACGAAACCGTCGTTCAGCGTGCTCACCGGCCGGAGGGTCTTCTTCTGGACGCCGTCCAGGAAGGCGGGGCTCACGTCGGCCCCCCAGCCGGTCCGCGCGCGCCGCTCCTCCAGCACCGACATCCCCTCGGAGAACCAGCGCGGGACGCGGTTGCCGGAGAGCCCGAGCGAGAAGGTGTGCGCGAGCTCATGCCACGAGGTCGAACCCCAGTTGAACGTGCCCGGGTCGCGCGCCGAGGGCGCATCGATCGCCAGCACACGACCGAAGCTCACGCCGAGCGCGCCGAGTCCGGTGAGCCCCACCGTGCGCACCGAGAAATCGGCGTGATTCTCGTAGATCTCGAACCGCACCGGGGGCTCGGGCCGGTAGTCGTACTTGGCGGCGAGCTTGTCGTACGCCTCCTCGAGCAGCGGCGAGAGATACGGCAGCAGCACCGCCGCCTCCTTGGCCGGCGCGACGAACTCGAAGCGCCCCATCCGCACGGTGCGGAATTTCGCCAGCTCGTCGAGCAGGTCGAGCGTGTTCTTGTGCCAGAGGTTGAACGGGTCGATCGCGAACGCGCGTTCGATGAAGACGCGTCCGCCGGCGATGTCGCCGCCGCGGAGGCGGTTGGTGCCGAGCGCGCCGAGCGCCGGCAGCGAGAGCGAGTCGAGCGCCAGCGCCTGCGCGCTGAAGCGCTCCGCGTCCGCGTAACGGCGTTGCCGCGAGGCCGCGTCCGCGAGCGTCACGTAGAAGCCGGCGGGACGCGGCGACAGCCGCTCCGCGGTCGCGCGCGCGCGGCGGAAGCCGGCCGAGTCGCCGCGAAGCCAGGCCACCGCGCCGAGCGTCGCCCACCCGTCGATCGCGCTCGAGTCCACCGCGAGCGCGCGCCGCGCGGCCGCCGTCGCGGAGTCGGCGGCTTCGGCCTCGAGATGGAGTCGCGCCAGGAAGAGATGCGCCTCGGTCAGGGCGCCGTTGCCCGCGAGTGCCTTCCGCGCGGTGGCCATCGCCTCGCCGTTCCCCTCGAACTCCTGCACCCGCGCGAGCCCGAGCAGCGCGCGCGGGTGATCGGCGCGGCGGGCGAGGACCTGTTCGTAGCCCTTCTTCGCTTCCGGCGCGTTGTACTTGTCGAGGAAGAGGTCGGACGCGCGCAGCGCGGCGTCGAGCAGCGCCGCGTCGGCCGCGGTCGCGGCGTCGAACGCGCGCAGCGCGGCGCGGACGGCTCCCGCGTCGCGCTCGGCGAGCAGGAGGTAGGCACGCCCTGCCGCGACGCGGTCGCGCGGGGTCCAGCCGCCCGGCCCCCGCTCGTACTCCGCGACCAGCGCGCTCGCCGCGCGCACGGCGGTCGCGCGGTCGCCGCGCCGCATCGCGAGTTCCGCCGAGAGCACCCGCGCCAGCCGTCCCTCGGCGCCGTTCACGGCAGCCGACGAACGCGCGATCGAATCGGCCGCCCGGAGCGCACCGCGCCGCACGAGGATCTCGGCCAGCGCGACGGCCGCCGGGCCGCCACCCGCGCGCGCGGCGCGCTCGGCGTCGTCGAGACGCCCGGCATCGACGGACACGTCGAGTCGCGCGCGCAGGTCACCCTGGCGTTCTGGGAGGCCCGCGGCGCCCGCGGCGCCGAACGCGCCGGAGGCGCCGGAGGCTCCGATGAGCAGCACGGCGAAGAGGCCGGTCAGGGCGGCCGCCAACGACGGCACGCGGAGTCGAACGCTCATGGCCGGCCTCCGGCCGCGCGGATCTCAAGCGACTTCTCGGCGATCGCCACGAGCAACCGCTCGAGCTCCCGCTCGTACGCGTCCGCCGCCATCGTGTCCTTCCGCGCACGGAGCGCGATGAGTTGCTCCTCGAGCGCGCGCCGCTCGGCGACGAGCGCCACCACGCGCGGATCGTCGCTCGCCGCCGTCGCGCCGCCGAATGCCGTCCGGGCCGCGAGCGTCGAGTCGCTCAGCGCGGCGTGCTCGGTCAGCATCTTCTTCCCGGTCTCGTAGACCCGCGCGACCTCGCGCTTGGCGTAGGAGAAGGCCTCGAGCACCGAGACACGTGAATCCTTGTCCGCGTCGGCATCGCCGCTGGTGAGTCCGCGGACGAAGTGCGTGCCGAACACCGTCTCGTTGCGCTCGTACGCGCTCTTGGTGGCGGTGACGATCACGCGCCCGGCGCCGCGGAGCTCCGGCACGAAGTCGCCGCTCGCACTCGACGCGTTCACGAAGACGACGGTCTGGCGCGGGAATCCCGCGATCCAGCTCGCATAGTCCGCCGCGGTCGGGTCGGCGCCCGGCAGGTTCACGCGCGACGCCGCGCCCTCCCCGCTGCCGTGCCCGATCAGCATCACCACGACGGCATCGCCGGGGCTGACACGCCTCGAGAGCGCGAGGAAGGCCTCACCGACCGCCTCCTTCGACGCGCGGCCCCGGATGCGCGCGCGGTCCGCCGCCGGATCCTCGGCCAGCCAGACGAGACTCGAGTCGGCGACGCGCCACTGCGTGCGCGCGAGGTCGTGCATCGCGGCCCCCTGCTGCACGAACGTCTGCGAGAACTGCGGCTCACCGCCGAGCCCGGTGACGATCAGCACGTGCGTGCGCTGCGCCGCGAGCGGCGCGGCCGCGAGCGCCATGACGAGCGTCACCCCCGCAAGGACCCCAAGTATGCGGCGGATCACGCCAGCCCCCGCGAGCGCCGCAGCGCCCACTCGGAGCCCAGCAGCAATGCGACCAACAGGAACACCACCGGCATGTCCCAGAGGTCGCGCGCCTCGCGCACGGTCACGCCGCTCTCCGTGTACTGCACGTCCTCGGCGAGTCGCGCCGCGTCGGCCAGCGGGTAGTAGCGCCCGCCGGTCTGCTCGGCGATGCGCCGGAGCAGTGGCGCTCGCAGCTCGGCCTGCTCGACGTCGGCGCCCTGGTCGTCCGCGAGCAGCGCCGAGGGCGCGGCGCGCGTGGTGTCGCGACCGCGGCGCGCGTCGGCGCCGAGCGAGTAGACCCCGGCCTCCTCGGCGACGAAGCGTCCCGTGTAGACGCCATCTTCCGCCAGTGCCCACTCGAGCGGCACCTCGGTCACGCGACCCGAGGGCGCCGTCACCTGCGCGGTCACCGCAGCGTCGTTCACGTCGAGGAACTGCTCGTCGGCGACGCGCGCCCGGAGGGTCACCGGTTCCCCAGGCGCGACGCGCGTCGGGATCGCGGCGATCTCGACGCGCTCCGACGACTCCTCCGTCAGCGCGCGCGCGAGCTGGCGCCAGAGCGTCTCGTGCGTGCGGTCCTCGACCTCGATCGCCGCGCCCATCTTCCACTGCCAGCTGTCCTGCACGGCGAAGATCGTCGCAGTGCCGCGACCGAACCGTTGGGTCGCGAGCAGCGGGCGGTCCTCGCTGTCGCCGGTGCGGCGCCCGGTCAGCCAGGCCGTCGCGCCAGGGCGCAGGGAGCCGAGTCCATTCACGACCGAGAGCGGCGGGAGGGAGTCCCACTTCCGGGCGGAGGCCGAGTCGGTGGCGGCGATCTGCAGCGCGGCCTGCTCACGGCCGGCTGGCGTGGTGCGCAGCCGCACCTCGGTCGAGGGCCCATCGACCTGCATCGGCGCACGGTCGAGTGCGATCGGCAGCACCTCGGCCACCGGGGTGCCGCGGTACCCGCCCTCGGCGAGCGCCGCGCGTCCGCCGAGCGCGAGCAGGCCGCCGCCACGCTGGCTCACGAACTCGCCGAGCATGCGCAGCTGGTCCGGCGTGAAGAACGACGCCTCGATGCTGCCGAGCACGATGCCGCGATACGCGAAGAGCTCCTCGCGGCTCACCGGGAACCCGCCGGCGAGTTCGAGCGAGTCGCGCACGGCGAGTCGCAGGAACTTCCGCTCCGCACTGCGCACGAGCGTCACGAGCTGCAGCGCGCTGTCGGTCGCGACGGCACGGCGGATGAAGCCGAGCTCGTGGCGCGGCTCCCCTTCAATGTAGAGGATCCGGTCGGGGCCCGGACGCACCTGCACGATCCCGTGCGCCTCATTGTTCTCGGCCACCGTCTCGCGATCGAGCGCGGCGGCGCGCACGGTGATGCGGTGCGTGCCGGGCTGGAGTTCGTTCAGCCGCAGGCGCGCACGCGCGATCTCCTCGCGCGCGGGGAGCGTGATCGTCTCGGTGGCGACGATGCGGCCATTGGCCTCGGCCGTGAGGGCGAGACGTTCGCCGCCGACCCCGCGCAGGCGCAGCGTGACGTCAACGAGAAGCGTCGCCCCGACGAGCGGGCGGGAGGGGAGCGCGATCCGCTCGATCGCGACGTCGCGCGGGAAGCGCTCGAGCCCGACGCCGACCGTGTGCACCGGGACGCGCCGTGCGCGGAGGCCGAGGAGCGCGGGGTCCATGTCCTGTCCGCCGTTGTCGGCGCCGTCGCTGACGACGATCACCCCGGCGAGCGGTGCGCCCGCGAGCTCGGCCCGCGCACCCTCGAGCGCGCCGGCGAGATCGGTGCGCGTGCCGGCGGCGCGGAGCCCCGACGCGTCGCTGGCGGGCGCGACGTCGGCCGCGAACCGATAGAAACGGAGCGCGAATCGGTCGGCGAGCGCGCGCACGAGCGCCGCCGAATCGCCGAACACCGACTGGACCGCGGCGGTGCGGGTCGTATCGCCGACGTCCTTGATGCGCATCGAGCGCGAGTCGTCGAGCAGGATCGCGAGCAGGTTGCGTTGCGGCACGGCGCTCGCGACCACGAGGGTCGGACGCATCAGGCAACCGACGACGATCACCAGGGTGAGCGCGCGGAGGGCGAAGAGTGCCAGTCGCTCGCCGCGCCGGACCCCTCGCACCCGCGAGTACGCGACCGCCGCCGCGAGCAGGGCGGCGAGCGCCAACGCCACGACGAGCGCTGCGGGCAGCACCGGGCTCCAGACGACCTCGCCGCGCTCCCACACCCGCGACGGATACTTGAAGAGAAAGGCGAGGACGGCGTCCATTAGGTGGTGTACGCGTGGCAGCGGCGCGATGCTGGCGCGGTGGGGAAGGCGAATGTAGCGCGGGGGAAGGACGCCCGCCGTCTGGGAACCGTGAGGAACTGGTGTGGGACCGCGAGGGACGCCAAGAACACGTGAGGTTCCGTCACCCCGCGCCGCGCCGCATCTTCCCTGCTCTGGTAAGTACCCTTCAGACACCGGGAGCGTTGCCGTCGTGAGGATGGGGATGGAGATCGCCGTCATCGGCGGCGGGATCGCAGGGCTCTCGGCCGCCTGGCGGCTGAGCGCGCGCCACCGCGTCACGCTGCTCGAGAAGCACGCGGTGGCGGGGATGGACGCGCATTCCATCGATCTCGCGCACGACGACGCCACCTGGCGCATCGACGTGCCGCTCCGCGTGCTCTACGAGGGCTACTATCCGACGCTGATCGCGCTCTACCGGGAGCTCGGCGTCGAGACCGAGCGCACGAACTACGCCGGCTCCTTCAGCCGGCTCGGCGGACCGGCCTACTACCGCTACGCGAACTGGCTCGTGGGCGGGCGGTCGATCCCGCTCCCGGCGCCTCCGCTCGGCCGCACGGCCCTCCGCATCAATGCCGACCTGCTCCGCTTCTACCGACTGGCGCCGATCGCGCTCCGGGTGCTCGGTGAGAGCGAAGAGCCGCTCGGCGCGTGGCTGGCACGCAGCGGATTCGGACCCGAGTTCACGGAGGGATTCCTGATCCCCACCTTCGCGACCGTCTGCACCTGCAGCTCGGCCGCGGTGCGGGAGTATCCGGCGCGCGTGATCCTCGAGTACCTGACGCGCGGGCTGACCTTCGGCGGGGTGCGACGCGTCGTGATGGGCACGCGCGACGTCGTCCAGCGGCTCACCGCGCCGCTCGCCGACGTGCGTTGCGGCGTGCAGGTGCAGCGCATCACCCCGGTGGCCGATGGCGTGCGCGTCGAGAGCGAGGGCGCCGCCTGGCGCTTCGACCACGTGGTCGTCGCGACGCAAGCGAATCAGGCGGCGTCGATGCTCGATCCTTCGTACCGCGCCGAGCGGGACGCGCTGGCCAAGTTCGGCTACGAGGCCAGCGAAGTCACCGTCCACACCGACGCCCGGCTCGCGCCGCGCGACCGCGCGCACTGGGCCCCGGTCAACCTCGTGGTGAGCGAGGCCCACGACAAGCCGATGGCGACGATCTGGATGAATCGGGTGCAGCCCGCCCTGCGCGCGGCCTCGCCGGTGTTCCAGACGTGGAATCCGATCGTCGAGCCGCGCGCCGAACTCGTGCGCGCGCATTCGCGCTTCGAACGGCCGCTCGTGAACGCCGCCTCGCTCGCCGGCGCGCGCGAGATGTCCCTGCTGCAGGCGCAGCACGGCCGGCGGCTCTGGTTCTGCGGGTCCTACCTCGGCCCGGGGATCCCGCTGCTCGAGAGCGCGTCCGCAACGGCGGCCCGCGTGGTCGATCTGATCGAGTCGGCCCCGGGGGCGCTCGCGCTCAGCGCGTGAGCGAAGGCGCGAGCGCAGCCTCGAGGGCCCGTTCGGCCTGCGCGAGATGCCGATGTTCGTGCCGGACGAGGATCAGCAGGCTCGAATAGCCGTCGTAGCGCGTTCCCCTCACGAAGGGCGACTCGATCCGGACGCGATCCACCGGGAGCGCGTCGGCCTCCTGCACCAGCGAGCGCTCCTCGTGTTGCCAGCGCTCGAACTCGGTCACGACCGAGGCGCGCGGGAGGTCCCCGTCCGGCACGAACGACGGCGGTGTGCGCACCTTGCCGAGCCGCAGCCGGCCCCAGCCGGGCACGGGGCCGACCATCGCCGCGATCAGCGCGCCCATCGTGGTCCGCTTGAATCGCGGGGGTGCGCCCTCGCCCAGCGCCTCTGCCTCGGCCCACGCGGCGCGGATCAGCGGCACCATCGCGGCCGAGGTCAGGTTGAGGTGCGCGATGCACTCGGCCACCGACCACGAGCCCGGGTCCGCGCGCCGGGTCCAGCGGTCGTCGGGTGTCGCGCCGTTCAGCCGGGCGAAGCGCCCTCCGACCGCCCGCTGTTCCGACTGGATCTGCTCGAGTTGGGGATGCATCCCTTGCTCACCGGTGGAGAGCGGATAAGATGCCGTGGTCGCCCTCGCGACGCGAACCCCCTCCCAGGACCGTCCTCCGATGCGCCGTCACCTCCGGATCCTCGTCCTCCTTACCGCCGCCGCGCTCGTCGCCCCAGCGGTCGCGCCGCGCCCGATCCACGCGCAGGCCGCCACGCTGAACGCCGAGCTCGACCGGCTCACGGCGGCGGTGAACCCGAAGGTCGTGGCCTGGCGCCGCGACATCCACGAGCACCCCGAGCTCTCGGGGCAGGAGACGCGGACCGCGGCGCTGGTCGAGGCACACCTCAAGTCGCTGGGACTTGAAGTGCGCCGGATGGCGGGCACCGGTGTGGTCGGGGTGCTCCGCGGCGGTCGCCCGGGCAAGGTGGTCGCGCTCCGGGCCGACCTCGACGCGCTCCCCGACACCGAGCAGGTCGACCTGCCGTTCCGCTCGCGTGTCCGCGCGCGCGTCGGCTCGCAGGACGTCGGCGTGATGCACGCCTGCGGGCACGACAATCACGTCGCGATCCTGATGGGGGCCGCCGAGGTGCTCGCGGGGATGAAGGCGCAACTCCCGGGCACGGTGGTCTTCCTCTTCCAGCCGGCCGAGGAGGGCGGCCATCCGAAGGGCGGCGGCGGTGCGCAGTGGATGGTCGCCGAGGGCGCACTCGACGATCCCAAGGTGGACGCGGCGTTCGGATTGCACGTCGGTCCGGGACTCTCGGGGAGCCTGCACTACCGTTCGGGTCCGACGATGGCGGCGTCGAACAGCTTCACCGTGATCGTGCACGGGCGCCAGACGCACGCCGCGGTGCCGTGGGGCGGGATCGACCCGATCGTGCTCGGCGCGCAGGTCGTGACGGGCATCCACACCATCGTGAGCCGGCAGATCGACATCACGGCGGTGCCGGCGATCATCACCATCGGCACCTTCAACGGCGGCGTGCGCAACAACATCATCCCCGACAGCGCGGTGCTCACGGGGACCATCCGCACATTCGACATGGGCATCCGCGACCAGATCTTCGCGCGGCTCAAGCGGACCGCGGAGCAGATCGCGGCGAGCGGCGGCGGGCGGGCGACCGTGCAGATCGACTCCGGTTATCCGGTGACGCTGAACGATCCCGCCCTGATGGCGCGGATGCTCCCGACGCTCAAGCGCGTGGCGGGAGCGGCCGGTGCGCACGAGTCGGCGCTGGCGACGACCGCCGAGGATTTCTCGTACTACCAGCAGCGCGTGCCGGGATTGATGCTCTGGTTGGGCGTGACGCCGAAGGACCAGGATTGGCGGACGGCCCCGGGCAACCACTCCCCGCTCTTCTTCGCCGACGAGGCCGCGCTGCCGGTGGGCGTGCGGACGATGACGAGTCTCGCGGTCGACTACCTGCGCGGCGCCGCTCAGGCCCCGAAGTAGTCGACGATCCCGCCGCAGCGCTCGACGAAGTACTCCGGCGGGTGGCCCTGGATGCGCGTGAGCGCGTGCAGCATCTCGTGGCGCACGTTCATGTCGCGGAAGGCGTACTCCGAGGCGAGGACGATGCGGCTGCCGCGCTCCATCCAGAGGCCGATCACCTCGCGGCCCTCCCAGAGGAAGGTGGACGAGTTCGGGACGATGTAGAAGCGGATGCGGGAGAGGTCACCCTTGAGCCCGGAGCACTCCTCGACCTGGAGCCACCAGTTGGCGACCTGGTCGGGGTTGGGTGCATACGGGATGGCTCCGGTCGGCAGGGGCTGCGTGGGCAGCTCGCACGAGAGGAGTCCCGCCATCATCGTCACCGCCATCCACGCCCTGCGCACCTGCAAGGATCCCCCGCTGCGTGAGTCCCTACGCGGCGAGCGAGCCTCCGCATTCAGTGCAGAAGCGCGCCTCGACCGATACCACCTTCTCACCGCACGCCGGGCAGTACCTGGCGCGCGCCTTCGCCCTCGCGATCAGCTGCTCGGCCGGGTCGTCCAGCCCCGTCACATCGGAAGCGCGCGCCGCGACCGACCCCTCGCGCGCCTTCAGTTCCGCCAGCGCCAGCGGTGTGTACTCGGCCCGGAGCGCGGCATAGTCATCGGCCGAGAGCTTGCCGGTCGCCTGGTCGAACTCGATCTCGCGCAGGGCGTCGAGCGCGCTGGCCTCGTCCGGCAGTTCAGGCCCCGTGACCGCTGCGCCCCCACCGACCGTCCCGCGCACGACCGGCCAGAGGACGTAGACGAGCCCCAGCACCGCCAGCACGCTCCCGACGACGAGCGCCGTCACGCTACGCGTCCTCGCTGAGCGCGCGCTCCAGCTTCGCGAGATCCTCGGCGCTCGCCGCATCGGCCTGCGGCGCCGCGGGGCCGGCTGCCCTCGCGGCGGCTGCGGCCGCAGCGGTGACCCGCGACTCCGCCGTCCAACGCCGCAGCATCATCGTGAGCACCACGCCGCCGGTGGCCATCGCGATCCCCGGCGCCAGATACCCCGCCCAGTTGAAGCCTTCCTTCTTCGGGGCGGTGAGCGCGACTTCGCCGTACGTCCCGACGAAGGCCGCGAGGATCTCATCCGCGGAATACCCGCCCTCCACGAGCCGCATCACATCCTGGTGCATCGCCGGCGAGACCGCGCAGCTGAAATCCGTCGTGCGGCAGGTGTAGACGTCGAGCACGCAGGTGCACTGGCACTTGAGTCGCTTCTCGAGCGCATCGCGCTCGAGGGGTGTCATTGAGGGCGCGGCGCCGGACTTGGGCGGACGATACGTCGGGCGATACGCGCTCTGGTCCATCGGGCCGAGGTTGGACTGCGGCCCCTGCTGCGCGCCAAGCGCCCGCGCGACGCCCACCGCGGCCAGACCGCCCAAGCCGACCAGGAACTCTCGGCGACCGACGCCCGTGGCGCGCGACATCAGGCCGCCCCGACCTCGACGACGCCGGGCGCGAGCTCCGCCACGTAGCCGCCCTGCCGCGCGCGTTCCGCCTGCGGCCACATCACGATCAGTCCGCCGATCGCCATCAGCACGCCGCCGTACCAGACCCACACGACGAGCGGATTGAAGTTGATGCGGACCTCGGCCCGCTCGCCGATCACCCCGGCCAGTACGAGGTAGACGTCCTGGCGCGCCGTCTCCATGATGCCCACCTCGGTCGACGGCTGGAACTGCGGATTGCCGCGCGAATCGAAGTGCTGGCGCTTCTCGCTCGTGAGGATCGGCAGCGCGCGGCCATCCATCGTCGGCAGGATCGCGACCGCGACGACGTCGCGGTTGAGGGACTTGAACTGCGAGATCCCCTGGCTCGTGAAGGTCCAGCTGCGGCCGTAGGGATCAGTCGTGGTGAACGACTCGCCGTCACGCAGCGTGACGTCGTGCTCCTGCTTGAACGCCATTCCGGCGAAGGCGGCGAAGAGGATCACGATCCCGGCGTGCACGATGTAGCCACCGTAGCGCCGGCGATTGCGCTCCACGAGGTGCAGCAGTGCCATCACCGGGTTCTCGCCGTACATCCGGCGCCGCGCGCCGACGCCCTTCCAGAACTCCTGCAGGATGGTCCCCGAGACGAAGCCGCAGAGCGTCCACGCGATCAGCGGCGAGAGCTCACGGATGCCGAGCGTGAAGAGCGAGGCACCGACCATGAGACCGAGAGCGGCCGGGAAGGCGAACTGCCGCTGGATGTTCGCGACCGATGCCTTGCGCCACGCGATCAGCGGCCCGATGCCCGTGAGCGCGAGCAGCACGAGCCCGAGCGGCACGTTGACCGTATTGAAGAACGACTCGCCGACCGTGATCTTCGTGCCGCGCACGGCCTCGGAGAGGATCGGGAAGAGCGTGCCCCAGAGCACGCTGAAGGCGATGCCGACGAGCACGAGGTTGTTGTAGAGGAACGCCGCCTCGCGACTGATCATCGCCTCGAGCTGTGCCCCGGCCTCGAGGTCCTTGAGTCGCACGCTCACGAGCCAGATGGTCGCCGCGAGCGAGACCGCGAGGAACCAGGCGAACCAGTGGCCGACGTTCGACTGCGCGAAGGAGTGCACCGACTGGATCACGCCCGAGCGCGTGATGAAGGTGCCGAGGATGCTGAGCAGGAAGGTCGCCACGACGAGCGTGACGTTCCACTTGCGCAGCATCCCGCGCTTCTCCTGGATCATGATCGAGTGGAGGAACGCCGTCCCCGTGAGCCAGGGGAGGAGCGACGCATTCTCGACCGGGTCCCACATCCAGTAGCCGCCCCAGCCGAGCTCGACGTACGCCCACCACATCCCGAGCACGATGCCGAGCGTGAGGAAGACCCAGCTCACGAG
>JANNLH010000049.1:0-48335 GCA_031396725.1 Gemmatimonadaceae bacterium | reverse complement strand
GCACGGCAAGCGCCTGAGCAAGCAGACCTTCGCGATCCTGCCGAAGATCCGGGAGGTGGATGCGGCGCTGCGCGCCGACCCGCGTGCGCGCGATCGCGTGCATGAGATCCATCCCGAAGTTTCCTTCTGCGCGCTGAACGGCGACCGACCGATGGCACAGGCGAAGCGCACGGGGCCCGGCTTCAACGAGCGATACGCCCTGCTGCAGCGGCAGTTCCCGCTGGCGTTCGAGCGCGCGCGCGCCGAGCATTCGCGCGGCCGGGCTGCGGACGACGATATCCTGGACGCGCTCGCCGCACTCTGGACCGCCCGGCGCCTTTACCTGGGAAAGGCGCTCTCGCTGCCGCCGGGGGTGCCGCAGCTCGACGGCGCCGGACTCCCGATGGTCATCTGGAGATAGTGGTGGACGTGGCAGCGGATCGCCGCTCATCGAGGCCTCACGTGCGCATCACCGATCCGTAATCGAGCCGCCACGGCCCGCTTAGGGAGCGCAGGCATGCTTCGATCGCCACTCTCACCACGAGGCGATCATGCGCGATGTCTCCGAGGTCCGGATCGTAGCCGCACCTAACGTGACGCCGATGATCGACGTCATGCTGGTCCTGCTGATCATCTTCATGGTCGTGACGCCCTCGCTCCTTTCGGGTGTCGTGGCCGAGCCACCGCAGTCAGAGAACTTCCAGGCGCGGCCCGAAATCGAGACGGACCACACGCTCGCGATCGACGTCGGCGGAGCACTCTACCTCGACCGGCGGCCGATAGGCCCGGAGGACCTGGGCGAGGCGCTCGCGCGCCTGTATCCGGCCGGGTCGGACGACCGCGTGCTCTACCTGCGCGCGCACCGCGAGCTGCGGTATGCGGGCATCACCCGGGTCATCGACATCGCGCGCACGAGCGGTGTCGCGGTGGTCGGGCTGGTCTCCGAGCAGCGGGCGCCCGACTGACCCAAGTCATTGATGCGATCGAAGAGGCAACCTTCGGGACCGTAGCCGCTGGCGCGCGCGTCAGCGGCCGCCTTGCGGAATCGGGCGCCGAGGGCGTGCTTCTGGCAGGGACGGAGTTGCCCCCGCGGCCGCACTACTGAGGAGCATCCAGGTGAGTCCACTCGCTCAGCTCGCTGCGCTCGCGATGCTCGTGCTTGGCGCGTTCGCGTTCGTCATCCTCGTCTGGTGGATCCAGCGCCGGACCGGTCACGTCGGTCTCCTGCAGATCGTCGTGGGCATCCTCGGCCTACTCCTCGGGTGCTGGCGGCTCCGGTCCGGTCTCGATCTCCTCGGCGTGATCTTCGTGATCCAAGGCATCGGCTCCCTGTTCCACTACTTCTGGCTCCGTTCCCGGGCACGCAGCGCCGGGGCGTCGGGGGGCTCATGAGGTTGCGTGATTGGGCCGTGCTCACTCTCGTCCTCGCGGCGTGCGGCGCGCCGGAGATCCCGGCGCCACCGACGACCGCGCCATCGGCGCGGCCCAACATCGTCGTGGTGCTCGTCGATGACCTGCGCTTCGACGAGTTCGGCGCGGGCGGGCACCCGTATCTCGAGACGCCAAACATCGACCGGCTTGCGAAGGAGGGCGCACGGTTCGTGAACGCCTTCCACGCCGTGCCGCTCTGCTCGCCGAACCGCGCGACGCTGCTCACCGGTCAGTTCCCGTCGCGGCACGGCATCATCGACAACGTCGCGCGCGACCGTGCGAGTCATCGGCTGCAGACGTTCAACATCCCGCTGCAGCGCGCGGGCTATCGCACGGCATTCCTCGGCAAGTGGCACATGGGCAACGACCCGACGCCGCGACCGGGGTGGGACTACTGGGCGGCGATGCCCGGCCAGGGGCGCTCCGAGGATCCGGAACTATTCGAGGACGGCCGGCTCCAGACGGTGTCGGGCTACACGACCGACCTGCTGACGGACCGCGCGATCGCGTTCATCGCGCGCGAGCACACGCAGCCGTTCCTCGTGTACCTCGCGCACAAGGCGGTGCACCCCGACGTGGTGCAGCGCAACGACGGCTCGATCGACGCTGAGAGCGATCGCGGCTACATCCCCGCCAAGCGGGACGAGGGGCGCTACGCGGGCCGGATGTATGCGCGCCGACAGCAGCAGTCGGAGGTGGCCGCCGACCTCGAGGGGAAGCCGGTGATCCGGCGCGCGCTCGCGGACCTGCCGGCCATCCCCGATACGGGGACCGGCGAGCATCAGCACCCGGTGGCGCCCTGGACGGGTGAGGAGACGATCCGTCGCCGCGCCGAGATGATCGCCGGCGTGGACCTGAGCCTCGGCCGCATCATCGGGACGCTCGATTCACTCGGCATCCTCGACCGGACCGTGATCGTGTTCAGCAGCGACAACGGGTTCTTCTTCGGCGAGCACGGGCTCACGACGGAGCGGCGGCTGCCGTATGAGGAGTCGATCCGCAATCCGCTGCTCGTCCGCTATCCGCCGCGCATCGCGGCGGGGGCGCGTCCCGACGGGCTGGCGCTGACGGTGGACCTCGCGCCGACGCTGCTCGACCTCGCGGGCGCGGAGATCAGCCCCCAGATCCAGGGGCGCTCGCTCGTGCCGCTGCTCGGGGGAACGCCGAAGGAGTGGCGCGACGCCGTGCTGGTGGAGTTCTATACGAACGAGCAGCCCTTCCCGCACCTGATGGAGGTCGACTACCGCGCGGTGCGGACCGACCGGTACAAGTACATCCACTGGGTGAAGTTCCCGGACCAGGACGAGCTCTACGACCTCCGGACGGACTCGCTCGAGCGGCACAATGTGGCGCGCGAGCCGGCGATGGCGTCCGTGCGCGCGCAGATGCGCCGCGAGCTGCGCCGACTGGTGGTCGAAGCGATCGGGATCAGCACACCTTGACCGCACCCGAGGCCTCCATGTCACGAGACCGCGTCATCCCCATCGCGCTCAGGGCGACCGTCGCGGTCAATGCGCTCGGCGTCTCCATCTCCTCGCCGCTGGCGCTCGGGCGCACGGCCACGTACGGTCTCGACGGGGATGTGCCCGTGAGCATGGCGCTGAATGCCTCGCCGGATCTCGTGTTCGCCGCGATCTTCCTGTGGTGGGCGCGCTCGTGATGGTCCGTGCCCGCAAACCCGATGGATCGCGCGAAGTGGCGGCGCAGATCCGCGCGTATCACGCGAGCCTGCCGCCGGCGGCACGACGGGTCCTCAAGGCCCTGCAGGCGGAGGTGCGCGCCGCCGCTCCGGGGGCGCGACCGGCATACAGCTATCGTGTGCCGGCCTATGCGATGGACGGACGCATGCTGGTCTGGTGCGCCGGGTGGAAGGAGCACGTCGCCCTCTATCCCGTGACGACGGCGATGCAGCGTGCCGGCGGCGCCGCGCTCATCCCGTACCGGCATGCGAAGGGCACGCTGCGGTTCGCGCTCGATGCGCCGCTCCCGCGCGCCCTGATCCGCCGGATCGTGAAGGCCCGGCTCGCGGAGATGGCGCGACCGCAAGAGACGACCCGGTCCTCCACGTTGAATGCGCACGGACAGCCTCCGGCGCGTCAGCGCGGACGAGTATGACGTGCGCACGGTACATTTGGAGGCGCGCCTGCAGCTGCAGCCGTAGGACGGGCGCGACCTGACCTGCGCACCGCCGCCGGAGGATCACGTGCCCGACCCCGAGTCCCCGCTCCAAGCCGCGGGCGGCCGGTCCGAACACCGGTGGTACACGCGGCCGGTCCTCTTCGTCGGGGACCTCGACCGCGCGATCCGCTTCTACGTTGACCTGCTCGGCTTCGTGAAGGCCTGGCATGAGGGAGACGGCGGGGGATCGGTCTGCCAGGTGGACCGCGGCGAGTGCGAGATCATCCTCTGCCACGACGCGGCGCGACGCGACAAGGGGCGCCTGTTCATCGAGCTGACGGCCGCCGGTCTCACCGACCTGCGCCGCGAGTGCATCGCACGCGGCGTGCCGACGCGGGCGACCTGGTGGGGCTACGACTCGCTGCAGATCGACGATCCCGACGGCAACGAGCTGATCTTCCCGCATCCCGAATGAACGAGAGGTGGAGATGTACGGACTGATCGGACGTTTCAGTGCGGTGACCGGGAAGCGCGACGAACTCATCGCGATCCTGCTGAAGGGCGTGGCGGGGATGCCGGGCTGCCTGAGCTACATCGTCGCGCGCGACCCCAAGGACCCCGACGCGGTGTGGATCACCGAGGTCTGGGACAACGCCGGGAGCCACAAGGCCTCGCTGTCGCTGCCCAGTGTCCGGGATGCGATCGCGCAAGGACGTCCGATGATCGCCGCGTTCCAGGACCACATCGAGACCGAGCCGGTGGGCGGGCACGGGCTCGCATCGCCTCCATTGCGCGCGTGACGGGTCCGCTGCTTATTAGCTCGTCGCGGCGGCCCCGGTGAATGGACCGGCCCGACATCACGGCACCCGCACGGAGGCACGACCGGCGATGATCGATCCAGCGACCGACCCGTCCGCGCATACGACACGCGCCGAGCCGCAGTCATTCCGGGCCCGTGACCTGATGGCCTCCCTCACGGTGCGGGAACTCGAGAAGAGCGTGCAGTGGTACCACGACGTGCTCGGATTCCAGGTCGAGCGGCGGCACGAGTACGGAGGACGGCTGGTGGCCGTGTCGCTCAAGGCGGGTCGTGTGGAGCTGCTGCTCACGCAGGACGACGGTGCCAAGGGATGGGACCGCCAGAAGGGCGAGGGACTGTCGCTGCAGTTCACGACGCTGCAAAGCGTGGACGGCTTCGCCGATCGCGTGAAGGCCAGTGGGGGCGTCCTGGCCTCGGGGCCGGAGGACACGCCTTGGGGAGCGCGCGTGTTCCGCGTGGTGGACCCGGACGGATTCAAGATCGTGGTCTCGTCGGCGAGTTGACTCCCGCCCTCCACGCTCACGAACATCCCGGAGGACTCGCGATGCGACCATCGCAGCGGATGTACCTGGCGTTGGCAATGGTCCTCTCAGCGCTCGGCGGCTGCGCTCCCGCTGCGGCGCCCGCTGCGGCGCCCGCTGCGGCTCCCGAGGCCACCCCGCGGCGCGACACGAACCTGATCACGACCGATGAGTTGCGCGACATCCGGTTCGCGACGATCTATGATGCGGTGCGGCTGCTCAAGGGGCAGTGGCTCATCGAGCGCAACCTCGACGATCTCTCATCGTCCGGTCCGACGATGCAGGTCTACCTCGACGATGTGCGCGTCGGCGGCGTGGACGCGCTGCGCGACATCCCGGCGAAGAACGCGGCATATGTGCGCCACATCGACGGGACGCGGGCGATGGCGCGCTGGGGACGCGGTCACGAGCGCGGCGTCATCCTGGTCGCCACGCGCGCGGACTTCGTGCCGGACGAGTAGCATGACGACGTGCCCGCAGTGCGGCGCGCGGTACTCCGATGCGGGCGACGACTGCGCGCGGCGGTTCGAGTCGCTCCTGGCGCTGGACCATTCGCGCCGCGAGCCCTGGGGCAGTCGCCACGGGACCGCGTACGCGGTGTACACGCTGCAGCATCCGCAGGGCGTCACGGGCGAGGCGCTGGAGCGCGCCTGGGCGATGCTCACGCGCCTCTACGTTTCGGGCGACGACCCGGCGGCGGTGGTGCGGGGGTTGCGGCGTGCCGGGGCCCGCACGCCGCTGGGGTGGACCGTGACCGCGTTCCCCGGGATCGAGGGTCGGCGGCGGCCCTTCGCGCGCACGATCGCCGACCTGGGCGCATTCGACGCGGCGACGTACGCCACGCAGCTGGATGCGTGGTGCGAGGAGACGCTGGCCAGTTATGGGATCGACGACGAAGGATGAACGCGCAGGAGCGGCCATGAGCTCGCGCAAGGACCGGCGTTGAAGCGACTGCGGGCTCGGTACGCCGCGCTGCTGGTCGGCACGATCGCGCTCGGACTCGGCTCGCGCGCATACGCGGCGCAGCTGCCCGGGTTCGTCGGCCGGTACGCCGGCGACGTGCTCTGGGCCGCGATGGTCTTCTGGCTGCTCGCGCTCGCCCGACCAACGGCGCGGACGCGCGCGCTCGCCGGCGCCGCGCTGACCATCGCGACACTTGTCGAACTGAGTCAACTTTATCGCGCGCCCTGGATCGACACCGTACGCGCGACGCGGTTCGGCGCGCTCGCGCTCGGTCAGGGGTTCCTCTGGAGCGACCTTGCGTGTTATGTGCTCGGAGTGGTGATCGCCTCCAGCGTCGATCGGTGGCGCTCCGCGACGACGTCCCATCCAACCTGAAGGAGCGACCCATGCAGCTCGGCGCGTTCTCGGTCAGTCTCGCCGTCAAGGACCTCGCGGCGTCGAAGGCGTTCTACGAGATGTTCGGCTTCCGCGAGTTCGCCGGCGACGCCGCGCAGCACTGGCTGATCCTCAAGAACGGCGATGTCGTGATCGGGCTGTTCCAGGGGATGTTCGCCAAGAACATGCTGACCTTCAATCCGGGGTGGAACAGCAACGCGCAGTCGATCGAGAGCTTCGACGACGTGCGCGTGCTGCAACGCGCCCTGCGCGCGAAGGGCGTGGTGTTCACGTCGGAGGCGGACGAGAGCACCAGCGGTCCGGCGAGCTTCATCGTCGTCGATCCGGACGGGAATCCGCTGCTCTTCGACCAGCACCGCTGACGCGCTTGTTGACGCCGCCCGCCGACGAGGATCCCCTTCGGCGCACGGGGCTCTGGCTCGTGCCGATCGCCGTCCTCCTGCACGCGGTGGAGGAGGCGCTCGTTGCACCGCTGATGCTGCGCCAGATGTCCGAGATCGGCGCACCGATGACGGGGCGCTTCGCCGAGCTTCCGAGCGCCGGCGCGGTGATCGGCCTGCTCGTGCTGCTGGTCGTCGGCGCGTTCGGACTGATCCTGCTCGCGCGCGCCTGGCCGCCGGGCCGATATGCGCTCGTGGTGCTGCAGGGCGTGATGGCGTACAACGTCCTCTCGCACCTCGCGGGGGCATGGATGGTCGGAGGCTACAGTGCCGGGCTCGTGACCTCCCTCCTGATCGAGGTCCCGTTGAGCGTCGTGATCTTCCGGCGGCTGCTCGCGGAGCCCTGGATGACGCGATGGCGGTGGGCCGCGCTGGTGCCGCTGCTGCCGCTGATCCACGGCCCGGGGATGCGGACGGCGCTCTGGGCCGTCACGCTGCTCTAGCGCAGTTCCAGTTGCGCGTCCCGGGCCCGGGCACGATTTTCGGGGCCTCAGGAGGGGTGATGGGCGGATACTGGTCGCGGTTCGATCTCTGGCACACGGTCCTGACGATCGTCCCCGTGGTCGCGGCGGTGCTCGGCAGCCTGGTCATCCGGCGCTGGCCGGAGCGGCTTGGCGCCGTCGTCCTCGCCTATGCGGTGGTCTGCATCGCCGACGGCCTTTCGCCCTACTGGCTCTCCGACCCCGCCTGGGCGATGCACATCGAGCGGCGACCGGTGTTGGTGGAGACGAAGCTCGCGTTCGTGCTCGGCCTGACGGCCCTCCTCGCCGCGGGTGGCCGCGCGCCGCGGCCCGGCGCGCCCGGTGGCGGCGGGGGCTGATCGGCGTTCTATTGGGGGGACATCGCGGGACCTGACGGTATCCCGCAAGGGCGACCTCGGAGGAGGGAAGATGCTGCTGAACAGCGCGGACCTCGCGTCGATCCACCGGTACTGCAGTCACCATCGACCGCTGCTCGAGCGGTCGTCGCACGCGGGCTGCATCAGTTGCGGCGCCACGTTCGCGCCGGCCGAGATCCGGGAGTGGGTGCGCGGGGAGGAGAGCTCGGTCGCCCGCGACGCTGACGAGACGGCCAAGTGTCCTCGCTGCGGCGTCGATGCGGTGCTGCCCTCGGCCGCGCCGGTCGCGCTGGATGCGCGGACGCTGGCGGCGCTGCAGGCCTACTGGTTCAAGGGTGCGCATTAGCGGCCCTGAGCGGACCGGGTGATGGCGCACGCGACCACCGAGATCGTCCGCTTCCGGTCGGAGTTCGCCGAGGACTTCGACCGGCTGAACCGGGAGTGGCTCGAGCGCGACTTCACGGTGGAGCCGCTCGACGAGGCCTACCTCGCCGACCCCGAGGGACGGATCCTCGCACGCGGGGGCGAGATCTTCTTCGCGGTGCGCGGCGGATTGGCCGTCGGCACCTGCGCGGCCATCCCGCACGGCGAGGACGAGTTCGAGTTGGCCAAGCTTTGCGTCACACCCAAGGCGCAGGGGAAGGGGCTCGGGCGCGCGCTCGCCGGCGCGGTGCTGGATCACGCGCGTCGCCGCGGGGCGCGGCGGGTCGTGCTGGTCTCCAGCTCCCGGCTCGGCCCCGCGTTGCGGCTGTATGAGTCGCTCGGGTTCGAGCGACGGCCGTTCCCCGGTGCACCGCCGTATGTGGATGCCGATGTGTACATGGAACTCGAGCTCGAGCGCGTGACGTAAGGAGGGTCGGCGCGGATGGCGGACATCCTGCAGGACCTCTATCTGGCCGTGCCACCCGAGCGGGTGTTCGCGGGTGTGACCGAGCCGGCGCTGCTCGACCAGTGGTGGACGCTCGGGTCGAGCGGTCGGCCGGAAGTGGGGACGGCCTACACGCTCGACTTCGGACCCGGCTACGCGTGGCAAGCCGAGGTCACGCGCGCCGTGCCCGACGAATCGTTCGAGTTGCGGATGACGCGCGCGGATCGGGACTGGATGGGGACCCGGGTGGGATTCGCGATGACCCCGGCGCTCGCCGGCACGCAACTGCGCTTCCATCACCTGGGATGGCCCGAGGCGAACGAGCACCATCGGATCTCCTGCCACTGCTGGGCGCTCTATCTTCGCGTCCTGCGCCGTCACCTCGAGTTCGGTGAGACGGTGCCGTACGACCGCCGCCTCGATGTGTAGCGGACGTGTAGCTTTGGCTGATGCCTCCGATCTCCTCCGCCATCTCGCGCACGAGCGCGATCTATCTCGGGGTGCTGGGCCTCGCGCTGCTCTTCGCGTCGGACCTGCTGCTGCCGCGCGTGATCCCCGGATTCCCGCGCGAGGCGGCGTGGCTCGGACAACTGCTCGCGGCGGCGTGGCTCGGGGCGGCGACGCTCAACTGGAACGGACGAGCGACCGTGCTGGGCGGCGTGTACGGCCGGCCGCTCCTCGGGCTGAATCTCACGCTCTACGTGGTGGGCGCGCTCGCGCTGGCGCGGGTGGACGCGGTGTCGCCACTGTTATGGCTGGTGAAGGGACCGATGTCGCTGCTCGGCCTCGTGTACGGCGCCCTGCTGTTGCGCGGGCCATTCGACAACTTGGATGCCTCGGGAGGACGTCCGGTATGAGCAAGAAGCGAAAGTCCGTGATCCCGGAGTTCGGGAAGAAGGCGCCGATGGCGGTGCGACCGACCGGGGGCGCCGCGCCGCCGGCCGCTCCACGCGCGCCGGTGGTAAAGCCGCAGTCCACGAACGCGAAGTCGGGGCGGCGCGGCGCGTGATCGGGCGGTGAGCTTCGACCTCTCCGACGGCATCGCCGTACTGGAGCGGACACCGGCGGCCTTCCGGGCGCTGCTCGCCGGCCTGCCGGAGTCGTGGATCCGGACCGACGAGGGACCCGCGACCTTCACACCGTTCGACAATGTCGGGCACCTGATCCACGGGGAGCGCGCCGACTGGATCCCGCGCGCGAGGATCATCCTCGCCCAGGGGAGCGACCGGCGGTTCGCGCCGTTCGACCGCTTCGCGCAGGTGCGGGAGAGCGAGGGGAAGTCGCTGGGCGAGCTCCTGGACGAGTTCGCGCGGCTGCGCGCCGAGAACCTGGCGACGCTCCGTGGGTGGCACCTCACCGACCGCGAACTCGCGCTCGAAGGGGAGCATCCGGCCTTCGGCCGCGTGACGCTCCGGCAGCTGCTCGCGACTTGGGTGGCGCACGATCTCGGGCACGTCGCGCAGACGGCGCGCGTGATGGCGAAGCGCTACCGGGACGATGTCGGCCCCTGGCGCGCGTATCTCCCGGTGCTCGACCGCGGCGGTGCGCGCGAGGGGAGCGGGTGACGGGTCCGCCGCAGACCATCGAACGACTCGCGGCGCCCGTGAGTGCGGGCGACTTGCGCGCCCTGGCTGCGCTGCTCGTGGACGCGGTAGACTCCGGGGCGGCGGTGAGCTTCCTCTCACCGCTCACGATCGCCCGCGCGGAAGAGTGGTGGCGCCGGACGCTCGGCGCCGCGCATCCACGCGGCGTCTGCCTCGTCGCACGGGATGCCGAGGGGATCGCCGCGAGCGTGCAGCTGCAGCCGGCGTGGGCACCGAACCAGCCGCACCGGGCGGAGGTCGTGAAGCTGCTCGTGCACCGCCGCGCCCGGCGCTCGGGACTCGGTACGCGGCTGATGGAGGCGATCGAGGACGAGGCGCGCCTCGCGGGGTTCACCCTCCTGACACTCGACACCAAGCGCGGGGATGGGGCGGAGCAGCTCTACCGTCGGCTCGGGTGGACCGCCCTGGGCACGATCCCGCGCTACGCACTCGACCCCGAGGGAGCGCCGCATGACGCCGTCTTCTTCTATCGGGAGCTGGGGCCGCCGGAGGTCCGTTGAAGCGGCGGCGGAAGGTCACTGTGGCGCCGCCCCTTCTCGCGGGGTAGTGTCATCGCATCCCTCGACCCTTCAGACCGGGACCCTGTGATGGCCACCATCGATGCCGACCCGCGGGGATCGTTGGCCGAGATCCTGAGTACCCGCGCGCGCGCGGCCGCCCCGAGCCGGTTGGCGCTCGATGTGGTCGGCGGCGCGGCCATCGCCGCGACGGCTGCCTGGGCGAGGCCGGCGGGATGGCTCGCGCTCGCGAGCGCCGCGACCTGCTTCCTCTCTTACGGGCTCTGGGCGCTCACCGAGCGCCGGCTCGTCTCGGAGCCATGGCGGCTCCCGATGCTGGCCGAACGGAGCTATCGCGGACTGCATGCGGCGGCAGCGATCCTGGGACTGGCGGCGTTCGTCGCGCTGCTGCTCGCGCTGCTCGGGATCGGACTCGGTCCGATCATCAGCTAGGCGGCGTGTCGATGCCTTCGCCGGTCGTGCGGCAGCGGATCACACGGTTGGCGCTGGTGCTGGCGGTACTTGGCTGCGAGCGGCAGGAGCCGGCCGCGGCGATCGCCGCGACGGACACGAGTCCGGTGGCGGTGTCGGACTCGTTCGCCGGTGTGCCGGACTCGGTGTGGATCGACGTGCAGGGGCCCACGATGGTCGGGTTCTTCCGGCCGGCGACGAACGCGGAACTGGAGCAGGACGGGAGCCTCGCGGCGCTGCTCGACCAGTTCGCCTACAACCTGGGGATCGCGACGGACTCGCTCCACGCGCACGGTTTCACGGTGACGATGGCGGCGGGCGACACGCTCTGGCTCCGCACGACGACACGCCGCTGGCGATTCGTCCGCGATGCCGACAGTTCGACGGTCGGGTTCTACGTGACCTCGACGGACGGACGACAGGAGGTGCGCTACGGTCCGGCGGCCGAGTTCAGCTTGGTCGAGTACGCGGATGCGTTCCTGCGGGGTCACTGAGCCTCCGGTGCCGATGCCACGCTTCCCGTTCCTCACCACGTCGCAGTGGCTCACGGTCCTGCGCGCCGTCCTCGGGCTTTACATGGTCGCGCACGGCGCCATGCGCGCGTACGAGGGGACGGTCGACGACTTCGGTGGGTTCCTTGGCGGCAAGGGATTCCCGGCGGGCGTCGCCGTCGCGTGGGCGATCACCGCGTTCGAGATCGTCGGCGGCTCCGTGCTCGCGTTCGGCCGGTGGATCCGGCCGGTCGCAGCACTCTTCGCGATGGAGCATCTCTTCGGGATCGTGCTCGTGCACGCGCCGATCGGTTGGTTCACGGTCGGGCACCAGTCGGGAGGAGCGGAGTACAGCGTGCTCCTCCTGATCTGCTTCCTGCTGACCGCCTCGACGGGGACGCGGAACGCATGAGGACCCGCAGCTCCGAGCAGGAGGACACGCTCCTGCGCCTCATCCAGCAGATGGCGGCCGCGGCGCGGCGCCTTCGGGAACTCCTCACGCAGTCCGCGGAGGCGAGCGCCAGCGTGCGCGCGGAGGTCGGCCAGTCGATCGCCCTCGTGCTCGGCCAGGAGTCGGCGCTGCTCTCGGGCATCGACGCCGACAGTGCGGTGCGGCTGCTGCAGTCGCGCGCGCGTCTCGAGCTGTGGATCGAGCTGCTCGAGCTCGACGCCGACGCCTGCGACCGGGGTGGCCTCGTCCCGGAGGCCGGCGCGCGGCGAGCGCGGGCCGCGGCCCTGCGGGCGGCCGCCGCCCGGCTCGCCCCGGCCGGCGAGGATGTGGCAGGGGGCGGCCTGCAGGGGTAGGTTCTCTGAGGCCTCACTCCTTGTGCTGATTCCCCGGGAATCCCTGCAGCGCGTTGCGCGCGCAGCCGTGCCACTCTGGTGGTGCGTCTGGGGGGCGGGTGTGGCCGCGGCGCAGGGGAGCACCGGCGTCCTCACCGGGACGGTGCGGGACAGCCAGGGACGCGCGGTGATCGGCGCGGTCGTCGCGGTGGCGGGATCGGGGCTCTCGGCCGAGACCGACGCGCAGGGCCGGTTCCGGATCGCCGGCGTGGCCGCGGCCGACGTCTCGATCCGCACGCGCCGCATCGGCTTCAAGCCCGACACCATCCACGCGGTGGTCGCCGCCACCGATCCGACCGCGGTGCGCATCACGCTGGCGCGGGTCGCGTACGACCTCGCCGCGGTCGTGGTCGAGGGGCACCGGAATGTCGTCGGGCCGATGGCCGGCTTCTACCAGCGCGCGGATCAGGGCCAGGGACGGTTCTTCACCGCGGAGCAGATCGAGGAGCGCGGCTTCATCACGATCACGGACGTGCTGCGCGCGGTCCCCGGCGCGCGGATCGAACGCGGGCGGCGCAATGTGCCGTACGTGCGCTTCCGCGGCGCGACGAGTCCGCCGCAGATCTTCATCGACGGCGTGCCGATGGGCGGCCTGGACGTGGACCTCCTGAACATCAACGCGCGGAGCTATGCGGGGATCGAGGTCTACAGCGGGATCGCGAGCGTGCCGCCGGAGTTCTCGACCAGCCGCATCCTCGGAGGATCGGGGGGTGTCATCCTGCTCTGGACGCGGCAGGGCCAGGTGCGCGAGCGGCGTCCGCGTCGCGGCGAATCCTCGGCGGCCGCGCTCGTGGCGCGGCTGTTGGACGCGGCCGATGTGTTCACGGCGGATCAGGTGGACCGGCCGGCGATGCCGGACCCGTCGGATCCGGTGCGTCCGGTCTACCCGGACTCGCTCTACCGCACCGCGACGCCGGGTGAGGTGATCGCCGAGTTCGTGGTGAACTCGGACGGCGTCGTGCGGGCGGAGACGTTCAGCATCGTGACGGCGACGCATCCGGCGTTCGGGGAGGCGGTGCGGCGGGCGATGCTGGACCAGCGCTTCCTGCCGGCCGTGCGCGGCGGCAATCCGGTCGCGCAGGTCGTGCAGCTGCCGATCACCTTCCGGCCGGACCCGCAGACGACGGCGCGCGAACGCCGGCCCTGACGGGCACCGGGAGGTCCACCGGATGTCCGGATGCGGAACGGGGGCGGAGCCGGTATCGGCTCCGCCCCCGTTCCGTTGCGCTCCCCAAGATCAGGGGATGTTGTCGTTGTTGTCCGTCTCCGCCAGCGGCAGCGGATAGCAGGTCTGGTTGCCGATGGTCGGGAATCCCGGCTTGAAGTAGGGCGCGCCCGTCAGCGGTACGTTCAGGACAGAGCTCGGGTTGCGACGCCAGTCGCCGAAACGCTGGCCTTCGAGCCAGAAGTCACGGTGCTTCTGGGTCATCAGCTCTGTCAGCACGCTGGCCGCGTCCGTCGGTCCGGCGTAGGGCGCGAGCCCGCCCGCCGTGCGACGCGCGGCGATGAGCGCGAGCTTCGACGCAGTGCCGGCAGTCGCCTCGGCCTCGATGTAGTCGGCCTCGAGCTTCGAGGCGACGCGCAGCGGCGAAGTGTACGCCGGATACTTCTGCTGGATGTAGAACGGTCCGTTGTTCGCGTCCTGTGCCGCCAGGTTATGCGCACCCGGGGCGAGGTAGGCGATGCGCGTGTCGGTCACGCGGTACGCCGGGGCGACGGAGATCGAGCCGCGGTCGAAGGTGAACTGCCACATCCGGTTGCTGAGCCGCGTCCGGTTCCCGGCATCGTCGACGTGGGTGAAGTTGAAGTTGAAGCCCACCGGCACCGCCTGCGCGTCGGCGATCGCCAGCGCGAGGTTGCCGCGCTGCAGGTGCGCCCGCGCGCGGCCGACACGCGAGACGTTCGCCAGGGTGACCGCGGCCGCGGTGGCGTTGGCGGTGCCCTTGGTGATGGCGATCGTGAAGTTCGCGATCGCGGAGTCCAGCATGTCGTTGGTCGTCAGCGGCGGACCACCCGAGACCGTGCCGACGCAGAACTGCTCCGCCATCAACACGAAGCTGTACGCGCGCCAGGTGTGCGTGCGAACGTAGTTGATGTTGGTGTCCGGGGTCGGCAGCGCCAGGTTGATCACGAGCGCGTTGCCGGCCGCGGACTGCGAGAGCGGGAACCAGACGTCGGCGTTGTGCGAGCCGTTGGCCGCGGCGACGTTGCGGAACCCGTACTCGTTGCGCGTCGGAAAGGTCTCGGCGACGTCGGCCTCGCCGGTGAACCACGCGCCGTACATGATCAGGAAGCCGAGGGCGGACTGGTAGGACTGCTGCGCCGAGTTGGCGAGGGTGGCGGCGTCCTGCACCGGGTTGAGCGTCCCGGCATCGATGACGTTGGGATTGTCGACCTCGAGGAAGCCGGAACAGGCCGTCGAGGTGGCGAGGGCAGCGGCGCCGAGCATCCGGGCCGCCGCGCGTGGGATCAGTGATGTGCGCATGGCGTCCTCAGAAGGTGATGTTGAGCCGCACCACGGTGGTCCGCGGATTGGGCAACGTCAGGAAGTCGTCGCGGTTGAACTGTCCACCGGCATTCGAGATGACCTCGGGGTCGGCGCCGGTGAAGCCCTTGTTGACCCAGAGGGCGACGTTCTGGATCGCGAAGCCGAGCGAGGCGGTCTGGACCGGGCCAAGCATCCCCAGCCAGCGCGCCGGCACGTCCCACGTCACGCCGAGCTCGCGGAAGCGCACGAAGTCACCCGGCTGCAGGTAGGCATCGCGGGCCTCGTTCACGGTCGTCGCCGCGCCGTTCTCCTGCCGGAAGGTGACCGAGCCGACCGGGTTGCCGTACCGGCGCAGTCGCTCGCGCCGCGAAAGCACCGTCGTGTCGAGGCGGACGTTGCTGCGGATCAGCTGCGTCTCGCGGAAGAACGCGGTGTTGTTGTACACGAGGAAGTCGCGCTTGGTGTCGAACTGCGCGCTGACGCGCAGCTGCTTGAAGAAGGTGAAGGTGCTGGTCAGCGTCCCCTCGAAGGTGGGGAACTGGTTCCCCACGACTTCGAAGCTGTCGGCGACGATCACGATCCCGGTGGCCTCGTCGATGCTCCGGATGCGCTTGGAGACGAACGAGCCGAGCTGGTAGCCCTCGGTGAAGCGGTTCAGCGTACCGAAGGCGTTGATGCCGCCGAGGTCCGTGAGCTCGTTCTTGAGTGTCGCGACGCCGGCGCGGATGTCCCATGAGAAGTTCTCACGCTCGAGCGCGGTGGCCGAGACGGACATCTCGAGCCCGCTGTTCTTGACCGCTCCGATGTTGACCTGCGGGTCCTGCGTGAACCCCAGCGACGGCGGGAGCGGCTGGCTGAGGATCAGGTCGTTGGTGGTCTTGTTGAAGTACGTGAGCTCGACCGAGAGGCGCTCGTTGAGGAAACTCGCGTCGAAGCCGAGCTCGACCTCGGTGCCCTTCTCCGGCTTGAGGTCAGAGTTGCCCGGGTTGGCCGGGACGGCACCCGACTGCACCGTGCCCGAGATGCTGGGCGCGGCGGCAAGGGTCGTGAGCGCGGCACCCGCGCCCGGCGCGCGGCCGGTCGTGCCCCACACGGCGCGAAGGCGGAGCGAGTTCGCGATGTTCGCCATGCTGCCGTAGAAGTCCTCGTCGGAGATCACCCACGAGGCGCCGACCTTCGGCAGGATCGCGGGGGACACCTCGGTGCCGAAGACCGAGAACTCGTCGACGCGCAGGCCCACCTGCACGAAGCGGCGGTTCAGGTGCCCGAGTTGGGCCTGTCCCACCCATCCGCGCTGCCGGACCTCCGTCCGCTGGCCATTGCCCGACGTCTGGGAGGCCGAGGACGGCACGTTGTTCGAGTTGACCACGAATCCCGTGCCGGTCACGTTGACGAACTCGGAGCGGGTCTGGATCAGCTGGAGCCCCGCAGTGGTGTTGAGCTCCCACTCGCGGGCGGCGCCGAACTCGCGACGGACGTTGGCGTTGTAGTCCACGGTGAAGCGCTCGACGCCGACGCGGCCCTGCGCGTTGGAGCCGGTGTTCAGCAGGCCGGTGTAGGATCCGCGCGCGCTGATCGGGAAGAAGTTCGTCGACTCGTCGCGTAGCAGGTCGCCGCCGAGGGTCAGCTTGTGCGTGAACCACGTGGTCGGCGTGTAGTTGATCGTCACGCCAGCGGTGGTCCCGCGCGTGATCAGCTGGCGATCGATGGCGGTGATCGCCGGGACGTCGCGCTCGAAACCGAACCATCCGTCCGACCCGCTATTGTTGTCGGTTCGCGAGAGCGGGGTGCCGAGCAGGCCACCGCCGAGGAAGCCAAAGATGTTGTTGTCATTGTCGGGCGCCCGCAACCGCGACTGCTGGATGCCGATGCTCGCGTTCACCGTCACGCGGGGATCGGGGATGAAGTTGAAGTTGGTGCGCAGCGAAGAGCGGCCGAACTCGTTGTTCGGCAGCGTGCCGGTCTGGAGGTCGCGGTTGAGCGATACATAGTAGCCGTACCCCGCGCCGCCACCGCTCGCCGAGTAGCCGAAGTTCCCGACCTGTCCCTTGCGGAACGCGCCTTCTCGGACGAGCGGGTTGTCCGAAACCAGCGTCGTGACGGTCTGTCCGCGGCAGAGCGGATTGGTGCTGGTCAGCGCGATGGTCGCCGTCGTGCAGAACGCATAGTTCGCGGGCGGGGTCCAGTTCTGGTCGGACGAACCGAACTCGGTCGTGATCGACTGCGTGAAGCGCGGCACGCCCGCGCGGCCCTTGCGCGTGATGATCTGGATCACGCCGGCCGACGCATCGGCGCCGTAGAGCGTGGACGCGGCCGGGCCCTTCAACACCTCGACGGACTCGATGTCCTCGGGGTTGAGGTTGTTGAGCCGGTCGGCCGACTGCCCACCGACGCCGAGACCGGGCTGGCCCTCGACCAGGCGGATGCCGTCCACGAAGACGAGCGGCTGGTTCGAGAGGTTGATCGACGAGGCGCCGCGGATGTTGATGCGCCGCGAGGTGCCCGCCGTGCCGGAGGCCGAGCTGACCGAGACGCTCGGGACGCGCGACTGCAGCAGCTGGCTGAAGTTCTGGGCCGGCGATTGCTTGGCGATGTCATCCATCGTGACGCTGGTGACGAGGGCGGCCTGCGCCCGTCGCTCCTGGTTCCCTACGGTGCCTGTCACCACGACGTCGGTGAGCTGCACGCGGGAGATCGCCATCGAGAAGTCGAGCGTCGAGGTCTGGCCGGCGACGACGCGGACCGTGTCGCTCACGGCCTGGTAGCCGACCTTGTACGCGGTGATCTGCGCGACGCCGGCCGGGGCGTTGCTGATGCGGTACTCGCCCTGCGCGTTCGCGAAGACGACCAGCGCAGTGCCGACGAGGACGATGCGGGCTTCGCCGACGGGCTGGTTGCCGCCTCGCACCGTGACTTTGCCGGTGATCGTACCGCCGGCGCCTTGGGCGCCGAGCGCTCCGGTCGCGAGCGCCAATGACAACAGGGCGCCCACGAGGAACCGTGGTGGGGTGAACCGGGACATTCGGGCTGCCTCCGTTAGGACGGTGGGCGGCAACGACCGGGTCCCGTTCGGCGGGTGAAGGCCGCCAAGGTGGGGTCGTGTCGCAGCCGTGTAACCTTTCGGTACCCAAAAGAGAACATTCCCTGTCACAAACGGATAGGCCTAGGCAAGTCCAGCTCCGGGCCCCCTCACCGGACGGCGCTATCTTCCGCCATGCCCCCCGCGCCGGTGTCCCGCGCCCCCCGGGTCGTCGTCATCGGCGCCGGCGCCGCGGGCACGATGGCCGCGATCTTCGCCGCGACCGCCGGCGCCGAGACGCTGCTCCTTGAGCGCACCGCGGACGGCGGCCGCAAGATCCTGATCAGCGGCGGCGGGCGCTGCAACGTGCTCCCTGCGCGTGTCGAAGAATCGCGCTTCGTCACCGACTCCTCGCCGAACCTCCTGCGCAAGCTCGTCCGTGCCTGGCCACTCGCCGGGCAGCGGGAGTTCTTCGAGCGCACGCTGGGCATCCCGCTGGTCGAGGAGCCGGAGTCGGCGAAGCTCTTTCCGGTCTCGAACCGAGCGCGCGATGTGCGCGACGGTCTCCTCGCGCATGCGCGCGCGTCGGGCGTGCGGCTGCGGATGGACACCCTCGTCACGGGGATCGCACCGGGCCCCGGGGGCTGGTCGGTGGCGGTCGCCGACGGCGAGCCGCTCCCCGCCGACGCCGTGATCGTGGCGACCGGCGGACTCTCGGTGCCGAACACGGGGAGCGACGGCGCCGGACTCGGATTCCTCGCTGCGCTCGGTCACACGATGCACCCGACCTACGCGGCGCTGACACCGCTCACGGCCGAGCCCTCGACGTTCACCGAGCTCGCCGGCGTCTCGCTACGCGTGTCCCTCACGGCGCGCAGCGCAGCGCGCACCGCGCAGGCGCTGGGCGGATTCCTCTTCACGCACCGCGGTTACAGCGGGCCCTCGGTGCTCGATGTCTCGCACGTCGTGGTGCGCGCGCGCGCCGAGCGGACCGCGGCGCGGGTGCAGGTGCGGTGGACGCCGCTCGGCGACAAGGAGTGGGAGGCCACCCTTCGCCCGCACGGCGCGCGCACCGTGCTCGCGGCGCTGCGCGACGAGCTTCCCGACCGGCTGGCCGGCGTGCTCCTCGGCGTGGCAGGCGTGGACCCGGCGCGCGCGCTCTCCGAGTTGCGTCGCGAGGAGCGGCTGCGGCTGATCGACACGCTGGTGCGCGGTGCACTGCCGTGGAACGGGGATGAGGGATACAAGAAGGCCGAGGTGACGGGCGGGGGCGTCGCGCTCGCCGACGTGGACCCGCGCACGATGGAGAGCCGTCGCCATCCGGGTCTCTTCCTCTGCGGCGAGGTGCTCGACGCCTTCGGGCCGATCGGCGGCTACAACTTCCATTGGGCCTGGTCCACCGGCCGCACTGCCGGACTCGGTGCGGCGGGGGCTGGCGTGCGCGCGCGTTCCGCTGTCATTTGAGGGCGACCTTCCCCGGACATGGATCAGGCTTCCTACCAAGCATTGGTCGCCTCGCTCGAGGCGGACGCGCGTCGTGATCCCGCCGGGATGCGACGACGCGTCTTCGCGCTGATCGCGCTCGGCTACGGGTACGTCCTGGGTGTGCTGGGGGTCATCCTCGCCGCGATCGTGCTGGTGATCCTCCTGGCCGTGAGCACGAAGAACATCGCCCTCACGTGGAAGCTGCTCGCCGCGCTCTTCGTCGTGGCGGGATTCATCCTCAAGGCCCTGTGGGTCCGCGCGACGCCGCCCGAGGGCGTGCGGCTGCGGCCAGGGCAGGCTCCCCTTCTCGAGCAGCGGGTCGAGGAGATCCGCTCCGCGCTCAGGGCCCCGCGCCCGAGCGAGATCGTGCTGACCGAGGAGTTCAACGCCTCGGTGATGCAGATCCCGCAGCTCGGGGTGTTCGGCTTCCCGCGCACCTATCTCGTGCTGGGACTTCCATTGATGTACGCGCTGACGCCGGCCCAGTTCGACGCGGTGCTGGCGCACGAGTTCGGGCATCTCTCGGGCTCGCATCCCAAGCGCGGCCTCTGGGTGTACCGGATGTTCCGCACCTGGCATCAGCTGATGACGCAGATGGAGCAGGCGAAGAGCTGGGCGAGCGGGCTCTTCGACCGGTTCGTGCACTGGTACGTGCCGCGGTTGAATGCCTACGGATTCGTGATGTCGCGCGCCGACGAGTACGCGGCGGACGCCGATGCGGCCCGGGTGACGTCGGCCGCGGCGGTCGGCGGTGCGCTGGTGGCGCTCGAGCTGCGCGGGCGCGTGTACGAGCGCACGGTCTGGAGCACGGTCTGGGCGCGCGCCGACCACGAACCGGATCCGCCCGAGCAGTCGTGGCGCGCGGTGCCGCAGTTGCTGCGCGAGGGCGATGCGCATCCGGCGCGGCGGGAGTGGCTCGGCGCGGCGCTGCTCGCGCGGGCGTCGGAGAACGACACCCATCCCTCGCTCCACGAGCGGCTCCACGCCCTCTCACTCGTGCCGCCGGATGCGAAGGCGGCGGTGCCGACCGCCGAGCAGCTCCTGGCGAGCGCGCCGCTCGAGCGTGCGGCCGCCGAACACTACCTCCCTGACGTCGCGGCCCAGCGACTCGTCGCACTCGACCGCAGCTGGCGGACCGAGGTGGCGCCCAAGTGGCGCGCGCGATTCCGGGAGGTGCAGGCGAAGCGCGCGCGACTGGTGGTGCTCAACGCTCCCGACGCCACGAGCGAGTTGAGCGAGGCCGAGCGGCTGCTCGAGACCGGATCCCTGCTCTCCGAGCTCGAAGGGGACGAGGCCGCGATCCCGGCGCTCCAGCAGGCGATCGCGCTCGGGCCGGCGCCGGCGTGGGCGCACTTCATACTCGGCCGGGCGCTGCTCGCGCGCGGTGACGACGCCGGCGAGCGGCACGTCCGTCAGGCGATGGAACTCGACTTCGATGCGGTCCAGGCCGGAGTCACGCTGCTCTACCGGTTTTTCGAGAAGGCCGGACGCACCGAGGCGATGGAGCAGATCCTCACCTGGTACGAGACGCTCTCGCAAGCGAACCTGGAGTCGATGCGGGAGCGGAATGCGCTGGAAAGGTCCGACCGCTTCGTCGCGCCGGCACTCACGGATGCGGACCGGCGCGTGGTGCACGCGGCGGTGCGGCAGACGCCGGGCATCAAGTCGGTGGTCGTGGCACGCAAGGTGGTGCAGCACTACCCGGATCGCCCGATGATGGTCGTCCTCGTCGAGCGGCAGCTCGGCGCGATCCTGCGCCCGGGCAGCTACGCGACGCTCGTCGACGATCTCCTCAAGCGACTGCAGCTCGAGACACCCACCTACATCCTGGTGCAGCTCGAGACGCGGGAGATGTCGTGGTTGCGCGCGGCGCTGCGCCGCTCGGATGCCGCGGTCGAGTTCACGCGCGACGGACGTGACCGCGTGCTCGGGACGGGATGACCAGTCTCGTCGCCTGGCGCGAACTCTGGCAGGCGCTGGGCGCGGCGGGCACCGACGACGTGCTCCACGCGGAGCTCCTCAAGCGGTACCACGAGCCGCACCGCCACTACCACTCTGAGCAGCACCTCGAGGAGTGCCTCCGCCATCTCGCCGGCGCCCGCGTTCACGCCGATCACCCGGCCGAGGTCGAGCTCGCACTCTGGTTCCACGACGCGGTCTACGATCCGAAGCGGCCGGACAATGAGGCGCGGAGCGCGGCGTGGGCCGTCGAGGCCGTGACCGCCGCCGGGCTCGCGCCCGAGATGGCGGAGCGCGCCCGGAGGCTCGTGATGGTGACGCGGCACGACGAGGCCCACGCGCCGGCCAACGCGGACGAGCGGCTCGTGGTGGACGTGGATCTCGCCATCCTCGGCGCATCACTCGGCCGGTTCGAGGAGTACGAGCGCCAGGTGCGCGCCGAGTACTCCGGGGTGCCGGGCGTGCTCTTCCGGCCGCGTCGGCGTGCGATCCTCGAGGGGTTCCTCGCGCGGGAGCGGATCTATCGTACGCCCCACTTCCACGACCGGCTCGAGGCGAAGGCGCGCGAGAACCTCCGCCGGTCGATCGTGCGGCTCAGCGCTTAGACGTGGCGAGTCCCTTCCGCACCGCCGCGTCGACGTCCTGATCGGCGCCGACGCCGGTGTAGACGACCTTTCCCTTGGCGTCGAGCACGACGACATAGCTCGTGTGCGGCACCGCGAATGTCTTGGTGGCGGCGCCGTCGCGGTCGAACACGAACTCCCCCGACATCCCGTTCTTCACGGCGTGCGCCTTCTGGCGCTCGGCACTCTGGTTCTGGCTGACCCAGACACTGACGAACGTGACCTGCCCGGCGTACTTCGTGCGCGCGGCCTGCATCGCGGGTTCGAGCTTGCGGCAGAGCGGGCAGCAGGTGGCCCAGAACTCCAGCACCACCGGCTTCGTGCCGTAGAATGCGCTGAGGTCCATCGGCGCGCCGTCGAGCGAGACGACCGCGGCGGCGGGGGCCATCGTCCCGACCGTGATGCCGGCGTCCTGCGCGGAGACAGCAGTGGGGAGCACGAGGGCGGCGGCGAGGAGCGAGCGAGCGATGCTGGTGGTCATGCGAGGGGTTCTCCCATCGAGATCAGGTAGTACTCGGCGACGCCGAGCAGGAGGAGCGCGAATCCCTTCTTGACGCACGGCATCCAGGGACCCGCTCGGGGGAGCCGCACCGCGCCGTCGGTCGCGAACGCGATCACCAGCAGCAGCGAGCACATGCCGAACGAGAAGGCGAACAGGTAGGCGACGCCGAGCCCGGCGACGAGGCCGAGCGCGGCGTACGCGGCGGCGAGGCCGAAGACGTAGACGAACGCGAGCGCCGTCCGCCGGCTCCGCGATGCCTGCGCGCTCCCGCCGCCGACGATCGCGACGGTGATCGGGATCGTCGGATAGAGACAGGGCGTCAGGCTGGTGAGCACGCCGCCGAGGAAGACGGCGGCAAGTGCCGTCAGTGGCGAACTCGACAGGGTGGTGGAGAGCTGGGCGAAGTCGGTGAGCATCGGGGGGCACTCGCGCTGGACCGCCGGCGGAGTTCCCGGGAACTCTTTCGTCTCTCCGCGATTATGGGATCGATGCCCGCCGCCTCGCCGGTCGCCGACGACCAGAGCTTCGCCTCGGTCGCGATGCCCCACCTCCCCACGGTGGCGCGCGTCGCGCGCGCACTCGCGCGCGGAGGGGCCGACGCGGACGACCTCGTGCAGGAGACCTACCTCCGCGCGCTCAAGCACTGGCACACGTTCATCCCGGGCTCCGACTGTCGCCGCTGGCTCGTCACCATCTGCCGGCACGCGCACTACGCGCAGCACAATCGCGCGCGGGTGGTGACGGCGGTCGAGGATGAGCAGCTCGAATCGCTGGCGTCGGTGCGCGTGCACCAGGCGGCGGTCGCCGAAGGCCTCGGGGGGATGTTCTCCACGCTGGATCTCGGGCCCGCGATCACGGCGGCGATCGCCGGGCTGGATCCGGTCTTCCGCGACGTCGTGACGCTCTACGACGTCGAGGGCTTCTCGTACGACGAGATCGCCGAGATGCTGGGGATCCCGCTCGGCACGGTGCGGTCACGGCTTTACCGTGCTCGGCGGCAGCTGCAGGAGCAGCTGGTGGAGTACGCGCGCGACGCGGGCTTCGGGCCGCGCGCCGCCACCGCCCTCTCTCACCCTTCCGATGGATAGACCGATGACCGGACCTCTTTCGTGCGAGGACATCGTACACCGGCTCTGGCCGTTCCTCGACGGCGCGCTCCCCGAGAGCGAGCGCGCCGCGGTGGTCGCGCATCTCGAGGGGTGTGCGGCGTGTCGCTCGCACCACGACTTCGCCCGCGCCTTCCTCGAAGCGGTGCATCAGGCGCATCGCGCGCGGAGCGCGCCGGGCGAGTTCGACGCGCTGCAGGCTCGCGTCGAGGCGGCGCTCGCCAACGCCCACGCGGACGGCGATACTTAGCCGACCATGTCCACGCGCCCGCTGCCGCGAACCCTGCTCGTCCTTCTCGTCGCGTGCGCTCCCGCGCCGGCCGCCGGACCTGCTCCCGTGGTGGTGCAGCGGGTCGAACAGGTGAGCGGCACGCGCGCCCTGCTGATCGCCGTGAGCCCGGTGAACGAGCGGGTGGTCTGGGCGGGCGGCGCGCAGGGCACCTGGGTGCGCACGACCGACGGCGGGACCACCTGGCGCAGCGGACGCGTGCCGGGGGCCGACTCGCTCCAGTTCCGTGACGTGCACGGCGTGGACTCCAGCACCGCGCTCCTGCTCAGCATCGGCAACGGGAGCCAGTCGCGCGTCTACCGCACCACCGATGGCGGCGCCCGGTGGGAGCGGCTCCAGACGAATCCCGACTCGGCGGGCTTCTACGACTGCTTCTCGTTCTGGGACGCCGCGCGCGGCGTGCTGATCGGCGACGCGGTGGACGGGCGGATCGTGGTGCTGACGACCGCGGACGGCGGCACGAGCTGGCAGCGCGTGGGCGCGGCCGCGCTCCCGCCGGCGCAGCAGGGCGAGGGGAGCTTCGCGGCGAGCGGCACCTGCGTCACGACGCATCCGGGCGGCCGCGCGTGGATCGTGATGAACGCCGGCACCCGCTCGCGGCTGCTGCGCACGCGCGACTTCGGCCGCACCTGGGCAGTCGAGACCCTTCCCATCACGGCGCGCGACGGCTCGGGTACGCAGTCGGTGACCTTCCGCGATGCGCAGCACGGGATGGTGCTCGGCGGAGGCTACGCGTCGCAGCCGGGCGACGCCCTGGTCGCGACGACGCGCGACGGTGGCGACACCTGGACGCCGCGCGCCGGTCCGAAGTTCAAGGTCGGGAGCTGGGGTGGCGTGTTCGTCCCCGGGGCGCGCTCGCCGACGGTGGTGGCGGTCGGGCCGAACGGCGCGGCGTGGTCGCGCGACGACGGCGCGAGCTGGGCGCCGATCGACACGAGCAACTACTGGTCGATCGGCTTCGCCTCGCCGCGCGCGGGATGGGCTGTCGGCACGCAGGGACGCATCACGAAGCTGTCGGGGTTCTGAAGACCGACGTCTCGCGCCGCAGCAGCCAGAGGCTGAAGAGCATCTGCAGCGAGACCGTCGCCACCGAGAGGTACCAGAGGTGGCGGATCTGGAATCCCGGCCGCGTCGAGAGCCAGACGGCGGGCGCCGCGAAGGTGACGAGGCGCGTGCCGCTGCTGACGAGCGAGGGCCAGGTGTTGCCGAACGCCTGGAAGAACCCCGAGCAGGTGAAGATCACGCCCGAGGCCACGAAGTTCCACGAGGTGATGCCGAGATACTCGGCGGCGACGCGCACGACCTCGTCGTCACTCGCGAAGGGTGCGACGAGCAGCTCCGGGCGCCAGTGGCAGAGCAGTGTGAGCGTCGCCATCAGGGTGCTCCCCATCCAGAGCGCCGCGCGGAGCGTCTCGCGCACACGCTCGGGTCGCTGCGCAGCGTGGTTCTGCCCGGCGATCGGTGCCGCCGCGAACGCGATCGCCATCGCGGGCAGGAAGATCGCCTGCATCACGCGCGACCCGACGCCGAACCCCGCCTGCTCATCGGCGCCGAAGCCGCTCGTCACCCAGTAGACGACCCCCATGAACACGAACATCAGGCCGAACTCGCCACCGGCGGGGATCCCGATGCTCAGGATGCGTCGCCAGGCCTCGGGGCGCGGCCGGAAGAGCGCGCGGTCGTAGCCGACGTACTTCTCGAGCCGCACGTAGTAGACGAGCAGCGCGACGACACTGAGCGCCACGGCGATCGTGCTCGCGAGCCCGGCGCCGGCGACGCCGAGCGGCCGGCCGGTGCCCCAACCCGCGATCAGCACCGGCGCGAGCGCGGCGTTCACGAGCACGGAGAGCATCTGCACGATCATCGTGGGCTTCGCGATGCCGGTGCCGCGCAGTGCGGAGCCCATCGAGACGAGCGCGAACTGCAGCGCCAACGCGGGAACGAATCCATTGAGGTAGGCGCGCCCGGCGGCGGCCGTCGCGGCGTCGGCCGCGACGGTGCGCAGGTACCACCCGGAGAGCCCGTAGCCGGCGACGAGCGTCGCGACGGCGCAGAGCGCGGCGAGCAGGAGGCTCTGATTGAAGATCAGGTTCGCGTCCGCGCGGTCCTTCCGTCCCGCGGCGTGGGAGATCAGCACCATTGTGCCGATGCCGAGGACCTGCGTGAGTCCGAGGACGATGAACTGGAGCGTTCCGGCCAAGCTGACGCCGGCGAGCGCGGTCCCGCCGAGCCGCGCGACGAACCAGAGATCGACCAGGTAGTAGAGCGTCTGGAAGACCATACCGGCCGCCATCGGCGCACCGAGTCGCACGAGATGGCGGGGGATCGAGCCCTGGGTGAGGTCGTTCACGGGATCGCGGGTGTGAGGGGTGGAGGGCGGTGCGGGCGGGCCGCCGGACGTGGTCGCGCCGGCCGGCGGGCTCTGGATACTGTCACGACACGATAGTGGACGAAACCTCCTCCCACACTGGTCGTCCTTGGACAACGTTCGCGCTCGAATCGCCCCCCGGCCCTGGACCCGCGATGACGCCGCACAGCTCCGACGACCTCCAGTTCGACTCCGCCCTTCCCGCCGATGCCAGTGCCCCCACCGGACCGGCGTGCGGCGAGTGCGGGGAGGCGATCAGCGTCTACTACTATGAGACGGCAGGCCACACGGTCTGTCGTCGCTGCAAGATGAAGTACGAGGCCGCGAACGGTGCGGCCGGTGGCACGTCGGGCAGCCGGCTCGCGGGCGCGGTCGTTCTCGGCGGTCTTGGGGCGATCGCCGGGGCGGCGATCTACCTCGGCGTGGCGTACTTCACGGGTTACGAGGTCGGGCTGATCGCGATCCTCGTCGGCTTCATCGTCGGCAAGGCGGTCTTCGTCGGGTCCGGCAAGCGCGGCGGCCGGCGCTACCAGGTGCTGGCGACCGTGCTCACGTACTTCGCGATCAGCGTCTCGTACGTTCCGGCGATGCTGATGCAGATGGTCGAGGAAGGCGAGCAGGCGAGCGCGACGGCCGGTGCCGTGACCGCCGCGGCGCCCTCGGCCGTGCCGGACGAGGCGGTGACCGGCGTGGACGAGGCGTCGGCCCTGACGCCCGGCGTGACCCCGGCGGGCATCGGAGCGCTCATCGGCATCGCCGGCGTCATGCTCGCGATCGCGCCGATCCGCGTGGTGATCTCGGACTTCCCCGGTTCGCTGATCAGCGTGGTCATCATCGGCATCGGGCTCGTGCAGGCGTGGCAGGGCGCGCGGCGGCAGTCACTCGAGTTCAAGGGGCCGTTCAAGCTCGCCGGCGCGCCGACGTCGCGACCGGACGCCGAACCCGCGTCGGTGTGACCGCGGCGGCGCCGGCGGCGCGCCCTTGCGCCGCCTGCGGCACACAGCTCGCCCCCGCGCTCCTCAGTTGCCCGCAATGTCACGCGCTGGTCCACGCGGACCGGCTGCGCACGCTCGCCGGCGATGCGAAGTCGGCCGAGTCGTCGGGTGACGGGGTGCGCGCGCTCTCGCTCTGGCGCGAGGCGCAGCAACTCCTGCCGGCCGGTACCCAGCAGCACGGCGTGATCAGCGCGCGCGTGGACGAGCTCTCGCGGCGCGTCTCGTTCGCGCCGGGCGCGGTCGCCGATGCCGCCGGGGGCCGGGCCTCGCACACGGGCGCCTGGGCGGTGCTCGCGGCGATCGCGTTCTTCGCGATCTCCAAGGGGAAGCTGCTCCTGCTCGGGCTCACGAAGCTGAGCACCTTCTCGTCGATGCTGGTGTTCCTCGGCGTCTACTGGAGTCTCTACGGCTGGCGCTTCGCGCTCGGCTTCGTGGTCTGCCTCTACATCCACGAGATGGGGCACGTCGCGTCGCTGGCGCGGTACGGCATCAAGTCGAGCATGCCGATGTTCATCCCGGGGTTCGGGGCCTATGTGCGACTGCACCAGGCGCCGGCGAACGTGCACGAGGACGCGCGGGTCGGACTCGCGGGCCCGGTCTGGGGAACGGCGGCGGCGATCGCGGCGTGGGGCGTATTCCTCGCGACCCGCGCGCCGATCTGGAGCGCGATCGCGCACACGGCGGCGTGGCTCAACCTGTTCAACCTGCTCCCGATCTGGCAGCTCGACGGCGGCCGCGCCTTCCGCGCGATGGACCGGGCGCAGCGATGGATCGCGGTCGCCGCCCTCGCGGCCGCCTTCGCGGTCTTCCGCGACCCGGTGCTGCTGATCGTCGGCGCCGGCGCGGTGTGGGCCGCGTTCCAGCGGGGCGCGGACGAACGGGACTGGGGCGCGCTCGGGCTATATGCGGCGCTGGTCGTCGCGCTCGCGGCGCTGATGGCGACCACCTCGGTGAGTGCGGCGGCGATCGGTCGCTGACCTGACGGCCGCGGGGCGGAATGGCGAACTTCCCCGCATGCGTCTCCCACTCCTGCTGCTGCTCCTGCTCTCGCTCCCGCCCTCGCTCCTGGCGGCGCAATCGGCGCGCCCGGCTTCGGAGGTCCCCGTCATCCCGCGGCCGGTCTCCGCCGAGTGGCACGCCGGCGAGCCCGCTTGGCGTCCGGGGCGGACGGTCCCCGTCACCTACTCGATCGCGGACGACCGCGAGCTGCGCGCACTGGCGGTGCTGGCCGAACAGGTCGCGCGCGAGGGGCTGGGGGCACGCACGCGGATCGGCACCGGCACGGGGCGTCCGAAGGGCGGCATCCACCTGCTGCTGAACCCGGAGCTCTCGTCGGTCGCCCCGACCGGCCACCGGATCGTGATCGACCACGACGGGGTGCTGGTCGTCGCGACCTCGCACGAGGGGATCTTCCACGCCCTGCAGTCGCTGCGGCAGCTCATCATGGCGAGTGCGCCCGTGTCATCAGCGGAGCGGGTCCGCCGTGTGGCGGCGGTCACGATCCACGACGAGCCGCGCTTTCGCTATCGCGGACTCCATCTCGACATGGCGCGCCATTTCCAGCCGGTCGCCTTCGTCAAGCGCTACATCGACCTGCTGGCGCGATTCAAGCTCAACACCTTCCACTGGCACCTCACCGACGACCAGGGCTGGCGCATCGAGATCAAGAAGTACCCGCGGCTCACCGAGGTCGGGGGGTGCCGCGCCGAGACGATGGTGGAGAAGCGCTTCGATCCCTATGTGGGGGACGGGCAGCGCCACTGCGGCTTCTACACGCAGGACGAGATCCGCGAGGTCGTCGCGTACGCCAAGGCGCGGTACGTCACCGTGGTCCCGGAGATCGAGATGCCCGGGCACGCGGTCGCCGCGCTGGCGGCGCATCCGGAGCTGGCCTGCACGCCGGGTCCGTTCGCGGTGCGCACCACCTGGGGCGTGGACGAGAACATCTTCTGCCCCAGCGAGGCGACGTTCACCTTCCTGCAAGACGTGCTGACGGAGGTGATGGCGCTATTCCCCTCGACCTACATCCACATCGGCGGGGACGAGGCGCCGAAGGACCGCTGGAGGGCGAGCCCGCTCGCGCAGGAGGTGATGCGGCGCGAGGGATTGAAGGACGAGCACGAGTTGCAGAGCTGGTTCGTGCAGCGCATCGAGCGCTTCCTGAACGCCAATGGCCGCCGACTGATCGGGTGGGACGAGATCCTCGAGGGAGGGCTCGCGCCGCAGGCGACCGTGATGTCGTGGCGCGGCATCTCGGGAGGGATCGAGGCGGCGCGGCAGGGGCACGACGTGATCATGACGCCGACCTCGCACCTCTACCTCGACTTCTACCAGGGTGATGCGCGCTTCGAGCCGCTCGCGATCGGCGGGCTGTTGCCGCTCGAGCGCGTCTATTCGTTCGAGCCCGTGCCCGACGTCCTCACACCGGCCGAGGCGCAGCACATCCTCGGCGCGCAGGGGAACGTCTGGACGGAGTATCTCAAGACGCCCGAGGCGGTGGAGTACCAGGCGTGGCCGCGCGCGCTCGCACTCGCCGAGCTGACCTGGTCGGCGCGCGAGCGGAAGGACTGGGAGAGCTTCCTCGACCGGCTGCCGACCGCGCTCCGCACGCTCGACGCGCTCGGCGTGAACTATCGGCTGCCGCACGTCGAGGGGCTCGATGCCGACCGGCTGACGCTCGCGCCGCGCGAGCCGGTGCGCCTGCGTTCCCCGATCCCCGGCGCGTCGATCCACTACACGCTGGACGGCAGCGACCCGACGCGCCTGAGCGCGCGCTACACGGCGCCGTTCGAGGTGCCGGTGACGGCGGAAGGGGTGCGCGTGACGGCTCGCGCGTTCACGCCGGAAGGCCGCGCGAGTCCGCCGCGCGCGGCGACGTTCCGACTCACGACGTATCGCGCGCCGGAACCGGTCCCGGCCGACGCGCTCGCCGAGGGGCTGCGCTACGAGTTCTTCGCGGCGAACGTGCGCCGGACATCCGCGATCGACACGCTCAGGGCCGCGCGCTCGGGCGTGGTGGCGTCAGTCGCGCGCCGCGGGGACGAGCATGCGGAGCAGTACGCGTTGCGCTTCACCGGATTCCTGCGCGTGATCGAGGACGCACTGTACGCGTTCGAACTCACCTCGGATGACGGCAGCACGCTCGCGATCGGCGGTGAGATCGTGGTGGACAACGATGGGCTGCACGGGGCGGAGGCGCGGACGGGGATGGTCGCGCTGCGCGCCGGACTGCATCCGATCACCGTGCGGTTCTTCCAGGGCGGCGGCGGGTCCGCGCTCTCCCTGCGTGTGCGCGCGGGCGATGGACCCTGGCGGGAGGTCTCCTCGCCCGCCGCACAACTCCTGCATCGTCGTTGAGGATCCGATGACCACGTCGACCGATCGCATCATCGCCGAACTCGAGCGTCAGCACGCGGGGGAACCCTGGCACGGGCCGTCCCGCGCGTCGGTGCTGGCCGGCATCACGGCGGCGCAGGCCGCGTGGCGACCGGCCAGGGACGCCAACTCCATCTGGGCGCTGGTGCTCCACATGCGGAGCTGGACGCGCGAAGTGTTGCGCCGTGCGCGGACCGGGACGACGGGGGAGCCCCTTGAGGGCGACTTCCCACCGGTCCCGCAGCAGCCGACGGAGAAGGCCTGGGCCGCGGCGCTCGCGAGCCTCGACGCGGCGCACGCGGAGCTCACCGCCTTCGTGCGCGGACTGAGTGTCGAACAACTCGGCGCGCGCGTCGGTGTCACCCACGACGCGCCAGGCGGCACCGGCATCAGCACGCGCGCGATGCTCTACTCGCTCGCGCAGCACGACGTCTATCACACCGGACAGCTGGCGATGCTGAAGCGGCTCGCGCTCGCCGCGGGCGTCTGATCCCTAGCCGAAGATCGACTTCGCGACGAAGAGGATGTTCGCCGGACGCTCGGCGAGGCGCCGCATGTACCACCGGTACCAGGCCTCGCCGTAGCTGATCAGCGTGCTGACCGCGTGTCCCTCGGCGCGGAAGCGCTTCTGCTCGCGCTCGCGGATGCCGAAGAGCATGTGGATCTCGTAGCGGCCCTTGGCGAGTCCCATGGCCTCGGCGCGTGCGATGACGCGGCCCAGGAGCGGAATGTCGTGCGTGCCGAGGATCGGCGTACACTCGCCCGTCCGCGCCCATTCGAGCATCGTGGCCGAGATCGCCTCGAACGCGGCGTCGGTATCGGACTTCTTCGCGAAGGCGACGTCGGCGGGCTCGGCGTACGCGCCCTTCACGAGGCGGATGACCGGCTTGAGCGGACGCAGGCGCTCGAGGTCCTTCGGGGTGCGCAAGAGATACGCTTGCAGCGCGAGGCCGGTGGTCGGGTGCTTCGCCTTGACCGTCTCGTAGAGCTTCAGCGTGCGGTCGACATAAGTGGAGTCCTCCATGTCGAGCCAGAGCACCGACCCGGTCGATTCCGCCTTGGCGGCGAGCGCGAGGCAGTGCGTGGCGCAGGCCTCCTCCGACTGGTCGAGGCCGAGCTGCGTGGGCTTGACGCTCACCTGCGCGCGGAGGCCGCGCGCCTTGATGGCGTCGAAGAAGCCGAGATAGTGGTCACGGACCGCGTCGGCGTCCTTGAGCGCCGTGAGCGCCTCGCCGAGCTTCGTGAAGAGCAGCCCACGACCGTCCTTGGTGAGCGCCGCGCCCGCATTCAGCGCGTCCTCGGCGTGCTCCCCGGGCATGAACGCCTTGGTGGCGCGCTTGACCACGCGGCTGCGGAGCGCGAAGTCGTTCAGGGTCTGGCTCTTGGCAGCGGCGAGCAGGATCGAGCGGCCGATCGGCATCGAGGTCTGGTCGGAAAGGGGGGCCAACACCTGAAATTGGCGACTTGTAGGCTCGTGGGTCAATCGGACGTTCACCACGAAGGCACGAAGATCCGAAGAACGGCGAAGCAGGCCACCGCCAGAGTGTGCGGCTTCACTGCGGAGACACGGAGGGGCGGAGGAAGGACGGAGACTGCCCGGGGGTACTGCGATCGCCCCGGCAGGAGCCAGCGGGCGCAGGTAGTTCCCCCGCTAGTCGTGCTCCGTCGTGCTCCGTCCCTCCGTGTCTCCGCGGTGAAGCCTTGGCGGTTGCCCCGGCTTTCTTCGCCGTTCTTCGGACCTTCGTGTCTTCGTGGTGAACCGCTAGGAACCCTGGCCCCGCCGCGACCGCAGGAGCCAGAAGGCCGGGAGTCCGATCCCTGTCAGGCGGATGGCGGTCGTGGCGGTGTCCGGAAGTGCGAGTGATGCGCCGATGACCGGGGCTGCGAACCAGTAGTAGAGCGCGCCGCTGAGGGCCGCGAGTATCGGGAGCGCGACGGCGGAGGGGAGGGCCCGCAGTGCGGCCAGGGCGCGCATCACGATCAGGCTCGCACTCGCGCCGCCGATCGTCGCCGCGTACACCCGCGGCGCCTCGGCCACCGGCAGGTCGGGCGTGAGGCCGTAGCCGATGATGAACCCAGGCAGCGCGGCAGCGAAGATCCCCAGCGGTGTGTGGAGCCACTCACTCCCGCCCCGGTCCGCACCGACGACCTGGCGCAGCGACTTCCGCTCGGCGAGGTCGATGCAGCCGCGGGGCGTGCAGACCGTGCAGGTATCGCAGCGCCCGCGCCGGAGATCGACGAGCGGCGCCTGGCCGTAGAGCCGCTCGATCGGGAGTACGGGGCAGAGCGCGTTGCAGAACGCCGAGCGCGACGCGTGACGAGCGCCGAGGAGGACGGCCACCGCGCCCGTGCCGGCGATGACCGCGGCGAGTGCGGTGCCGTGCGTGTTGAACAGGAGATGCCGGGCCGGCACGAGCAGGAAGAAGAGCGCGATGCCGCCGACCGCGAGTCGGGTGGCGGTGCGGCGATCCAGCGGCGCGGAGGGGCCGAACCGATTCCCCCACGCATTCAGCGTCGAGAGGGGGCAGACGCCGCGCCAGAGTGCCGGCGAGACGAAGAACGAGGCCGGCAGCAGGGGAACGAGCACGGCCCACAGCACCACCAGTGCCGGGCCCGGGGCGGCCACGAGCGCCGCGAGGAGTACGAGCGTAGCGAACATCCCGAATCGGCGGCCGGCGACCCAGAGGGCGCCGGAGACGGGGTCGGGCGGAAGGACGTGCAGGCGTGCCATCCGATGGAAGATGGCCGCGACGTGAGATCGGGGGCAAATTCAGGGCAACGACCTCCCGGAGGGATCCCGTGGGACCGCTGCCCCGGCAGTCGCTCGCGCTCGCCGTCATCGCCCTCGCCGGGTTGCTCGCCCGGCCGCTCGCGGGGCCGCTCGCCGCGCAACAGACGGCGCCGGCACTGCGCGGCATCGTCCTCGCGGACCTCACCTGGCAGCAGGCCGAATCGCTGCTGACGCCGGCTGCGGTGGTCGTGATCCCGCTCGGCGCGGCGGCGAAGGAGCACGGCCCGCACCTGCGGCTCGACAACGACTTCGTGATGGCCGAGTACCTGCGCGGCCGGGTGCTCTCGGCGGCGCCGGTGATCGTCGCGCCGACGGTCAACTACCACTTCTACCCGTCGTTCCTCGAGTATCCGGGCTCCACTCACCTCAAGTTCGAGACCGCGCGGAACGTGCTCGTGGACATCGTGCTGAGCCTGGCGAACTACGGCCCGCGGAAGTTCTACGTGCTGAACACGGGGGTCTCGACGCTGCGGCCGATCACCGCGGCGGCCGATTCGCTGAAGGCGCACGGGATCGTGCTCGCCTTCACCAACATCCTCGAGGTCGCGGGGCCGGAGGAGGCGCGCGTCACGCAGCAGGTGCGCGGCACGCACGCCGACGAGAGCGAGACCTCGGTGATGCTCTACGTCGCGCCGGAGCGCGTGGAGATGCGGAAAGCGGTGAAGGACGATGCGCCGCAGGGCCGTGGTGGCCTCACGCGGAAGCCGGGTGGGCCCGGCACGTACTCCCCGTCCGGCACTTGGGGGGACGCGACGCTCGCGACGCGTGAGAAGGGGCGCGTGATCGTCGAGGCGATGGTGGCGGGGATCCTGCGCGACCTCCAGATTCTCCGCTCGGCGCCCCTGCCACGGTGACGTCCCCCCAACTCGACGGGTAGAACACGCATGACTCGGATCGGCCCCTTCCGTTTCGCCGGCCTCGCGGCCCTCGTCACGTCGGCCTTGCTGATCGCGGGGTGCGAGGATGCGATCGTTCCGCCGGTGGTCCCGCCGCCCGAGCCGCCGGTGTTCGAGGGCGTGTTCGACTCCCGCATCAGCGGGCCGACGGGGCGTCCCTACGCCGTGCGTGCGTCCTCGACCGGCCAGGTCTGGGTCACTGTCTACAGCCCGGCGTCCATCGCGCGCTTTCCGCTCACGACGGGCGTGTTCATCGCGCCGATCCCCGTCACCGCCGACCCGGGGGAGCTCGTCTTCACGGCGAATGGCGCCACGGCCATCGTGAGCACGTTCGAGGGCGGCCGGCTGCATTTCATCAACACCGCCACCGGGACAGAGCTCGGTGCCCCCCTGCCGATCGGCACGAACGCCTACCGGCTCGCGCTCTCGACCGACGAGTCACGCGTGTTCGTGACGACGGTCGGCGGGAAGCTCTATGCGGTGGACCGGGTGGCGCGCACGAAACTGGACTCGGTCCAGCTGACGGGTTCGCTGCAGGGGATCGCCCGGCGCGCGAGCGACGGCCGCCTGGTCGTGAGCTCGACGGGTGGTGGACTCTGGCTGATCGATCCCGCGACGCTCGACGTGGTCCTTTCGACGACGATCCCCGGCTCGGCGCAGGAGGTCGTGTACTCGATGGACGGCACGCGGATCTACGTCGCGCTGGAGAGCCAGGGCTTCGTCGCCGTGCACGATGCGGCGACGCTCGCGCGTACCGACTCGATCGGCTTCAGCGCGGCCGAGCCGATCGCGCCGTTCGGGCTCGCGCTCTCGCTGGACGGCGCCAAGCTGCTCGTGAGCTCGCCGACCACCGGGCGCGTCGGGGTGGTGGATGTCGTGTCGAAGGCGGTGCTGCGCACGATCCCCGTCGCCGGTACCCCACGCCGCATCGCGTTCTCTGCCGTCGGCACGCGAGCGCTCGTCGCGAACGAGTTCGGTTGGGTGGACGTGCTGCGCTGATCCGCTGTTCACCCCTTCGCGCCTTCGTGGTGAGGACGGCTCAGCTGGCGCGGATGTAGAGCGCCTGCTCCTGCTGCGCCCGCAGCACCGCGAACACGCCCGACGGCTGCAGGATCACGCCCGGCACCATCCACTTGAGTGCCTGGGCGCGCGCCTCTTCCGGGCTCACCTTCTCGCGCGCCTGGATGTTCTGCACGACGTCCTGGAGCGCGAGGTCGCAGGCGAGGACCACGCCGCCGCGCGCCATGAACGGACCGAGCGCGAAGTTCGCATACGGCGCGGGGACGCCGTCCGCCGCGCTGAGCAGTGCCGGGTTGCGGTCGGTCGCCTCGGCCGTGAGCGGGTGCGTGACCTTTGCCGTCGCGCCGACGCCGTACTTGTCCCAGTAGCCCTGCTGCATCGCGAGGATGATCGCGTTGTGCCGGAGCACGAGCGCCGTGGACAGCTCCTTCGCCGGGATGCCGAGCACCTGCTGATACTGATTCGCCCAGATCGAGGCGCGCCAGACGCCGTAACCGCTCTCGACCTCGGGCACGTCGAAGACGGTCCTGACCTGTCCGGTCAGCTTCTTGGGCCACTGCAGGTCCCAGCTGCCCTGGGCGTTCAGGGTGGGCGTTCCGTCGGTGGGTGTCGTCGTGAAGCCCGCCGCTTCGAGCCGCGCGGGGACCGCGGCGAGGGCGGTGGAGAGTCCGCCGATGGCGAGGGTGCCGACCGCGAGGCGGTCGAGGAAGTCGCGGCGGTTGGTGGTGTCGTGCACGGTCGCTCCGTGGAAAGGTGGTCGCCCCATATTGCGCAACCCGAGCCCGGAACGCGACACCTCCCTATGGACGGCGCCGGTGCCGCGCCCACATTCTTATCGTCATGTACCGCCGAGCCGCGCCACCGCGCTCGCGGGCTCCCCGGTCCCCGGAGTCACGATGTTCCTCTCGCTCTATGCCGCCGCGGCGGTGTTCGGGCTGTTGTTCGTCGGCTGGGGGATGATCGCCGGGGATTCTGACGGCGACGTCGGCGGCGCGGACAGCGCAGAAGGCGGGGACGCCGGCGGTCTCTGGGCGCTCTTCTCGCTGCGCTCGCTCGCCTTCGGCGCGCTCACCTTCGGCGCGGTCGGCGTCCTCGGCCGGCTCGCCGGATGGTCGTCGGTCACCACGCTCGCGCTCGCCAGCGCGCTCGGCGCCGGCACCTGGCTCGGCGTGAGCGCGCTCTTCGCGTACCTCAAGCGGTCGCAGTCGGGCGGACTCCTCACGGATTCGTCCTGGATCGGGAGCGAGGCCGAGCTCGTCGTGCCCTTCGGCCACGATGGCGTGGGGCGCATCTCGCTCACCGCGGGCGGGCAGATCACCGAGCTCGCCGCGCGCCGCGCGCCGGAGTACGCGACGCTGCCGTCCGAGGCGTTCCGCCGCTGCCAGATCGACCAGATCGAGGATGGGACCGCGCTCGTGCTGCCGCTCCAGGCCTCGCTGTCGAAACAGTAGAAAGTCGAAAGTAGAAAGTAGAAAGGCGGTCGTTCGTCGTTCCCACTCAACATCTGCCGGAGTCCGAATGGAAGACCTGTCCTCCCTGCTCCCGGTCATTGCCATCCCCGCGATCATCTTCGGGGTGTTCGTCGGGATCATCGGCGTGATCAAGGCCTGCCTCATCATCGTGCCGCCGAACATGGTGGCGATCATCACCGGGCCGAACCGGACGACCGACAGCGGCGCCAGCATCGGCTACCGCGTGGTGCGCGGCGGCCGCGCCTTCCGCATCCCGCTGCTCGAGACCGTCTCGTACATGGACCTGCGCACCTTCTCGATCCCGGTGAACGTGCAGAACACCTTCGCCAAGGGCGGGATCCCGATCAACGTGCAGGCGCAGGCGAACGTGAAGATCGCGTCGATGCCGGAGGGCGTGTTCGGCAACGCGGTCGAGCGTTTCCTCGGCGTGCACCCGAACGAGATCGCGAAGCAGGCGCAGGAGACGCTGACCGGCAACCTGCGCGGCGTGCTGGCCTCGCTCTCCCCCGAGGAGGCGAACGAGGACCGCACGAAGTTCGAGCAGTCGCTGGCCGAGGAGGCCACGCGCGACCTGAACAAGCTCGGGCTGCAGCTCGACACGCTGAAGATCCAGCAGATCGCCGACGAGGCCGGCTACCTCGCCGCGTTCGGCCGCATGCGCACGGCCGAGGTGCTCCGCAATGCCGAGATCGCCGAGGCCAACGCGCGCGCCGAGACGAAGCTCGTGCAGGCCGAGGCGGAGAAGCGAGCCAAGGTCGCCGAGTCGCAGAACAGCATGCAGGTGGCGGAGGCGGAGAACCTGCTGCGCGTGCGGCGCGCCGAGCTCGAGCAGGCGTCGCAGATCGCCGAGCGTACCGCGACCGCGCGCGCCGAGGAGGCGCAGGCGGCGGCGATGCGCCAGGTGGAGACGCAGCGCATCGAGCTCACGAAGCTCGAACTGCAGGTGCGCGAAGTGGAGCCGGCGCGTGCGCGACTGCAGGCCGCGCAACTCGCCGCCGAAGCGGCCGCGGCCCCGATCCGTGAGGACGGCAAGGCGAAGGCCGAGGCGGCCGAGGTGATCCTCGAGAAGATCAAGAACGCCGGTGACGCCGGCATGCAGCTGCTGGTGCTGCAGATGTATCCGGAGCTCTTCAAGACGGCGGCCGAGGCGGTCGGCGCGATCGAGATCGATCGCATGGTCGTGATGGACGGCGGCACCGGCTCGGGCGGACTCTCGCAGGCGGCCGGACAGCGGCTGCAGGCCATCCAGACGATGCTCGAGGGAGTGGGTGGCGCGAACGGGTTCGACCCCTCGGCGGTACTGCAGGGGATCCTCGCGAAGCTGAGCGAGAAGGCGCCGGTACCGGTGGCGATCCCCGCGCCGGCGAAGCCCGAGCCCGGCAAGCGCTGATCGTGACGATGGGGCGGTGACGGAGGGGGGATCGCACGGGTATCAGAGGCAGACCTGCATCGAGGCCGAGATGACCGTGCGTCCCCCACTCCGTTCCCTTGCCGTGCGTATCGTGGCGTGCGCGCTGTTCGCGCTTGCGTGCGTCGAGGGCCCGACCGGCACGCCCGCCGAACTGACGGCGCTGCCGCGTCCCCTGACGGCTGGGGAGTCGCGCGTACTCGACGCTTCGAACGGATTCGCGTTCGACCTCTTCCGCCGCGCCGCGGCGGCGGACCCGGCTGCCAACACATTCATCTCGCCGCTCAGCGTGTCGATGGCGCTGGGGATGACGCTCAACGGCGCCGCCGGCACGACCCTCGACTCGATGCGGCTCGCCCTCGGCCTCGGCGACGCGACACTCGACGAGATCAACCGGGGGTACGAGGGCCTCATCGCGCTGCTGCGTGGGCTCGACCGCACGACGACGTTCCGCATCGCGAACTCGATCTGGTATCGGCAGGGATTCCCCTTCCGCCAGGAGTTCCTCGACGTCACGCAGGAGCACTTCGACGCGCGCGTGTCGGGCCTCGACTTCGCGGCCCCGTCGTCGGTGACCACGATCAACGCCTGGATCGAGCAGGCCACGGGCGGAAGGATCACCAAGGTCATCGAGTCGGTGGAGGCCGACGACTTGATGTTCCTCGTGAATGCGATCTACTTCAACGGGAAGTGGCGTTCGGCGTTCGACCGCACGCAGACGGTCGATGCGACGTTCCAGGGTGCCGGCGGGGGCCAGAACGTGCGGATGATGCGGCAGGAGTGGACACCGCCGCACCTCTCGACCGCGCTCTTCGATGCCGTCGACCTGCCGTACGGCAATGCCGCCTACGCGATGACCGTGCTGCTGCCGAAGCCCGGGATCGATGTCCACGCGCTGGTGGATTCCCTGACGCCGCTCCGGTGGGCGGCGTGGATGCAGCAGTTCGAGCCGCGCGAGATCGACCTGCGGATGCCGCGGTTCAAGCTCGAGTACGAGCGCACGCTCAACGAAGACCTCTCCGCGCTCGGGATGCGCATCGCCTTCGACGATGCCGCGGCGAACTTCCACCCGATGACCACGACCGCCGCGCAACTGTACATCAAGTACGTCAAGCACAAGACGTACGTGGACGTGCACGAGGAGGGGACGGAGGCCGCCGCGGTGACCGTGGTGGGAGTCGGCGTCGTCTGCGCCTGCGGACCACCGCCCTTCCACGTCGACCGGCCGTTCGTCTTCGTGATCCGCGAGCGGCTCTCGGGGACCATCCTGTTCATCGGAAAGGTCGTCAGGATCCCGTCGTGACGGTGGTCGTCACTCCCGTCGTGGCGCGCTGCTCCACGAAGGTCGGGGCCATCAGCCCCGCCAGCGAGCGGCCGTGCGGGTCCTGGTTCGCGCGGATGCGGTTGACCATCTCGAGCGCGGTCTCGGTGCAGGGCGGCAGTGCGGCGTCGCTCATCCCGAGCGGCGTCGTACGCTGGCCCCACTTCACGAGCAGCGAGCAGTAGGTCAGCCCGCCGCCGAAGGCCGGCATCAGGATCCAGCTTCCCGGTGCGACGCGCCCCGCCTCCAGCGCTTCCACCAACGCGACCGGCACGGTGGCGGCGCTCATGTTGCCGTACTTCTGCACGGTGACGATCACCTTCTCCATCGGGATCCCGGCGTGCTTCGCCACCGACTCGATGATGCGCAGGTTCGCCTGATGCGGGATCACGAGTCCGACCTCCTCCGCCTTCACGCCGTGCTCGGCGAGCACCTGCGTGGACGCCTCGGACATCGCTTTCACGGCGCGCTTGAAGATCACCTGTCCGTCGAAATCCCAGAGGGTGTCGCCGAACGTGATGTCGAGCCCGGCGTAGCCGCAGCCGAAGCCGCGCACGCGGAGCGTGTGGCGGGCCTCGGAGTCGCAGCCGAGCACCGCGCCGAGCACGCCCTCCTCGTCGGGTGAGGCCTGGAGCACCGCGGCTGCCGCGCCGTCGCCGAAGAGCACCGCGACGTTCCGGTTGCTCCAGTCCATGTAGCGGCTGATGAGCTCGACGCCGATGACGACGGCGTTGCGCACCATGCCGCTGCGGATCATCGCGGTCGCGGTCGCGAGGCCGTAGCAGAAGCTGGTGCAGGCGGTGTTGAGGTCGATCGCGGCGGCGCGGGTGGCCCCGAGCGCGAGCTGCACGCCGGAGGAACTGTTGGGGCAGAGCTCCTCGTTGCTGACGCCGCCATAGATGATGAGGTCCACGTCCCCCGGCTCGAGGCCGGCGCAGGCGAGCGCACGGCGGGCCGCGACCGTGGAGAGCTCGACCGCGGAGACGTGCGAGACGCGGCGCTCCTTCATCCCCGTGCGGGTGACGATCCACTCGTCGTTCGTCTCGAGGAAGGTCGAGAGGTCGTCGTTGGAGAGCACGGCCGGGGGCATGCAGGCCCCCCAGCCGGTGATGGCGGCGTAGGTCATGGGGGGAAGTTGCCTCTGCGTGCAGAGAAGTCAACATTGTCAAGCCAGGCCCGTGAGCGCAGCGCTGGGGCCGAGGGTGGAACAGGCAGTGCGCGCTCCGGCGCGCAGCGAAAGGATTATGTTTCCGACGTCCGACGAGTGAGCCGTTGTTGCTCCGCACACTCCCCGATGACAACTAATCAGCCTTCGCTCTGGGACTCGCCATTGACCACTGCTTCCAAGCCGCACGCGAAGAGCGTACGGACCCAGCCAACGGTGGAGATGAGGCAAGGCGACGCCTTCACGCTGGTTCGAGAGCTTGCGCCTGCGAGCGTGGATCTTCTGATCACTAGTCCCCCCTACTGGGGACTCCGAACCTATGATGGCGAGCACAACTGGGACATCGCGCGTGACTGGACTGCGCTCGGAGAGGACAGACCGGAGATCCCGGGATATGCGTGGTACGCGAAACAAGGAGGACTTCTCGGCTTGGAGCCCTATCCTGAGTGGTACGTTGCGCACTTGGCCGAGTTCTTCGAGCTGGCGCGCCGGGTGGTCAAGCCATCGGGGAGTGTCTGGCTGAATATCGGCGACACCTACTTCGCGCGGTGGGCCAGCATCCGGGACGCGGGCCGCCAAGGGCTAGGAAGCGACGTCCGGTCCCGGCGTCGTGTTCCGATGGGCGGATATCGCCAAGAGAAGCAACTGCTGTTGGTGCCCGCACGAGTCGCAATCGCGATGCAGGATCGGCGTTGGATCCTCCGAAATGATCTCATCTGGCACAAACCGAACATCCCTCCTCGGCCTGAGCGCGATCGGCTCCGGTTGGCTCACGAGCACTTCTTTCACTTTGTTCAACGACCGACATCAGGACGCGCGAAGTACTTCTACGACCTGAAGTTCGTAGAATCGAAGGCCAACGATGTTGTGACTGTGAATGCGCGATCTGGCGAAGTCGAGCATTCCGCGACATTTCCGGAGGAGCTCGTACTTCCGCGAATCCTCAGCTCATCGCCTCCCGGTGGTCTCGTACTGGACCCCTTCGCGGGAACAGGTCGCAGCCTTCGACTTGCGTCGCAGCACGGACGCTCGGTGATTGGGTTTGAACTTTCCGCCAAGTTCGCCGCGGCGGCGCGAAAGTCGCTTCAACGGGTCGCCCCGTGACAGGTGCCGACCGAAAGAGCTACATCAGTGAATGGTTCGGGCATCGAATCTTTCCGACAGTCGTCAGTGACGCCTCGTCGCTCAGCGATCAATCCGCGGGTCGATGCCCCTTTCTCTCCGACGTCAAGAGCACGATCACTCCGTGTGTGAAGTCATCGAAATCACGAGGCGTCTGCACGATAAGCGCGACGAGCAACGGGCCTCGTCAAGACTGGGTCGCTTGCCCGTATCGAATCATATCGCCCGAATTGCTCCGGCCCATCACATCACGCCTGTTCGACGTGGCAGCCGGTACCGAGTTCGTGGTCGTCGCGGCGCCGGCGCTCGAGGATACTACGGAGCGTGCGGACGTAATGCGCATTCTGACCACCGGGGGCCGCGCGCTGGTCTACTTTGACCAGAAGCTTGGCGGTGAGATCTCCGTCCGAGCCACGACGAAGTCTCCCGAGATGGCCTTCGACATCACGCTCGTAGAGCTCCACGCAGAGGGCGAGCAGGTGCGTCTGGGAAAGTTTGCGATTCTTGAGGTCCAGACGATGGATTTCCACGGATCGTACGGCGGCGCGGTGGAAAAGCTGAGCAGCGCACTTTCGCTTCATCCCACGGATTTTGCCGAGGCGCTGAGTGGCAAGCAGTGGTGGGCTGGCGACGGGATTGAGGGCCCAAACATCGCCAACGTATTCAAGCGCACGTTCTACCAGATGGTATTCAAGTTCGGATTCGCGGCCTCCGAGCACTGTGTTGGGACGGCTCTCACCATCCCTCAGTCAGTCTGGGATAGCTGGAAGCCGTTTCTTGCAAACCCGACACTGGAACGCCTTGCGAACGGTACGCATCGAGTGATCGAACACGGAAGTGCGGGTACGAACGCGAAGCGAAACACGTGGATTTATGTCGTCGATCTGGACTCGCGCGCGCCTTCGTCGCCATCGCCCTTGAGTATCAAAATGGAGATCCAAGTGAGTGCGGAGCAGCTGGCCGCGCTCGCGATCGAGGACGCACCACGTGCCGCCGAGGAGGAGTTGCTCGGTGAGAGCGGAATCTACAAGACGCTTCGTCGGCGACTTCGGACGTACTTCCCAGGCATTGAGACTCTCACGTAGGCGACTCGCGCGAGTACCCGACCACCGCCGTCGCCTCGATCTCCACGACCGCGCCCGGTTCCATCAGCGCCGAGACCTCGACTGCGGTCATCGCCGGGTAGAACCGGCCGATCTCCTCGCGATAGGCGGTGCCGAGCGGTTCCGCCGCGGCAAGATAGGCGGCGCGATCGGTCACGTACCAGGTCAGGCGCACGAGGTGCTCGGGGCGCGCGCCGTCGGCGGCGAGCACCGCGACGATGTTGCGCATCGCCTGCCGCGCCTGGCTCACGAGATCCGGGCCGGCGAGCCGGCCCCCGGCGTCCCAGCCGATCTGTCCGGCGATGCAGATGAAGCGTCCCGAGGCGGACATGCCGTTGGCGTAGCCGCGCGGACGGGGCCAGCCGTCGGGCTGCAGCGTGCGATGATGCTGGCTCACGAGGTCTCCTTGAGGCGGAAGCGCTGGAGCTTGCCGGTGTCGGTCTTGGGGAGCGCGTCGACGAACTCGACGAGGCGCGGATACTTGTAGGGTGCGATGGTGGCCTTCACGTGGTCCTGGAGCGCGCGTCGGAGTCCATCACCGGGCGCGATCCCGGGCTTCAGCACGACGAACGCCTTCACGACCTGTCCGCGCTCCTCGTCAGGGAGGCCTACCACGGCGCATTCGGCGACGTCGTGGTGCGTGAGCACGGCCGACTCGACCTCGGGCGCGCCGATATTGTGCCCCGACGAGATGATGAGGTCGTCGGTGCGCGCCTTGAAGAAGACGTAGCCGTCGGCGTCCATGAACGCGGCGTCGCCGGTGAGATTCCACCCCTGTTGCACGTAGTCGCGCTGGCGCGGGTCGCTCAAGTACCGACAGCCGGTCGGTCCGCGCACGGCGAGCCGGCCGACCTCGCCGGGCGCGACCGGCGCGAGGGCGTCGTCGAGGATCGCGACCTCGTAGCCCGGCACCGCGCGCCCGATCGCGCCCGGACGCACGTCATTGGCGGCGGCGGCGATGAAGATGTGGATCAGTTCGGTGGCGCCGATGCCGTCGAGCATCTCGACCCCGGTGGCCTCGCGCCAGAGCGTGCGCGTCGCGTCGGGGAGGGCCTCGCCGGCGGAGACCGACGCGCGCAGCGAACGGGTGCTCCAGCGCTCTGGTTCCTTCCTGATCGCGAGCGCCATCTGCCGGTAGAAGGTCGGCGCGGTGAAGCTCACCGTCGCGCGCGTGGCGCCGATGGCGTCGAGCAGGGTCTCCGGGGTCGCCTTCTCGAGCAGGACCGCCGCGCCGCGCGCCGCGAGCGGGAAGCAGAGCAGCCCGCCGAGCCCGAAGGTGAAGGCGAGCGGTGGCGTGCCGATGCAGCGGTCCCCCGGCACGGTGCGCAGCACCTGCCCCGAGAAGGCGTCGCACATCACCATCACGTCGCGGTGGAAGTGCATGCACCCCTTCGGCACGCCGGTGGTGCCGGAGGTGAACGCGATCAGGCAGACGTCGTCCCTACTGGTGGGCTCGGCGGGGAAGTGCGCGCTCCGCAGCGCCATGAGGGCCTCGAGCCCGTCGTCATCGGGGGTGCCCCAGACGCGGATCGTGCACGCCGGATCCGCACCGTCGGCCGCCGTGCGCAGCTCGTCGGCGAGCCGCGCGTCGCAGAGCGCCGCCTCGCAACGCGCGCGCTCGAGCACGATCCGCAGCTCCTTGGCGCGCAGCAGGGGCATCGTCGTCACCGCGACGAGTCCTGCCTTGATCGTCGCCAGCCAGGCCGCCGCCATCCAGCGGCCGTTGAAGCCGCGCAGCAGCACCCGATTCCCGGGGACGAGACCGAGGTCGCTGCGCAGGACGTGCGCGATCGCATCCACCTGCGCCGCGAGCTCGGCGTAGGTCGTCTCGGCCCAGCCGCCGGTCCCTTCGGGCGTGACCAGCGCGACGCGGCTCGCGCACCCCTCGCCGAGCGCGCGGTCGAGCAGCTGCTCGGCGGCGTTCAGCGTCGCGGGATAGTCGTACGGAGCGTCGAGCCGGATGACCGGCCACTCCTCCATCGGCGGCAGCTGGCGCCGCGGCCAGTGGTCCACGTGGGCGCTCGGCAGGAGATCCTTCGGGGCGGCGGTCGGCATCGTGCGACGTCCTCTACCGGGAGGACACGGACTTGAGCACTTCACGCCCGATCAGCAGGCGCTGCACCTCGGATGCACCCTCGTAGATGCGCAGCGAGCGGATGTCGCGGTAGAGTCGTTCCACGACCTCGCCGCTGCGCACGCCGCGGCCGCCGTGGAGCTGCACCGCGCGGTCGATGATGCGCTGGGCGAGCTCGGTGGCGGAGAGCTTGGCCATCGCGGCGACGGCGGTGGTGCGGCCGCCGTGCGTGTCGCGCTGCCAGGCCGCGCGATACGTCAGCAGCGCCGCGGCGTCGAGTTCGGTCGCCATGTCGCCGATGATCGCCTGCGCGAGCGGCTGGCCGGCGAGCGTCGCGCCGAACATCGCACGGGAGGTCGCATGGCGCAGCGTCTCGTCGAGCGCGCGGCGCGCGAAGCCGACCGCCGCCGCCGCGACCGACACGCGGAAGATGTCGAGCGTGCGCATCGCGAGCTTGAAGCCCTCGCCCTCGGCGCCGAGGAGGTGCGCGGCGGGGACGACGCAGCCCTCGAATCGGAGCGTGGCGAGCGGGTGCGGGGAGATGACGTCGATGCGCTCGGCGACCACGAGCCCCGGCGTGCCGGCGGGCACGAGGAACGCGCTGATGCCCTTCGCGCCCGCGCTCGCCGCGTCGGTGCGCGTGAAGACGCAGTAGAAGTCGGCGATGCCGCCGTTGGAGATCCAGGTCTTGGTGCCGTCGATCCGCCAGCCGCCGGCGACCTTCGTGGCGCGTGTCGCGAGCGCGGCGACGTCGGAACCGGCGTCGGGTTCGGAGAGCGCGAAGGCGGCGATCGCCGAACCAGCGGCCACGCGCGGGAGCCATTCGGCGCGCAGCGCGTCGGGGCCGCCGAGCGTGATGGCGCCCGAGCCCAGCCCTTGCATCGCGAAGGCGAAGTCGGCGAGCCCGTCATGCGCTGCCAGCGTCTCGCGGAGCACACAGAGCGCGCGCGAGTCGAGCTCGGCGAGCGCGCCGCCGTGCGCCGCCGGTACGCAGTAGCGGAGGAAGCCGGCGGCGCCGAGGATCCGAACCCACTCGCGGCAGGCGGCGTCGGCATGGCGATGGTCCACCGTCTGCGCTGACGCCCAGGTGTGCGCACGCGCCGCGAGTGCCCGGTGCGCGTCGTCGAGGAAGGGCCATGCGAAGTGCGTCATCAGTTCCCCTCGAACACGGGGGTCCGCTTGGCCGCGAACGCCTCGAAGGCGCGGCGGAAATCCTGCGTCTGCATGCAGATCGCTTGCGCCTGCGCCTCCATCTCGATCGCCTCGTCCACCGCGACGCTCCATTCCTGCTGCAGCATCTTCTTGGTCATCGCGTGCGCGAAGGTCGGGCCGTTGGCGAGTGCTGCGGCGCGCGACTCGGCATCGGCGAGCAGCGCCTCGGCGGCGACGATCGCGTTGTAGAAGCCCCAGCGCTCGCCTTCCGCGGCGTCCATCGAGCGTCCGGTGAGGAGCAGCTCGGCGGCGCGTCCCTGCCCGATCAGCCGCGGGAGGATCGCGCAGGCGCCCATGTCGCAGCCGGCGAGGCCGACGCGCGTGAAGAGGAAGGCGGTCTTCGCCCGCGGCGTGGCGAGCCGGAGGTCGCTCGCCATCGCGAGGATGGCGCCGGCGCCGGCGGCGACACCGTCCACCGCCGCGATGATCGGCTGCGGGCAGGCGCGCATCGCCTTCACGAGGTCGCCGGTCATCCGCGTGAACGCGAGCAGTTCGGGGGCGGCCATCCGGGTGAGCGGCTCGATGATCTCGAACACATCGCCGCCGGAGCAGAAGTTCCCCTCGGCGCCGGTGAGCACCACGGCACGGATGTCGGACGCGTACGGCAGCTCGCGAAAGAGGTCGCGGAGTTCCGCGTACGACTCGAAGGTGAGCGGGTTCTTCCGCTCCGGCCGATTCAGCGTGATGGTCGCGACGCGGCCGTCCGCGCTGGCGCGGAAGGCGAAATGGCTGAACGTGCGCGCGGCGAGGGGCCGGCGCATCGCCGTCATCGGGTCCGGGGACTGGTGGCTCATATGCGATCCTTGGTGGACAAGGGAGCGGGACGGAAGCGTCCCTTGAGTGTCCCGAGCAGGACGTGGAGTTCGCGGCGTTCGGGCGCGGAGAGTCCGTCGAAGAGCTGCACGATCAACTCCTCGTGCGCGCTGGCCATCGCGTGGAAGTGCCGGCGGCCCGCGGCCGTGAGCCGGACGACGACTGCGCGGCGGTCGTCCGGCGAGACCCGGCGCGTGACGCGCCCCTCGCGCTCGAGCGCCGCGACGAGCCAGGTGACGTTGCCGCCGGTGGTCAGGATGCGGGCCGAGAGTTCCCCCATCCGGAGTCCCTGCGGGGCGCGGTCGAGCTGTGCCAGGAGGTCGAAGCGCGGCAGCGACGACCCGAACTCGCGCTTGAGCGCGCTGTCCACCGTGCGCTCGATCATGGTCGTGCAGGTGAAGAGGCGCAGCCAGAGCCGCAGCGCCTCGTGGTCGCCGCCCGCGAGCCGGGTCTCGGGGTCGAGTGCGGGCATCGTCACGCGGGGTCTAGCCCGAGCAGCACGGTGGTCTGCCCCGTGACGGTCGCCGCGTCCGGGAGGCAGAAGGCGAGGATCGCGTCGGCGACCTCGTCCACCGTGACCATCCGCGGCTGGCCGGCGTCGGCGAGGATCAGGCCGCGCGCCTCGTCGGCCGAGCGACCGGTCTTCTCGGTGATGCGCGCGACCGAGGTCGCGACGAGGTCGGTCTCCGTGTAGCCGGGGCAGACCGCGTTCACCGTGATCCCCTTCGCCGCATACTCGGCAGCGAGCGCGCGCGTGAGCCCGACCAGCGCGTGCTTGGCGGCGACGTAGTGCGAGACGTAGGGAGCGCCGTGGAGACCGGCGATGCTGGCGACGTTCACGATCCGACCGCTCCCTTTCGCGAGCATCGCCGGGAGCACGGCCTGCGCCGTGACGACGGCACCGAGCACGTGCACCGCATACATCCGCTCGAAGGTCGCGATGCTCACCTTGTGGAAGGGGATCGTCTCCACCGAGCCGGCGTTGTTCACGAGGATCGTGACGGGGCCCAGCGTCGCCGCGGCGGCGGTGCAGGCGCGCGTGGCGGCGGCGTGGTCGGTGACGTCGGCGACCACGACGTGCGCGCGTGTCGGCAGCGTACGCGCGACGGTCTCGCCGGCGGCGCGGTCGCGGACCATCAGCGTGACGTCGGCGCCGGCGGCGGCGAGTGCGCGCACGGTGGCGGCGCCGATGCCGCGGTTGGCGCCGGTGACGAGGGCGTGCTGTCCGGCCAGCGGGGGTCTTGGTGCGGTCACGTGAGTTCGCCTCGCGGCGGGGCGTTGAGTTGGGTCGCGACGGCGTTCGCGGCGCGCTCGCGTTCGAAGAGGCGCTCGAGCTGGCTCCGTCCCGCGCGGTACTGCGGGGGCCAGAGCTCCTCGGCGCCCGTGTAGCCGAAGCGCGCGGCCTCGACGAGGGTCCAGGCGGGGTTCACCAGATGCGGCCGACCGATG
>JANNLH010000048.1:0-31620 GCA_031396725.1 Gemmatimonadaceae bacterium | reverse complement strand
CGTCGTGCGCTACCTGCGGGGACTCGCCGACCGCCTGGCGGCGGCCGGGTTCCCCGCGCCGGCGGTGATGACCTCGGGGGGCGGGATGCGCGCGGCGGCCGACGCGTCGCGGCACGCGGCCTCGCTCGCGCTCTCCGGGCCGGCCGGCGGCGTCGTCGGCGCGGCCGCGGTGCTGCGCGGGACGGGGAACGAACACGCCCTGACGATCGACATCGGCGGCACGAGCGCGGACGCGGGGCTCATCTGGCGCGGCGAGCCGCTCGTCGAATCGGGGGGCGAGGTCGCCGGAGTCCCGATCGCGCTGCCCCGCGTGCTCGTCGAGACGGTCTCGGCGGGCGGCGGCAGCATCGCGTGGATGGACGACGGCGGCGCGCTGCGCGTCGGCCCGCGGAGCGCGGGCGCGCGCCCCGGTCCGGTGGCGTTCGGGCGCGGCGGCACGGAGCCGACGGTGACCGATGCGCAGATCGCCCTCGGGCGCATCCGCGCGACGGGCCTGAGCGGCGGCGTCCAGCTCGATCTCGCGGGGGCGCGCGCCGCGGTCGCGCGGCTCGCGGTGCGGCTCGGTGCGCCGACCGACGATACCGCGAGAGCGATCATCGCGATCGCCGACGCGGGGATGGCGCGGGCGCTCCGCCGCGTGAGCGTCGAGCGCGGGGTCGATCCGCGGGACTGCACCTTGGTCGCGTTCGGCGGGGGCGGACCGCTCCACGCCTGCGCGCTCGCGGACGCGCTCTCGATGCGCGACGTGATCGTGCCCCCGCACGCCGGTGTGCTCAGCGCCGTGGGGCTCGCGCTCGCGCCCGAGCGGCACGAGGCGGCGGCGAGCCTGCTCGTGCGCGCGGTCGAGCTCTCGGCCGACGCCCTCGGCGCGGCCTGCGCGGCGCTGGCGTCGCGCCTGTCCGGCACGGTCGCCCGCCGCGAGCGGCGCTGGGTCGCGCGCGTCCGCTACGTGGGGCAGGGACACGAACTCGAGGTGGAGTGCGCACCGGGTGATGACGGCGCGGCGATCGCCTCGCGCTTCACCGGCGCTCACGACGCGCGTTACGGCTTCACGCTTCCGCATGCCGTGGAATGCGTCGCCCTGCGCCACATCGCGGGCGAGCCGGCGCTCGCGGCGACCTTCGCGCGCGACGCGGCAGCGCCGGCCTGGGATTCGTCGGCGCTGGTGGATGCGGGCGGCCCGGCGCCGGGCGTCGTGGTGCGTGGGCCCGCGAGCGTCGCGCTCCCGGATGCGACGCTCTGGGTGGCCGAGGGGTGGAGTGCCGCGGCACGCGAGGCGGGTGGCTGGCGCTTGACGAGGGAGGACGGCGCGTGACAAGGCCCATCGACGCGCTCGGACTCTCCGTCTGGGGCTCCGCCTTCTCGATGATCGCCGAGGAGATGGGCGCGGTGCTCGTGCGCGGCGCGCTCTCGCCGAACATCCGCGAGCGCCGCGATGCGTCGTGCGCGCTCTTCGACGCCCAGGGCCGGATGGTCGCGCAGGCGGCGCACATCCCGGTGCACCTCGGCGCGCTCCCCGAGGCGGTGCGGGCGGTGCGCGCGCGCGACCCGCAGCCCGGGGATGTCTTCCTGCTGAACAGCCCGTGGGCCGGCGGGTCGCACCTCCCCGACCTGACGATGATCGAGGCGATCGCCGACGAAGTCGGCGACGCCGGTCGCACGATCGGCTACGCGGTCGTGCGCGCGCATCACGCGGACGTGGGCGGGATGAGCCCCGGCTCGATGCCGCAGGGCGCGACCGAGCTCGTGCAGGAGGGGTTGATCCTGCCGCCGGTGCGGATCGAGCGGGACGGTGCGCCGGTGACGGAGATGCTCGAACTCGTGCTCGCCAACGTGCGTACGCCGGAGGAGCGGCGCGGCGATCTCGCGGCGCAGCGCGCGGCCTGCGCGGCGGGGGCGGCCGGGTGGCGCGCGCTCGTCGCCCGCGAAGGGCTCGCACAGGTCGAGGCGGCGGGCTCGGCGCTGCTCGACTACGCGGAGCGGCGGGCGCTCGCGCGGCTGCACGCGCTCGACGGCGCGCACGGGAGAGCCGAGGACGCACTCGAGGGGGACGGCGTCAGCGACGCGCCGGTCCCGCTGCGCGTGGCGCTCGCGGTCCGCGACGGCGCGCTCGAACTCGACTTCGCGGGTACGTCGCCGATGGTGCGGGGCAACGTGAACTGCCCGATCCAGGTGACGCGCGCAGCGGCACTGTTCGTATTGCGCGCGCTGCTCGACGACGACGTGCCGACCAACGACGGCATCGCGCGTCCGATCCGGATCGTGACGCCCGACGACTGCTGCGTCGCGGCGCGGTCGCCGGCGGCCGTGGCGGCGGGGAATGTCGAGATGAGCCAGCGCATCACCGACCTGCTCTTCGCGGCGTTCGCGGCCGCGGGGGTCGAGGTGCCGGCGCAGGGCCAGGGGACGATGAACAATGTCACCTTCGGCGGCGCGGGGTGGACGTTCTACGAGACGCTCGGCGGCGGGCAGGGCGCGAGCGCGCGCGGCCCCGGGCCGGACGCCGTGCACGTGGGGATGAGCAACACGCGCAACACGCCGATCGAGGCGCTCGAGCGCGCCTATCCGATCGTGATCGAGCGCTATGAGGTGCGGCGCGGGTCCGGGGGCGCCGGCAAGCACCGCGGCGGCGACGGCGTGATCCGCCGCTATCTCGTGCTGGAGCGCTGCACGGTCACGCTGCTCACCGAGCGGCGGGCGACCGCGCCGCGCGGCGCGGCCGGTGGGGCCGACGGCACGTGCGGGGAGAACCTGCTGAACGGTGCGCCGCTCCCGGCCAAGTGCCGGCGCGAGCTCGTGGCGGGCGACGTGCTCGAGATCCGTACGCCGGGCGGCGGCGCCTGGGGCGCGCGCTGACGCGGGCGCGGATGCGCGCGCTGATGCGTGCGCGCTGAGGGGCGTCAGCCCTTCGGCAGCCCGCCGGTCGACTGGCGGCGTGTGCCTTCGCTCGGCGTGACCTTGGAGAAGATCCGCGCCTCGATGAAGGTCTGCAGGAGGTGCTGGTCGAGCAGCCCTTCCTTCGCCTCGGTCTGCAGGATGTCGAGCGCGCGCTCCGCCGTCACGGCGCGCTTGTAGGGACGATCGGTCGCGGTCAGCGCGTCGTAGATGTCGGCGATCGTCATCATCCGCGTCTGCACCGGGATCTCGACCTCCTTCACGCCGCGCGGGTACCCGGTGCCGTCGAGCTTCTCGTGGTGTCCGAACGCGATCTGGGGGATGCCGCGCAGCTCGCGCGTCCAGGGGATCTGCTCGAGGAAGCGGAAGGTGTGCGTGACGTGCGACTCGATCTCGCGCCGCTCACGCGGGTCGAGGTTCCCCTTGCGCAGCATCAGGTAGCGGAGCTCGTCGTCGGAGAGGAGCGGGCGCTCGATGCCGTCGAAGTCGATGAAGGTCTCGCGCTGGATGACCTCGAGCTCCTGGAAGCTCCCCTCGGGGAGGATCGTGGGCTCGTTGGCGCGGATGACGGCGTCGAGCCAGCGCTGGAGCTGGTCGCGCCGCTGGCGGCGCACCGCGTCGAGGCGCGCGAAGACCTCGTCGTACTCGCGCGGGCCATGCGCGAGCAGGTGCTCGGCGCGTTCGCGCTCGAACGCGAGGTCGGCCTCCTGCAGCAGCGAATGGAAGCGGTGGCGCACGATCGTGAGGTCGTGGCTGTAGAGCTTCTTCTGCTTCACGAGCACCTGCTCGCGCACGCCGACCTTCCCGAAGTCGTGCAGCAGGCCGGCGTAGCGGAGTTCGCGCAGTTGCTCGCGCGTGAAGGTCAGGTCGCGGTACGGGCCCTCGCCGCCGCGGTCCACCGCCTCGGCGAGATTCGTGGTGAAGGTGGCCACGCGGAACGAATGACCCGAGGTCGTGGGGTCGCGGGCCTCGATCGCGGTGACAGCGGCCGTCACGAAGCCCTCGAAGAGCCGCTCGATATCCTCGTAGAGCCGGCTGTTCTCGATCGCCACCGCCGCCTGCGCGGTGAGGGCGGCCACCATCTCGGCCACGCGCTGGTCGAACGGGATCACCTGGGCCTGCACGGCCTCGGGGGTCGTGAGCGCGGCGAGCGGGTCGCGCTTGCGGTTGATCAGCTGCAGCACGCCGATGACCTCGTCGCGATGCGTCCGCATCGGGAGCACCAGCATCGATTTCGTGCGGTAGCCGAACTTCTCGTCGAACGAGCGGTTGAGCCGATACGCGACGTGCTCCGGGAGGAGGTAGACGTCGGCGATCATCAGCGGATCGCCCGTGGAGGCGACGTATCCGGCAAGGCTGGTGTGGTCGATCGCGACCGTGAACTCGCTGAACGGGAGGTCGGGGATCGTGAGATTCTGCGAGAGCTTGAAGCGCAGCGTCGTCGGCGCCTCGCCCGACTGCCGGTCCGCCTGACGTTCGACCAGGTAGAGCGACCCCGCATCGGCCGAGGAGAGCCGGAGTGCCTGCGAGAGGATCATCTCGAGCAGCGTGTCGAGGTTGCGCTCGGTCGAGAGTGCGGCACCGACACGCGAGAGTTCGCGGAGGTCGTGGGCGCTCGTCTGCTCGAGCCGGACCGCGCGGTAGGCCTCGATCAGCGCGCTCGCGTGGCGGAGTGCGCCCATCAGCGCCGCGGTGCCCTGGCCCGGGCTCGCGTCGGCGGGGAGCCAGCTCGTGAGCGCGACGCCCTGGAGCAGTTCCGACGGCTCCGTCTCCCCGGGCTCGCCCAGGCCCACGAACGCCACGTAGGGCGCGAGGGCGCCGAGCGCACCGGCGCCGCCGGAGTTCCGCGCCAGCGCCGCGTCCACGAGCATCGCCGTGGGCCTCTCGGGGTCCATCGCCTCGGGATCCGGTGCGGTGTCCACGCGCCGCACCTCGAGCGCGGACCCGGCGCCGAGCGTCGGGAACGCGGTCAGGGCCCGTCCGGCAGGTGCGAGGATGAGGGGCTGCACGGGACTCGTGGGGGGCGCGCGGGGCGGGGTGACGCTGGGAACGCGGAACCGCCGGCACCCGTATGGGGTGCCGGCGGTCCAAAGGTTATCGCGGCGGCCGGGAGCTCCGCCAGTCGGTCATCGGCGTCAGCAGTCTCAGCTGCCGGCTTCGAGCTTCGCCTTCGCCTTCTTCGCGTCGTCGAAGTCGGGGAACTTGTCGATCGTCTGCTGGAAGAGCGTGATCGCCTCCGCCTTGTTGCCGGCGTCCTGCGCGTTGATCGCGCGCGAGTACATCATCACGGCCTGGAAGGGCACCTTCTTCTGCTTCTCGACGCGCGCCTCGCTGGTCTGGCGCGCCTGCGGGGTGAGCTCCGGCAGCTTGAGGCCGCGGTTCGCCTTCGCCCCGATCTTGGCGACGAGCGCAAGGAAGTTGTCGGTCTTGTCGCGGTCCATGTCGGTGTACTCGATCCGCCCGGTCTCGGTGTCGATCGACTTCACCGTGATGACCATGACGCCCGAGCGGTCCGTGATGAACGAGCCGGTCAGCATGTGCTTGGCGCCGAGCAGCTTGCCGATGCGCGCGGCCGACGCGTCGTCCACGCGGCCGTCACGGGCGAGGTTCTGCTCGTCGAGCAGCTTCTGGATGTTCTCGCGCTCGACCACGCGGATGCCCGGGTTCTGGGCGAGGTCCGTGATCAGGAGGTCGGCGATGCCCTTCGAGAGCGGCGCCAGCTCCTGGGTCGCCTGGCCGATCGCGCTGTTCACGAACGGCAGCACGGCGACGGTCGGGCGGTTGTCGGCCTGCGCCAGGGCGGGGGCCGCCGCGAGCGCGAGCAGGGCGGTGGCACGGGCGATGTACTTCAGCATCACATTCCTCCGGAGAGGTTAGAGAGTCAGCGTCAAGCCTTCCGCGGCGGCAACCACCTGGAGCGCTCCGCCGCGGGCCTTCACCAACGCCCGGCACTCCGCCAGGCAGCCATCCAGCTGGTCATCCGTCCGGCGGGGCTCGTGGTGGAACAGCACCAGCTTCCCGACCCCCGCCTCCAGCGCCAGCTCCACTGCATCGCGGAAGGTCGAATGCCCCCATCCGCGGTGATGATCGTATTCCTCGGTGGTGTAGGTCGTGTCGTGGATCAGCAGCGCCGCCCCGCGCACGAACTCCACCATCTGTTGCCGCCAATCCGCCGGTGACCCGTACCGCTCGTGGGCCCCCAGTTCGTTGTCCGACACGTACACCAACGCGCCGCCGCGTCCCCCGGGTTGGGTGAACCGGTAGCCCAGCGCCCCCCCCGGATGCTGCACCGTGAAGGCCGTTACCTCATACCCCGTCCCCTCGCAGCGGGTGCCGGCGGAAAGGGTCCGGAAGTCGATCGTCGCGTCCAGTTCCTCGAACGTGACCGGGAACACCACCGGTGACATCTGGTCCCGCACGATCTGGTCCACGCTCTTCTCCAGCGTCTCCGAGCCCCAGATCGTGAAGTGGTTCCCACGTCCGAAGATCGGGGCGAAGAACGGAATGCCCTGGATATGATCCCAGTGCGCGTGCGTCAGGAAGATGTCCCCCTGGACGCTCGCGCCGTTCGCTCGTTCGATCAGGGTCCTGCCCAGCTCGCGGATGCCTGTCCCGGCGTCGAGGATGATCAGCCATCCGTCGTCGGTCCGGACCTCCGTGCACGGCGTATTGCCACCGTACCGCACGGTCTGCGCCCCCGGTGTCGGGATGGACCCGCGGGTCCCCCAGAAACGGACGCGCAGGCTCATCGACGGCAACCCTCGGCGGGTACTCGAACGGTCACACTGCAAGATGCGGCGCGGGCGCCGGAAGTGTGAGGGCGAGGGGTCACGAGGTGCGGGTGATGAGGGTCACAGGGGTGACCCTGGACACACCGCGCGGGGGCGCTCACAGCCGCTGCTGGGAGCGCTTTTCGAGTGCCGCGCGGTCCGTGATGCGGATCTTTCGCCGCTCGGTGGTGATCCAACCCGACTCGACGAACTCGCGCATCGCGCGGGAGACGGTCTCGCGGCTCGCCCCGATCACGTGGGCGATCGTCTGGTGCGTCAGCGGCTTCTCGACCCAGTCGCTCGCGGACTCCGCGGCGGCATCCAGGAGCACGCGCGCGATGCGGCCCGGGACGTCGAGCAGGACCAGCGAGCCGATCTTGGTGTCGGCGCGGCGCAGTCGGCGCGAGAGCTCCATCAGGAGCGCCCAAGCCACCGCCGGATTCTGCTCTACGCGCCGGCGGAAATCGTCCCGCCGCAGCACCAGCAGGGTGGACTCTTCCATCGCGACGACGTGCGCCGAGCGCGGCTGGTCGTCGATCAGCGAGAGCTCGCCGAAGTGCTCGCCGACGCCGAGGATGCCGAGGATCACCTCGCGCCCGTCCTCGGCGACGAGCACCACCTTCACGCGACCGGCGCGGACGACGAAGAGGGAATCGCCTGGATCGTCCTCAAAGAGGATGACGCTCCCCTTGGGATAGCTCTTCTCGCGGACAAGCTGCGCGAACGCCGCGATCTCCGCCGGTGCGAGGGACTTGAAGAGCGGGACGCTCGCGAGGAAGTCGGCGATGTTCATGGGGTGGGGTGGGGAGGCGAACGGCGCGAAGGTAAGGCGCCCGCACGACAGTGTCAAACATCGGACCAGCAACATCTTACGCGCGACGGAGTGTGTCCGCGAGCATGAGGCGTCCGGGACCCAGGCTCGGCCCCGGGCTCGCCCTAACCTGTTGCCGGGGTTGGGCTTGGGTCACGAATTCGCGGGCCTGCCCCGCTTGTATTGACGCGCCGAGTAGTTTATTCTTCTTGGCTCGCTCCGACCACGCTGAAGAGGTTCCAATGAAGCCCGAGATCCACCCGACCTACGCGACCGCGACCGTGTCCTGCGCCTGCGGCAATACGTTCCAGACGCGCTCCACGCACGCGCAGATCCACACCGACATCTGTGCCGCTTGTCATCCGTTCTTCACCGGCAAGCAGAAGCTCATCGACACCGCCGGCCGCGTCGAGCGCTTCCGCCAGAAGTACTCCAAGGCCAGCGCCTGAGCATTCGCGACCGTCTCGCCGACGCGCTCCGGCGCGCCGCCGAGGTCGAGCGCGATCTCCTCGATCCCAAGACCGTCCGCGACGCCAGGTTGATGGCGTCGCTCGGTCGGGAGCATCAGCGCCTCGGCCAGGTGGTCGAACGCGCCCGGCAACTGGAGAAGATGGACCTGGAGCTCGCGCAGGCGCGCGAGCTCTTGTCGTTCGATGACGCCGAGATGGCCGCCGAGGCCCGCCACGAGGTCGGCCGTCTCGAGGCGTCGATCGAGACCGCGGAGGCCGAGCTCAAGCCCCTCCTGCTTCCGCCGGATCCCCTCCACGACCGCAACGCGATCGTCGAGATCCGCGCCGGCACCGGCGGCGACGAGGCCGCCATCTTCGCGGCCGATCTGTATCGGATGTACACCCGATACATCGAGCGCCATGGCGGCTGGCGGATCGAGATCATCACGCTCTCCGACGGGACGCTGGGCGGCATCAAGGAAGCGATCTTCAAGGTCAGTGGTCACGAAGCCTTCGGCGCGCTCCGCTTCGAGTCCGGCGTGCACCGCGTGCAGCGCGTGCCGGCCACCGAGGCCGCGGGGCGCATCCACACCTCGGCCGCCACCGTCGCCGTGCTCCCCGAGGCCGAGGAGATCGACCTCAAGATCGAGGACAAGGATCTCCGCATCGACGTCTTCCGCGCGTCGGGTCCCGGCGGCCAGAGCGTGAACACGACCGACTCGGCGGTGCGCATCACGCACATCCCGTCGGGACTCGTGGTCAGCCAGCAGGACCAGAAGTCGCAGCTGCAGAACAAGCTCAAGGCGATGGAGGTCCTGCGGTCGCGCCTGCTCGATCTCCGGATCGCCGAGCAGGAAGCGGCGCGGTCGCGCATGCGGCGAAGCCAGGTCTCGACCGGTGACCGGTCGGCGAAGATCCGCACGTACAACTATCCGCAGAGCCGCGTTACCGATCACCGGATCGGCTACACGACGCATGACCTCACGGGTGTGATGGACGGCAAGCTCGACGAGCTGATGGACGCGCTCAAGGTGGCGGACATCGAGGAGAAGCTCGCCGGCGACGGGGCGTGAGCACCGCGTGAGCACCGCGTGAGCACCGCGTGAGCACCGCGATCCGCATCGGCGACCTGCTCGACCAGGTCGCGGTGGCCCTCGTGGGGCCGGGTGTGCCTCCCGCGCGCGCGGTCGCCCGCGACCTGATCGCCTTCGCGCACGACCAGCCGCGCTTCTGGCCGACGGCGCATCGCGAGGCGCCGGTCGATCCCGCCGTGGAGGCGCGGATCCGCGCGGCCGCCGCCCGGATCGCCGGCGGGATGCCGATCCAGTACGCGCTGGGGCGCGCGGCCTTCCGGCACCTGACGCTTCAGGTGGATCCGCGCGTGCTCATCCCGCGTTCCGAGACCGAGCTCATCGTGGACCTCGTCCTGGCAGCGCAACAGGGCGGCCGGGGCACGGTGGTGGACGTGGGGACCGGATCGGGGGCCATCGCGCTCGCCCTGGCGGCGGAGGGGAGCTTCGACCGCGTGATCGCGACCGATCTCTCCTCCGACGCCCTCGAGGTGGCCCGGGCCAACCTGGCCGCGATCCCGGAGGACCGGCGGGGTCTGTTGGCGTTCCGTCAGGGCTCGTTCCTGGAGCCCCTGCAGGGCGAAAAGGTCGACACCGTGGTGTCGAACCCGCCGTATATTTCCCCGAGCGAAGCCGCCGAGCTGCCAAGACTCGTGCGCGACTGGGAGCCCCACTCGGCGCTGTTCGCCGACGATGACGGGATGGCCGCGATCCGGGCCCTCGTTCCCCAGGCCGCGGAGGTCCTGACACCCGGCGGCTTGCTCGCCCTCGAGATCGATGCGCGCCGGGCCACCCTCGCGGCAGCCGCGGTGTCGAACGACGGTCGATTCACCGATGTCGAGACCCGACTCGATCTGACCGGCCGTCCGCGCTTCGTGATGGCCAGACGACTTCCTGAGGATCCGTGATGCTGAACGAGAAGGCGGTGGAGCTGGGACGGATGATCGGCCAGAGCGTCGAATACCAGGCCGTGAAGCGCGCCAACGAGGCGCTGAACGGCGACCGCGAGGTGACGGCGGCGCTCCAGCGGATGGACGGGCTGCGCACCGAGGCCCAGCAGATGATCGAGCGGGGCGAGCAGCCCACGCCGGCGATGGAACAGGAGCTCGACACGCTGCTCACCAAGGTGCAGGCGAGCCCGATCTACCAGCGGGTGATCGCGTCGAACGAGAACTTCGACAAGGTGATGGTGCAGGTGAACCAGTGGATGCTCGAGGGGATCCGGAAGGGCTCCACCAGTTCGATCATCACGCTCGGATAATCGGCCAACTCAACAACGGTGCGCGGACGCCTGGTGGTCTTCGAGGGAGGCGAGGGGGCGGGGAAGTCGACCCAGCTCCGGCGGCTCGTCGCGCGCCTTGAGGCGGCCGGTGTGGCGCATCGCACCTTCCGCGAGCCGGGGGGTACGCCGGTCGGTGACCGCATCCGCGAGATCCTCCTGCACGCCGACGCGCCGCTTGCCCCCAGCACCGAGGCCGCGCTCTTCATCGCGTCGCGTGCCCAGCTCGTGGCGCTCGAGGTGCGGCCGGCGATCGAACGCAGCGAGCTGGTGCTGCTCGATCGGTTCCTGCTCTCGACCTATGCCTACCAGATCGCCGGTCGCGGACTCGACGAGTCGGACGTGCGCGCGGCGAATCATCTCGCGACCGGTGGTCTCGTGCCCGACCTGACGCTGCTCTTCACGGTGCCGGTCGCGACCGGGCTCGCGCGGGCGGGCTCGCGTGGCGCGGCGGACCGGATGGAGCGCAGCGACCGAGGGTTCCACGAGCGTGTGGCGGCGGCGTTCGCGCGGTTCGCGACGCCGGAGTGGCAGGCGACGCACCGCGAGTGCGGTCCGATCGTCGCCATCGACGCTTCCGGATCCGAAGCCGAGGTCGAGCAGGCGATGCTCGCGGTGCTGCGCGCGCAGGTGCCGGGCGCGGTCCCGCTCGAGGCGATCGCCCGATGAACAAGATGCGTCTCCTCCCCTCGGCGGTGCTCCTCTTCGCCGGACTGCTGGCCGGCGGCTGGCTCGTGCAGCGCGCCGTGCGCGGCGGCGGCAGCGAGACGCGCGAGCGCGCGCAGCTGCTGGAGTCGGTGATGGAGCGCGTGCGCGAGAGCTACGTCGAGCCGGTGAGCGAGGACTCGCTCTGGGAGCTCGCGCTCTCGGGGATGGTGCAGCAGCTCGGCGACCCGAACACGGCCTACCTCTCGCCGGAGCGGCTCGAGCGGCTGAGCCGCCAGATGAGCAACACCTATCTCGGTGTCGGACTGCAGGTGGACGTGCGCGACGGCTGGATCACCGTGCTGCAGCCGCGGCCGGGTTCCCCGGCGGAGCGGGCGGGGATGCAGGTCGGCGACCGGATCGTGGAGATCGATGGCCGGGCGGCGCAGGGGTGGACGGTGGAGGAGGCGCGGCGCGAGTTGCGCGGTCCGCTCGGGACGAGCGTGAAGGTCGTGGTCGAACGCGCACAGGGCGTCCGCCGGTCCTTCTCGCTCGAGCGCGCAGACATCCGATTGAGCGCGGTGACGCGGGCGACCGTTCTCGACGGCGGCGTGGGCTACGTTGCGGTGGGCACCTTCAGCGATTCGACCGAGGTGGAGCTCGTGCAGGCGGTGGACTCGCTGCGCGGCGCCGGTGCGACCTCGCTCGTGCTCGACCTGCGCGGGAATCCCGGCGGACTGCTCTCGCAGGGCGTCGCTGTCGCCGACCTCTTCCTCGCGCCGGGTCAGCGCATCGTCTCGACCAAGGGCCGCATCCCGCAGGCGAATGCGGTCTACGTGGACGAGACCCCCGAGCGGTGGTCCGCGCTGCCGCTCGTCGTGCTCGTGAACGGCGGGACGGCGAGCGCGGCCGAGATCGTCGCCGGCGCGCTGCAGGACAACGACCGCGCGCTCGTGATGGGTCGGACGACCTACGGGAAGGGCAGCGCGCAGGCGGTCTACACGCTCGAGAACGGCGCCGGGCTCAAGCTCACGAATGCGCGCTGGTTCACCCCGCTCGGCCGGAGCATCGAGGTCGCGCCGCCGGAAGAGGAGCGGCTTGCGGACGCGGACACGGCGCGCCCGGTCTTCCGCACCTCGACGGGACGCGCGGTGTTGGGCGGGGGCGGGATCGTCCCCGACCGGGCAGCCGGGGACAGCGTGCCGAATCCCGCCGAGCGGCGCTTCCTGGCCGAGTTCGACGAGATCGGCTTCGAGCGGTGGCGCGAGGTGCTCGGCACGCAGGCCGCGGGCCTGATCCGTTCGGGCGCCGTGCGGGACTCGCTCTTCACGGTGGCGCCGCAGTGGAGAGCGCAGCTGCTGACGAGCCTGCAGCGCCGCGGGATCCGGGTCAGCGCCGAGTCGTTCTCGCAGGCGAGTGCACTCGTGGACCGCGCGCTCGCGAACGAGATCGCGCGCCAGGCGTTCGGCGTGGCGTATTCGCAGCGGCGCACGGTGCGCGCGGACAGCGTGGTGCGGCGGGCGGCGGAAATCCTCAGGCGAGCGAAGGGGCCGGCGGCGGTCTTCGGGGAATAGGAGGAAAGAGGAAGGATGAAAGAGAGGACCTCCTCCATCCTTCGTCGTTCATCCTCAGGGCTTCCTCGCCGAGTAGCGGCGGAACTCGCGCGATCAACGCTTCGGTTCCGCCGTGAGGTTCGGCGCGAGGCTCGCCTTGAGGCGCTCCCCCGCGTACTGCTGGGCGGCCAAGCCATCGGCGACGACCGCCGCCATCCCGAAGAACTCGTGCGTGACGCCATCGTACTGCCGGCGTTCGACGGTGACACCCGCCGCGCGGAGCGCGGTCTCGAGCATCTCGCCTTCGCTGCGGAGCGGATCGATCTCCGCCGCGATGATAGTCGTCACGGGGAGGCCGCGCAGTGAGGCCTGGGTGATCGTGATGCGCGGATCGCGCAGGTCTGCCGCAGTGCGGGCGGTGTGGTCGAAGAACCAGCGCATCATCGGACGATTCAACGGCTTGGCCTTGGCGTGCTCGGTGTACGACGGCGTGCTCGTCTCGCCGATCGCGATCGGATACACGGCCAGCACGTGCAGTGGCATGGCGAGTCCGGCGTCCCGGACGGCCACCGCGGTGGCGATCGCGAGGTTGCCCCCGGCGCTCTCGCCGCCAAGGGCCACCCGGGCCGGATCGGCGTTGAGCTCGGCTGCGTGCGCGACGGCCCAGCGGTATGCGGCGAGCGCGTCGTCGTGCTGCGCCGGGAACTTGTGCTCCGGCGCGAGGCGGTAGTCGACCGAGACCACGACCGCATTGGCGTGCTTCGCGAGTCCGCGGGCGCCGCCGTCGTAGACCTCCTTGCTGCCGATGACCCAACCGCCGCCGTGGTAGTAGACGATCAACGGGAAAGGGCCGGTCCCCTCCGGCGTATAGATGCGCGCGGCGAGTTCGCCGGCCGCGCCGGGGATCATTCGGTCGCTGTGCCTCACGCCCGGTACCAGTGCCGTCGGCGTCGTGTCCTTCCCCTGCTTCAGCAACAGGGCAGCAACGGCGTTCGCCGGGGTCGGCTGGGTCCGGGCTTGGGCGGGGGTGAGCGAGGGCAGCGGCATCGGACGGAGCGCCGCGTGCGCGTCGAGCACGGCCTGCATGTCGGGGTCGACGACGGTGAGCAGTGCTTCGGGGCTCATGACGGGCTCCATGTGCATGGGGGGGGTGTCGTGTGAGAGAGACGGCGCACCCACCCTCCCGTCGCCATCGTGCCGCGACGAGGAGCGTGGGTGCGCCGACGAATCCTTGCGATGCTACTGGCTCAGGTGACGATGAACGGTGCGGCGATCGCCAGGACGGCGGCCTTCGTCAACGGCTCATCGAATGCTTCGCTCGCGGCGTCCACGTTCGCGAAGACCGCGGTGTTGACACCCGCCTGCACGGTGTTCTCCTCTCCGGCGTAGACCGCGTTCAGTGCGGGCACGTCGTTCACGTCGCGCGTGATCCAGCCCTTGAGGTTGCGCAGGGTCCGCACGATCGCGGCGTGCCGTCCTTCGACCGAGTGGATCTGCAACGCAGTCGTGAGGATCGCATTGTTGCTGATGAGCGCACCGGCCTGCCCCTTGTAGGCGCGCACCCCGGTGTCCTCGAAACCCTGCGCGAGCACGAGGAACGTCTGGTAGTTCTTGAACACGTCGGGGAACATCCCCTTGGCCGTGAAGTCGAACGTCGGCTTCGCGATGGCGGCGGATCCGAGCACGCTCTTGAGCAGCGCGACGTGCGCCACTTCGTGCTTCATGATCTGGAGCATGATGGCACAGTCGGCCGGCGGCACGACTTCCGGCACGCCGAGCGTGTAGAACTCCGCTTCGAGGTACTCGAGCGTGAGGGCGAAGTTGAGGACATCGATGATCGACTGCGGGAGCGTCCCCTGGGCGAACGCCTGGCGGGCGAACAGGCCCAGGCCGATCGGCACGGACGCGATGGCCAGCGCGGCGGCGGTGTTGCTGATGCCGCTGACGGCCCCGCGTCGCGTGACGACGCGGTCCATCAGTTCGGGGTCGAGCGTGTCGAGCACGCCCGGTGTCTGCGAGGTGGTGATCATGGGGCGTCTCAGTTGGTGGGGAGGGTGCTGAAATCGATCTCGGTCTTCACGAACGGATCTGCGGCCGTGAGCACCATCGCCGGGGTGAAGGCCCGATCGAGTCCGGTGGTCGGATTCACGACGTCGTCGCCGGCGAAGTCCGCGCTCTTCGGATTGAGCAGGTTGCGGATGATCGCCGCGTGGCGTGCCTCGACCGACACGATCTTGCCGGCGATCAGGAGGAGGTTCGCGTCGGTGAAGAGCTGGCCGGCGCCGTTGTACGCCGCGACGCCGAGATCCTCGAAGACCTTTGCGGTGCCGAGCACACTGGCGCGGCTGGTGAAGTCGACCGAGGTGAAATCGACTTCGAGTGCGCCGATCGCAGCGGCGCCGAGCGCCGCCTTCAGGAAGTCGCGGTGCACGACCTCGTGCAGCTTGATGTCGGTGAGGAGCGTGAGCTCGAGCGCACTGATGCCGGTGTACGGTGTGGCGACGACCTGCGTGTAGTACGCCGCTTCGAGTTGCTCGAGCGCGTAGGCGTAGTTGAGGACGCCATTGTCGCCAGTGCCGAGCGAGAGATCACCGCTCGGCGTCGTCGGGGCGATCGGTGCCGTCGTGCTCTCGCCGCACGCCGTGAGCACCACGGCGAAACTGACACCCGCCCACTGCATGAAGCGACGTCGACTCGTCGTGGCGGCGAGTTGCTGCAATAGGGCGAGTTCACGATGGGGATCGTGAGCAAGTGCGTGGGACATGTTGCGCTCCTGGAGTGGATGGTGCGTTGCCAGCGGGAGTCCACTCAGACCGGGCGCGTTCCGATCAGTTCCAATTCATCGGTGAGGCGCGCTTTCCACGCCTGTGGAGCGCCGATGACGCACGACCGCGGGCGCGCAGCGCCGGAGACCTGCGCAAATGTGACGTGCGTGCCGTCAGTGTCCGCCGTGCGAGCGACGCGCGACCGGTGCGCGCATCGTCAGCTCCCGGGCGTCAATGTCCCGGTCCTACGCGCGTCTATGGACGCTTCTCCGGCGCGCTTCCACCCAGCAGAGCGGCCTGATCGATCACCCGCACACCAGGGGGCGGCGTGAACAAAAATGAGGCGGCCGGCAACGACACGCCGGTGCGCACGCGAGTGAACGTCAGCGCGCGCCGCAGCCCCGATGGCTCCGTGAACTCGGCCGCGCGGATGAGCGCGTTCGCGGGGTCGATCCAGAGCGTCGCGCGCGTGAACACGGCATCCGGTGTGCGCGGCGTCAGCTGGATCGCGCGCACCGCGCGGCCATCGATCGTCGTGTCCGGTCGCGCGACGACGATGTAGCGACGACGCGGATCGCGCAGGATCGACGATGCGAGGTCGAGCCCGCCGCCCGCGGCGCGCGGCATCTTGAGGACCTGACCCTTCGCGGTGCTCGGCAGGTAGAGCCAGATCAACTCGCCGTCGGCGACGATGCGGTCCTCGGGCGGGTCGGTGAAGATGAACGCGAACTGCTGGGTGCCGCGCTGCAGGAACTCGCCGGCGGAGCGCATCACGTTGCCGGTGCGCGGGTTCGTCATCGTCTGCGTGAACTCGGCGCGGAGCGTGCGCGCCGAGCGGTAGGACTCGGTGGTGCGCTCGAGCAGGGCGATCGCAGCGGAGTCGGCGGGCGTCTGCGCGGTGAGCGCGCCGGCGGCGATGACGAGCGACAGCAGCGCGCGCGCGATCACGCGGCGCCTCCCGGCGTGATCCGCCGGCCGATCGGGGTGGCCACCGCACGCAGCTGCTTCACCACGTCGGCGAAGCCATCCGGCGTCAGCGACTGTGCGCCGTCGGAGAGCGCCTTCTCCGGCTGCGGATGCACCTCGATCAGGATCCCGTCGGCGCCGGCGGCGATCGCCGCGCGCGCCATCGGCAGCACCTTGTCGCGGCGGCCGGTGCCGTGACTCGGATCTGCCACCATCGGCAGGTGCGAGAGCTGCTGCACCACCGGGATCGCGGTGAGGTCGAAGAGATTGCGGGAGGTCGTGTCGAAGCTGCGCAGCCCGCGCTCGCAGAGGATCACCTGGCCGTTCCCCTCGGCCAGGATGTACTCGGCCGAGAGCAGCAGGTCCTGGATCGTCGCTGCCATCCCGCGCTTGAGCAGCACCGGCTTGCCGAGCTTGCCGACGGTCTTCAGGAGCGAATAGTTCTGCATGTTGCGCGCGCCGATCTGCACGCAATCCGCGTACTCCGCCACGAGCTCGGCCCCTTCGTCGTCCATCGCTTCGGTGACGATCGCGAGTCCCGTCTCCCGCTTGGCGAGCGCGAGCAGTTCGAGGCCCTTCTTGCCCAGACCCTGGAAGGAGTAGGGAGAGGAGCGCGGCTTGAACGCACCGCCGCGCAGCGCGACGGCGCCGGCCGCCTTGACGATGCGTGCCGACTCGAGGATCTGCGCCTCGCTCTCGACCGAACAGGGGCCGGCGATGATCGGTACGTCGTTGCCGCCGAAGCGCACGCCCGGGGCGATCTCGACGATCGTGTTCTCGGGGCGCCATTCGCGCGAGACCTGCTTGTACGGATTGGAGACGTGGATGACCTCGGCCACCCCCGGCATGTCCTCAAGGGCGGAGCCGTCGACGCGGCCGTCGTTGCCCACGAGGCCGATGGCGGTGCGCTGGGCGCCCGGCATCGGCTGCGCGGTGAACCCGCGCTCCTTGATCCATTCGCACACGCGCGCGACGTCCTCGGACGTCGCGTCGTGCTTCATCACGACCAGCATCGGTGCTCCGTCAGGCGACTGTGGTCGCGGCGATCCCCGCGGGGACCTCCGCGTCGTCCACCGGCGATCCCGTCATCCGGACGCTGACCAGCGACGAGACGCCCGGTTCCTGCATCGTCACGCCGTAGACGGCGTCCGCGGCCTCGGTGGTGGTGCGGGGATTGTGCGTGATCACGATGAACTGCGTGTTCCGCTTGAACTGGTTCAGCATCTTCACGAACCGGCCGATGTTCTGGTCGTCGAGCGGCGCGTCCACTTCGTCCAGCAGGCAGAAGGGGCTCGGCTTGGTCAGGAAGATGCCGAAGAGGAGCGAGAGCGCGACCAGCGCGCGTTCGCCGCTCGAGAGCAGGTGGATGCGCTGCGTCCGCTTGCCGCGCGGGCTGGCGTGGATCTCGATGTCGCAGTCGAGCGGACGGTCGGGATCCTCCAGCCGGAGGTCGCACTCGCCGCCGCCGAAGAGCGTCATGAAGATCTCGCGGAAGTGTTCGCGCACCTGCGCGAACGTCGCGAGGAAGAGGTCGCGCGCGGTGACGTCGATCTCCTTGATCGCCTGCTGCAGCTTGACCTGCGCCTCGGAGAGGTCGGCGCGCTGGGTCGTGAGGAACTCGAGGCGCTTGGTCTCCTCCTCGTGCTACTCGATCGCGAGCGGGTTCACCGGCCCGAGCTGATCGACCTGCCGGCGCAGCTCCTCGGCCTCGGCGCGCAGCGTGTCCTCCTCCGCCTCCACCGGCTCGTAGCCCGCGAGCAGTTCGTCGAGCGGCCGGCGCCATTCGGCCTCGAGCCGCTCCTTGATCGCAGCGCGCTTGCCGGAGAGCTCGGTGAAGCGGAGCTCTGCCAGATGGAGCGCCTGCGCGCCCGCGTCGGCCTCGTGGCGCGCCGCGTCGAGCGCATGGTCGCTCGCGGTGAGCGCCGCGTCGGCCGTGCGCACGCCCTCCTCGGCAGCGCCGAGGGCCGTGTCGGCCTCCTGCTGCGTGCCGCGCCGCGCCTCGATCTCCTGCTGCCAGACGCCCATCTGCCGCTCGAGCTGGCCATCCTCCTCGGCCAGCGTCGCCAGCTCGCGCTCGAGCGAGGCGAGGCGATCGGCCGCGGACGCCCGCTCGCGCGCGAGCCGCTCGCGGCGCTCGGCGGCGACCTGCCGCCGCGCTTCGGCCTGCGCGTGCGAGACCTGATGCGCGGCACGGGCCTCGCGGGCCTCGTCCTGCATCCGCTCGGCCGCGACGAGCAGCGCGCGGGCGCTCCCCGCGGAGTCGTCGGCGTCGGCAAGGCGGCGCGCGATCTCGTCCTGCGCCGCGATGCTGGCGGTGACGCGGTCGCCGAGCTCGGTGTGCCGGCCGGCGAGCCGCTCGCGCAGGGCGACCGCGTCGGCCAGCTCGCGCGCGGCGCGCTCGCGCACGCGATCGCGCTCGTTCCGGACCTGCGCGGCCTGCGCGGAGGCTTGCTGCGCGGACGCGGTCGTGTCGGCGGCGTGGGCCGCGGCGGACTCGGCGCGCACGACCTCGTCGTGCACCTGCTGCGCGGCGGCCTGCACGGCTGCGCGGCGCGCCTCGATGCCGCCGAGCAGCACGCGGAGCTCCTCGAGCTCGGCGCGACGCCGCAGCGGGCCCGCCCCGGCCTCGCGCGCGGGGAGCCAGACGGCGCCGCGCGCATCGACGAAGCCATTCCCGTCGTCGGTCGCGCGCACCTTGCCCAGCAGCGCGCGGACCCAGCCGCCGGTGGGCCCATCGGCGCGCACGCGCGCGCTCAGTTCGCGCGGATCGCCGCCGTCGCCGTTGCCGGCGATCGCATCGAGCGGGAGGAGGAGCAGCGCACCGGGGTTCGCCTCGGCGTGCCAGGCGCGCACGGCGTCGGCCGCGGCCCGGTCGCGCACGACGACCGCGTGGACGGTGGGGCCGAGGAAGCGCTCGACCTGCGAGGCGACCGCGGCGTCGGCGCCGATGAAGTCGGAGAGCGGGCCGAGGACGGCGCCGCCGCCGAAGCGTTCCCGCTCGCGCAGCAGCCGAGCGGCGGCGGGGGCGAGCCCGACGCGCTCGCGCTCAAGCCCCTCGAGCGCGGCCAGCTTGCCGTGCGTCGCGGTGTGCTCCTCCTCGACCCGGCGCACATCGGCGCGCGCGCTCGCCTCGCCCTCGCGCGCGGTGCGGGCGGCGGCCCGCGCCGCGTCGAGCGCGACCTCGGCGGTGGCCGCCTGCTCGCGCGCGATCGTCAGCGCCTCGTCGGCGCCGGCGAGCTCGCGCTCGGCGAGCGTCAAGCGCGACGCGAGCGCCTCGTGCTCGGCCAGCAGGGCCTCGCTGCGCTGGGCGACCTCGGCGAGTTCACGCTCGGCGTTCTCGCGCTCGAGCTCGAGGCGGCGCACGTTGTCGCGCAGCTCACGCACGGCGCGGTCGGCCTGGTCGGCCGACTCGCGCGCGGAGCCGACGGCGCGCCGCGACTCCTCCTCGGCGCCCACCTTCTCGCGGAGTGCGGTGGCGGCCGTCTCGAGCGCCGTGGCGCACTGCGCCTCCTCCTGCTGGGCGGTCTCGAACTCGGTCCGGACGCGGTCGCCGAAGGCGGCGCCCTCGGCCCGCTCCTGCGCCGCGCGCTCCCGGCGCGTGAGCGCATTGCGATGACGCTCCTCGGCCACCGCGAGTTCCTGCTGGAGTTCGAGCACGGCCTGGCGCGCGGTCGCGGCCACGGCGGCACGCTCGTGCCGGATGGTCTCGGCGGCGGCGCGGGCAGCGTGCGACGCATCGCGCGCACCCTCGGCGTCACGCACCGAGCGCTGGCGCGCGGGGAGCGCGTCGCGCAGGCCGGCCAGGCGGCCATCGAGGTCGCCGAGTTCCGTCTGCCACGCCGACATCTCGCGCGAGGCCAGCGTGAGCTCGACGGCGAAGCGGCGCGTCGTGATCTCGGAGTGGCGCTCGGCGCGGCGGCGCTGCCGGAGCAGCGAGCGGACCTGCGTCTGCACCTCGGACGTCAGGTCGTCAATGCGCAGCAGGTCGGCGCTGGTCGCCTCGAGCTGGCGCTCGGTGCTGCGGCGCCGGTCGCGGTAGAGGCCGACACCCGCCGCTTCCTCGAACAGCTCGCGCCGGTCGTCGGGGCGGTCGGAGAGCAGGGCATCGATCATGCGGCTCTCGATCACGACGCCGGAGTCGGCGCCGAGCCCGGTGCCGCGCACGAGGTCGTGGATGTCGCGGAGCCGGCACGGAGCGCGATTCAGGAAGTACTCGCTCTCTCCGGCGCGCGAGAGGCGCCGCGTGATCACGACCTCCTTGAACGGCACCGGGAGCGAACCGTCCTCGTTCTCGAAGTGCAGCGAGACCTCGGCGATGTTCACCGCGCGCCGCGCCGACGAGCCCTGGAAGATCACCTCTTCCATCTTGGCGCCGCGCAGCAGCCGTGCGCGCTGTTCCCCGAGCACCCAGCGCACGGCGTCCGAGACGTTGGACTTGCCGCAGCCGTTGGGCCCGACGATCGCCGTGACGCCCGGCTCGAACGTCAGGAAGGTCGGGTCCGCGAACGACTTGAAGCCGTGCAACTCGAGCTTGGTCAACCGCACTTAGAACGTTCTCCCGGTTCGGAAGGCCAGGACGGCCGGCACGCCGAGGTCGCGGAGCGACCGGGCGAGCAGCACCGACTGACCGGAGGTCTCGAAGGCGCCCGCGAACACGCGGACGCTCCCGTCTTCCTGCAGCAACGCATACGCGGGGACCCCGCGCGCCGTCCACTGCGAGAGCACCGCAGCCACGCTCGCGCGATCGATCCCCTCGACGAGCCGCAGCGCGAACGGCACGCGCAGCACCCGTCCCACCTCTTGTCGCACGAGCCCACGGTCCCGCAGCGCGTCGAGCCAGGCCTCTGCCTCGCTGCGCTCCTGCCACGCCCCCGCGAGGGCGCGGTACCACGGTCGTCCGTCCGAGCCGAGCAGGACGGGGGCCAGCGTGGGGGCGGGGGCCAGCGTGGGGGCGGGGACGTCGGCCCCGCGGATCACCAGACGGGAATTTGCACTCGCGAGGGTGTTCGCCGCTACGAGTTCGACCGCGAAGATGGCGGCGCGTGCCTCGTCCCCGGGGTTGACAACGGCACCGAGCGTGATGGTGTCGGCGGGCTCGGCCGAGGGGGGCGGGGTCGGTGCGACCGCCGCCACCCGCGACGTCTCGCCATTCGCCACCGCGACGCGCGGTGTGCGCAGCCAGAGCCAGCCGGCGCCGAGCGTCGTCGCGAGGACCACTCCAGCGATCGTGAGCCCCCGCATGCGGCGACGCGCGCGCTCGCCCGCGACGGTGCGCACCTGGGTGCGCGTCTGGACGACTCCCGCATCCGGGACCGGGGCGCCGCGCGAGACGATCGGCGGGAGTTCCGGCTCGGGTTGGTCCACCGTCGCCAGCAGCGGCCAGGCGCGCGTGAGGGTCGGCGGGAGATCCACGGCCACGACGCCGTCCACCAGCGACGCGAGCGTGGCGAGCCCGGGCGCGTCGGGCGGCGCGACCAGGAGCAACAGGGCATCGACCTCGCGGAACCCGGCCACGAGCCGCCCCCAGCGGGCGCTCTCGAACACCCAGCGCACGGCGATCTCGCCATCGCCCGAGGGGAGCGCGAAGACGCTGCCGTCCTCGGTGAGCGGCCGCGCGATGTCGGAGACCGGGACGCCGTCGCGGAAGCACTCGTGCAGCCCGGGCACGCCGTCGTCGCGGCTGAGGGGGGCGAGTCCGCCGACGAGATCCCCGATGGCGACCCGGCGCTCGTCGCGCTGTGAGCGCGCGATCGCGAGGGCGACCGCGAATGCCGCGCGCGGGTCGCGGCCGATCACGAGCGCCGCGGCCACCTCGTCGAGTGCTCCGGCTATCCGCGCCCCCTCGGCCGCCCAGGCCTCGGGCGGCACGGGGTCGTACGTCACGGCACGCCCTCGAAGACCCAGTAGGGGAGCTTGGAGTTCATCCCGGCGCGCTCGGCGTCGTCGCGCGTGCTGAACGGGCCGAGGACGACGCGCCAGATGGGGACGCCCTCGCGGGTCGCGGAGACGACGCGTGCGCTGCGGCCGTCCACCCGGATGCGGGCGGCCATCTCCGTCGCGCGGTCCTCGACGAGCAGCGTGGCGAATGACACCGTCCAGGTGCCGCGCGTGTCGGTGCGCTCCGGCGCCGGTTCGGCGCGCGGCGCGTCGGTGGGCGCGTCCGGCGGTGCATCGGCACGCGGGGTCGAGGAGATGTCGCCGTAGCGCGCGGCCATCAGCGCCGCGAGCGCGCTGTCGGTCGCGGCCTGGTCGACCACGAACTGCTCGAACTGCACCGGTCGGTCGAGTCCCGCGGCGCGCGGGCGGAACCCGTTCCAGCGCACGAGGTGCCAGAGGTCCGACGCGCCACCCGTGTAGCGCATCCGGTCGCGCCCCGATTCGGCGTCCACGAGCACCGCGTCGCGGCCGCGGACCATCAGCACGCCGCCGTCGGGTGTCACGAGGGGCAGGTCGTCGCGCCACTTGCCGGGCAGGGAGGCGACCACGCGCGCCGTGCCGATCGAGATGACGAAGACGGAGTCTCCGGTCTCGGCGCGCGCGAGGACGTAGCGGCCGTCCGGATCGACGCGCAGCGCGGTGACGGGCTGCGGCAGCTCGATGGCGCGCTGCTCGGATTCGGCGAAGCGGTCGATGACGCGGAGGCGCGCGCGGCCGGTGGCGACGTAGAGGCGGTCGCCGCTCGGCGTCGCCGCGAGCGCCACGACCGAGTCGCGCACGCGCATCGTGAGGGCGCGCGAGAGCTCGCGCGTGCGGAGCGCGATCAAGCCCGAGTCGGTGTCGAACCAGAGGCGGTCGCCGATCTCCGTGCGGAGCACGCGGTGCGTGGTCGGCAGCGAGGTGGAGTCGAGAACGCGGGGCTCCGGCGGGATCATGCGCCGGACGACCGTGCGCCCCTTGGCGGAGGTCAACACGAGGAGCGAACCGTCGGGGCTCGGCACGAGCTCGTCCGCGCCGCCGGGCGGCGTCCAGCTCCAGGTCGCGACCGGGGTGAGGCGCAGCACGCGGCCGGCCGCGTCGAAGCCGTACGCCGTGCCGCCTTCCGCGGTCAGGGTCCCGCGGAGCCGCTCCGTGCCGTGCGGCGTGACGGAGCCCAGCCGGAGGTCGACGCCGTAGACGCGGTCGTCGACGCCCTGGACGAGCACGAGCCCTGCGAACTCGTCGAAGCCGAGCAGTGCCTGCGCGCGCGGGACGGGTTGGCGCGACTGCCAGAGGGCGCTGTCGCTGCCGGCGCGGTAGGCGTACGCGATCCCCCCCGCGACCGGGACCCGGAGCAGCACCGCGTCGGGGCCGGCGCCGCTCGGCGGGGTCCCGCCGACGACGGCTTCATCGGCGCAGGCCGCGAGGAGCAGCAGGGCGAGGAGGAGGGCGGGAGTGCGCACGCGGGGAACTTAGCCCCGCGCGCCACTCAGAAGGACTGACCCAGCGTCCAGAACCAATATCCCTTCTTGTTCGCGGCATCGAGCGGGATCGAGTAGTCCCACCGGATGAGCGCGATGTTGAACAGGTTGAGCCGGATGCCGAAGCCGTAGCTGCGGAGCGGATAGCGCTGCTGGGTGAAGTCGTAGTTGTCCGGGCGCGTCAGGCTGAGCGACTGTCCGCCCTGCCAGGCCATGCCCATGTCGTAGAAGAGGAGCCCGTCGACCGGCGGCAGCGAGATCGGCAGCACGCCCAGGTCGAAGCGCCGGATGAGCGGGAACCGGAGCTCGGCGTTCGCGTACGCGACGCGGCTGCCGAGCAGCTGGGTCGCGGCGCAGAGCGTCGGATCGGCGGAGGTGGTGCCGCAGTCGTTCGACGCGTAGAGCTCGCGATCGTAGCCGCGGAAGAAGTCGGGGCGCCCGATGTACTTCGGGAACTCACGCTCGTCCGGACCGACCGACACGTTCGCCGCGACGCGCGTCGCGAGCGTCAGGAAGTTGAAGAGGATCGCGTCGTAGCGGCGGTAGTCGGCCGAGTACGTGGTCCAGCTCACGTTCCCCATGATCTGCTGCACGCCGAAGCGGTAGCGCCGGCCGTAGATGCCGCCGGTCGCGCCGAACAGCGAGTTGTCGGAGACGTAGGCGACGAAGGGCGAGGCGTAATTCAGCGAGCCCGCCCCGGTGATCGAGTCGATGAAGAAGCCGGTCGAGTAGCCGGAGTTCAGGTCCACGCCCTGGCTCAGGTACATGTTGGCGCGGTCGATGTTCGTGAACTCCGAGCCGTACTCGAAGCGCGTGAAACGGTTGAGCGGATAGTTGCCCTGCGCGAAGACCGCACGCTGGATGAACCGCGTGAGCACCTGGGTCTGCAGGAACTGGCCGCCGCCACCGGTCTGCTGGAAGTCGGCGAGGAAGAAGTAGGGCTGCTGCTGGACGCCGAGATTGTATTGCAGGCGGCTGGCCAGGCTCGTGTACTCGACGTAGAGCTGCGCCTCGGCGAGGCGCCCGTTGAGGCCGCCGGCGAGGATGAGGCGCTTGTCGCCGACGAGGTCGGAGAGCACGACCGCGGTCGCGCCGTAGACGCCGCGGCCGAAGTTGTCCTGCGCGTACCCGACCGAGGGACGCATCACGTATTCGGGGCGCAGGGCGCCGCGATAGCGCTCGTTGCGGAAGGTCCCGGCGTCGGGCAGCGAGAGGGTCGCGCTGTCGAGCAGCGCCGCGACCGAGACGGCCGCGCCCTCGTTCGGGGCGAGGGCGGCCGAGGGGCGCCAGCCGGCGCTGGTGCGATAGAACGAGCGGCGGCGGGGCGTGTCGACCAGTCGAGCGGCCGCGCGCGCCGCGGTGGCGCTGTCGACGAGGGCGCGCGAGATGCGGCCGATCTCCTCGGCCGCGTTCGCGGCGCGGACACCGGCGGAATCGGCGGCCGCGACCACCGCCACCGGCGCGCGGTAGGGCTCCTTCTTCAGGCCGCGCGGATTCACCACGCTCCAGATCGTGAAGTCGCCGTCGTCGTGGTAGGTGAAGGCGAGCTTGTCGGCCTGGCGCGCCCACGACATCGCGGGGCTGCTCTCGGTGACGGAGATGATGCCGCCCACGAAGCGCGTCAGCTGATAGTGCTCGAGGTCGTTGAGGTCGTAGAGGAAGAGCTGCGGGATGCCGGTGCGGTCGGAGATGTAGGCGACCGACTGGCCGTCCGGCGCCCACATCGGGTTCAGGTTCTTGCCATCCTGCGCCGGCAGCACGCCGGTCTGCTTGGTCTCGAGATCGTGGACGGCGATGCGCCACTTGCCGAAGCGCAGTTCCGCGAGGTCGGTCTGCGGGCCGCGCTCACTTGTGAAGACGATGAAACGGCCGTCGGGCGACCACTGCGGCTGGAGGTCGCCGTAGGGGTCCTCGGTGAGTCGGGTGAGGTTCTTGCCGTCGGCGTCGATGACGTAGAGGTCCGAGGTCCCGCCCTGCGCGCCGCTGAAGACGAGCTTGCGGCCGTCGGGCGACCAGGACGGACCGAGCATCGCCTGCAACGGCGTGTCGAGCCGGCGCGCGACGCGCTCGCGGCGGATGTCATAGATGTAGAGGACGTCCTTCCCCTTCCGCTGCGCCGTGAAGGCGAAGTACCGGCCGTCGGGAGAGAACGCGCCCTGCGAGTAGGCGTACCGCAGCTCCTCGAACTCGGGGTCGAGCGTGCTCTTCGTGAGCCGCTTGAGCCGCTTGCCCGTCGTGGCGTCGGCAAGGTAGAGGTCGAGGAAGACCTCGGCGCGGAGCAGGCTCCCCGTCGAGATGTACGCGATCAGCTTGCCGTCGGGCGAGAGCGACGGCGCGACGTAGATCGGGATGATGCCGCCGGTCCGCCGCGCGGTGAGCAGGGGCCCCGCGATCTTGCGCGGGCGCTCGAGCTCGGCGACGGCGGGGAGGAACTTCGTCTGGACGTCCTCCTTCCACTCCTCGCTCAGGTCCTCGAGGTTCATGCCGATGTGGCGGCGGAAGGCGCGGTCGATGCCGAGCCCGGGCGTGGCCTGCATGATCTCGCCGATGATCTCGTCCCCCCACCGGCGGCCGACGTACTGCCAGATCGATTCGCCGAAGCGGTAGGGGAAGAACTGGTCCGGACGCTCGGTCATCTGCTCGATCGACGGGATGTTGCCGTTGAGGGCCGCATCGCGCATGATCGCGTCGGTGTACGGGTGGTCGGGCCCGACCGAGAGGTACTCGGCCATCCCTTCCATGTACCAGAGCGGCGGGTTCACCGCGGCCAGCTGCTGCATGCCGCCGCCGGCGCGGCCGCGCGCGAAGATGTCGTACTGGAAGACGTGCACCATCTCGTGGGCCAGCACGTGCTCGGCCTCGCCGAGGTCACCGGCGAAGAAGAACATGTTGCGCTGCCGGAGCGCGTCGGTGACGCCGCCGGTGCCCTCGCCGAGGTCGCCGAGCACGTTGTTCTGGGCGAACTCGGTGCGCGAGCCGTAGATGAGGATCGGCTTCCGCTCGCGGAACTCGTGGTTCAGCACGCGCCGCAGCCGCTCGTACGTGCGCTCGGCCATCTGCCCCGTGTACTTCGCCACCTCGGCGAGCTCGGGATAGTAGTGCACGTCGAAGTGCTCGGTCTTCAGGATCTGCCACTTGAACTTCCGGTACTGGACGTGGTTCTGTCCGAAGTACCCGCCCTGGGCGACGGCGGACGCGGCCGGGAGGCCGACGAGGGCGGCGAGCAGCAGCAGGCGACGCATCTGGGGGCTCTCCCTACGCGGTGACGGCGACAGCCGGGGCGTCACCCCAGAGTCGTTCGAGCTGGTAGAAGGCGCGGAGCGACGGATGGAAGACGTGCACGACGAAATCGACGTAATCGAGGAGGACCCAGCGGCCCTGCTCGAGGCCCTCGACGGAATGTACCGCGAGGCCCTCCTTCTTGAGCGTCTCGACGACGTGGCCCGCGGAGGCGCGGACGTGGGTGTCGGAGGTCCCGCTGGCCACGATGAAGTAATCGGTCATGTCGGTGACCGGGCGCAGGTCCATCAGGACGACATCATTCGCCTTGTTATCCACGAGGATCGAGGCGGCGCGGCGGGCGGCGGACATCGAGGCGGGCGGGGCGGAGGCCATCGGGCGGGAGGGGCGTTGAAGAGCGAACACTGGGCCGTCCGAAAGGTTCCGTTCGGCCGGGGAGAGGGCAAGCCCGGACGGCAGTAGCAAGTAGAAAGTAGAAAGTGGAAAGTAGAAAGTGGCAAGTAGAAAGGGGCGCACCCGACTTGGCGCGCCCCCTTTCTACTTACTGCTTCCTGCTTTGCCCCTTTGTCACGCCTTGATGACCCACACCTTGATCTCGGGCTTCACGTCCGCGTGCAGGCGGATCGGGATCTTGTAGACGCCGAGCGCCTTGATCGGCTCGTGCAGGTCGATCATGCGCTTCTCGATCTCCGGGAAACCCTGGGCCTCGAGCTGGTGCGCGATGTCGGCGGTGGTGACCGAGCCGAACAGCTTGCCCTCCTCGCCGACCTTGGCGGAGAAGGTCAGCGAGACCTCCTCGAGCCGCTTGGCGTACGCGCCGGCCGACTCGCGGCGGGCGTTCTCAGCGGCCTCGAGCCGCTCCTTCTCCTGCGCGATGCGCTTCTTGTTCCCGGGGGTCGCCTCGTAGGCGATGCCGCGCGGGAGCAGGAAGTTGCGGGCATAGCCGGACGAGACGTCCACGATGTCGCCGGGATGCCCGAGCTTGTCCACGGCCTGCCGAAGGATGACTTCCATGATTCACTCCGAACGTTGGGATTTCGGCCGCGTCCTGCGGCGCCAGTCGAACCAGGTGTCGCCGAGTCCGACCCCGACGGCCACCACCCCGACGACGTACCAGAACAGCAGCGTGAAGAGGGCGAGGAAGAGCCCCATCCACCGGCCCGGCGCCAGGAACCACACCATCACGCCCAGTCCGCGCAACGCGTACAGGGCACCGAAGAACACCAGCAGGTTGATGCCCACCGCCCGGACCAGCGCGGGGACCGGCAGCACCAGCACGAGCAAGCCCGCCACCACGCCCCACACCAGCGTGTCGTTGAAGCGCAGGTCCCGCAGCCGCGCGAGCGGCGCGCCCAGCCGGGAGCGCCCCACGCGATGGTACACGGCCCACGCCAGCGTCAATGCGGCCAACGACTCCAGTCCCAACAGGGCGGGGAAGAGCGATCGGCCCACCGGCGGCATCGCCGCCAGTTGTCGCGTGACCTCGTCGGCGAGCGCCTGTGAACCCGGCGAGCGCTGCACGAAGTCGAGCCACTCGTCGGTGCTCGTCATCTCCCGCCACTGCGTTTGCGAGAGATCGGCCCGACGTCCGATCTCGGCGGCGAGCACCTCGTAGGCGCCCGTCAGGCTCCCCGAGGCGATCACCGCCACCACCGCGCCCAACACCATCGCGAGCCCCAGCGCCAGCAGGCCCTTCGACAGGAACCGGTCCCCGAGGGGTCCGTCCGTGCCGTTCCACATCACCAGCGCGCCGAACGCCGCCGCCAGCAGCGCTCCCCACCCGCGCGAGAGCAGCGCGAAGGGAGATGCGGCATTCCCCGGCTGCCAGAGCATCCAGACCGCGAGCGCTGTCCAGAGCACTGCCAGCGGCAACCGCCCGCCGGCCTTCCATCCCGCGATCGCGCACACGGCCAACGCGGGAACGAGCAGGAGGATCGTCTGGTCCACCGGGACCACGATCCGCAGGAGCGGGGTCGCCGGGAGGAGCAAGAGCGCGAGGACGGCCAGGACCGGACCCGCCCAACCCCGCTCACGTCCCTCGGTGAGGCCCTGCTCCTCCGTCAAGAACGCAGCCTGCGGCTACTGCGCCGACTGGCTGCGCGTATACGGCAGGAGCGCCAGGTATCGCGCCTTCTTGATCGCCTTCGCGAGCTGCCGCTGATGGCGCGCGTCCACGCCCGAGAGCCGGCTCGGGAGGATCTTGCCCGTGTCGGTCACGAAGCGCGACAGGAAACGCTCGTCCTTGTAGTCGATGAAACGGATCCCCGCCTCGGTCACGGGGCAGGTCTTCTTGGGTCGGCGCATGACTATTCCTCGTCGTCGTCGTCGTCGCCATCACGCGCGCGGCGTGCGGCGAGCTGTTCTTCGGTCATCGGCGGCGCCCCGAGCTCGTGCTCGTGGACCGAGATGAGGTAGCGGACCACGGAGTCGTCGAGCTTCAGCGAACGCTCGAACTCCGGCAACACCTTGCCCTCGGCGGCGAACCGCGCGACGACGTAGTAGCCGGACTCCTTGGAGCCGATCTTGTAGGCGAGCTGGCGACGGCCCCAGTGGTCGAGCGTGACGGGGTCCTTCGTGCCGAGGAGAGCATGATGCTTCTCCAGCTTCTCGGCGATGGCGGCGTCTTCGAGTGCAGAATCGAAGATGTACACCGCCTCGTATTCACGAGACAATGCGGCAATCCTCCCTTTGGTCGTGATCGCCCCCCGCGGGTTGCCGACGCAGGAGGAGAGTGGCACGCGGTCCGGCAGGGTGAAGCCGGGACCTTCGACGCGCCATTTGTGGAAAGCCCCGTAAGCTACTGCGGGGATTGGGTTTGGTCAACTGCCTACTGATAAGCGGGTGCGCCGCGGCTCGCGGGCGCGGTCAGGGGGCGCCAAGCCGCTTGCCCGCCTGCTCGGCCGCGATGAACCCGAAGCTCGCCGAGGGCCCCGTCGCGAGGACCGCGTCGAAGGCGCGCCGGGCCTCGGCGCGCCGGCCGTTCGCCAGGTGCCATTGGCCGATGCCATTGCCGATCGTCTGCCGCTCCAGCGGCGTCGCCCCCGCCGGGAGCAGTGCCGACTCGGCGAGTTCGCCCTTCATCCAGAGCAGGAGCCGGTGGTAGGAGCCGTTCTCGATCACGTCCCAGTCGGCGCGCACCGGCGCGAGTGCGGTGCGGGCTTCGTCGGGGCGCCCGAGATGCGCAAGCGTGAGCACCCACCAGTAGGTGGCCGCGACCCGTTGATCGACATTCGGCGCGACGCGCGCGTCCTCGGCCCAGACGGGAAGCGCGCGCGCGAACTCGCCGGTGACGAAGTACGCGAGTGCGAGATGGTAGCGGATGTTCGAGTGCAGCGTGCCGGTCGGGATCCCGCGCGCGTTCGGCTGCCCATCGGGCTCGACCTCGTCGGGCTTGCCCGCCACCAGCCGGCGGGCGCGATCGAGATCCGCGATCGCGCGCGGGAAATCGCGCAGCGAGATGTAGCGGTGCCCGCGGTGCCGGAGCAGCCGCGGCTCGTCGGGATGATGCCGCAGCCCCTCGGTGTAGATCGCGACCGCCTGGTCGAACGCGCCGGTGTACCCGACGCGGCGGCCATACCAGATGATCGAGTCGGCGTTCGTCGGGTGCCGCTCCCACGCCGCCTTCGCGAGCACAAGCGCGTCGGGCGCCTGGGCGGCGAGTGGGGAGGGGAAGGGAGCGGCGAGCAGCAGCGCCGCGAAGATGGGGGCCGAGAGAAGTCGAGCCCGGGGTGCCGTCCTCACATCTCCCATCTCACACCTCCCCTCTGCAGTTCGTTCAGACGTTGAATCGGAAGAGCAGCACATCGCCATCCTGCACCACGTACTCCTTGCCCTCGCTGCGCACCGCGCCCTTCTCCCGCGCCCCCTTCCATCCGCCGAGCTTCACGAAGTCGTCGTACCCGACCGTCTCGGCGCGGATGAAGCCGCGCTCGAAGTCGGAATGGATGACGCCGGCCGCCTTCGGCCCCGTGTCGCCCTTGTGGATGGTCCAGGCGCGGACCTCCTTCTCACCGGCCGTGAAATAGGTCTGCAGGCCGAGGAGATGGTAGCCGCCGCGGATCAGCCGGTCGAGGCCGGCGGACTCGATCCCGAGCGACCCGAGGAACTCGGCGCGATCGGCTGCCGGCAACTCGGCGAGCTCGGCCTCGATCTTGGCCGAGAAGGTGACGACCTCGGCAGGCTCGTGATCGGCGGCGATCGCCGCGCGGAGCGCGGTGACGTGCGGGCCCTCGGCGCCGGTGAGCTCGGCGTCGGTGACGTTCGCGGCGTAGAGGATCGGCTTGAGCGTGAGGAGCTGCAGCGGCTGGAGCAGCGCGCGCTCCTCGGGCGTGAGCGCGACGTGCCAGAGCGCGCGCCCATTGGTGAGCGGCGCGAGCGCCTTCTCGAGCGCTGCGGCCTCGGTGGCGGCGGCCTTGTCGCCGGTCTTGGCGGCGCGCTTGGCCTTGTCGAGACGCTTTTCGACCACGCCGAGATCGGCGAGGGCGAGCTCGAACTCGATCGTCTCGCGATCGCGCGCGGGATCGACGGTGCCGTCGACGTGGGTGACGTCGGGGTCGTCGAAGCAGCGGACGACGTGGACGATGGCGTCGGTCTCGCGGATGTTGCTGAGGAACGCATTGCCGCGGCCTTCACCCTTGCTGGCGCCCTTGACGAGGCCGGCGATGTCGACGAACTGGACGGCGGCGGGGAGGGTGCGCTCGGGCTTGACGATCTCGGCGAGCTTCTCGAGCCTCCCGTCAGGCACGTTCACGACGCCCACGTTGGGGTCGATGGTGCAGAA
>JANNLH010000030.1:0-3375 GCA_031396725.1 Gemmatimonadaceae bacterium | reverse complement strand
TGAAGGCGCAGCACGCCACCATCCGCGACGAGGTCGTCGCGTCGCTGATGCAGGTCGTCGACGACCAGACGTTCATCCTGGGCGCCGTCGTCGCGAAGCTCGAGTGCGAGGTCGCCGGCCTCTCGCGGACCAAGTACGCGGTGGGCTGCGCCAACGGGACCGACGCGATCCTGATCGCGATGCGGGCGCTGGACATCGGGCGCGGCGACGAGGTCGTCACGACGCCCTTCACCTTCTTCGCCACCGCCGGGACCATCCATAACGTCGGCGCGACGCCGGTGTTCGTGGACATCGATCCGGCGACCTACAACATCCGTCCCGACCTCGCGGCGGCGGCGGCGGCGGTCACGCCGCGCACCAAGGCCGTGATCCCGGTGGACCTCTTCGGCCAGATGGCCGCGATCGAGGAGATCCGGCGCCTGCTGCCGGCGATGCCGATCATCGAGGACGCGGCCCAGAGCATCGGGGCGCGCCGCCGGATCGACGGCACCTGGCGGATGGCGGGCGAGGCGGCGACGATCGGCACCTTCTCGTTCTTCCCCTCCAAGAATCTCGGCGGCTACGGCGACGGCGGGATGATCGTCACGCAGGACGAGACGATCTTCAACCGGCTGATGCGGCTCCGCACGCACGGGTCGGTGCAGACCTACCTCCACGAGGAGGTCGGCTACAACTCGCGACTCGACGCCCTGCAGGCGGCGGTGCTCGCGGCCAAGCTGCCGCACCTCGCCGCGTGGAGCGGCAAGCGCCGCGAGAACGCCGCCTACTACACGGCGGCCTTCGCGGACCTCGACGGGCTCGTGACGCCCTGCATCGACCCCGCGAACGAATCGATCTTCAACCAGTACACGATCCGGGTCCCGCGGCGCGATGCGCTCAAGGATCACCTGAAGGCCAAGGGGATCGGGCACTCGGTGTACTACCCGCTCCCGCTGCACCTCCAGCCCTGCTTCGCCTACCTCGGCTACCGCGAGGGAAGCTGCCCCGAGTCGGAGAAGGCCTCGCGCGAGGTGCTCTCGCTGCCCGTCTTCCCCGAGCTGACCCGCGCGCAACTCGATGAGGTCGTGGCCGGCGTGCGCTCCTTCTTCGGCAAGTCTTCCTGACCGACCGTCCCCGGACCCAACCCATGTCCATCCAGCAGCAACTGCTCCGCCGCATCGAGGACCGCACCGCGGTCAGCGCCGTCATCGGGCTGGGCTATGTCGGCCTCCCCCTCGCGATGGAGCTCTGCGAGGCGGGATTCCGCGTCGTCGGCTACGACGTCAGCGAGCGCGTGGTGGCGCTGCTGATGCGCGGCGAGTCGCACATCCAGGACATCCCCGCGGTCCAGGTCGCGAAGCACGTCAAGAGCGGCAAGTTCGTCGCGACGACCGATGCCAAGGCGCTCGCCGAGGCCGACACGGTCTCGATCGCGGTGCCGACGCCGCTCGCCAAGACCCGCGACCCCGACATGTCGTACGTGCTCTCGGCCTCGTCGACCGTCGCCGAGCAGGCGCACCCCGGGATGCTGATCGTGCTCGAGAGCACGACCTACCCGGGCACGACGCGCGAGCTCCTGCAGCCGCGGCTCGAGGAGCGCGGGCTCACGGTGGGTGAGGACGTCTTCCTCGCCTTCAGTCCCGAGCGCGTGGACCCGGGCAATCCGGTCTACCACACCAAGAACACGCCGAAGGTCGTCGGCGGCATCACGTCGGCCTGCAACGCGGTCGCGACCGCGTTCTACTCGTCGACCATCGACACCGTCGTGCCGGTCTCGTCGCCCGAGGCGGCGGAGCTGGTGAAGCTGCTGGAGAACACCTTCCGCTCGGTGAACATCGGGCTCGTGAACGAGATGGCGATCGTCTGCGACCGGCTCGGCGTGAATGTCTGGGAGGTGATCGAGGCCGCCGCGACGAAGCCGTTCGGTTTCATGAAGTTCACTCCCGGCCCAGGCATCGGCGGCCACTGCATCCCGCTCGACCCGCACTATCTCGCCTGGAAGATGCGCTCGCTGAACTACAAGACGCGCTTCATCGATCTCGCGAGCGAGGTCAACTCGGCGATGCCCGACTACGTGGTCGAGAAGATCGCCTGGGCGCTCAATGACGACCGCAAGTCGGTGAAGGGGAGCAAGGTCCTCGTGCTCGGTGTCGCCTACAAGCGCGACATCGATGACATGCGCGAGAGCCCGGCCCTCGACGTGATGCGGCTGCTCGAGGAGCGCGGCGCCCACGTCGTCTACCACGATCCGCACGTGCCGACCTTCCGCGAGGACGGGCACGAGATGTTCGGCGTCGCGCTGACCGACGCCCTGCTCGGCGAGGTGGACGCCGCCGTGGTCGTGACCGACCACACGGCCGTCGACTACCAGCGCATCGTGGATCGCTGCGCGCTGGTGATCGACACGCGCAACGCGCTCGCGCGGCTGCGGCCGTCGAAGGCACGCATCGTCACCCTGACCTCCTCCCGTCACGTCAGCGGCGTCGCCGCGGAGCATCACGCGTGAAGATCACCGTCATCGGGACCGGGTACGTCGGTCTCGTCGTGGGCGCCTGTCTCGCCGAGACCGGCAACGATGTCATCTGCGGCGACGTGGACGCCGCCAAGATCGAGGGCCTCAAGCAGAACGTGCTGCCGATCTACGAGCCGGGGCTCGAGGAGTACGTCGAGCGCAACCAGACGGCCGGGCGCCTCGCGTTCACGACCGATGTCGCCGCGGCGATCGCCGCGGCCGACGTGATCTTCATCGCGGTCGGCACCCCGCCCGACGAGGACGGCTCGGCGGACCTCAAGCACGTGCTCGCCGTCGCCGAGCAGATCGGGCGGCACGCGACGCGCGAGGTGGTGGTCGTCACCAAGTCCACCGTCCCGGTGGGCACCGCCGACAAGGTCGCCGCGGCGATCCAGCCGTTCGCGCAACAGGCCTTCCACATGTGCTCCAACCCGGAGTTCCTGAAGGAAGGCGCGGCGGTGGACGACTTCATGAAGCCCGACCGCGTCGTGATCGGGGTGGACTCGGAGTTCTCACGCAACCGGATGGCCGAGCTCTACGCGCCGTTCGTGCGCACCGGCAAGCCGATCATCTTCATGGACATCCCCTCCGCGGAGATGACCAAGTACGCGGCCAACGCGATGCTCGCCACGCGCATCTCGTTCATGAACGAGATCGCGAACCTCTGCGAGCGCGTCGGCGCGAACGTGGACCTCGTCCGCAAGGGCATCGGGAGCGACTCGCGGATCGGGCCCGCCTTCCTCTTCCCGGGGCCGGGCTACGGCGGGTCCTGCTTCCCGAAGGACGTCAAGGCGCTCGTGCGGACGTCGGAGGAGCGCGGGTCGCCGATGACGGTGCTGCGCGCGGTCGAGGACGCCAATGACCGGCAGAAGCACCGGCTCTTC
>JANNLH010000212.1:0-4996 GCA_031396725.1 Gemmatimonadaceae bacterium | reverse complement strand
GGGTCCAAGCCCGCCCCCCCTCTGTGCCCTCTGTGTCCTCTGTGGTGAATGCCGTTCCATCCCACCCAAGACCCGTCCCCAGGCCCTTGCGATTTTCGGCATTTGTTCGGTAATTAAAGCTCATCAGCTTCGGCTTTTATTCGGGTTTGAAAAGTGTCTCTTGCCGTCCAGCAACTCCGCCAGCAGCTCGCCGCCGTCGTCGCGGGGACCCCGAGCACCACTCCGGGGCTCCCCACCGGCATCGCCGCGCTCGACGCCATCCTCCCGGGGGGCGGCATCCCTGCGGGACGCCTCACCGAACTGCTCGCCCCCGCCGGATCCGGCAAGACCACGCTCGCCCGTTCACTCGTGACCGCGACCATCACCAGCGGGCGCTGCGTGGCCTGGGTCGACGCCACGCGGACGCTCGATCCCCGTGACTGGGTCAGCGCTTCAATGAATGGCGACGCCCTGTGGGTGGTGCGCCCCGCCGACCCCGCGCGCGCCTCCTGGTGCGCCGACCTCCTGCTCCGCACCGGCGCCTTCGCGCTGGTGGTGCTCGACGGCGCACCGATCCTTCCGCGCACGGTCGCCGTGCGCCTCTCGCAGCTCGCACGCGAGTCCGACGCCGCACTCCTCCTCCTGGGCGACGGGACGCGCGCCTCGGAGATCGGGGGCGCGCTCCGGCTCGTGCTCAAACGCAGTGGACGGTCCCCCGGGGTGCCGGGATCCCGCGGGACCGTCAGCACCACCACCACCAGCACCACCCACGCCGACGCACGCCGCGTCGTCGTGACGCTCGAGAAGGGCGGACCCTATCACCACGTGCAGTTGGAGGTTCCCGGTGGCAACAGCATCAACACCGTCGCGCGTCGCCTGTGTGCGCATCCCGAGATTCCCGATCGGCGCGGTGTGGCTCGATCACGCCGGCACGACGGTGGCGCCGCGCGCGCCGGGCGCGCCAAGCGCTTCGCCCAGCCCGCATACCCCTGAGCCTCTGCACTGGGACACCCACCCGATCGCGCTCACCGAGGGCACGCTCGTGCGCGCCGCCACCGCGGCCGCCGCGCACGCCGGTGTGCACGCGGGGATGACGGTCGCGCAATCGCGTGCCAAGTGCGCCGCGCTCGCGCTCCTCCCCTGGGATGCGCCCCGCATCGGCCGCGAGACGGCGCGCGCCACGGCGGCGTTCCTCGTCGCGAGCCCGCTGGTCGCTCCCGTGCGCGACCAGCCCGGCACCTGGTGGGTCGGCGCCGACGGCTTCGACGGCATCGGCGGCGAGCGCGCGCTCACGGAGACGCTGCTCGCGCTCGCGCGCGTCTGGCATCCGCGCGCGCGCGTCGCGGTGGCCGACAGCTGCATCACCGCATCCGCGGCCACCTGGTCCTCGCGCGCCGCCGCCGGACCACTGCACATCGCGCCCGGCGGCGATCGCGACTATCTCGCGCGCGTGCCGATCGCCCTCGTCCCGATGGAGGAGGAGCTCCGTGAGACGCTCGTCGCCCTCGGTCTGCGCACCGCCGGTGCGTTCGCGGTGCTCGATCCACTCGAGGTCGAACGCCGTTGGGGTCCCGGGGGGCTCGCCGCCTGGCGCCTCGCCCGCGGCGACGATGCGCGCCGCGCGACGCTCGCGCGCACCGACGACCCGCGCGCCGTCACGCACGAACTCGCGACCGCCGCGCCGACGATGGAGCCGGTGCTCTTCTTGATCCGCGCCTCGCTCGACCGGCTCGTGCGCACCCTCGCCGCCGACGGGCTCGCCGCCGCCGCGGTGGCGATCACGCTCACGCTCGACGACGGGCGCCTCGTCACGCGCGAAGCGCGCCCCGCGCGGCCGATCGCACGCGCGGTGCCGCTCTTCGAGCGGTGCCGCGCGCTGCTCGACACCTGGACGGTCGAGTCGCCGATCACCGCGGTCGAGGTCCGCATCGCCGCGGCCGTGCCCTCCTCCGCCGAACAGGGGGACCTGCTCGCACCCGCGTGGCGCGACCCCGCCGCCGCCGAGGCCGCTCTCGCGCGGCTCCGCAGCACGCTCGGCGCCGGCACGGTGGTGCGCCCGGCGCTGCGCGACTCGCACGCCCCCGAGCGCGCCGGCGGATGGGAGGAGGTGGAGCAGGCAGCGCGCGCGGTGCCGATCGACGTGGCCGGTGCGCGCGCCAAGAGTGCGACCACCGGCGCCACCAATGGCGCACTCCTCGCCGCACGGCTGCTCGAGTCCCCGGAGCCGGTCGCGATCACCACCGACCGGCGCGGCACGCCACTCCAGATGTTCTGGCGCGGCCGCCGCATCACGCTCGCGCGCGCGCACGGACCCGAGCGGCTCTCCGGCGAGTGGTGGCACGCGGAGCCCTTCGCGCGCGAGTACTGGCGCTGCGAGAGCGAGGAGTTCGGCGAGGACGTGCTGCTCTACCGCGACTCGGCGGGTGGGTCGTGGAAGCTGCAGGGATGGTATGACTGAGCGCCCCGCCCCGTCGTTCTCAGGGCGTGCGGAACTGCTCCGGCACCGCGTCGAAGAGCGCCGGCAGGTCGACCACGAGCGCCTGCGCCGCTCCCTCGGGCTGCCAGGTGAGCGTGCTGTCCTCCCACACCGGCGCGGTCGCGCCGTTCCGCCAGCGTTCCACCAGGCGCGAGGCGGGGTGGACGATCCAGTACTCGCCGACGCCGATGCGCTGGTAGAACGCGCGCTTGATGCCGCGGTCGCGGCTGGCGGTGCCGGGCGAGAGGACTTCGATGACGAGCAGGAGATCGAGGCCGGGGATCCGTTGCGCGCTGATCCCGGACGTCAGCCGGAACGCCAGCACATCCGGCTGCACGATCATCCCGTCGTCGAGTTCGACGTCGAGCGGAGCCGGGAGCGCCGCACCGAGCGCCGCATCCTCCACATACGCCGCGACCCGGCGCAGCAGTTGTGCGACGATCCACTGATGCAGGGTGCCCGGCGACGGCGTCACCAGCAGCTCCCCGTCGATGCACTCGTAGCGCTTTCCGTCGTCCGGGAGCTCACGGACCATCGCGGCAGTCCAGTACGGCATCGACACGGCAGGCATACCCATACGGTGCTCGGCTCGGCAGAGGGTTGGCAAGAGGGCACGCGCGATGATTGCCCGACACGCCGGCCGCGCCGTTACCCTGTGCGCCCACGACGCACCGTTCATCCGCATCCCGCCGCCCGGCGATCCCGTCCGTGACCCCCTACGCCGAGCTCCACTGCCACTCGACCTTCTCGCTGCTCGACGGCGCCTCCGACCCCGAGCGCCTCGTCGAGCGCGCGGTCGCGCTCGGGCTCACCGCGCTCGCGCTCACCGACCACGACGATGTCGGCGGCGCGGTGCGCTTCGCCACCGCGGCGGCAGGGGCGAAGCTCAACGGCCTCCTCGGCTCCGAGCTCACGGTGGATGTGCCGATGCCCGCCGGCCTCGAGCGCGCGGCGCGGCATGGTGCGATCCCCGGCCGCGTGCTCGGCGAGGACGGCGTGCCGCGGCTGCGCACGCATCTCGTCTGCCTCGCCGAGTCGCGTGAGGGATGGGGGAACCTCTGCACGCTGATCACGCGCGCGCGGCTCGACCATCCGCGCGGCGAGCCGCGCGTGACGCTCGACCAGCTCGCCGCGCACACGGCGGGGCTCTTCGCGCTCAGCGGTTGTCCGCGCGGCTGGGTGCCGCAGCTGCTGTCGCTCGAGGCCACGCGCCCCGCACGCGATGCCGCCGGCCAGCTCGCCGAACTCTTCGGCCACCGCTTCGCCATCGAGTGCTGGGACCACGCGCTCCCCGAGGAGCGCGCACTCGTCGCGGAACTCATCCCGCTCGCCACGTCGCTCGACCTGCCCTGGGTGGTGACCAACGACGTGCACTACGCGCTCCCGCGCGGCCGGCTCGCGCACGACGTGCTCGCCGCGCTGCGCCACGGCGCGACGCTCGACGAGATGGGGACGCGCCTCCGCCCCAACGGCGAGTGGTACCTCAAGGGGCCGACGCAGCTCGCGAAGCGCTGGCAGGGGCAGGAGGAGGGACTCGCGGCGACGCTCGCGGTCGCCGAGCGCTGCACGTTCCGGCTGGAGATGCTGAAGCCCCGGTTGCCGCACTTCCCGCTCCCGGCGGGCGTGAGCGAGGACGAGTATCTCGAGCGGCTGGTGGAGGACGGCGCGCAGGAGCGCTGGGGGTGGCGCCGCACCGCGCGCCACGACCAGCAGCTCACGCACGAGCTCACGCTGATCGCGAAGCTCGGCCTCTCGGGCTACTTCCTGATCGTCTGGGACATCGTGCGCTTCGCGCGCCGCGAGGGGATCCTCTGCCAGGGACGCGGCTCGGCGGCCAACAGCGCCGTCTGCTACTGCCTCGGCATCACCGCAGTGGACCCGATCAAGCTGGAGCTGCTCTTCGAGCGATTCCTGAGCGAGGAGCGCGCCGAGGCGCCGGACATCGACATCGACTTCGCGCACCGCGAGCGCGAGCGCGTGCTGCAGTACGTCTACGCGCGCTACGGCCGCGAGCACGCGGCGATGGTGTGCGAGCACATCACCTGGCGCGGCCGCAGCGCCGTGCGCGACGCGGCGCGCGTGCTCGGCTTCTCCCCCGACCAGGCCGGCGCGATCGCCGCCTACAGCGACCGCTTCAGCGCGAAGAACACCGCGGCCGCCCTGCGCGTCGGCACCGCAGGCCAGGCACTCGACGACGAGACCGCTGCGGCCGCGAAGGAATCGGACCCCTTCGCCCCCGAGCGCGCCGACGCGATGGGCCCCGCGAACTATTCGAAACGCGCCCTGCGCGAGACCCGCCCCGCGACACTGGTCGACGCGGTGGCGAGCGACCTGATCGTCGGCACCCACGCGAGCACCCTGATCAAGGAAGCCCGCGCCGAACACCGGAAGGTGCAGGCGGTCCGCAACGGCGCCCCGCTGAAGCTGCTCGCGCAGGAGGAGGAAGAAGCGCCGGAAGACGCCGCAGCGAAGCGAGCGGAAGGGCCGGGCACGGGTCCCCTCGCAGCGAAGCGGCCGCCTTCTCGCCGTCGTCCCAGAAGC
>JANNLH010000020.1:0-2522 GCA_031396725.1 Gemmatimonadaceae bacterium | reverse complement strand
GCGTAGACTCGGTTCAGAGCATCTGTAATTTGCTCCTCGTTGTAGTCGCTGAGGAGTCGCTCCATCGCCCGTCGGAATAGCTCGCTGCGCGTTATTCCAAGTCGTGTTGCGAGTGCGTCTGCGGCCTCGAAGAGGGTGTCTGGCAGGGAGATCGCGGTCTTCATAGGGCCATGGTATGCCCATGGTTATACCGCGTCAAGCACAGAGGGTGTTGTCCCAGACTCGATCGGTCCCGGTCCCGCGTGGAGTGGTTCCCCCGCTGGTGCCGGCTTCAGCGGTCCGCTGCTCGTTCGCAGGACGCGCCCCGGCCTACCGTAGCTGGCGCCGAGGGGATGGAGCTGTCACGCGAGTGCGGTTCTCTCGTCGGTCACCGAGCGGCTGCGGCTCGGTCATCGTTGACCGGCGGTGCGCGGGCGCGAAGGCCTTCGATCGCCGTCAACGTGGCGGCGACGAGCGCGACGTAGGTCCATCTCATCAGCTTCCTCCAGGGTGTGAGGTCCTTGGTTTCGGAGCGGAGCGTGTGCCCGCGGTAGGCGGCCATCATGTTGTAGGCGATGCGGCGCAGCAGGATGATGTTGAGCGCGCCGAGAGGGGATGCGGTGATCCACGGCCGTTCGTCTTCGGCGAAGGCGGTGTCGAACGTGTGGTGGCAGTTGTTCTCGACCCCCCAGCGGGAGCGGAGCAGCGTGGCCCACTCCGGCACGGTAAGCGCATCCTTGCGAAGGCTCGTGACGAAGTAGCGCTCGCCCGATGACACGGGACGTCCGTGAGCATCGAGCTCATCGCGCCGGACTCGCACGATCGTCTTGAGGTGCGACCAGTCGAGGAATCCGGCGAGTTCCTCCGTCGCCCAGATGGTGTAGCGGACGTGCTTCTGATCGTCCGTGACGACCTCGCCGGCGCCCATTTCTACGCGCCCGGCCTCGGCGCGCAGCGTGGGCTGGGCCTCGTTGAGCACCATCACGTAGTGCAGCCCCAGCTCCCGCGTGCCGCGCGCATTCGCCTCCGAGCAGGCGCCCGCGTCGTACATGACCACGCGGAACAGGTCGATCGAAGCGTAGGCCGCAACGAGGCGCTCGAGCGCGGGCAGGTACGCGCCCATTTCATTGGTCGACGCCGGGATGGGATGGGCGTCCAGGCACGCCCGTACGTCGCTCGAGGCAAGCATCGCCGTAATCGTACGAACCGAGCCACGATGGCCCTGTTGTTGGGCGTAGACCCCATCCCAGCTCGTGATGGTGGTCGCCTTTCCATCCATCGAGACCACGCCCCAGGGCAACGACGTCGGCGCCAGCACCTTGCGCCGATGGAGCGCGCGAACCTGCCGATACAGCGCCTTTCGAAGGTCATCGGGATCGACCTTGAGCAACACGCCCCGAGCGGTGGTATCCGACAGGCGACCTCGCAGGCGCAGCCATCGTCTCGCTGCGGGCGACGCCTCGCCGGTGAGCTCCTCGAGGTCCGCCATGGAGCGGCATCCGGCGGCAAGTCCGATGAGGACCATCGATAAGAACGACTGCAAGGGCCACGATCCCCGCTTGGGGCGGCGCTGATCGGCTACGGATTCGAGCCTGGCGTCGAGAATCCGCGATGCTATCCAACCCAATATCCGGCGTGTGAGGCGTGTCCGCATGAGGCGCTCCGCTTGCATAGAGCCGACAACAGGATCACCTTCACAACGGGCCCGCGGTCGGTGGGCGCCCTGTTATTGAGGGCGACGGCTCACAAGCCACACCCGCTCGGACCGCGGCGCCAGTTTTCCATCGCGAATCGGCGCCCCCGCCAACCTGCGGATCGTCAGCCTCGCACCGTCAGCCAGAACCGCCCCCCCCGACCCAGTGCGAGGATTGCCGAGAGAGTCTGGTATCGCCCGCCTGGACCGAACCATAGACTTCGTGCTCCTTTCGCGGCCCTTCGTCGCTCCTCGCCCGCTTGTGCGGAGTATCGTCAGCCCAGGTTATTGTGCCGCAGCAGGGCTTCGGTGCTCGGCTCGCGCCCGCGGAAGCGCTTGAAGACCTCCATCGGCGGCACGCTCCCGCCAAGCGCCAGGACCGTCTCGCGGAAGCGGCGGCCGACCTCGGTCACGCGGGTGTCGTCGTCGAGGCCGGCCTCCTCGAAGGCGGCGAAGGCGTCGGCCGAGAGCACCTCGGCCCACTTGTACGAGTAGTAGCCGGCGGCGTAGCCCCCAGCGAACAAGTGCCCAAAGCTACAGAGGAATCGGTCCTCCGGCAGCGGCGCGATCACGGTGTTGTCGCGCGCGATCCGGTGCTGGACGTCCCAGATCGAGGCGCCCGAGGCGGGGTCGAAGTCGTGGTGCAGCTCGAGGTCGAGGCGCGCGAAGTAGATCTGACGCAGGAACGCGGAGCCGGCCCGGAAGGTCGAGGCCGCGAGCACGCGCTCGACCAGGCTCGCGGGGATCGGCGCGCCGGTCTCGTAATGCTTCGCGAACGACGCGAGTGTCTTCGGGTGACGCAACCAGTTCTCCATGAACTGGCTCGGCAGCTCGACCGCGTCCCACTCGA
>JANNLH010000136.1:0-12663 GCA_031396725.1 Gemmatimonadaceae bacterium | reverse complement strand
GATCGGGATCTTCCTCGTGAAGGAGGCGGGCCGCGCGATGGACCGCTTCGCGATCGTCCTCGGGCTGCTGCTCGTCGGTCTCACCTGGTACGTCGCCATCGCCGCGGACCCGCCGTACGGCGAGGCCCTGCAGCGGACGATCCGGCCGCTCGACATCGACATCCTGTCGATCGTCACGATCGTCGGCGGCACGGTCGGCGGCTACATCACCTTCGCGGGCGCGCACCGGCTGGTCGATGCCGGCGTCCACGGGACGGAATCGGTCGCCAGGGTGACGCGCTCGGCATTCTGGGCGATCGGCATCGCTTCGCTGATGCGCATCGTGCTCTTCCTCGCGGCACTCGGCGTCGTGCACCGCGGCCTGGCGCTCGATCCGGCGAACCCGCCGGCCTCGGTGTTCCGCCACGCCACCGGCGAGATCGGCTATCGCATCTTCGGGGTGGTGATGTGGAGCGCGGCGATCACCTCCGTGGTCGGGGCCGCCTACACCTCCGTCTCCTTCCTGCGCGGCCTGCATCCCGCGCTCGAGGCGCGCTGGACGCGCGTGGTGGTGATGTTCATCGCGGTCTCGACGCTCGTCTTCGTCGTCGTCGGCCGGCCGGTGCGGACGCTCGTGCTCGTCGGCGCGCTCAACGGCCTGATCCTCCCGCTCGCCCTCGGCACGATGCTGATCGCGGCGCACCGGACGAAGGTCGTGGGCGCCTACCGCCATCCGCGGGCGTTGACGGCACTGGGCGCGGTGGTCGCGCTGGCGATGGCCGCGGCCGGCGCGTGGGTGCTCTGGCGTGACCTGCCCGGCCTGATGCGCTGACCTCGCCCCCCGGGTCCGCTGGCGCTACCTTCCGCCCGTCCTCCTCCGGAGTTGGTCATGGCATTCTCGCGGCGCGCCTTCCTGCAGACCCTCGGCGTCGGCGGTGCCGGCGCGCTCACGCTGCCGTCCTGGGTCGGCGCGCGCGGATTCGAGGCAGCGACCGCGGAGCCCCACGCGGCCGCTTCGATCGGTGCGTTCTCCGCGCGCGCCGACCTGATCAAGCTTGACTCCAACGAGAATCCGAACGGCCCCGTCCCCGCCGTCGTCCGCGCGGTGATGGATTCCTTCCGCGAGGCCGCGCTTTATCCGGGATCCGGCGAGATCCGCGTGCGCGACGCGCTCGCGAAGGCCAACGGGCTCTCCGCCGACCAGGTGTTGCTCGGCTGCGGCTCCGGTGAGCTGCTGCGCCTGGCGGTGCAGGCCTACTGCTCTCCGTCGCGACATCTGGTCGCCGCGCTGCCGACCTTCGAGTCGCCCGCGAACTATGCGCGCACGCTCGGGTTGCCGCTCCGCGAGGTCCCGGTGGACGCCGCCCTGGCGATCGACCCGGCGCGGATGCTGCGCGAGGTGCGCGGCGCGGGACTCGTCTTCTTCTGCAATCCCAACAATCCGACCGGACACGTGCACTCCGGGCGGACCGTGACCGACTTCGTGAAGGCGGTCCTCGCCGCGGACCCCGAGGTGATCGTGCTCGTCGACGAGGCCTACCACGAGTTCGTGGACGATCCGTCGTACGCGACCGCACTCCCGCTGGTCGCCGCGCACCCGCGCGTCGTCGTGTCGCGCACCTTCTCGAAGATCTACGGCATCGCGGGCCTGCGCGCGGGCTACGCGTTCGGCCAGCCGGCGACGCTGGCGCGGATGGACCGCCTGCGGCTCGGCGGCGGCGTCGGCACGATCGCACAGGTGGCCGCCCTCGCGGCGCTCGGCGATCCCGCGCAGCTGCGGAAGGAGCAGCAGCTGAATCGCGAGGCGCGCGCGTTCACGACACGCGCGTTCCGCGAGGCAGGGTTCACGGTCGTCCCGTCGCAGACGAACTTCGTGCTCGTGGACATCAAGCGCGACGCGGGCGAGTTCCGGACCGCCGCCCGGGCCGCGGGCGTCTCGGTGGGCCGTCCCTTCCCGCCGCTCACGACGCACACCCGCATCTCGATCGGCACGATGGACGAGATGCGCCGCGCCATCCCGATCCTGCAGCGCGTCCTCGCCTGACGCTCAGCCCTCGGCGCGCCCGGTGCCGGGCGCGCTGAAGGGCAGGATCCCGAACGCCGGATTCCGGCGGTGCGAGAAGATCAGCGACGTCTCCAGGTGCGCGACCTCCGGCCGCGACGAGAAGGCCGCGAGCACGAGTTCGCGCAGGTGCTCGGCGTCCCGCACCGCGACGTGCACCAAGTAGTCATTCGCGCCGGCGAGGTGCGACCAGTCGCGCACCTCCGGCAGCGTTCGCAGGTGCCGTTCGAAGGCGGAGATCGCGGGACGCGCGTGCTTCTCGAGCCGCACGCTGATCAGCGCCTCGAGCGTGACCCCATAGACGCGCGGATCCACCTCGGCGTGGTAGCCGAGCAGCGCCCCGGTCCGTTCGAGCCGACGCACGCGCGCGAGGCAACTCGACGGGGCAAGCCCGACCTTGGCGGCGAGCTCCTTGTTCGAGATCCGCGCATCGTGCTGCAAATGCGCGAGGATCTCGCGATCGATTCGGTCGAGGAGGGCTGGATCGGGTCGCTGTCGAATATTCTGCGGCAATTGTCGCTCTCAGTAGGGGATTCTGCTAATCTAGCTATGTATCCCCGCACTCGGAGCGACAGATGGATAACGCCTTCGCCACACGCGCCTGCCACGCCGGACGCGAGGACTTCATGGACATCGGAGTGCACGCACCTCCGATCGACCTGAGCACGACCTACCCGACCCCGGATCTCGAGGCCGCGGGACGGTCGTTCGACAGTCTCGTCGCCGGCGACGCGCCGCAGGGGAGCTTCGTCTACCAGCGGCTGTTCAATCCCACCACCGATCGGTTCGAGCGTGCGCTGGCCGACCTCGAGGGCGCAGAGGATGCCGCCGCGTTCGGCTCCGGCATGGCCGCATTCTCAGCCGTGCTGCTGGCCGCCAAGTCGCGCGGCTCGCACGTGGTCGCCATCCGGCCGATCTACGGCACCGCGGACCATCTGCTGGCATCGGGACTCCTGGGACTCACGGTCACCTGGGCGACCGAGGACACGATCGCCGAGTCCATCCGACCCGAGACCGCACTCGTCGTGATCGAGACGCCCGCCAATCCGACGCTCGCGCTCGTGGACATCGCGCACGTGGTGCGGCAGGCGGGATCGGTCCCGGTGCTGGTCGATTCGACCTTCGCCACGCCTGCCATCCAGCGCCCGCTCGCGCTCGGTGCCGCGCTCGTGATGCACAGCGCCAGCAAGTTCATCGGCGGACACGGTGACGTGATCGCGGGCGTGGTCGCGGGACCGCACGCGCTGGTGCGCGACATCAAGCACGTGCGCGCCGCGACCGGAGCACTGCTGCATCCGTTCGGGAGCTACCTGCTGCATCGCGGTCTCCCCACGCTCGAGCTTCGGGTGCATCGTGCGCAGGCCACCGCGCAGATCCTGGCCGAGCGGCTGGCGGAGGATCCGCGCATCGCGCGGATCCACTTCCCGGGTCTGCCGGGTCAGGATCCGCGTGGACTGATCGGCACGCAGATGCGCGGACCCGGCAGCGTGATGAGCTTCGAACTCGCCAGTCCCGACGACGCGGTGATGCACGCGTTCCTCAAGGCGCTGCGGATCATCACGCCGGCGGTGAGCCTCGGGTCGACGGACACCTTGATCCAGCCGCCGGCCGTGCTCACGCACCGCGTGGTGGACGCCGATGCGCGCGCATCGACGGGGATCACCGGTGGCCTCCTGCGCCTGAGCGTCGGGCTCGAGGAGCCGCGCGACCTCTGGCGCGACATCGAGCAGGCGCTGGCCGTGGTGCCGGCGCGCGCCCCGATGCATACTGCGGAGATGAGGATCGCGGCAGCCGGGCGGTGAGCACCGCCCTCCCCAATCGCCCCCGCTGGGACGACCACGACTGGCCCGGACTCGCACCGCTCGGCGCGGATGCTGAGGCCGAGGTCTGCGTCATCGGACTCGGCGGCACCGGGCTCTCGTGCATCACGGAGGCGCTCGCGCTCGGTGCCAAGTCGGTCATCGGCATCGATGCCGCCGATGTCGCGGCCGGCGCCGCCGGACGCAACGGCGGACTGCTCCTCTCGGGCACGGCCGACTTCCATCACGACGCGGTCTCCCGCCTCGGCCGCGACCGCGCGATGGAGATCACGCGACTCACGATGGCCGAGATGCAGCGCATCGCGGATGAGATCCCGGGCGTCGCGCGATTCCCGGGATCCGTCCGGATCGCGGCGCACGACGCCGAGCGCGAGGACTGCGAACGCCAGCGCGCACAGATGCTCGCCGACGGGCTCGCGGTCGAGACGTACGAGGGGCCGGAGGGCCGCGGCCTGCTGATCCCGACCGACGGCGTGTTCCACCCGCTCCTCCGCGGCCACACGCTCGCCGCGCGCGCGCTCGAGCGGGGCGCGCGCCTCTTCGGCCGCACCGCCGCGCGCTCGATCGAGCCCGGCCGCGTGCGCACCGATGACGCGACGATCACCGCCCGGCACGTCATCGTCTGCGTGGACGGCAAGCTGGAATGGCTCTTCCCCGAGCTGCTCGCGGAGGTGCGCACCGCACGACTGCAGATGCTCGCGACCGCCCCCGCGCCGGAGGTCTCCTTCCCGCGGCCGGTGAGCAAGCGGTACGGCTACGACTACTGGCAGCAGCTCCCCGACGGCTCGGTGCTCCTCGGCGGCGGACGCGATACGGCGATGGAGACGGAGTGGACGACCGACGACGAGCCGAGCGCCGGGATCCAGGACTATCTCACCCGCACGCTGCGGACCGATCTCAAGGTGCACGCCGAGGTCACGCACCGGTGGGCCGCGTCGGTCTCGTACACGGATACGGGGCTCCCCGTGTTCCGTGAGCTCGGCGGTGGCGTGACGGTCATGGGGGCCTATGGCGGCACCGGGAACGTGGTCGGGGCGATCCTCGGGCGGGCCGCGGCGCAGCGGGCGCTCCGCGGATCCTCCGAGCTCGTAGCGCCGTTCCTCGACTGAGGCGCCGATGCGCTGGGAACGCCCTCCGATGTTCGATGCCGTCGTCTCGTTGCCGGCGTGGGTGACGGAGCGCGTCGACTTCGAGGTGCCGTACCCGACCGATGAGGCGCGGATGCGTCTGGCGATCGAGCTCTCGCGCGAGAATGTCGATCGCGCGACCGGCGGTCCCTTCGGCGCGGCGGTGTTCGAGCGTGGGAGCGGACGACTGATCAGCGTGGGCGTGAACTCGGTGCTGCGGCTCAAGAACAGCACGCTCCACGCCGAGATGATCGCGCTGCAGCTCGCCGAGAAGCGGGTCGGGTCGTACACGCTCGCGGCGGACGGCCACCCGGCGCACGAGCTCGTCACCAGTTGCGCCCCCTGTGCGATGTGCCTCGGCGCGGCCCTCTGGAGCGGGGTGACGCGGATCGTCTTCGGCGGCGCCCGGGAGGACGCCGAGCGGATCGCGTTCGACGAGGGGCCGGTGTTCGCCGAGTCATATGCGTACCTGCGGGCCCGCGGCATCGAGATCGTGCCGCACGTCCTGCGCGCCGAGGCGCGCGAGGTGCTCGAGCGCTACCGGGAACTGGGCGGCGAGGTGTACAACGGCTGAGCGCCTGCGCGACCTCGTCGAGTGGCACGACCTGCTGCTGCTCTTCCGCGCGTTCCCGGCGGACCACGCGTTCCACGCGGAGACGCGCCCGGCGCTCGAGCGCGCCGCCGGCTCGATCCGCCGCCTGCCACCGCGTCTGCGCGCGGGAGCCGACGACTCCGGCATCGCCGGGACCACGTCGCGCCACACCTTCGACCACGGCATCGCGACCTGGCTCGCGGCGCGCTTCCCGCTCGACGCCGAGATCGACTGGGCGCATCTCGGCGACGCCGGCCGGCTCGAGACGATGCTGCGCCCGCTGGTGCAGCGCGCCGAGGAGGATGCGTTCGACGAGCTGCCCCTGCGCGACTGGGTCCGGCTCGCGCGCGGCGGCGCCGCGCCCAGCGACCTCGCGTGGGTGCTCGCCGCGCTTCGCCGGTCGGGGATCGCCTCGCGCGTCGTGCGCACGGAATGGGAGGCGGCCGAGATCCCGATCCGGTGGCGGCTGCGCTCGCCGGACGCGAGCGTGACCGGCGTCGGACTCCCCGTCGCCCTGCCCGTGATCCGCCGAGCGATGCGCCCCGCCCCCGAGCATCCGCTGGCGCACATCGCCGCGCCGCTCCCCGGCATCCGGCTCCTCGCGCGCGCCGAGGCCGAGCGGATGATCGATGTCGCCCGCACTGCCCTCGCCGCGCGCTGCCGGGAGGTCTACGCGATCTCGCACGCCAATGCCGCCGAGGTCTGGCGCGCGGATCTCGGGGCCGGCACCTCACTCGCCGTGATCGGGACGCCGCCGGAACTGCGGATGAGTCTCGAGGCGAACTACGGCTACCTCCTCCTCTCGAACGGCATCCCGATCGGATACGGCGGCGTGACGCCGCTCTTCCGGCAGGCGAACACCGGCATCAACATCTTCGAGGCGTTCCGCGGCGCCGAGGCCGCATTCCTCTGGGCGCAGATGCTGCGGGCCTTCCGGACGCTCTTCGGATCGCGCCGGTTCGTGGTCAATGCCTACCAGTTCGGCGAAGGCAACCGCGAGGCCATCGAGAGCGGTGCCTTCTGGTTCTACCACCGGCTCGGCTTCCGTCCGGCGGCACCCGAGGTGCGGGCGATCGCCGCCGCCGAAGTGGCGCGCCGCGTGCGCGACCCGCGGCATCGCTCGAGTGCGGAGACGCTGCGTGCGCTCGCGTCGGGGGACCTGCACCTCACCCTGCCGGGCTTCGGCGCCGACGACGCATTCGATGAAGCCTGGCTCCCGACCCTCTCGTCGCGCGCCACCACGCAACTCGCGGCGGATGGCAGCGGCGATCGGGCGAGGGCCGCGACTGCGATCGCGCGGGAAGTGGCGCGCCGGCTGGACGTACGGCTCGCGTCGTGGAGCACCGCCGAGCGCCGCGCCCTCACCGGTCTGGCCCCGTTGGCCGCGGCGATCCCCGCAGCGGAGCTCGACCGCTGGCCGCGCCCCGCGCGCCGCGCCCTCGCCGGGCTCTTCCGGCAGAAGGCCCGCCCCCAGGAGCGAGACTTCGTCCACGCCGCCGCCGCGCACCCGCACTTCTTCCGCGCGCTGAGGAACCTCGCCCGGACCTAGCTCGACAGCCTTTCTACTTTCGACTTTCTACTTTCGACCGTCTCCGTCCTCAACATCACCGTCGACGTCGGATACGCGAAACTCGCCCCGCTCGATTCCACGATCTCCATGATCGCCAGGAACAACTCCTCCCGGATCGCCCGGAACTCGTCGATGTCCGTCGTCTCGATCCAGCAGAACAGCTCGAGGTCGAGCGACGACGCGCTGAACTGGTTGAACCGCACCACGACCCGGTCCGGCCAGGTCTTCGGGTGGGCCCGCAGTCGCGCCTCGATCGCGTCTCGCACCACGCGCATGGTGGCCGATGAGGTGCCGTACTCGAGTCCGAGCATCGCGCGCAGCCGGATCCGCTCGCGCTCGCCGAAGTTCTCGGCCGGCGCCTCCGCCAGCCGCCCGTTCGGGATGCTCACCACCGTGTGGTCCAGCGTGCGGATCCGTGTCGAGCGCAGTCCGATCGCCTCCACGCCTCCCTCCACGCCGTCCACCTTCACCCAGTCACCGACGCGGAAGGGCTGGTCGACGCCGATCGAGAGCGAGCCGAAGAAGTGTTCGAGCGACTTCTGCGCACCGAGTGCGACGGCGATGCCGCCGATGCCGAGTCCCGCGAGGATCGTCGCCACGGGATAACCGAACGACGCCACCAGCGTCAGGATCCCGAGCGCGAAGACGAGCACGCGCGTGATCCGCCCGCCGAGCGGGATCAGCGAGCGCAGCGCCGGATGGCGCGAGGCCCAGGCGCTCACCGGGAGCGCGTCCTGCAGCACCGTGATCGAGCGCAGGATGATCCAGAAGGCGGCGACGATCGCCAGCGACTTCTGCAGCCCGACGACGAAGGCCTGCGCGGGTGCCGCCAGCGCGACCCAGCGCAGCAGGATGCGCGACGACGCCATCGCCCAGAGCAGGACGATCGGTCCCCACGCCGCCGAGACGAGCGCGTCGTCGAACTCGTTGCTGGTCTTCGAGACGACCCGCCGCAGCAGCGACTGCGTCGGCGCCGCGAACACGAGGCCGATCACGATCGCGAGCGGGATCAGCGTGAGGAGGGCGATCCACTGCCACCACAGGACGTCGAATGGCCCGTTGGCGAGGAGCGCTTCGGGCAGGTGCTCGCGGACCCAGTTGTCCGGAAGCGTCGCATACCAGCTGTCGATCTCCCGGATCGTCGCCTCCGAGAACACCCACCGCGTGGCGCCATCGCGCTCCACCCGCGCGAGCCGCACCGGCTGCAGGCGTCCCGAGCCATCGGGCACCTCGCCGAGCAGCTCGCGGTCGCGGGGCAGCCCGTCCGCGGTGTCGCCGGACGCGAACGGGGAGACCCGGTCGAGATCCACCCAGAGGTGCGCGTCGAGCACCGACTTGAGCCGGCGCGCCAGGTCACTCCCCCGCCCGGCCGGCACGGCGTCCCGGTCGAGCGCCTCCGCGGCGGCCCCGAAATCCCCCGCGCGCGTCGCGATCAGGAAGCCCTGCACCGCCGCGCGCGGAGAAGCGGAGTCGACGCGTACCGTCGCACCTGACGCGATGGCGGTCTCGACGGCCGGCGCGGGGTTCGCGGCCGGCCGGCCCGTCGTGCCCTGGGCCACCGCGGCAATGGGGAAGGCGGCGAATACCGCCGCGCCGAGAGCCGTCATCAGGAGGGAGCGTTGCATCACCGCAACCTCGGCGGACGTCGCGCGCATGGCAAGTCGCGCCCCGCTAGTTTTCAGTGCATCCCGAGCCGCACGAGCCGAACGATGAGCGCACCCACGAGCGCCAAAGAAGCCGCGAACACCCCCCATCTCGCCGACCCCGACAAGAACCCGTCGTTCACGCGCGGCGTGTTCGAGGGCGAGATCCTCGAGTCGCTCGTCTTCCCGTTCCCGCAGCCGAGCGCGGAGGAGAAGGAATCGCTGGCGGCGATCCTCGACGCCTTCCGCAGCTGGGCCGCCGATACCCTCGACCCGGCGCAGCTCGACCACGACGGGCGCTTCCCCGACGCCGTGCGCCAGGGGATGGCCGAACTCGGCCTGATGGGGCTGAACATCCCGGAGGCGTACGGAGGCTTCGGCGCCTCGGCGATGGTGTTCAACCGCGTCTTCGGCGAGATCGGATCGCACGACGCATCGCTCGCCGTCTACTTCGGCGCGCACCAGAGCATCGGCATCAAGGGCATCATCCTCTTCGGCACCGAGGACCAGAAGCAGCGCTGGCTCCCGCGCTGTGCATCGGGCGAGCTGATCGGCGCGTTCTGCCTCACCGAGCCCGGCTCGGGGTCCGACGCGCAGGCGATGCTCGCGAGCGCCGTCCTGAGCGCGGACCGCTCGCACTACCTGCTCAACGGCACCAAGATCTGGATCTCCAACGCCGGGTATGCCGGCGTCTTCACCGTCTTCGCCAAGGTCCCGGTCGTCATCGACGGCAAGCCGAAGCAGCGCGTGACCGCGTTCGTCGTGGACGCGCACGCGCCCGGCATCTCGCTCGGCAAGATCGAGGAGAAGATGGGGATCAAGGCCAGCGACACGCGCACGGTCACCTTCGAGAACGTGCGCGTCCCCAGCGAGGACCTGCTCGGCGAGGTCGGCAGCGGCTTCAAGATCGCGCTCGAGATCCTGAACTCCGGGCGCCTGGGCCTCTCCGCCGGCTCCTCGCGCGGCACCCGTGCGATGATGAAGCTGGCGATCGCGTACGCCAAGGAGCGCGAGCAGTTCGGCCGGCCGATCGGATCGTTCGAGATGATCCAGAAGAAGATCGCGTACGCCGCCGCCGAGTGTTACGCCGCCGACGCCGGCTGGATGCTCTGCGCCGGGATGGTGGACCGCGGCGGCGTGGACTTCTCGCTCGAGACGGCGTCGTGCAAGATCTTCGCGTCGGAGCTCGCCTTCCGCACCGCCAACGACGCCCTGCAGATCGCCGGCGGCATCGGCTACTCGAAGGAGTTCCCCTACGAGCGCTTCGTGCGCGATTCGCGCATCAACCTGATCTTCGAGGGCACCAACGAGATCCTGCGGGCGCTGATCGCGCTGATGGGGCTGCAGCAGCCGGGCGAGGAGCTCAAGGCGGTCGGCAAGGCGTTCAAGGACCCGCTCCACTCGATCGGCGCGATCTCGAGCTACATCACCGACCGCGTGAAGCGCACCGTCGTGAAGCCGAAATTCACGAAGGTGCACCAGGCGCTCGAGGAGGAGGCCGAGCTGGTCGCCGACAACATCCACACGCTCGCACTGGCGGTGGAGAAGGCGATCATCGAGCATGGCAAGGCGATCATCGAGCGCCAGATGCTGCAGGAGCGGATGGCGAACGCGGCGATCGACATCTACCTCGCCACCGCGGTGCTGAGCCGCGCCACCGCGGCGGTCGAGGCGCACGGGATCGAAGGGGCGGCGGCCGACCTCGACGCGGCGCGCATCTTCGTGCCGCTGGCGATGCGCCGCGCGCGCCGCGCCATCCGCGCGCTCGAACGGAACCAGGATGAACGGCTGCGGGCGCTGGCGCAGCGCGCCCTCGACACCGGGGACCTCACCGTGCCCACACCAACGGACACGTGACCCTCATCTCCTGCTCGTCCGTCGGCATCTCGTTCGGCGCCACCGTACTGCTCAAGGACGTCACCTTCACCGTCGGCGCCGGCGACCGCTGGGGCATCGTCGGACGCAACGGCAGCGGCAAGAGCTCGCTCTTCCGGATCCTCACCGGCGCGATGCAGCCCAGCACGGGCAGCGTCGCGCGGCAGCCCGGCCTGCGGCACGCACTGCTCGACCAGCACCGCGCGTTCGAGGGCATCGTGACCGTCTGGGACGCCGCCGCGACGGCGTTCGCCGACGTGATCGCGCTCGAGCAGTCGCTCGCCGAACAGGCCGCGCAACTCGCCGAGCTCGGGGAACGGACCCCCGACAACGTGCTCGCACGCTTCGGCCGCGACCAGGAACGCTTCGCCGACATGGGCGGCTACACCTTCCACGCCCGCGTCGACGCGGTGCTCCAGGGCCTCGGCTTCGACGCCGAAGAGTCGAAGACGCGTGCCGTCGCCTCACTGAGCGGCGGGGAGCGCGGCCGCGTCGGCCTGGCGGCACAGCTGATCGCGCCGGCCGAGCTCCTCCTGCTCGACGAGCCGACGAACCACCTCGACCTCGACACGACGCTCTGGCTCCAGGAGTGGCTCAAGGAGTGCAACGAGACGGTCATCGTCATCAGCCACGACCGCGCCTTCCTCGACGTCGTGGCCGACCACATCCTGCACCTCGAGGGCGGCACGACCGAGGCCTACCGCGGCGGCTACTCGAGCTTCGTCATGCAGCGCACCGAACGCCGCCTCTCGCGCGACCGTGAGGTCGAGCGGCAGCGGAAGTTCGTCGCCAAGGAGGAGGACTACATCCGGCGCAACATCGCGGGGGTGAACACCTCGCAGGCCAAGGGCCGGCGCAAGCGCCTCGAGCGGCTGCCGCGCCTCACGCCCCCGCCGGGCTCCGACGGCGCGATGGTGCTCCGTCTCGACGCGGCCGAGCGCGGCGGCGACCGCGTCATCACGGCCGACAAGCTCACGGTGAAGGTCGAGGACCGCGTGCTCGTCTCGAACTTCTCGGGCGTCGCGCAGCGCGGGGACGTGATCGCCCTCGTCGGCCCGAATGGCGCCGGCAAGTCCACCCTCCTCTCCACGCTGCTCGGCCATCGCGCGCCGGGCGCCGGCGAGGCGAAGGTCGGCGGCTCGGTCACGCCGGCCTGGTTCCGCCAGGACCTCGCCGACCTGCCGCTCGGGAAGTCCATCTACGACGCCATCGCCGACCTGCGTCCGCTCTGGGGACGCGGCGCGATCCAGAACCACCTCGGTTGCTTCGGCTTCTCCGGACAGGAGGTCATGCGCGGCATCGCGACTCTCTCCGGCGGCGAGCGTGCCCGCGTCGCCCTCGCGATCATCACGCTCGCGCACGCCAACCTGCTGGTGCTCGACGAGCCGACTAATCACCTCGACGTCGAGAGCATCGAGGCGATCGAGGATGCACTCGAGGAGTACGAGGGGACGGTGATCCTGGTCAGCCACGACCGCGCCTTCCTTCGCGAGCTCGCGACGCGCGTCTGGGCCTTCGAGGGCACACATCTCTCCGACTTCGACGGCAGCTTCGTCGAGTGGGAGACGCTCAAGGCGCAGAAGGACGCCCACGCCGCGCGTGCGCTCGCCGAGGCCGCCGAGGCCAAGCGTCAGGCCGAGCGCCAGCGGACGAAGAAGGGCGCTCCGGCAGCGGGCGACGATCATGCCGCGCGGCGGGCGCGCCAGCGCGCGGCCGAGGATGCCGAGCAGGCCGTGTCGCGTTGCGAGGCGCGGATCGCCGATCTCGAATCGCAGCTGGCCGACGCCGAGTTGTACGATGGCTCACCGGCGAACGCGCGCCGGGCCGGGAAGCTCGATCAGGAACTCGCGCGGGCCCGGAAGGAGCTGGATTCGGCGATGTCGGCCTGGGCGGAGGCTTCCGAGTCGCGTTGAGGAACGGCGGGTCACCACAGAGGACACAGAGGGCACAGAGGGGGCGCCGTCTTCAGGACGGCGCCTCCTCTGTGCCCTCTGT
>JANNLH010000131.1:0-11287 GCA_031396725.1 Gemmatimonadaceae bacterium | reverse complement strand
GCCGGGATCAGCCCCGGGATCAGCCTTCGGCGGCGGCGAGCCGGAAGGGCGGGGGCGTCTTACGGTAGAGGGGCTGCGCCTCGTAGCCGAAGTGCGGCTGCAGCTCCAGCTCGTGCAGATGGAACCACTCCTCCAGGGCCGGCCCGATACGGGTCGCGAGCCGCTCCGACGCCGGATGCATCCCGCGCATCGGGCGCTCGCTCCAGACGCGGAGGACGATCTCGCGCGAGCCGGCCTTGGTCTTCCAGAGGAAGGGGTAGTCGAGCCGGATGGGGAGGCGGTCGGCATGCGAGATGTGCTGCCGTTCCGGCCCGTGCGCGACGGTGTTGCCCGTCACGAGTTCCATGTCGAGCACGCGCACTTCGTCCACAAGCTCGTCGAGCAGTTCCCGGACCTCGTCGAAGGTGCGCGCCGAGCGGATCTGCGCGGCAATATCATTGGCGCGGATCTTCTCGCGGACCACCGTGCGGGCGTTCAACACGACTGACGTGATCGAGCGGCCGAACTCCGCGAACTCGCCGTAGCGCAACCAGCGCGTGCCGTAGAAGAAGCCGGCGAAGAGCAGGATGCCGGCGGTCATCAGGAAGGCGAGCGTGAACTCGGGCGGGGCGAACGAGATCGAGAGACCGATCGCCGCGACGCCGCCGAAGAAGAGGCCGAGGAGGTCCACCGTCACGCGCGTCGGGATGCCGATCGCGAGGAGCTGGTGGTGGATGTGCCGGCCGTCGGCGCGCGAGAAGGGGTGGCCGCGCAGCCAGCGACGGGCGATCGCGATGAAGGTGTCCGCCAGCGGGAAGGCCAGCGCGAGGAGCGGCACGAGGATGAAGGTGCGACCATCAACCGCCGTACTGCTGATCACGAGCCGGATCGAGAGGAAGAACCCGATGGTCATCGACCCCGAATCGCCCAGGAAGATGCGCGCCGGGTTGTTGTTGAAGCGCAGGAAGCCGAACACCGCGCCGAGCATCGCGATCGAGATCACGAGCGAGCGGACGTCGTGCAGGTAGAGGTCCACGCCGACCGCGGTCACGAGCGCGATGAGCGCGAAGGTGCCGGCCAGCCCGTCCACGCCGTCGATCAGGTTGAAAGCGTTGGTCATCCCCACGATCCAGAGGAGCGTGATGGGGATGGCGAGGAAGCCCAGCGAGATCACGGCCGAGGAGGTCGAGAGCGCGATGGTGTCGATGCGGAAGCCGAAGGCGATCACCGTGATCGCGGCCAGCGTCTGCGCGACGAGCTTGGCGCGCGGCGAGATGCCGCGGAGGTCGTCCACGAGTCCGGCGAGGAAGATCAGACCGGCGCCGAGGACCACGCCGGGCATGAGCCGGGGGTAGGGGAGATCGATCGTCCCGGTCAGCATCCCGATGGTCAGGAGCGCGGCGCTGCCGGCGAGCGTCCCGGCGATGATGGCGACTCCGCCCAGCCGGGGAACCGCCGTGGCGTGGATCCGGCGATCGCCGTCCGGCTTGTCCAGGAGCTCGAGGTGGTGGCAGGCGGCGATGATGCGCGGGATCAGGAGCGCCGTGACGGCGAATCCGACGACCAGGGCTGCCACGTGCTGGAGGAGCATCGCAGACACGATGATGGAGTGTAGCAGGGTCGTGGGGTCGGCGGTGCCGGAAGGTCCGGCACCGAGGAGTACCCCGCTCTATGACTGAAAGACGAGGGAAACCGACGATAGTTACCCCCCAGTATCGGCACGAACGCTCGTTGTGTGACTCCCCCGCAGGCGCCTACCTTTACGACCTATGCACGCCGCCGACATCCGCCGCCGCTTCCTCGATTATTTCGCCCGCCAGCAGCACGCGGTCCGCCCCTCCTCCTCCCTGGTCCCGGGGGACGACCCGACCCTGCTGTTCACCAACGCGGGAATGGTCCAGTTCAAAAAGGTCTTCCTCGGCCAGGAGGCCCCCCCGGACGGCAACCGGCGGGCGACCACCAGCCAGAAGTGCGTCCGGGCCGGTGGCAAGCACAACGATCTCGAGCAGGTCGGCCACACCGCCCGGCATCACACCTTCTTCGAGATGCTGGGGAACTTCTCCTTCGGCGACTACTTCAAGCGCGACGCGATCCGCTTCGCCTGGGAGTTCGTGACCGTGGAGCTCAGGATCCCGACCGAGCATATCCGCGTCACGGTCTACAAGGACGACGACGAGGCGCGGCAGCTCTGGCGTGAGGTCACGGGCATCGCGGAGAGCCGGATCTACGGACTCGGCGAGCGCGACAACTTCTGGCAGATGGCCGACACCGGCCCCTGTGGGCCGTGCACCGAGATCTACGTGGACCTCGCGCACCTGGCGCGCGACTTCGAGTTCCCGGCCGGGGCCAGCGGCGAGTGGACCGACCGCAAGCGCGCCGATTTCTCCCTCGACGCCTTCGTCGAGGGCGCCGAGGCGGGCCGCTTCCTGGAGATCTGGAACCTCGTCTTCATGCAGTTCGACCGGCAGCCCGACGGCACCCTGGTCCCGCTGCCCAAGCCGTCGGTGGACACGGGCGCAGGCCTCGAGCGGATCGCCGCCACGCTGCAGGGCGTCGCGAACAACTACCACACCGACCTCTTCAAGCCGCTGCTCGACAAGGTCGCGTCGATCGTCGGCAAGCCCTACGTCTACGCCGAGGAACACTCGGTGAGCTATCGCGTACTCGCCGACCATGCGCGCGCCGTGAGCTTCCTGCTGGCCGATGGTGTGTTCCCGAGCAACGAGGGGCGCGGGTACGTGTTGCGCCGGATCCTCCGTCGTGCGGTGCGTCACGCGTGGCTGCTCGGCCGACGCGAGCCGACCCTGATGCACGTCGTCGAGCAGGTGATCGCCGACATGTCGGACCAGTTCCCGGAACTCGCCTCGCGCCGCAAGCACATCGTGGACACGACGCGGGCCGAGGAGGAGCGCTTCCTGGCGACGATCGACGGCGGGATGACCCGCTTCGAGCAGCTGGCACCCCCGGGTTCCACTCAGGGCTCGACCGCGGTGCGCGGGACCATCGCCGGCGACGACGCGTTCAAGCTCTACGACACCTTCGGATTCCCGATCGACCTCACCGAGCTGATGGCGCGCGAGCGCGGCTACCTCGTGGACATCTCGGGGTTCGAGCACGCGCTGGACGCGCAGCGGAAGCAATCGCAAGAGGAGCGAAGAGCGAGGAAGATCACGGTCGGGGCGGATGAGCTCGGGGATCTGTCGAAGTGGGAGGGGGGAGGAAAGAAGGGGGAGGAGAAGGAGGGTGAATTCGTAGGATACGACTACCTCGAGATCGAGAGCCTCGTCACGGCCACGAAGACGCTCGAGGACGGGCAGATGGCGGTGATGCTGCGTGAGTCGCCCTTCTACGCCGAGAGTGGTGGTCAGGTGTCCGACGTCGGTGAGATCGTCGGCAGCGACTGGCGGCTCGACGTGACCGAGGTCAAGAAGATCGAGGGGCGGGTGGCGGCGATCGGTCGGGCGACCGGGACCCCGAAGTTCGAGCGGGCCAAGGCCCGCATCCCGGCCGACCGCCGGCACGACACCGAGCGCAACCATACCGCGACGCATCTGCTGCACGCGGCGCTGCGCAGCGTGCTTGGCGAGCACGTGCACCAGGCGGGCTCGCTCGTCGCGCCCGACCGCCTGCGATTCGACTTCACGCACCACGGCCCGATCAAGCCCGACCAGCTCGAGCGCATCGAGGCGATGGTGAACGAGGGCATCTGGGCCAACGTGGATGTGCGGACCACCGAGAAGGCATACAAGGAGGCGATCGCGGCCGGTGCGATGGCGCTCTTCGGCGAGAAGTACGGCGACGTCGTGCGCGTGGTGGAGATCCCCGGGCTCTCGGTGGAACTCTGCGGCGGGACGCACGTGCGGAACACCGGGCAGATCGCGCTGATGCGGATCGTCTCGGAGAGCGGCGTGGCGGCGGGCGTTCGGCGCATCGAGGCCGTGACGGGGCGCGGCGCGTACGCGATGCTGCGCGAGCGCGAGCGCACATTGGAGGGGGTCGCCGAGCGGCTCAAGGTGAACGCCCTCACGACGGACGTGATCGGCAAGAAGCTCGACCAGATGCTGGTGGAGCGGAAGGCGCTCGAAAAGAAGCTCGAGGAAGCGCTGCGCGGCGGCGGGAACCGGTCCGACCTGATGGGCGGGGCGGAGCTCGTGAATGGTGCGCAGCTCCTCACCAAGACAGTGAAGGCCGACACGATGAAGGACCTGCAGGCGCTCGGCGACGTCGTGCGCGAGCAGATCGGCACCGGGGTCGGCGTGCTGGTGGCGGACTTCGGCGACGACAAGGGCGGACTGGTGGTGGTCGTGACCGACGACCTGCGTGCGCGGGGCGTGACCGCGGGCAGCATCGTGAAGGCGCTCGCGGCCTCCACCGGCATCCGTGGCGGCGGCAAGGACCATATGGCACAGGCGGGGGTGAGCGGCGCGCAGCTGGCGACGATGCCCACCGAGGCCGGCAACGTGGCGCGCGCGGCGCTTGCGGGCCGTTCGTGAGCGGACCGGCCGCCGTGACGGCGCTGGCGTGGATCCAGCGCGCGGAGCCGAGTGCGCCGCCGGCCCTGGTGGAACGGGTGGTTGCGGTGCTCCGCGCGCACCCCGAGTGGGACGCGCTGCCGGTTGCCGAGGCCCTGACCAATGCGGGCGAGGTGCTGCTCGGCGTGGTGCTGGGGCTCTCGCCGGCATCGGCGCGCGAGTCGGCGCTCGACCTGTTGGCGGCGGATGCGTGCGTGACGTGGGCGTTCGAGGCGGCGGCGGACGATCCGGCGACCCTCCCGGCGCGGGCTCAGGAGGCGATGCAGCGCATCGCAGAGGTGGCAAGATGAGCGTGGACCCGGTTGAACATCTTCGGGAGCTGTCGGCGCTGGCGACGCAGTCGGCGGAGGAGTTGGGGGAGGGGATCCGTGCCGCCACGGAACTGGTGCGCGCGACGGTGGCCAACGCCGGCACGCTATTCTTCTGCGGGAATGGCGGGAGTGCCGCGGATGCCCAGCACCTCGCGACCGAGTACGTGGTGCGCTACCGGCGCACACGGCGTCCGCTGCGTGCCATCGCCCTCACCACCGACACCTCGCTGCTGACCGCGGCGGCCAACGACTTCTCGTTCGACGAGATCTTCAGCCGCCAGGTGCAGGCGCTCGGCCGCGCTGGGGACCTGCTGATGATCCATACGACGAGCGGGAACTCGCCCAACTGTCTCCGCGCGGCCGAAGTGGCCAAGGCACTCGGCATGCGGACACTCGCGCTCACGGCGAAGGACGGCGGAATGATCCGCGAGATGGTGGACCTCTGCCTCGTCGTGCCGACGGACCGCACGGACTTGGCGCAGGAGATCCACCTCTCGATCCAGCACGGCATCTGCGACGTGGTGGACGAGGAAGCCGCGCAGTGAGCCGCGCAGGGAGCGTGGCGCCGATGTTCTCGCTCGCGGGCAAGCGGGCGGTGGTGACCGGGGGGTCACGCGGGATCGGCGCTGCGGTCTCGCGGCTGCTGGCCGAGTGCGGCGCGGACGTCTGCGTCGGGTACCGCTCGCGGCGTGCCGAGGCGGACGCGATGGTCGTCGAGTTGCAGTCAACCCGTGTGCGCGCCGTGGCCCACGCCGGCGATCTCGGTGAGGCCGCGGGGGCCGACGATCTGGTGCGCGCGTGCGTCGATGCGTTCGGCGGCGTGGACATCCTGGTGCACAGCGCCGGCATCTGGCCTCCCGAGGAGGTGCCGGTGCACGAGATGAGCGACGAGCGCTGGCACCGGACGATGCGTGAGAACGTGGACGCGATGTTCTTCGTCTCGCGGGCCGCGGCGCGGGTGATGGGAGAGGGGGGACGGATCGTCCACATCTCCTCGACAGCGGGGCAGCGCGGCGAGGCCTTCCACGCGGATTATGGTGCCAGCAAGGGCGCGATGATCTCGTTCGTGAAGTCGCAGGCGATCGAGCTGGCGCGGCGCGGGATCACGGTGAACGCCGTGGCGCCGGGGTGGGTGGACACGGAGATGTGCGCGCTGCCGTTCGCGGATGGCGGGCTGGCGCGGATCGAGGCCGGGATCCCTGTCGGGCGCGTGGCGAGTCCGCTGGATGTGGCGTGGGCGGCCGTCGCGCTCTGCGCGCCGGGGGCACGGCACATCGTCGGGGAGATCCTGAATGTGAATGGCGGGAGCGTCTTACCCGGCTGACCGTCTCGTCGTGATCGGGACGATGTCGCGGGAGGGCGGCTCCTCGACGATGAAGTCCGGCACGAGCTCGATCAAGGCAGCGCGGAGGCGCTCGACGTCGTGCGGCGCCAGGGAAGCGAGGCGGATCAGCTCCCCGATCTGCGTATCGGTCGCCTCGCTGGGCAGCTCGGCCGTGGCGCGCATCACCTTGGGGTGCGCGGTCGGCTGCACGTCCTCGCCCTCGAAGAAGATCTCCTCGTAGAGCTTCTCGCCCGGGCGGATGCCGGTGTACTGGATCTCGATGTCGGTGCCGACCTCGAGCCCGGAGAGCCGGATCAGGTCGCGCGCGAGGTCGGCGATGCGCACCGGCTCTCCCATGTCGAGCGCGAAGAGCTCGCCGCCGGTCCCGAGCGCACCGGCCTGCATCACAAGCTGCACGGCCTCGGGGATGGTCATGAAGTAGCGGCGCATCTCGGGGTGCGTGACCGTCACCGGCCCGCCGCGCGCGATCTGCTCCATGAAGGTCGGGACCACTGAACCGCTCGAGCCGAGCACGTTGCCGAATCGCACGGCGACGAAGTGCCGGTGCTCGCGTGAGGCGGCGAGTCGCACGATCGTCTCGGCGATCCGCTTCGAGGCGCCCATCATCGACGTGGGCCGCACGGCCTTGTCGGTGGAGATGAGCACGAAGTGGGTGGTGCCGAACTCGAGCGCGGCGTCCACGACGTTGCGGGTGCCGAGGACGTTGTTGGTGACGGCCTCGATGACGTTCTCCTCCATCAGCGGCACGTGCTTGTGCGCGGCCGCGTGGAAGACGGCGAAGGGCCGGAAGCGGGCGAAGATGTCGCGCAGCCGGCTGACATCGCGGATGTCGGCGATCAGCGGCGCGAGTCGCAGCCGCGGGAAGCGGCGCCGCAGTTCGCGATCGATCTCGAAGACCTGGTTCTCGGAGTGGTCCACGAGGACCAGGAGCTCGGGTTCGAGGTCGGCGATCTGGCGGCAGAGCTCCGAGCCGATCGAACCACCGGCACCGGTCACGAGGGCCACCTTGCCGCCCACGAGTCCCTTCACCGCCGTGAGGTCGGTCGTGATCGGGGAGCGGCGCAGGAGGTCCTGGATCTCGACCGGACGAATGCTGGTGACGCCGATGCGCCCGGAGACGATGTCGCTCAGGTCGGGCACTGTGCGGGCCTTGGCGCCGGCGGCGGCGCACATCTCGACGATGCGGCGCACGAGCGCGCCGCTGGCCGAGGGCATCGCGATGACCACGGCGCGGGCGGCGAGGTCGCGGATCAGGGTCGGGAGGTCGTCGATGCGACCCTCCACCCGGACGCCGTTGAGGTAGAGGCCGAGCTTGCGCGGGTCGTCGTCCACGAAGCCGACGACGGTGTATTGGGCGCGCGACGAGGCGGAGCCCTCGCGGGCCACGAGCTGTCCGGCCGACCCGGCGCCGACGACGATGGTGCGCACGCCCTCGACCCCCCGGTAGCGGCGGGCCGAGACGTAGCGGACGGCGAGGCGGGGTGCGGCGAGGATGAGGACCGTGAGGAGTCCGTCGAGCACCAGCGCGACGAACGGCATCCGGAGCGGCACGATCCCGGCGAAGGGCAGGACGATCGCGCCGAGGAGGAAGGAGACGACGGCGGCGGAGCCGGCGGCAAGCAGGATGCGCTCGAGCTCGACGATGCTCGCGTGCTGCCAGAGGCAGCGATAGAGGCCGGCGCGCCAAGCGATCCAGACGCGGGCGGGGAGCGAGACGAGGGCAAAGATCAGCCCCGTCTCGGCGTACCCCGGCGGCCAGTCGAATCCTTCGAACCGTACGGCGAGGACGACGAACGGGACGGCGAGCAGCCCGAGGGTATCGAAGAGCAGGAAGTAGCGGTTGCGCATTACCAGGCGTTCGGGAATTGGGCTCGGTGGGGCTAGTCGGATGCTATTGTATTGCGCCGGGGTAGGCCAGTGCGCCTAGGCCGGATCGTAGTGCCGGTCTTCTGCCTGCAGGGGGAATCCGTACATTCCCGGTTGCGCGTGTCGGCGGGATCGCCCGACAATGAGCCATTTCTACCCCCAAAGCACGCCCAATGTCACAGACTGACGGTCGCCCGGTGCTGGTCGTCGCGGGCGCCCGCCCGAACTTCGTCAAGATCGCGTCGATTCTGTACTAACGCGTTCGTCGGGGCATCTCCCGGCCATGACTCGTGCAAGGATTGCCGGGACCGGCCACAGGCAGCTCGGAGATGGGGCACTCTCGTCCTCATTAGACCCTATCGCCGCACCGGGAGGGTTTGGCCTGGGGGCGCAGCGGACAAGGAGTTCCTCGGCGTCGAAATCGCGCGCGCGGTGCCGCAATCTGAGAGGTCGAGCTCGTGCCGGTACAGGCGAAAACCGATGCGCCGTGACAACGGCATTGCGCGAGGTCGTCGATGCGATCTGCACCGTGTTGCGGTCCGCGTCGCGTATGATGCGTGAGCAGGGGCGGATCGTCCTTACGTGGTCAACCACCGGCTAACGGGCGGGGAGTAGCGCGCGGAGCATGACGCGTGCGGCGGTGCGATCGTGTTGTGCGAGGGGGTGAGGCTCTCGGGCCCGGGGAGCGTGGTGAGCACGGAGTCAACGTCGCGTGTGGAAGCGGAATCAGCAGCGTTCGCTCGCAGGCGAAGGGTGGGCGTTGATGGCGGTCGCGATCTCGGACAGGAGTTGTGCATGTGGTTGGAGGCATCGACAACGTCAGCGGAGGCTCAGCTCTACCCTGATGAGACGTACGCGCGAGGTTCGGCGCTGGCACCCGCTCCGGTGACGTGACAGACTCCATTCAGCCGTGGCGGGGCCTGATCGCCAGAGCCCTCGGTTCGACCTTCGCCCGTCGCGTGGGATTGATGGCTGGAGCGACCGTGGCGGCTCAGCTGATCACCGTGGTGGTGTCGCCGCTGCTGACGAGGCTGTACCAGCCGTCGGACTTTGGCACCTATACCGTCTATGCATCGTTGGCCGCTCTGCTCGCGTCGGTCATGTCTCTTCGGTTTGAGACCGCGATGTTCGTCAGCTCGATCGACGAGGAGGCGATAGCAGTCGTTCATCTTTCGATGCTCGTAATCGTGGTGGCGGCGGCAGCCTCACTTCTGGTCGCAGTCGCCCTTCCGGCCAGCGTCCCAGCACGACTGGGGCTGGGGACGAGCCGCGAGCTTCTCGCACTCGTGTCTCTCGGAGCCCTGCTTACTGCAGCGCTCCGTGTAGCCTCGCTGTGGTCCCTGCGAGTAAGCGAGTTTCGTAGGCTTTCGATCAGTCGCCTCACCCAGTCCTTGACAAGCGCTGCGGTGCAGATCGGAATGAGTGTGCCACTTGCCAGTGGCGGGTTGATCGCAGGCCTCCTCGCTTCCAACGCCGTCGGTGTGACCTCGCTCGCGCGGTCGCAGGGAGTGTGGCGAGCATCTATGAAGTTCCCGCTGATCCTGCGAATGATGAGGGAACACCGGCGATTCGCCCTCTTGAGCACTCCGAGCGGGTTGCTGAACGCGATCGTGTTGTACGTGCCCGCGCTGGTGATAGCGGCAATCTTCGGACCCGCTGTTGCAGGTATGTTTGCCCTGGCCCATCGGCTACTCGCGTTGCCCCTCAACACAATCGGGCAGGCCCTCTCCGAGGCCTTCCTCACGGGGTTCTCGGAGATGAAGCGCGCGGATGATGTCGTCGGGATGAAGCGACTATTCCTTAACGCGCTCGCCGGAATTTCAATCGTGTCGATCCTCTTAGTTGGCAGCCTAGCCCTTGTCGGCCCCGCGTTGTTCGGTAGAGTGTTCGGTCAAAACTGGGAGCAAGCAGGCGTATATCTTCGATTGCTGACTCCAATGTACATGCTCGGATTGATCGCCTCTCCATTCGGCGGCGTACTCGAACTCCTTAACCGGCAAGATCTCTTCCTCATGCGCGAGGTCGTTCGGGCCGTCGTGTTGACCGGATCACTTCTCGTGTGCGGAACCTTCGGACTCAGTGAGGTTGCGACTTTCGCAACTCTTGGGCTCTCAGGTGCTGCGACCTTTGGCTTCGCTGTGGCGGTAGCATGGAGCACTTTGTCGACCTACGCTCCTACCGGCCAGCCGATCGCTGGCGGAGACTGAGATCATACCACCACCGAAGCGAGCCAACCCTGCTTTCTCGGATCGCGTTGAGTGTCACGCTGTCTCGTCAAGGAGATCGATGTGAGCGACAATGGACCCCATGGAGGTGCGATGGAGGGTAGCGACAGCACCCGACCGATTGCTCTAGCTGACGCGCTCGGACGCGTTGAGGCGCTCGGTCGTCGTCTCTGGTTGCGACGCGTCACTCTGCTACTCTGGACCGGCGTTACCCTCTTCCTGGGGATCTTTTACGCCTTTGGGAGCAGGTCGGAGTTCACGGCCGGAGCAAAGCTCCTCCCGTACCGCAGCGCAGGAGCAGCATCAGGACTCTCGAGCCTAGCCGGAATGGCGGGGATACGGCTGCCTCAGGGTGCCTTGGAGCAAACGATTCAGCCCGAACTGTACCCGGATGTTGCCAGTAGCCTTGACTTCAAGGTCGCGGTCGCGGAGACGCCGATTCGCTTCTCGAATCCGCTCGGCCTTATTACAACCGCTGGCTACTTCGATAGTGTGTACGTACGCTCACCTGTCGAGTTTGCGCTCCGCTACACATTCGGGCTGCCCCGCCTGCTGTTGCGTGCGGCCGCGAACGGCGGGCCGCCTGAATCCACTTTGGCGTCGGGCGCCGAGGGTTTGCGTGCTTACAGTGCGGACTATCTCGAAATCATTGAGGAGCTGGAAGGGCGACTTCGTGTCTCGATCAGCAGGAAGAGCGGGGTGATCGCGATCCACGGAACGATGCCGGATAGGGTCGCAGCAGCTGACCTCGTACGCGTCACCGCCGATCTACTTATGGCAAGGATCATCGAATACGAATCAAAGAAGGCCGAAGAGCAGCTGAAGTTCATCACTGCTCAGCAGCTTATCGCTAGGGGACGGCTCGATCAGGCGCGGGCGGCACTCGCCGGATTCATGGCGCGCAATCGCGCCGAGCTTTCGCCTCTTCTGCAAGTAGACGCGCAGAGGCTCGAGAGCGAGCGCGACTTCGCGTTTGAGGTCTACCAACAACTTACGTCGGAGCTGGAGCAGTCGCGGCTCAAGATGAGC
>JANNLH010000128.1:0-2201 GCA_031396725.1 Gemmatimonadaceae bacterium | reverse complement strand
GGTGCCGCTGTCGACTGCCCACGTGAGGCCCACCATCATGATCTCGCCCATCACCGACGAGACCGGCGCGAGCACGGGTGGCGCCATCCCGGTGGGCAGCGTGGTCGCGACCGCCTGGAGCTTCTCGGCCACGATCTGCCGAGCGCGGAAGATCTCCATGCTCCAATCGAACTCCACCCACACGACCGCGATCCCCTGCGCGGTCGAGGACCGCACGCGGCGCACACCGGTCGCGCCGTTGACGGCCGTCTCGATCGGGAAGGTGACCAGGGCCTCCACTTCTTCCGGCGCCAGCCCGTGCGCCTCGGCCAGGATCGTGACCGTCGGCGCCGTGAGGTCAGGGAAGACATCGACCGGCATCTGGCGCGCGGTCCACGCGCCCGCTACCAGAAGTACGACCGCGGTCGCGAGCACGATCACCCGGTTCCGCAGTGACCACGCGATCAGTTGATTGAGCATCGGCGACGGCTCCTAATGCTCGTGGCCGTGCGTCGGCACGGCGGTCGACAGCGAGGCAAGCTTCACCTGATAGGCCGCGCCCGTCACGACGCGATCGCCGGCCACGAGACCGGCAGCGACGAGCGTCCGAAGTCCGTCGCTGCCACCCAAGCGAAGGTCACGACGTTCGTAGGTCTCGCCTTCCGTCTGCACGTAGACGAACGGTCGGCCGTCCTCCTCGAGGATCGCGGACGATGGGATGAGCACGCCGGTCACTCGTGTGCCGGTCGTGACCGACACGCGAGCGACCGACCCGATGCGGATCAGTCCTTCGCGATTGGCGACCTCGTAGGTGACGGGCACGGTGCGCGTGGTCGGATCGATCATCGTCCCGACGGATATCGAACGCGAGGTCCGCGACACGGAGGGTGATCCCTCGACCTGGAAGGTGGCCTGTGCTCCGCGCGCGAGGCCTGACGCCTGGGCCGACGGCACGTGAGCCACCAGCCATACCACGGATGCATCGACGATCGTGAAGAGCGTCGCGCCGGCATCCACGCGGCTTCCGGGCGTCAGCGCTCGCTCGGTGATCGTGCCGGTGATCGGCGCGACGATCCCGATCCGGCCGTCGGCGGTCAGGGCACCGCCGCCGAGCCCGGCCAGCGCCTCACGCGCCGCGCGAAGGCGAGTCTCCGCCTCGTGTACCCGACGTTGCGGCACCGCCTCCGCGGCGAAGAGCCGACGTGCGCGTTCATACTCGTCCTCCGCTTCACGCAGCCGGCCGCGTGCGTCCGCGTAGGCGGCACCCGCGTCGCCGAGTACCGGCGTCATTCGTGCGAGCACCTGTCCCTTCGTCACGCGCTGTCCAGGCGCTGGCGCACCTTCGACTCCCGCCACTTCGATGATCCCGCCGATCGGCGCGGCCACCTGGGCCAATCGTCCGGCCGCGGGCTGGATCTCGCCCGACACATCGAACGCCTCGTTCATCGTGCCGGTGACGGCGAACGCCGTGCGGAATCCTTCGGTCTTCCATTGCTGTTCCTTCAGGAAGGAGATGCCCGCATCCTCGCCACCCGAGTCGACCGGCGCCTCCGCGACCGTCGCATGGACCGGCAAGCCCGGAACGCTGATGCTGTCGCGGGCCTGCAGACTCTCGACGAGGATCGTGAGATCGTAGATGCCCGGCTTCGTGAACTCCGGCCTCGGTCCGTAGATGCCGGGCGCACGCGGAGTCTCCTGCATCACGACGAGCGGCGGCCCGCCATCGCGCGGCGCGAAGCGCATCGTCACGCGTCCGGAGCGGAGCGGTGCGAAGTCCGTCAGGTCCGTGAGGTGCACAGCGAAGGTCCCCGGAGAGCCGACGATGAGTGCCGGATGCTCCATGAAGAGCTCCGTCGAGTCCGTGAAGAGCGTGACGACGCCTCCCGCGGGTCCGACTTCCGCGGCCTCGCCGGCCGGATCGGAGGCGCGACCGCAGGCGGCACCGAGCAGGGCGCTAGCGAGCAGGGAGCTGGCGAGCAGTGGCGCCGCGAAGGAGAACGCGCGCGGCGGGATGTTGATCTGACGTGTCACGGGTCTTTCCTCTGGAACGAGGAGCCGACGGCGCGGCGGAGCGCGGCGTGGCGAATGAGGGATTCGGCGCGCAGGGAGGCAAATGCGGACTCGGCTTCCTGATAGGCCCTGACCGCGTCGAGCCACTCGATGAGCGGGATCTCGCCTTCGGCGTACGCGAGCTCCGCCGAACGGAGTGCTGCGGTGGCGAC
>JANNLH010000110.1:0-1736 GCA_031396725.1 Gemmatimonadaceae bacterium | reverse complement strand
GGTCATCTCCACGATCACCCAGCCGACTACGGGGTCGGCGAATCGCAGACTGCTGTAGGTCGCGACGCTCGCGAGCAGTCCCTACCAGGTCGCGCCGCCGTCGGTGGTGCGCGAGAGCTTCCCATCGGTGGTGCGCACGACCCCGGTGTTCTCGTCGGTGAAGTAGAGGTCGGTCGCGCCCACGACCTCGGGGTCGCCCGGGCCGACGAAGAAGCGCCAGCTCTCGCCGCCGTCCTCCGTCTTGCCAAGGATGGGCGGCGGTTCACACCCCGCGCCGGCGCACTGGTGTTTCGCCACGAGGTAGCCGACTGCCTCGGTCACGAACTGGATCCGGGTGACCTCGCAGCCGAACACCTTGTTGACGCCGCCGACCATCGCCTTCACGCTGCACTGGACCACCGGCGACCAGGTCTTGCCGCCGTCGCGCGTCCTGAGCAGCGTGCTCGGGTTGCGGCCCATGCCGAGGTACCCGGCCGCGACGCCCTGCGTCGGCGAACTCATCGCGAGCTCGTGGATGTACTGCGGGGCGGCGCCCAGGTCCTCCCACGATTCACCGTCCTCGGTGCGCAGGATCCGGTTGTCGCGCACGGCCCACCCGTGCGTCTCGTCGACGAAGCGCAGGAGCTTGACCGGATCCTCGTCGGCCTGCGGGTCGCCGCCCATCTGCGCCGTCCAAGTGGCGCCGGCATCCTTCGTGTGGATGATCGTGCCCTTGCCGCCGGCGACCCATCCCTTGTCGACGGTGACGAACACGACTTCGCGGAACTCGAGGCTTTCGCTGAAGCTCACGGGCTCCCAGACGCCCTTGACTGTTGGCGCGGGGGCCGCCGGTTGCTGTGCGGAGAGGGCGGCGCCGAGGAGCGGCGTGAGCGCGAGCCACCGGAGACTCAGGTGGGCGGCGCAGGGGCGGGGGCGGACCGGCATTCGAGTGGCCTCGGTTGAGGAAGCTGCACTCGATAGGTCACCGGAGGCGCTTGGGCGTTACACCGCGCCGCGCAGCTCCGCGACGAGCGCACGCACGCGGGCGTCGATCGCCGCGAAGGTCGCCGCGAACTCCCGACTCGCGAGCGGGAGCGCGTCCCACTGCTCACCATCCACCGCACAGGAGGCAGCGGTGGCCGCGACCTCGGGGAGGTCGAAGCTCACCACGCGCGAGGCAACCGCGACGTCGGCGCGATCGAGCGCGCGCGGCTTGAAGTCGGCGGCGTCCAGTTGCGTCGCCTGGAGCTGCTCGAGCATCCAGGGCGGAAGCTCGGCGTCCGGTGCGGTCGCTCGTGCCTCGGCCCGCACGGTCAGCCCGGCCGCGCGGGCGTGGTGCTCGAACAGGAGCTTCGCGAGCAGGCTCTTCGCGATGCCGTGCTCGCAGACGAAGAGGACGGGGCCGGAGGTGGCGTCGGGCGCGGGGCGGAGTTCGGACATCGCGACTCCTATCGGGTGAAGAGGACGAGGCCGGCGGTCGCGCCGGCGAGGATGAGCAGGGGTTCGGGGAGCCGCTTCCACGCGAGGAGCGCCGCGCCCGCGCCGACTGCGAGCAGCAGCGTCGTGAGGTCGGTGAGCGCGCCTCTGGCGATCAGGAGGACTGCGCCGGCCAGTGCTCCGGTCGCCGCGGCGGTGATCCCCGTGGCGATGCGTCGCAGCCACCACCTCGAGCGCAGTCGCTGGAACGACGGTGCGGCGAGGATCACCACGAGCCAGGTCGGCGCGAACACGCCGACCGCGGCGGCGACGCCGCCGAG
>JANNLH010000108.1:0-38236 GCA_031396725.1 Gemmatimonadaceae bacterium | reverse complement strand
ACCTCGGTGTCGGAGTGCGTCCGGAACGCGGCGCCGCGCGCGACCAGGGCGGCGCGCATCTCCCGGTGATTGTAGATCTCGCCGTTGAACACCAGGTGCTGTCCGGTGCCCGTCGTCATCGGCTGGGCGCCTCCGGCGAGGTCGATGATCGAGAGCCGGCGGAACGCGAGCACGGCGCGCGCCTCGGGGACCACGACCACGCGCTCGTCGTCGGGTCCGCGGTGCGCGAGCGTCCGCACGGCGCGCGTGAACGCGCGCACATCGCCATCGCTCACGTCCCGGCGCATCACGCCGCCCACGAATCCGCACATGACACGCGTACAGTGCAAGGACGCTGCCGTGCGCTCGTGCGATGCACGCCGCAACGATCCGCGCGTGTGGGTGCACCGAAGTACACCATCGTCGTGTCGTCCGCGCGACGCGTGTGCGGCGCGCGACACGGCGCCGCGACGACGTTGAGCCGGCATTCGCGCGCGGCGCGGTTCGTGCTCCCTCCTGCACGCATGACCAGTCTCGCCAAGCGCACCTACGACTCCGCTCCCGTCTGGATGCAGCACCTGATGGTGTCAGCATACGGAGCACACCTGCGTCGCCAGCGCTACGGCGCGGGCCAGCGGCGGAACCTCCGTGCGATCCGTGACGCGCAGTGGACGCTCGCCGCCGATGCCCGCGCGCGGCAGGATGGGCTGCTGGCGCGCACGCTCGAACAGGCGCGCCTGACCGTGCCGTTCTACGCTGACCGGATCCCCTCGACCGTCCGCGGCGGCGTCCGCGCACTCGCTGCGATGCCGATCCTCACCAAGGCGGAGGTTCGCGCCGCTGGCCGGTCGATCCTGTCCAGGGCCGTCGATCCCTCGACGCTGTTGGAGATCCACACCGGGGGCACCACCGGGACGCCGCTCACCGTGCACTGCGATCGCGCGGCGCTCCAGCGGAACTACGCGTTCTTCGCGCGCTTCCTCGAATCGGCGGGGCTGCCGGCGCAGGCGCGCGTCGCGACCTTCGCCGGTCGCGTGCTCGTGCCCGCCGGCGCCGCGCGCGCGCCCTACTGGCGCTACAACCTGCCCGGCCGCGCGATGCTCTGCTCGTCGTACCACATCGGACCCGCGACCGTCGGCGCGTACGCGGACGCCCTGGCGCGCTTCCAGCCGCGCTTCATCGACTCGTATCCCTCGAGCCTCCTGCCGATCGCGCGGCACCTGCTGGCCGAGGGCGACACGCGGATCCGTCCGCGCGCGATCGTGACGTCGTCCGAAACGCTGACGGCCGCGGCGCGCGCGACCCTGCAGGCGGCGTTCGGCTGTCCGGTGTTCGACCACTACGGCGCCGCCGAGATGGTCGCCCTGATCACGCAATGCCACGCGGGCGCGTATCACGCCAACAGCGACTACGGCGTGGTCGAGATCCTGAAGGACGGCCGGCCGGCGCGCGCGGGCGAGACGGGGGAGATCGTGGCGACGGGCTTCATCAACCGGGTGATGCCGCTGGTCCGCTACGCGACCGGGGACCTCGCGGTGCGCGGCGACGATGCGCCCTGCGCCTGCGGCTCGCCCTTCCCGGTCCTGACCGAGCTCCTCGGCCGCGAGGACGATGTGCTCGTGACGCCCGAGGGGCACCGCGTTGGGCGGCTCGACCCGATCTTCAAGGCCGTCACGTCACTCTCGGAGACGCGGATCGTGCAGGTCGCCTCCGATGAGGTGCGGGTGGAGATGGTGAGCGAGTCGGCCCTGGCACCGGATGAGCTCGCCACGCTGCGCCGCGGCCTCGCCGATCGACTCGGCCCGGCGATGCGCATCGAGTTCGTCCGGCTGCCGCAGCTCGAGCGGACCGCCGGGGGGAAGTCCCGGTCGGTCGTGAACCTCACGGCGTCCAGATCCTGAGGTCGTCGATCCACTCGGACTGGTCCCGGGGCGACCCCTGATTGAAGGTGGTGGGGAGCTTGAACAGGACCCAGCCGCCGCTCGCGTTGCTCGCGATGCCGGTCACGGCCCACCGCTGAGCGCCGTCGATCCACCCGTGGATCGAACCATCGGTCGCGGTCGGCGTCGAACTCTGCCGGATGCGCAGCGTGATGCGGTGCCACGAGCCGTCGGCGAGGTCGTCGGGGCGCAGGGCGCCCCCGATGTTCTGGGCGAAGAGCGGATGGTCGAGGTCCGAACCCACGCCGAGTACGTGGTTCTCGCTGATGAAGTCGAAGCGCGAGCCCTGGGCGGCCCAGAGGAAGAAGAGCTTCTTGGCGTTCCCCGAGCAGCGGTCGTTCCCGCTCCAGTCGAACGCGAATCCCGGCGTGTAGCGCACGGAGTACTGGACGATCACGTCCCGCGCGGCAGCCGGGAACGCCCGCTCGAGCAGGTGCGAGTCGTCGGCGCAGCCCGCCCTGGTGCGCCAGTCGACGCGGATCGCGCGCGATCCCTGCAAGCCGCCCGTCGCGTCGACGTGTACGCCGCTCTCGCCGCTCTGCGTGGTATAGCGTGCGAAGAGCGCTGCCGTGTTCGCCGTCCCCTCGAAGTCGTCGGCCCAGAGCGCGGACTGCGATCCCCCGCCGAAGGTCGGCTCTCCAACGCCGAATGACGGCGGTGCCCCCGCCGTGCTGGACGAGGACGGTCCGAGGGCCGCCGTTCCGTCGGCGCAGCCGAGCAACAGGAGGGCGAGGGTGATGCCGACCACGGCGATGGCACGGTCGAGCGTTGAGCGCTGGGACACGGGAGCTCCGGTTCGATGGTCCGAAGGAGCCGAGGTCCGTGCGGTGCTTCCGCCTGCGACGGGGAGTGTGCCCCGTCTTCACTGGAGGTCCGGCGAGCGTGGCGCGTCGATCCGCGCGGTAGCCCCGTGACTCTGCGTCTCCGCCTTTCGACGGGTATGCTCTGGGCAGCGTGTGGCGTGACGAGCCTGCTATCGCGACCGCTCGTCAGTTGTCGCACGACTCCGACTGGTGCCGCGTCGAAGCGGCATCAGGGAGTGTAGGGTCGATGGGCGAGGAGTAGTAGCGCCGCTGTCACATCCTGCGACACCATCTACGCACCAGAATGGTGCGGCACGCCCGAGGACGGTCGGACACGCGAAGCGCGGACCACACAACGTGTGGTCCGCGCTCTCTGACAGGGACCGCGCCTCAGGCGCAGTAGGGGGGGTCGCTCAGCGGGGACGCCAGACGCGCAAGTCGTCCACCCATTCGGACTGCGCGACCGGGGACCCTTCATTAAAGGTCGCCGGCAGCTTGAAGAGCACGTACCCGCCACTGTTGTGCGAGGCGATCCCGTCGTAGGACCAGCGCTCGACCCCGTCGATCCAGCCGTGGATCGCGCCGTCGTTGCGGTTCGGCGCCGAGCTCTGGCGCAGATGGAAGGTCACGCGGTGCCATCGCCCGTCGCCGAGCGATGACGGTGTGACCGCGACCGTGCGATTCTGCTGCCGCAGCGGATGGTCGTGGTCGGAGCCCACCCCGAGCGACCCATTCTCGCTGATGAAGACGAAGCGCGAGCCCTCGTGCGCCCAGAGCAGCAGCAGCTTCTTGGCGTTGCCGTGGCACCGCGCACGCGAGCCCCAGTCGAAGACGAAGCCCGGCGAGTAGCGCACGGCGTACTGCACGAAGATCTCCCGTGACGGCGCGAAGGACGCCTCGAGCAGCCGAGAGTCGTCGGCGCAGCGTCCGCGTGCGGCGCTTCGGGCGTCGCTTCGGGCGTCGCTTCGGGCGTCGCCTGCGGCCTGCCAGTCGATGCGCAGCGCGCCCGAGCCGCCGATCCCGGCGCCTCCGTCGAACCGCAGGTGCGGCGCGCCGAGTGTGACATACGGGCCATAGCGCGAATCCTGCCCTTGGGGCCCCGCGGCGATCGACCGCTCCGCGCCGTCGAAGTCGTCCGCCCAGAGCTCGCGGTGCGTGCGCGCGTCGAAGACCGGTTCCGCGTCGATCGCCGGAGCGGGTCGGCTGACCGGCGCCTCCGCCGGCGCGTCAACGACCATCACCGCGAGCACCACCATCGACGCTGTGGCGATGCTGCGACGCGACCAAGTCCCGAACGGTACGATGCTTGCCCTCATGTCGACGCAACCTTCGCAACTCCCATGCTCGCACCGGCCGTTGAACACACGCTCCCGACGGACCCATTCCGCGCGATCCGCGGCGCGCACATCGCGCACCTGATCGAGTCGTCAGGTCCCGGCGGCGCCGAACGGATGGTCGCCGACCTCGCGCGGGAACAGCAGGTCCGCGGCTGCCGGACGACCGTCTTCCTGCCCGAGAATGGCGAGGGATGGCTCGCCGCCCAGCTCGAGGGCTCGGCCGTGAGCGTGGAGCACTACGCCCTCGACACCCCGCTCTCGCCACGGTGCGCGTGGCAGCTGGCGAACGCGTTCCGCCGCCGCGGGATCACCCTCGCGCACAGCCACGAGTTCTCGATGGCGGTCTACGGCTCCTGCGCCGCGCGCGCCGCGCAGATCCCGCACGTCATCACGATGCACGGTGCACGCTACTACGCGGGCAAGATGCAGCGGCGGCTCGCGATGCGCTTCGCGGTCGCGAGCAGCCAGGCGACCTTTGCCGTGTCGTCCACGCTGGCCCGCCAGCTCAGCGAGGACCTGCGCGTCGAACGCTCGCGCATCGACGTCGTGCCCAACGGCGTGCAGCCCGGCACGCCGGTCGCCTCGACGCTGCGGACGGAACTGGGCATCCCGGCGGCGGTGCCGATCGTGCTCGCCGTCGGCAACCTCTATCCGGTGAAGGGGCACCGCGTCCTGCTCGAGGCGCTGGCCCTGCTCCCCACCGACGCCCACGTCGTGATCGCCGGACGCGGCGCCAGCGAGCAGGATCTGCTCGGACTGGCGGAGCAGCGCGGACTCCTCCCGCGGCTCCACCTGCTCGGCCTGCGCAACGACATCCCGAACCTGCTCGCCGCGGCCGACGTCTTCGTCCAGCCGTCACTGGCGGAGGGCCTGCCGATGGCGGTGCTGGAGGCGATGTTCGCCGGCCGGCCGATCGTCGCCTCGAACGTCGGCGATGTCGGCGAGGCGGTCGGCGATGACGGCGCGCTCCTCGTGCCGCCGGGCGATGCGCGCGAACTCGCCGCGGCGCTCACCCGGGTCCTCGAGCAGCCGGTGCTGGCCAGCGCACTCGGCGCCAACGCGCGCGGTCGCGCGATGCGCTCGTACGGCCTCTCGTCGATGGTCGAGCGCTACGCGGCGCTCTACGCGCCGCTGATCGCGCCGCGGTACTGGGACCGGCCCGCCGAGCGACGCGCCCGGAGCGGCGCCGAGCGCCGCGTGCCGGGGAGCCTCGTCACGCTTCCCGAGCGGCGCCGGGCGGCGCGTCGGTGGCAGGCGAACGGACCGGAGTGACCGCGACGCGCGAGGCCACGCGCGAGGCGACGCGCGAGGCCACGCTCGCGGCCATGCTCGACGCGACGACGGCCGAGACGAGCGCAGCGGCCAGCACGGCCACGCAGCGGTCGATCCGGACGAAGACCTCCTCGAAGACCGGGAGCGCCTGTGCGTACGGATCGCGCACGGCCCGCTTGGTGATCGGCCAGGGATCGAGGTCGCCGAGCAGTACCACCGTGGCGTCGAGGGCGCCGTGATCGCGGCGGAGCCGCGCGCGTTGGTCGGTGTCCATCACGACGATCACCTGTGCCCCGCGCATGAGCGCGGGATCGAGCAGCTGCGAGCGGTGCGCGGTGAGGTCCTCGCCGTGGCGCATGCCGGTGGTGTAGGCGGCCACCGGGACCGGACGTCCCGGGCCCACGAAGCCGGCGGACTCCACGGCCACCCCGTACGGGTCCAGCGCGCGACGGAGCAGCGTGGCCGCGTAGGGGCTCCGGCAGATGTTGCCGTGGCAGACCACGAGCACGCATTCGAGTCCGGGGACGGCGCGCAAGCGCGCGATCGCGCGCGCGCGGCGCGACGCGTGGAGCCAGCGGTCAGGGGCGTGCCGGACAGTGCTCAGCATCGGGGTACGGGTCGGGGCCTTCGGGCGACACCCGCCGCGTCCGGACCGCAGCGCACATCGCGCAGCGGCCGGACGCAGGGTTGTCGGGCTCGGTCCTCCGTGCGACGAGCGCCTGGCGTCAGCGCTGCACGGTGAACTGCCGCGTGCCGACCATCGCATCGTTGAGCCAGATGTCCACGGTGTACGTGCCGACCGACCAGCCCTTGTCCTTCAGCACGCGGAACTGCGTCACTGCCGCGGCCGTGCCGGCATCACGCGCCACGTTCTGGCCCGAGGAGTCCACCACCGATCCGTCCTGGAAGGTCCAGCGGGCCGTGAGACGCGAGTCCGCGGCGGCATTGGCCGTCACGACGGCGAGGAACACCGTGTCGCGCGCGTTGAAGGTCGTGGAGGGCTCGGTCACGCGCAGCGTGGCGCCGCCCGACTGCTTGCCCATCTCGATGGTGGTGATGCTCGGGGCCGGCGGCGTCACCGCGACGCTGGCCTCGGCGGCCTCGGCGGCCTCGGCGTTCTTGCCCGGGCGTTCACAGGCCCCGAGGGCGAGCACGGCGAGGGTGAGTGCTGCGATGCGAGTGGTCATTGGAACGGATCCTGAGTGTGAGGGGCGGTGAGGGCGTGCCATGCTGCGCGGACGAGAAGAGCACGAACGGTGCCACGATGAGTGCGGCGGCGCGGTATCGTCACCTGCTGGCAGGTGCTGCACCACTTCAGGGATCCGGAACTCTCGTGGCCCTGAACTTGCCCGTCTGGCGCAGGACGCGGTCGGCACCGTGCCGACGGTCCACGATCGGCCCGTCTTCCGCATCACCGTCCGGTGGAGTCCTCCGTGATCGTCTTCGTGTGCGCGTTGCTGTGGACCGTCACGCTGGCGACCGGCGTGGGGGCGCAAGCGCGCCCGGCCGCCGTCGCCGACGTCATCGCGCGCATGCGCGCCGACCTCGCGGCGCGCAACTACGCGATGGCGATCGGCAGCGGCAACGCCCTGCTCGAGTCCTCGCGCGTGCTCACGCCGGATCAGCGCCTCGAGCTCTGGCAGGTGCTCGCGGCGGCCTACTACCCGGACGAGCCGCGCGCGCAGCAGCCCGACAGCGCCCTGCTGCCGCTCGACGCGCTGGTGCACATGGTGCCGGACGTGACGATGGCCCCGGAGCTCAGCTGGCCGGGTCTCGACTCGCTGCTCGAGCGCACGCGGGCGCGCGTCTTCGTGGTGGCCACGCGGCCGCTCGCCGAGTACACGATCGCGCGCGACCTGCCCGCGCACCTGACGGTGGTCGCGTCGCGGCCGACGCGCTTCCGGCTGACGTCGGTCGCCACCGCGAGCGGCGCGACGGTCGTGCACGATGCGGCCGACTCGGTCACCGCCGCGTCGCTGCGGTTCCGGTCGCACGACGCCACCGGGCCGGTGTTCAACGAGCGGGCGTACGAGCTGCAGGTGTGGGCGTACGACCTGCTGACCGGCGACTCGGTGGCGATCGTGCATCGGGCCACCGCCACCCGCGTGGTGCGGGTGGACTCGCTCGCGCTGCGTCCCGCCGGGGGTGACGTGCCGCCGCCGCTGCCACCGGCCCGTACGACCGCCGCAGGGCGTGGGCGCTCCACGATGCTGGTCGGCGCGCTGGGGCTGGCCGGTGCAACGGTGGCGATCGCAACGGGAGCGCGCGCCGGGGAACCGCTGCGTTCCGCGTTCGCCACCGATGGCCGCGCCTTCGTCGTGAGCGGCGTGATGGTCGCGGCCGCCGTGACGGCGTTCGTCGTCGGACGGCAGCGACGGCCCGCCGGTGATCGCGCACGCGTGGAGGCGGCGACGACCTCGGCGCCCGCGCCCGCACGCCGCGACGACGATCGTGTGACGCTCCGCCTCGATCCGCCGGAGCGCTGAGATGCGGGCCGCGGGCGCCTTGCTACTGCTCCTCACCGCCAGTTGGGTGCCCCCGGTCGGAGCACAGGCTGCGCCGGGAAGCGGATTCGAGCTGCGGGTGCTCGCCCATCAGGCGCGCGTGCGCAGCGCGCTCGACGGTCTCGTGCCGCCGGAGCGGAACGTGCCGCTCTTCGGGCTCGAACTCACGGCACCGACCCCCTGGCGGCCGCTCCGCGCCGAGGCGCGCCTCCTGCGTTCGGCCCGCGGCGGCGCCGACCTGCGTGCGACGGAGGCCGGTCTCGTGCTCGCGTGGCGCGCCGTCGGCGTCTCGGCAGCGTACGCGCAGCGCGGCAGCTACGCGCCCGCGAGCGGCCTCGCGCACGAGCGCAACGCCGCGTTCGGCCGCCTCGGTGCACGTCTGGCCACCGGTCCCGCCGCGTTCGGCCTCGAGTTCCACGCGCGGGCCGACGCGTACCTGCCCTTCACCTCGGAGCCGGATCCGGCGAACGACATCAAGGGCTGGGACGCCGCAAGCGGCGTGACCTGGCGTCCGGCGCGGCTTCCCGTCTCCGCGACGCTCGGCTACCGCCTCGAGCGATTCCGGATCTTCAGCGTCGAGCAGGAAGTGTCGGCGCTCACCTTCGCGCTCGGCTACGCGATCGGGGGACGCTGAGATGCGGATCGCACTGGCGCTCGCGCTCGCATCGGCGGTGGCGGGATGCGCGAGCGACCCGCCGGCCGCGCCGCTCCGCAGCGGGACCTCGGTCGAGATCACGGGCGCGCCGGCCGACGGCGTGCTCCTGGAGGACGGTCAGCTGCAACTGCGCGCCGTCGTGCGATCCTCCGACGGCGTGGAGGTCGTTGGCGCGCGCGTGGACTGGAGCTCGACCGACGGGGCGCGTGCGACCGTGTCCGGCGACGGCCTCGTGCGCGGCATCCGGACCGGTGACGTGGCGGTGCGCGCGAACTCGGGTGGCGCCTCGGCCCAGCGCGCGCTCTCCGTGCGCGTCGGCGTGCCGCTGCCCGGGGGTGGTCCTCCGCTGACGTCGACGCTGCTCGATGGGGCGGTGCGGATCACGCTCGCCGCGGGCGCGGTGCCGGCGGGCGCGGTGCTGCACCTGCGCGCCGCGACGGATCCGCCGTCCACCGGACGACTCGTCTCCGGCACGGCGGTCGAGCTCGGTCCGACGGGGCTGCAGTTCGGCGCCCCGGTGACGCTGGCCCTCGCCATTCCCTCGAGCGTCGCGGCGGCGGAGCGCACGTACCTCCGGCTCCACGTACTGACGAACGGTGACTGGTCACTGGTCCCGGGCAGCAGCGTCGACCTCGTCGCCGGCCGCGCCCAGGGCGCGATCACGCGCGCCGGCACCTACGCCCTGCTCCGGCGCGCCGATGCGGCCGCGCTCCGGATCGACGGTGGGAACACCCAGTTCGCATTGCCGGGAGGCTTCGTGCCAGTGGCGCCGCGCGTGCTCGTGCGCGACGCGACGGACCGACCGGTGGAGGGCGTCGTGGTGCGATTCGCGGTGAGCGGCGGCGGCGGGGCGATCGTCGGCGACGATACCGGGCTCTCCGACGCGGCCGGGCTCGCGTCGCTGCCGGGCGCGTGGCGCCTGGGCCCGAGCGCCGGCGCCAACGCGCTCACCGCGACCGCGCTCTCGGGGAGCGCACCGCCGGTGACCTTCACGGCGACCGCCGAGGCGGTCACGCTCGTGATCACGCGACAACTGGCCGGCGCGGTCTCTGGGCGCGTGGCGACGACGCAGCCGCGGCTCGAGTTCCGCACCGCGAGCGGCGTCCTGTTGCCGGTGAGCGATGGCGTGACGGCCCAGCTGCTCGCCGGCACTGGCGCGCTGGTCGGCACGCGCACCGTGAACGCCATCAACGGGGTGGCGACCTTCGCTGACCTCCGCCTCGACGGCAGCGGTGAGCACCGGTTGCGCTTCGTCGCCGGCGGCAGCGGGGCCGACGGCGCGTCGTTCACGGTGACGCAGGAACTGTCGGCATTGCAGGTCGTGGTGCAGCCGGCGGGGGCGGTGGAGGACCGCGTCTTCGCGACGCAGCCGGTCATCCGGCTGCTGGACGATGCGGGGCTGCCCTATCTCACGGCGAAGAGCGTGACTGCCTCGCTGGCGAGCGGACCGGGCGACCTCCGCGGCAACGTGAGCGTGACGGCGGCGATGGGACTGGCCACGTTCGCGAACCTGCGGATCGATGACGCAACCGGAACGCACACGCTGCGGTTCCAGACCACGTCTCCCACCCGCTCCGTGCTCTCGGCGCCCTTCACGGTGATCCCGCGCTGACGCGGAGCGCCTCGTCGATGGTCCGGACCGCGTCGAGATCCCCGAGCGTCGTGAAGATCTCCCGCGCCCGTTCCAGGTACGCGCGTGCCTCGTCGGGTTCGTCGACGCGGCGGAACCGCGCGTAGGCGAGATACGCCTCGCCCTCGATCCGCGGGGTCGGGGGCTCGGCGCGGCTGAGTTCGATGGCCTGCTCGAAGAACACGAAGCCCGACTCGTCGCCCTGCAGGCCGCGGATCTCGCCGAGGATCACGTAGAGGCGCGCGAGCTCGCGCGACCGTCCCTGCGCCACCGCCATCTCCTCGGCGCTGCGGGCCTCGTCCTCGGCGTCCAGGATCCGGTCGTTCGCGAGCAGGAACCGGCAGAGCTCGATCCGGACGATGAGCTCGCCGCGCGGATCCCGCCGGTCGCGCTTGGCATACGCCAAGGCTTCGCGGTAGTGCGCATCGGCCTCCGCCAGACGCCCCGCGCGGGCGGCGACCCACGCCTGTGCGCTCGCGAGGGCCACCATCGCATCGCTCGACACCCCGTCGCCGTCGGGCCGCTGCAGCAGCGATTCCCCGAGCCGCAACTGCTCCTCGGCGCCGACCAGATCCCCTCGCTCGGCGTGCGCCGTGCACAGGCCGAGGCGCATCAGTCCTTCGAGGGCGGGGTCGCCGGCGGCGAAATCGAGGCCCTTCGTGAACCACGATTCCGCGCCCTGGTGCATGCCGCGGCGGCTGGCGATCTTGCCGAGCGCGATGCTCGCCGCCGCCGCCCGCGGTCGGTCCCCCTCGGCCTCCGCCAGCGCGAAGCAACGCTGGTACTTGCGCGCTGCCGTCTCGTCGTCGCCGGCCCTGACGTTCAGCCCCGCGAGGGCGTGCAGCACCGCGATCTCGGGACGGCGGTTCCGTGCGCCCTCGGCGAGGCGGAGTGCGTGCCGCAGCCACGCGCGCGCCGCCAGGTCGCGGCCGGCGTGCGCCTCCAACGCGCTCGCGCGCAGGAACGCCTCGACCGCCAGCGCGACGTCGCCGCGCTCCTGCGCGTCCATCGCCTCGATCGCGATGCCGTAGAGCGCGCTGAGGTGCTCGCTGAAGCGCTGCACGGCCCCGGGGATCAGGTCCGCGAAGCGCTGCGGCTCCACGATCCGCTTCCCGACCGTGAGGAACGGCGCCTCGGCGGTCCGGCCGCGCGACGCGGCCATCACCATCGCGCGCAGCGGGGCCAGCAGGTCGACCTCCGGCAGCAGCTGGAGCACGGCCTCCACCCGCATCGGTCGCGTGCCGGCGCTCACAGGCCGTACTCCTTGATCTTCCGGGCCAGCGTGTTGCGGTGGACGCCGAGGAGCGTGGCGGCCTCGCCGACGTGGCCGTGCGTGTGGTCGAGCGTGCGCGCGATCAGGCGGGCCTCCATCGCACTGAGCGTCATCAGCGGCGTCGGCCCGCCCTCCGGCTCGAGTGCCGGGCGCGTGCGCCAGGCCTCGGGGAGGTGCTCGCTGCGGAGCACCCCACCGTCCGCGACCAGTACCGCGCGCTCGAGCACGTTGCGCAGTTCGCGGACGTTGCCGGCCCATTCGTGTGCCTTGAGCAGGGCCAGCGCCTGTTCGGTGATGCCGTGGAAGACCTTGCCGTAGCGCGCGCCGAACTCGTGCAGGAAGCTGGCCGCGAGGAGCAGCAGGTCATCGCCGCGGTCGGCGAGGCGGGGGAGCTGCAGGGTGACGACCGCGAGCCGGTAGAAGAGATCCTCCCGGAAGCGTCCGTCGGCGATCAGCGCGCGAAGGTCGCGGTGCGTGGCGGCGATGAGCCGCACGTCGACGGCGATCGGCTCGGTGCCCCCGACGCGCTCGATCTCGCGCTCCTGCACCGCGCGCAGGATCTTGCTCTGCAGGACGAGGCTCATGTCGCCGATCTCGTCGAGGAAGAGGGTCCCGCCGCTGGCGCGCTCGAAACGGCCGATCTTGCGCGCGATGGCGCCGGTGAAGGCTCCCTTCTCGTGGCCGAAGAGTTCGCTCTCCAGCAGGGTCTCGGGGATCGCGGCGCAGTTGATCGCGATGAACGGCTTCGCGGCGCGGGGCCCCTGGAGATGGATCGCGCGCGCCACCAGTTCCTTGCCGCTGCCCGAATCCCCCTGGATCAATACCGTCGCGGTGCTCGGGGAGACCTGGGCCATCGTCTGGAACACCGGCAGCATCGCCGGACTGCCCGAGACCATGCGCGTCGGTCCGACGGTCGAGGACTCCACGTTGGGGAGCGGGATCGGCGTCTCGTCCTCGGCCGCGATCACGCGGTGCAACAGCTCGGCGAAGCGCTCGCGGCCGAGTGGCACGGGGAGCACGTCGAAGACGCCGAGCTGCCACGCACGCAGCACGAACCCGATCGATGGCGCGGGCACGAGCACCACGAGCCGCGGACGGTGCGGGACCTTGCGCAGCACCTCCACCCACCAGGAGAGCTGGTCGTCCGGCTCCTCGTCGAGCACGACGATCACGACACTCCATCCCCCGCGGGCGAGGGCGCGCAGCGCGGCCGGAGCGTCGGCCACGCGCTCCAGCGTCTCACCCTCGGACTGGGCGTAGCGCGCGAGGTCCTGGAAGAGCGTCGTCGACGGGCCCACGCCGAGCACCCGCGGCGGGCGCGCCGCGGCGGGTGCGGTCGTGCCCGTCGCGCTCTCGCCGGCGGTCACGCGGCCGTCGCCTGGCGCCCGACGTACCGGCCGACGAAGACCAGCGCATCGTCGGTCTCCCGCGCGTGCCGCGCGAGGATCCCCTCCGCGACCGTCTGCGGCGCTTCGTCGGACGCGATCCCGCGGCTGAACCCCGGGCGGAGGCCGTCGGTGCCGATCACGATCAGGTCGCCCGGCTGCACCGCGCTCGCGGAGGGGAGGAGCATCGGGAGGTGCACGCCGATCGTGCCGCCGCGCACGAACAGCTCGTCGCGCCGCTCGGAGGGATGCCCCGGGGCGCGAAGGAGGTGCCCGGAGATGTTACCGACGCCGAGCCAGGTCAGCGAATCGGTGCGGGGGTCGAGGGCGACGAGCGTCATCACGACCCCCCGCGCATCGCGGAGACCGGCGTGGCAGTGGCGAACGATCGTCGCCAGGTCGAGGTCGCGGGCGCGCTCGATGATCACGCACACCCGCTCCGCGGCGCGCACGGCCTCGGGGCCGTGCCCGAGGCCGTCGACGACCGCCACGAGCAGGCCCGCGCCGACCTGACGGACGACGCACTGGTCGCCCGAGCGTCGTTCCCCCCCGAAGGCGCGCGAGGCGAGGCCCCACTCGAGTCCCGGCAGGACGTGGGAGCGCAAGGTCATCTCAGCGCGCCCACTTGTGCATCAGGACCTCGGTCCCGACGCCGGCCTCGCTCTTCAGCTCGAACTCGTCGAAGAGCCGCCGCACACCCGGCAGGCCGAGCCCGAGCCGCCCGGCGGTGGAGTAGCCGTCCTCGAGCGCGAGCGCGGTGTCGAGGATGCCGGGGCCCTCGTCGCGCGCGACCACCTGGATGCCGCGCCGTCCGTTCCGCTCGACGAGGCGCACCTCGATCTCCCCCTGTCCGGCATACGAGTAGATGTTGCGCGCCAGTTCGGAGATCGCCGACGCGATCACGGTAAGGTCGCTCGACGTGAATGGGATCTCGGACGCGAGCGCGCGCCCCTCCTGGCGCGCGCGGACGATGTCGGCGTCGGTGCGGATCGGGATCCGCAGGTCAACGGGCATTGGGCCGGCTCCGCTTGGCGACGGTGTTCAGGTACTCGAGACCCGCCTCGAGGTCGAGGGCGGTGTGAATGCCGAGGAGCGTCAGGCCGAGCTGGACCATCGCGATCGCGACGTCGGGTTGGATGCCGACGATCACCGTCTGGGCGCCGCGCAGCCGGATCATCTGCGCCGTCATGCTGAGCGTGTGGGCCGCGAAGGAGTCGATCACGTCGAGCCCGGTCACGTCGAGGATCACCCCGCGCGAGCGGAAGCGCGTGACCTGCTCCACGACGCGGTCGCGCAGCGCGAGCAGGTCCGCGTCGGTCAGCGAGTCCTGGATCGAGGCGATCAGCACGTCCCGCTGTTTCATGATGGGGACGCGCATCGCGGGGCCGTCGCGCGGGCTGGTCAGGGCGACTCCGCCGCCGGCGCCGCGCCGCTGGCGCTGCTGATGCGCACGACCCGGAGCCCGAGGATCGCCTCCGCCTCTTCGATCCCACCCTGCAGGTCGCCCACCGCGTGCAGCGACGAGAGGTCCACGCCGATGGTGACGAGCGTGCGCGAGAGATCCGGCGAGAGGCCGGTGACGATCATCGAGGCCCCCAGCAGCCGCGCCGCCTCGACCGTCTGCACGAGGTGGTTCGCCACCGCCGCGTCGACCGAGGGCACGCCGGTCAGGTCCATCACGACGACGGTCGCGCGGTGCGCGCGGATGCTCGCCAGCAGCTGCTCGGTGATCTGCCGCGCCCGGTCGCCGTCGACCACGCCGATGATCGGGTGGATCAGCAGCCGGTCGCGCACCTGGAGCACCGGCGTGGAGAGTTGCCGGATCGAGTCCTGCTGGAGCCGGATGAGCCGCTCGTGCTCCTGCACCGAGCCCTCGGCCACCGTCGTCGCGATGCGATTGGCGACCGGCTCGAAGACCGAGAGCATCGTGCGGAGGCGGACGGCATCCCCCTCGGCGAGGTCGAGCAGGCCACGCGCGAGCACGTCGCGGAGGACCAGTACGATCCCGAGCAGCTCCGGCGTGTCGACGCGGCGCGGCACGATCCGGCGCGAGAGGTTGCGTGCGTAGAGCTGCATCGACTCCACCGAGCTGGTCTCCAGCACGTCGATGTAGTTGTCGACGAGCTCGATCGACTCGATCGAGACCTCCTCCTCGGTGAGCACCGAGAGCATCCGCGTCACGGCGATCCGCCGCGTCCACTCCTCCCCCAACGCCCGCCGGGACCGCCGGAACTGGGTCACGATCTCCGTGAGCGTGCCGCTCGGAACGGAAGGTTCGGACTGGACCTGGGTCGACCGCGTCATGCACTGCTCCTCGCTCGGGGAATACCGGTGCAACGAAGGGTCCACAAGGCAACGACGATGCCATGGAGTGGTGCCGACCGGTGCGAGGCTGCAACTGCTGACGGGCGAGCACGATACGACGCTCGGGGTGATGCTTCGCGCGGCCTGCGTCGATCGGCGGTCGCACCGGAATGGGGCAAGGTGCAGCGTGTCGACTTGCGCGGGCGCGAACGCGGCGTGCGCCGGCCGCTATGGTGGCCCACTAATGGGGCAGACGGATTCCCGGATTGCCTCCTTATGGGGCCGTCCTGCGTTCGTCTACTATGCGCCGTCGCGCCGGGGAACGCAAATGTCCGGCGCGAACCTCAAACGCGTCAGACGCGCTCGAGCACCGCCGGGAGGCAGATCGTGAAGGTCGTACCGCGGCCGGGTACGCTCTGCACCGCGATGTCGCCCTCGCTCTGCCTCACGAGGCCGTAGACCATCGAGAGGCCGAGACCCGAGCCCACTCCGACGCTCCGGGGGGTGAAGAAGGGCTCGAAGATCCGGGCCGCTGTCTCGGGCGTCATCCCCACGCCCGTGTCCGAGATCGAGATCAGCGCGTAGGCGCCCGGCTTCACCTCGGGGTGGCCCGCGCTCCGGGCCCGCTCCTCCGTCACGTTCTCCGTGCGGATGGTCAGGGTGCCCCCGTCCGGCATCGCGTCGCGCGCGTTCACCGCGAGATTCACGATCACCTGGCCGATCTGCCCGGCATCCACCCGCACGCGCACCGGCGCCGTCTCGAGCTCGGACCGCATCGTGATCGTCTCGCCGACCAGCCGACGGAGCATGCTCCCCAGTTCGGTCACGACCGCGTTCAGGTCGAGCACCGTCGGGTCGAGCACCTGGCTGCGGCTGAACGCCATCAGCTGATGCGTCAATGTCGCGGCCCGCTCGCCGGCCTCGCCGATCTCGCGGACGAGTTTCCGGTGGGGGTCGTCCGCCCCCATCTCCCCGTGGAGCAGGTCGGTGTAGCCGTTGATCACCGTCAGGAGGTTGTTGAAGTCGTGCGCGATCCCGCCGGCGAGCCGGCCGACCGCCTCCATGCGCTGCGACTGCTGGAGCGTCCGCTCAAGGTCGCGCCGTTCGGTCACGTCCATCTGGACGCCGATGAACTGCGTGACGTGGCCGCCGTCGTCGCGCACCGGGGTCACGAAGAGCGAGTTCCAGAACGGCGCGCCGTCCTTCCGGTAGTTGAGGAGTTCCACCGAGCAGGGCTCGCCCGCCTCGAGTGCCGCGCGCAGCCGTGCGACCACGGCGCGGTCGGTGTCCTTCCCCTGCAGGAACCGGCAGTTGCGGCCGGCGACCTCGGTCGAGGAATAGCCGGTCACCAGTTCGAAACCCGGGTTGGTGTAGATGATCGGGTTGCCCGGCAGGTTCGGATCCGTGATCACGATCCCCTGGGAGACTGCTCGGATCGCCCGGTCGCGGAGGCGCAGCGCCGCCTCCGCGCGCCGCCGGGCGGTGATGTCGGAGAGGCTCGCGTTGCACTCCTCACCGCTCGGACTGCGCGTCCCCTCCATCCGCACGATGCGCGGGGCCTGGCCGTCCACGGCCAGCGCGAGTTCGCAGTGCTGCGGCTCCCCGGTCGCGAAGACCCGGGCGAGGAACCCGCTCAGCGCCGAGCGGTCGGTCTCGGCCACGAACAGGCCGAAGCGTTTCCCGCGCAGCGTCCCCGGCTGCCGCTCAAGGAGCGCGGCGGCGGCCCGGTTGGTCTCCGCCATCGTCCCATCGGCCGAGAGCGTGACGTAGCCATTCGGCGCGAAGTCGTAGAGCTCGGTGTACCGCGCGCGCTGGAGCTCGACCTCGTCGCGCGAGTCCCGGAGCTCCTCGTTCTGCATCTCGAGCTCGATCTGGTGCACCTGCAGTTCGTGGATCAGCCGCTGGGCGTCGTCGGTGGCGGGTGCGCCCGCGATGCCGGTGCCCTGTGCCCGCAAGTACGCCTCGGCGCGCTCGCGGAGCGCGCCCGAGGCCGGCTCGGTCTCCCCCTCGTTTCTGTTCATCGACTCCCCTTCGGGTTCGTGCCGGTCCCAAGCGCCGCGTCCTGCGTGGCGAGGCGTCCTTCCATCGCGGACTGGGCCTGTCGCAGGGCGGCCTCGAGCAACTTCGCCTTGGTGACGTCCGTGAACGTCAGCACCACCCCGTCGATCCGGTCGTCATGGGTACGGTAGGGCATTATGCGTACCATGAACCAGCGACCGCCGCTGGCGGCGACCTCCCGTTCGAAGACGACCAGCGTCCGGAGCACCTCGCGCGCGATCTCGGGCATGTCGGGGAAGTCGAGGGCCGAGACGATGTCGGTGATCGGGCGGCCGAGATCGCCCGGGATGAGCCGGATGATCTCGGTCGTCGGGACGGTGAACCGGCGGACCATCAGGTCGACATCCAGGAAGAGCGTGGCGATGCTGGTGCTGTTCAGCAGGTTCACCATGTCGTTGCTGGCGAGGGTGAGCTCGTCGAGCTTGGCCTGCAGCTCGTGATTCACCGTCTGCAACTCCTCGTTCATCGACTGCATCTCCTCCTTGGAGGTGAGCAACTCCTCGTTGGCGCTCTGAAGCTCCTCGTTGGTGGAGCGCAACTCCTCCTGGGTGGCCTGCGTCTGCCTCCGCGCCTGCTCCAGCTCGGCCTCCTTCTCCTCGATCTCGGTCATCGCCGGTGCATCCGTCGGGGCGTCGCGGAAGACCACGAGCAGCGCGCCGCGCGGCGCCTCGGCGTCGGAGAGCGGTTCGATCGTCACACGCGTCGTGCGTCCGCGTGCCCCGGGGCCGCTCGACTCGTGCTCGAGCCGGACCGCGCGCTGCTCCTCGGCGGCGCGGCGGATCCCCGCGTCCAGGTCGGGTCCGATCCCGCTGCGCGCGACCGCCGCGAGCCGGGCCTTCGCGCGATTCGCGGCGGGCTCGAGATAGCGATCGGTGTCGCCGCGCAGCAACAGGATGTCGCCGGCGCTGTCGACGATCACCGCCGCGGGCGCGAAGCGCTGCAGGAAGAGGCGGTCGGTCAGGCGCTGCAGGTCCGCCGCCGGCGTGCTCGGAGTCGGACGCTCAGGGGAAGGCAAGGGAGTCACGGGATGCGGGAGGTCGATCGGAAGGACAGGGGGTCGGAGCGCGTGGGGATGCTCCAAGCGACGGTAGAGCCTCGAGCGTTCCGAGATCGGCGCGAAGAGGTCGCTCGCCGGGCCGACCGTCTCGGCGCTGCCCAGCATCAGGATGCCGTCCCTGCGCAGGCTGTGATGGAAGATCGGGAGCAGCCGCTTGTGGAGCGCCGGTGTGAGGTAGATGAGGAGGTTGCGACAGAGCAGCAGGTCGAGCTTCGTGAAGGGCGGATCCATCACCAGGTTCTGTGGCGCGAAGATCACCGTTTCGCGGATCTCCTTCTTCACGTGGTATCCGCGCTCGTCCTCGACGAAGAACCGCCGCAGCCGCTCCTCCGAGACGTCGGCGACGATATTGGGTGGATACACCGCGGCGCGCGCCTTGGTGATCGCCGCCGCGTCCAGATCGGTCGCGAAGATCTGCAGCGTGCGGTGCGGCTTCGCGTTCGCCACCGCCTCGGCGAAGGTGATCGCCAGGGAGAAGGCCTCCTCGCCGCTCGAGCAGCCGGCGACCCAGGCGCGCAGTGCCCCACCCTCGGGGTGGGCGGCGAACAGGGCGGGCAGGGCGGTGTCCGCGAGCTCGTCCCACGCGGTCGGGTCCCGGAAGAAGCGGGTCACGCCGATCAGGAGCTCGTTGAACAGCAGTGTGGACTCCGCGCGGTCCTTCTGGATGAAGCGGATGTAGTCCTCGATCCGCGCGATCCGGTGCAGCCCCATCCGGCGCTCGATGCGCCGCGTGAGCGTGCTCCGCTTGTAGCGCGAGAAATCGTGCCCGGTGGCGGCGCGGACGAGCAGGATGACCTTGCTGATGCCCCCGACAACGTCCGCCGAGTCCGGATCCTCCAGCGCCCCCGGCGGGGACGCCTCGGTGGCCGGCAGGCCGTGCTCGAGGAACCGCAGGATCCGCGGATGCAACTCCTCGGGCGGGGCGGTGACGTCGGCGAGTCCGGCCCCGATCGCGCTGCGCGGCATGCCGTCGAACTGCGCGGTCTCGGGTGCCTGCACGAAGGTCGCGCCGCCGCGCTCGTGGATCGCCCGGAGGCCGAGCGTGCCGTCGGTGCCCATCCCCGAGAGGATCACGCCGATCCCGTACTCGCGCCGGTCGTCGGCGAGCGCGCGCAGGAAGCCGTCGATCGGCAGGCGGAGTCCGCGCGGTGCCGCCTGCTCCATCAGGTGCAGCACGCCCTGGAGGATCGAGAGGTCGCGGTTGGGCGGGATGACGTAGACGTGATCCCGTTCCACGACCAGGCCGTCGGTGACCTGGACGACGGGGATCGGCGTGCATCGCTGGAGGAGCTCGACGAGCTGCGTCGCGTGTGTCGGGTCGAGGTGCTGGACGACGACGATCGCGTGGCCGCAGTCCTTCGGGACCGCGCGCAGGAAGCGCTCGAGCGCCTCGAGACCACCGGCCGATGCACCGACGCCGATGATGGGGAAGAGCCGGTCCACCGCACCTGATGCCATCGGCCGCGCCGCTCCTGCGATGGCGAGAGCGCGGGGCCACCTGTCCCCGCGATGTGCTGCACTCACGCGCGTCGCGCGTTTCGCAATATGGCGCGCGACGCGGGGGACCACAACGCCGGATGCTCCTCGCTACTCCTCGCGCGACGGTACCCCGCCGCTCCGCGTCGTCTCGTGGACGGCGTGGACGACCCCCGAACTGCTCAAGCGGTGGCGCTCGGTGACGATCGCGCCCTGCACATCGCCTCGGGGATGGAGGCGGGGATGCAGGACGCGTTCGACCTGGGCGAGGAGGTGGTGCGCGCCGCAGGCGCTCGCTAGACGACGAACGCCGCCACGATCGCCGCGGCGGCGGCGCCCGCGAGCGGCTCGTCGAACGCCTGGGTCGCGGCGTCGACGCCACCATTGAGGCTCGTGAGCGATAGCGTGGACACATTCACGGTCCCCTGCATCACCACCTCTTCGCCGGCGTAGATCGACTGCAGGAAGGCGGGGAGCGTGTCCGGCGAGTTCCCGGTGATCCACGCGCGCTGGCCGCGCATCCGCCGCAGTTGTGCCGCGTGCGCCGCGTCCACGGTGTGGACGGTCATCGCGAAGGTCAGCGCCGACGCGTCCGACCGCAGGTCCGCGAGCCGACCCTTGAGCGCCCGCACCGTGAGGTCCGCGATGGCCTGCGAGAGCGCCAGGAAGGTCGTGTACTGGTTCGACGCGAAGGTGAAACCCGCGGCCGCTCCGCGCGCCGTGAAGTCGAAGGTCGGCGCGTCGGCAGGCGGGGTGCCGCGCGCCGTGATCATCGACAGCAGCGCGGTCGTGTGCACGGTCGCCTGGTCGCGGATGGCAGTGACGGCCGCGGCGTCAGCGGCCGGGACGAATCCCGCCGCCTGCAGCGCCTGCGTGCAGAGCGCGGCCTGGAGGCGCTTGAGGAGGAGCACGAACTGCAACGCGGGCACCACGACGCTCGGATCAACGACCGTCACCGGGATCGTCACGTTCTCGAGGCGGAGATCCTGCACGATGAAGCCCTGGATCGCGGCCTCGACGCTCTCCGGGCCAAGGGCGGTCTCGTACGCCTGCGGGGCGAATGCGGTCGTGGACGGCTCCGCCATCGCCGCGAGGGCGGCGCCGTGTCGTCCGCCGACCGAGGCGATCTTGCCGAGCGTGAGCAGCGCGCCCGCGCCGCTGCAGTAGGGGGCGAGTCCGTTGTACATCCCGACGCCGCGGCGCTCGACCACGCGTGCCGCGGCGAGGAACGCGTTCCGGTCCGCGAAGTCGAGGGTGCCGTGCGAGAAGCGGAGAGTGAAGTCCGCGTCGGCGCCCAGCGCCGCCCGGAAGTACTCGCGCTGCAGCACGTGATGGTACTTGATGTCCGTGAGCGCGAACTGCTCGGCGTCGCTGTACGCACCGGCGTCGAGGTAGGGGACGATCTGGCGGTAGAAGTCCGCGTGCAGCTGCTCGACCACCCAGGCGAGCTGGAGCACCGCGACGTCGCCGCGTGCGAAGTCGATCGGGACGCGCGTGCCGGTGCCGGGTCCCGTCGGCGAGTCCTTGTCCCCACTGCACGCCGCCAGGAAACCCGGCAGCAGGACGACACCCGAGCCCAGCGCGAGTGATCTCATGAACGCACGTCTATCGTACTGCCCGGTGTACTGCACGGTGTCCTCCGTCGTGGCGTGATCCCCACAGGGCGAGCAGTGCACGATGGGTGCCACGGCGAGAAAGGGCGTGGAACGGAAGATGCCCTTGGAGCAGCGCATGACGAATCGTGGGTCGCCGACGCTGCGCGAGTTCGCGCAGGACCTCCTGGAAAGCGAGGCGACGAGTCCACACCGCGCGACGGCCGGCACCGCGGCGGATCGCGTGTGCGAGAAGCTGCGGCGTCCGCTCAGCACGCTCGCGGGGGACAACGGCTTCCATTCGCTGGTCCAACGGGCGCTCACGATGGCCAAGCGGGAGGTGCCGGCGCTCCGCGGCGTGCACGTCGGCAGGAATGGCGCGCTGATCGGCCTCGCCGCGCTCGAGCCGCGCGCCCTCGAGGCCACCGCGGAACTCTCCCTCATCACCCACCTGCTCGAACTGGTCGCGTCGTTCATCGGCGAGGAGCTCACGATGTCGCTGGTCCGGGACGCCTGGCGACGCGCCACGCACGACGACCTTCATTCCCCCGCCGCCAGAGCCCGATGACCCGGATCCAACGACCGGCCGGCAAGCCCGCCAAGACGCCTGCCAGCACGCGCGTCGCCCTCGCGCTTCTCAAGACCGGTGTTCGCGGGCTCGATGAGATCCTCGGCGGCGGCCTTCCGGAATACTCCTTCAACATCATCGCCGGCGCCCCGGGCTCGGGGAAGACCACGCTCGCGCATCAGATCGTGTTCGCCAACGCGACCGAGGAGCGGCCCGCGATCTACTTCACGGTGCCCGGCGAGCCGGCGCTCAAGATGCTCCGGTATCAACAGCAGTACTCCTTCTTCGACCCGGCGAAGCTCGGCAAGGAAGTCCGGTTCATCAGCCTGAGCGATACGCTGTTGGCGCAGGGGCTCGAGGCGGTCTACGCCGCGATCGCGGCGGAGATCGCCGAGAGCACGCCCGGCATCGTGGTCGTCGACTCGTTCCGCAACGTCGCCCACATCTCGAGGCGCGACGACGCCGCGGAGTCGGTCTTCCGCGACTTCGTGCAGAAGCTCGGGATGCTGCTCACCAGCTGGCACGCCACCACCTTCCTGCTCGGCGAGTACGATCTGGGCGAGATTCCCCGGAATCCGGCGTTCACGGTCTGCGATGGCCTGATCTGGCTCTCCCAGGAGACCGAACGCAACTCGGTCGTGCGCAAGCTGCAGGTCATGAAGATGCGGGGGCAGGCGACGGTCCCCGGGCGGCACTCCATCCGCATCGGGGAGGGCGGACTGCAGGCCTTCTCCCGGATGCTCGGCCTCGAACCGTACCGCGGCCGGACGCGCGCGCAGCGGCGGCTCTCGACCGGCGTCCCGGAGCTCGACTCGATGCTCGGCGGTGGGATCCCCGAAGGGGACAGCGTGCTCGTCGCCGGCCCGTCCGGGACCGGGAAGTCCGTGCTGGCGACGCACTTCATCGACGAGGGGTTGAAGATCGGTGAGCCCGGGATCATCGCCATCTTCGAGGAACGGCCCGACGGGTATGCCGCGAGGGCCGGCTCGCTCGGGATGGACCTGCGCAAACCGCAGGAGGATGGACAGCTCGAGATCCTCTACCTGCGTCCGCTGGACCTCTCGGTCGACGAGACGATGCAGGAGATCCTCGACACCGTGGAGCGCACCGGTGCCAAGCGGCTCGTCATCGACTCGCTCGTCGGGTTCGAGATGGCGATCACGCCCGGATTCCGCGTCGACTTCCGCGAGTCGCTGTACCGGATGATCGGGGCGCTGACCGGAGCCGGCGTGACGATCCTCAGCACGGTGGAGGTGGAGGACCGCTTCACCGCGTTCGAGTTCAGCCATTATGCCATCTCGTTCCTGACCGACGACATCATCCGGATGCGCTATGTCGAGATCGACGGCCAGATCCGCAAGATCCTCGTGGTGGTGAAGACGCGCGGTGGCAACCACAGCAAGGACATCCGCGAGTACGTGATCGGCGACAAGGGGATGGTGATCATCCTGCCGCGGCAGTCCGAGTACCGCGGGCTGACGACCGGCAATCCGGAGCGGATCAGCGGCGCGCCCGAGGCGGCACCCGAGGCGAAGGCGCAGACGAACCTGGCGCCGCCGTCCTCGGGTGCGCCTTGAAGAACGCCCAGATCAGGTCGGTCGCATCCATCGAGATGCTCGGCGCGTCGCCGCGGCGCGACCCTGCCTTGCCCCCGGGCCAGGCGTGGCCGTTGTCCTTGAGCAGGTGCAGCTCGACCCCCGGCCCGGCGGGACAGCGGAACCGGTGCACGACCACCTGCCCCTCTTCGAGCGTCTCGGGAGTCGCGGCGCAGCCATTCGCCGCGGCCCAGAACGTGGCCTGCGCGAGCGCCGGCTTGGCCGGCGTGCCATCCCATTCGTTCGACGCGCGGCCGCCGGGCGGTCCGCCCTGCCAGGGGACGGCCCGGTCGAGCATGCCGTTGATCATGAGGGCCGAGACGGGCGTACGAGGCGGACGCTCGTCGCCGAAGAGCGTGCCGACCACCGGCGCGATCGCCGCGAAGCGATGGGGGAGCTCGATGCCGAGCCGGTGGGTCATCATCGCGCCGTTCGACATCCCGGTCACGTAGATGCGCTGCGGGTCCACGGGATTCGTGGCGATCAGCGTGTCGAGCAGCGCATCGATGAATCCGACGTCGTCCACGCGGCGCTCCATCGCGTAGCCACAGCAGTGGCCGGCGTTCCAGGTGAGCAGCACCTGGCGGAAGCGGCTCGAGCCCTGCGGGTAGACGGCGATGAATCCCTCACGGCGCCCCTTCTCCGTGAATCCCGTCATCTCCTCGGCGTTGGCCGCGTTCCCGCCGCCGCCGTGCAGCACGAGTACGAGCGGGAGGCGGCGGGTGTCGCCCGGTTCCTTTGCGGGGCGCGGGACGCGGACGACGTAGCTGCGCCGGGCGCCGTCGTGCACGATCGTGCGCCGGGCGTCGGCCGCCTGCGGGGCGGCCTCGGTGGCGATCATGAGCAGGAGCAGGGCCGCGCGCGCGCGCATGCCCAAAGATACCGGGAGACCGCAGCACACGCATCGGACAGGGACTAGGCCCTTTGTGCGATGGTGACGGCGCCCCGGCGCAGGCCATCTTCCGAGGGAAGGTGCAGTCCAACCCAAGAGGCCCAATGCAAGAAGACGACGTCACGAACGCGGAAGCCCGTGAGGCCTCGCGCCTCGCCGCGATGAAGCAGAAGGTCGGCAGCCACGTGAATGCCGAGATCGGGAGCCAGGCATCGGTCGCCGACGCCGCCGGCCACGCCCGCGTGGATGCCGTCGCCGCGGGCATGCGGGAGCGCGCGATCGACGAGACGGTCAGCCGCGACCGCTCGGTCGGCCACGCGCGCACCGCGGCGCGCGGTTCGCAGTTCCTCGACTATGCGTTCTACGTGCTCTATGCGCTGCTCGGCATCCGGCTCGTGCTGGCGATGATCGCGGCGCAGTCGAACAATGGATTCGTGCAGTTCATCGGCACGGTGACGAACCCCTTCTACGCGCCGTTCAAGGGGATCGTCGCGAGCCCGTCGACCGAGGGCGGCAACACGATCGTCTTCCCGATCGTCGTCGCGCTCGTCGTCTACGCGCTGCTGCATCTCGCGGTGAACGGACTCCTGCGGATGGTCGGGAGTCGGAAGACCGAGATCTAGTTCGCGCCGGCCATCCGCCGGCGCACGCCGTCGAGGTGATGGCGGTTGTGGTAGAGCGTGAAGAGCAGCATCTCGCGCACCGTGAGCTTGCCGAGCAAGGGGTGCGGGAGCTGCCGGCGGTCGAGCGCGCGTTCGGGCCACGCCGAGATCGCGTCGGAGAGTCCGCGCACGGCCGAGGCGTGGTAGGCCATGATCTGCGCGCGTTCGGCCTCGGGATCGTCCGTGGCGGGGCGCGCGCTCGGCCCGAACCGTCCTGCGTCCGCGCCCTCCGCGAGTCGCGCCCGATAGACCTCGCGCATCGTCCCGTACGCGCGCGAGGGGTGGTCGGGTCGCCCGAACCTGAGCAGGAGCACGAGCCGCGGCACGCGCATTCCCGTCGTCACCGCGCGGATGGACTTGGTCAGGTGGCGTACGTTCCCGGCCGGGGACCACGCCTCTCCGAGCGGCGCGAGGAACGTGGCGGTGCCGATCGCCGACCAGTACTGCACGCTCTCCGCGTGCAATGCCTCCAGCGCCGCGCGGATCTCCGAGCCGGTGAAGGGCGCGGGGTCCGCGATCCGCGCGGCCTCCATCACTTGCCCGTCACTTGCCGCGGATGAGCCGCACGACCCAGATCAGCGCGACCGCGCCGATGGTCGCCGCGATCAGGCTGCCGATGAGCCCGCCGGCGGAGAGCCCGAGGAGCCCGAGCAGCGGGCCGCCGATCATCGCGCCGGCGATGCCGAGGAAGAGGTTGCCGAGGAGACCGTCGGTGCCGCGGTCCATCAGCGCGTTGGCGATCCAACCCGCGGCGAGGCCGATGAGCAGGAACCAGATGAGGCCGAACATTCGATGATCTCCTGACCGGAAGTCCTGGGGGATGAGCGAACGGCGAACCAATCCACTACGTCGGTTCCCGGGCGGGCGTTTCGGAGGCCCGTCGATCTCGTCGGTGCCGTGGATCGGGACTCTCCCCGGGTGCGACATCCCGCCGGCGGTCCGGGTCTCGCGCACGAAGCGCTCGCGGATCGTGGGGTCGGGAACTCCAAGGCGGTCACGGGCGCCTCGCGCGCGGAAGGGGGAAGGTGGAGAATATAGCGTTCAGGCCAGCGACGATCTCCCCGGAGCGCAGAGATGCACCGAAATCACGCGATGCACCCGAACGCCGAGCTCATCACCCGCTTCTATTCGGCCTTCCAGCGCAAGGACGCCGCGGCGATGGCCGCGTGCTACCACGCGGAGGTCCGCTTCTCGGATCCCGTCTTCCCCGACCTGCGGGGCGCGGCGGCCGGCGCGATGTGGGCGATGCTCTGCGCGCGCGGCAAGGACTTGGCTGTCGAGTTCCGGGACGTGCAGGCGGACGACGCGCGCGGCCGGGCGCACTGGGACGCGAGGTACACCTTCTCGGCGACCGGGCGCGCTGTCCTCAACCGCATCGACGCGCAGTTCGAGTTCCGGGATGGGCGCATCGCCCGGCACGTGGATCGCTTCTCGTTCTGGGGCTGGGCGCGCCAAGCGCTCGGGCCCGCAGGGCTGCTGCTCGGCTGGACGCCGATGCTGCGCGCGAAGGTGCGCGCGCAGGCGGCGGCCGGGCTACTGAAACACGCCGAAGTTCCCGAGTAGCCACCAGAGCAGCAGGAAGACGAGCACCGTCGTGAAGCAGCCGCCCCCCAGCTTCTTCGCGCCCCAGCCCGCGGCGACGCCTCGCAAGAGCTTGCTCATAGATGTCCTACCTCCGTGACGGTGGAACCCACGCGCGCGCGCCGTGTTCCGAGTGTTGCGCGCGCGTACCGCGTGTCGTGCGCGCGCCTCGCGTTGTGATTCGACGGCCGGCAGATGACCATTCATCAGCATTCGCGCGCCACAACCGGAGTTCTCGATGACCATGCATGAGGCGCACGTCGGCTCGCGCGGGCGCCGCAATCAAGGGTTGCGCGGCTCGCGCTGAGCTCGGAGCAATCCTTCGTTCCCGGAGCACGGAAATGCCGAATCACCGACGCAAGACGCGGGTGGACGAGACGGGACGGACGGCGCCGCTGGCGCGCGTGCTCGACCAGAGCGAGCAGGTACAGTACAAGGTGGAGGCGGCGGCGACCGATCTCTCGGGCGTGAACGCGGTCCTGAAGAAGGAAGTGGTGAAGGGCTCACCGCTCCTGGAGGTGGTGAACGCCCTCGACCAGAGCGTCGTCGTCGAGGCAAGGGTGCAGGAGGCGGCGGACGAACTCGTCGCCGTCAACGACGCACTCGCCGCGGAGATCGACGACCGCATCGCGGTGGAACACGAGCTGATCGAGAGCAAAGCCGCGCTCTCGGTGAGTCGCGTCGAGGCGAGTCGCGCCCGGCACGACTCGCTGCACGACCCCCTGACCGGGCTCCCGAACCTGACGCTGTTCAAGGACCGGCTGAAGCACGCGATCGCCCAGGCGCGCCGGAAGGGCTGGCTGCTCGCCGTGATGTTCGTCGATCTCGACGAGTTCAAGGGGGTCAACGACGCGCACGGTCACGACGTCGGTGACGCCGTCATCCGCCTCGTGGCGGAACGGCTGAGCGAGTTCGTGCGCGACGGTGACACGGTCGCGCGGCGCAGCGGGGACGAGTTCCTGTTCCTGATGCTCGAGGCCAAGGACATCGACAATGCGCGGACGATGGCGCAGCGGATCATCGCGCTGATCGCGGCGCCCTGCACGATCCAGGGCATCGCGCTCTCGATCCAGGCCAGTGTCGGACTCGCGCTCTACCCGGCGCACGGGAAGACGGTGAGCGAGCTGCTCAAGCAGGCCGACCTGGCGATGTATGCCGCCAAGCGGCAGCCGTCGGGCGCGGTCCTGCCGAACGCTCCCGACTGAGGGCTCCTCGGGGCTCCTGTGGCGCCCCGCGCCGTCCGGCGGCACATTTGCCCTAGGGCGACGGCGCCGTACAACTATATAAAGAGCCTCGTGATCATCTCGATCATCAATCAGTCCACCGTGCTCTCGGACGATGAGGTGCACGCGGCGCTCCGCGCGGTGAACCGGCAGATCGCGGAGGATGTCACGCCCTACTGGGGCGTCACGGCGACGCTGCGGCTCGATGGCACCGGGCGAGGCGGCGACATCCGCGACCTGCGCGGCGACGGCCTGCTCTGGCTGCGCGACGAGGTGAGTGCCTTCCACGACATCGGCACGGCCGGTGTGCCCGAGGGCGTGGTCTTCACGCAGCTCTCGGCACTCGCGAAGGAGGCGCACCCCTTCCTGAGCTTCAGCGCGTCGCTCTCGCACGAGGCGATCGAGATGCTGATCGACCCGCAGCTGAACACGCTCGTGCGCGGCCCACATCCGGCGGCCAAGCGGCACGTCTTCTACTACCGCGAGGTCTGCGACCCGGTGCAGAGCCAGGTCTACCCCGTGGACGGCGTGCCGGTCTCGAACTTCGTGCTGCCGCGCTATTTCACGCCGGGGAAGAAGAGCCGGGACACGAACTTCCTCGGCACGGCGTTGCGGCCGTTCGGCTGGCTCAAGCACAGCTCGGTCGGGTTCTGGGACCCCCAGAAGGGCGCGCACGGCGGTTACGTGATGTGGCCCGCGTTCGGCTCGCACGACGTGCGGCGCACGGTCACGAACTACAAGCAGCGCGCGAACGCGGCGCGGCTCGTGCGCTATTCCCGCCACCACCCTGATGGACGTACGCGCTGACCTGCGCCGCGCGCTCGAGGACCGCTATCGCCTCGAGCGGGAGCTGGGGAGCGGCGCGTCGGCCGTCGTCTACCTCGCGCGCGACCTCCGCCACGCGCGTGACGTCGCGATCAAGGTGCTTCGCCCGGACCTGATCTCCGGATTCTCCGCCGACCGCTTCCTGCGCGAGATCCGGATCTCGGCGTCGCTGCAGCACCCGCACATCCTCGCGCTCTACGACTCGGGAGAGGCGGCCGGCCAGATCTATTGCGTGATGCCGTACGTGAAGGGAGAGACGCTGCGCGCGATGCTCCGGCGTGAGAAGGCGCTCCCGATCGACGAGGCCCTGCGGCTCACGCGGCAGATCGCGGACGCGCTCTCGCACGCGCACAAGCACGGCATCGTGCACCGCGACATCAAGCCGGAGAACATCCTGCTGGCCGGGGGCGAGGCGTTCGTCGCCGACTTCGGCATCGCGCACTCGATCGGCGCGGAGATCGGCGACCGGCTGACACAGACGGGGACCTCGATCGGCACGCCGCACTACATGAGCCCCGAGCAGGCCACCGGCGAGCGCGAGCTCGACGGGCGCAGCGACATCTACTCGCTCGGCTGCGTCACGTACGAGATGCTCGCCGGCGAGCCGCCCTTCGACGGGCCGAGCATGCAGGCCGTGATCTCGCGGCACCTGCAGCAGCCGGCGCCTTCGGTCCGCGTGATCCGCAAGTCGGTGCCCGGGCACATCGACGACGCGATCCAGGTCGCCCTCTCGAAGGCGCCGGTCGACCGCTTCCGCGACGCGTCCGCATTCGCCTCCGCGCTCGAGGATCCGGACTACCGGCCGACGCTCACGACGCTCTCGGGGCGCGCCACGCGCTCGTCGCGCCACGCGCTCGTCGCGCCGCGCGGCGGTCCTCAAGCGCTGGAAGCTCGCGCTGCCCCTGGCCGCGGTGCTCGTGCTGGCCGCCGTCGGTGCGCGGGCGGCGTGGAGCCGGCTCTCCACGCCGGACCTCGACCCCGACCTCCTCGCGATCGCGCCCTTCGATGCCGCGGACGCGCCGCTCACTGCGTGGCGCGAGGGGCTGCTCGACCTCCTCGCGCAGAACCTGAACGGGGCGGGGCCATTGAAGGTGGTGCCGCCGTCGCGCGTCGCGGACGGTTGGGACGGGCGGGCCGACGAGTACTCGGCCGTCGGCCTCGGGCGCCGGACCGCCGCACACGCGGGGATCGTCGGCTCGATCTACGCGCGCGGTGCTGATTCAGTGCGGCTCACCGCGGCGGTGTACGACGTGGGTTCGCGACGGCTGCTCGGCGACCTGCAGGTCGTCGTCCCGGTCGGGCGGATGGACCAGGGCGCCGACTCGCTCACGGTCGGCATCCTGCAGGTGCTCGGGCGGGAGCGGGCACTCGGCACGCATCGCCCGCCGTCGTCGGGCACCTCGGCGATGGCCGCGCTCAAGACGTACCTGCAGGCCGAGATGCACTACCGCCGCATGGACTGGGACGCGGCGCAGCCGCTCTACGAGCGCGCGGCGCAGCTCGACACGAACTTCGCGCTCGCGTATCACCGGCTCTCGTTCGTGCGCTCGCAGCGCAGCAGCGGGATCGACTCCCTGATCTGGTTCAATGGACTGCGCGCGGGACGCCTGCACCGCGGGCTCCCCGAACGCGACAGTCTCCTCGTGATGATCGACTCGCTGCAGGCCGCGGTCTGGTACTACACGACCGAGTCCACACCGGTCAGCGACTCGCTCGACGCCCTCCTGACGCGGCGGCTCTTCGCGACACACGAGGTCGCCAACCGGCGGTACCCGGAGGATGCCGAGCTCTGGTACATGCTGGGGGTGAACCTCGACCAGCTCGCGGACCCGATGCCGGACAAGGGCCGCCGCACGCTGGCCGCGCTCGACCGGACGATCGCGCTCGACTCGGCGTTCCTGCCGGCGTACGCGCGCGCGATCAACATCGCCGCGGCCCTCGACGGCGAGGACGCGGCGCGCCGCTACATCGCCGCCTTCATCGCCCGCCGCCCGGCCGGCCAGCGCGCCGATGCGGCACGGATCGACGACATCCTCTTCGATCCCCGGCGCGCCGGCACCGAGGAGGCGGAGCGGGCCCTCGCGTCCGCCGGCACCCGCGTGCTGCTCACCGCGTGGAGCCCGCTGCTCTGGTGGTATGACTCGTCGGAGACCGCCATCCGCGTCGCGCGCCGCCTGCTCGCGCACCCGGATGCGGAGCGGCTCGACCCGCGCGGAATGGTCTACCCGGAGTTCATCCTCGCGGTGTCGCTCGCGACAAGGGGACACGTGGGCGAGGCCTGCGCCACGATGTCGAGCCCGCAATGGAATATCTACCCGCAGCTTGCGCTGCTCGGCTGCGTCTCGCCGGATTCTGCATCGGCTCTGATACGGACGCTCGAGCGCCGGTACCAGGGGCAGCCGCGGCGCCTCGTGATCTACCTGCCCTGGTGGAGCGCGACGGGCGACACGGCGCGTCTCGCGGAGATGCGCCGCTACGGCGAGGCCGTGGCACGCACCGGTGCCGACGGCGCGGCGCGCACACACGGCGGGGTGCTGGCCGCCTCCGCCCGCGGCTTCCTCGCGCTCGCGCGTGGTGACAGCACGGAGGCGCTCGCGCGCTTCCTCGATGCGCCCGACACGCTCTGCCAGTTCTGCGACGCCCAGCGGCTCGCGAAGGCCCGGCTCCTCGCGGCCGCGGGGCGGGCCCGCGAGGCCATCGGCGTGCTCGACTTCGACCTCGAGCGCAGTGTCTTCCCGCTCGCGTTCGCGCTCCGGCTGCAGCGCGCGCGGCTCGCCGAGCAGCTGGGCGACACCGCGACGGCGGCCGACGATTACTCGCGCGTCTGGCGCGCCTGGGGGCGTGGCGACCCGGCGATGCGCGACTCGGCCGAGGTCGCGCGCGCCGCGCTCGAGCGGCTGCGGCGCGGGCGCTGAGCGCGCGGGTTCACGCGCCGCCGCCCGGTTCGAGCACCGAGGCGAGAGTCGGGTCAGCCAGGCGCAGGTAGGAGTACCCGATGCCGGCGAGACCGAGCATCAGCGAGGGGTTGGTGCCCCGCGCGACGCCGACGGGCCAGTGATCGGGGTCGGAGGAGTAGCGGGTCGCAGCCGCGCCCGCCGAGGCCAGGGCCTCGACGCGTGCTGCCCCTGCGGAGTCGGCAAGCGCGTCCGAGAGCTCGAGCGCGATCTCGACCATCCCGGCGCGGCCGTGACAGAGCGACCCGTCGCCGTCGGGGTCCGCGTCGAGCAGCGCCAGCGCGCGCATCGTGGTGGCGAGCGCGATCGCCGTGTCGTCGCGGTGCGACGGCCGGGGACTCGCGGCCATCGCTCGCGCCCGACTGAGCCCGATGCCCGGCGCGCCGTGGCACCAGGCGACGCCGCAGGGGACCTCTTCGTCGGCAGACTCGGCCTCGCGAAGGTCGGGCCAGTTGGCGTGACGCACGCGGAAGAGGGAGTCCTCGTACTGGAACGCGCGCTCTGCACCCTCGAGGAATCGTCCGTCCCCTGTCGCGCGATGCAGGGCGAGCAGCGCCCAGCCGATCCCCGCCGCGCCGTGCGCGAAGCCCGTGAGATGCGGTGCGTCGGCGTCCGCGCCGGGCTCGGCCCAGGACGAGCCCTGTTCCGGGCCGTGCGGCGTGGCGGTCGAGAGCAGGCGCTCGCCGAGTCGGTGCGCGTCCTGCGTGAGCGTGGGCATCGCGAGCCACCGACCGAGCACGAAGAGCGTCGGCGCCGCGCCGGCCGCCCCGTCGATGATGTCGAGCGGGAGCGTCGGGTCGTTGACGGGCAAGTCGGTCACGAGCCGGCGCGCGTCGTCAAGGAACTCATCGCGTCCGAGGAGTCGCGCGACGCGCGCGGCCGCGAAGGCGATGCCGACGCCGCCCGAGTAGAAGCCGAGCCGCGACTCGCGCGGCAGGGCACCGGCGCGGGCGATCGCGTGGCGCATCCCTTCCACCGCGCGCTCACGCAGCTCGCGGTCGTCGAGCCGGCTTGCGGCCTCCGCGAGGAAGAGCGCGATGCCGCTCGTGCCGCCGTAGAGATCGGGCCCGAGTGTCGCGTAGGTGAACTCGAGGTCTCCCGTCTCTTCATCCGCCGTCTGCGTCGTGCCCATCCACGCGGCGCGTCCCCCGTGGCGATGCGCGGTGCGCGCGACGTGGCGCGCAAGTGTTGCCGCGGTCGAGAGCCAATCGCGCGCGTCAGTCATCGCCGCGTTCCATCTGTACTTCCGTCGGCCATGCGTGGTCGTCGGTGGCGCCCGGCTGCAGGTGGAACGCGGCGGGGTCGTAGCCGGCCGTGCGCACGAAGTCCCGCACCGCGGCGGCCCGCTCGTCAGGCGCTGCCGTCCGCACCGACGGTGACGCGAGGGCATCCGCCAGCAGCTGGCTGCGATGCTTGCCGAAGCTCGCGGGGCCCCCGGGGTCCTCGGCGAGTCCGACGCCCGGGGCTACCCGTTTCACGAACGCCGAGGTCGCGTCCCCGAGCTCGGCGCGCACGGCGCCGGTGATGCGCGCGAGCAGGGGGGCGGTGGGCGCCGCGAGTTCGCGCCGCAGGTAGAGCACCGCCGCATCCGCGCGTCCGAAGTCCCGCGGGTCGATCGGCACCTTGAACCGGAACGGGATGCCGGCCGCGTTCAGGTCGTGCGTGACGTGCCCGAGGAGCGCCGCCGCGCCGCGCGCACGGATGCACCAGTACACGCGCAGGAGCGGCGCGCCGTCGATGTCGTCGGCATCGCCGGTCGCCATGTAGAAGCCCGGGAGCAGCTGGCGATACTCGGCGGGCACGAACACCTGGACGCGATCGCCGACGGAGAGGGTCCCCTGCCGGCCCCCGCGCACCTCGGACCGGGCGCACCAGAAGCGTACGCCCATCGACTCTGCGACGACGCGGCCGTCGGGCTCGAGTGCGCGCACGGTCCAGGGGGACTGCCAACTGCCGCGGCCCGTGTTGGCCTGCGTGAGCTGCCGGAAGAACTCGCGTCCGTCGATGCGATCGCCGCCTCGTGCATCACGCGCGTGCAGCTCGGCCGGGAGGCGGCAATGCAGCTGGGCGTAGATCTCGTCTGCGAGGTCAGCGGCCCGCGGCGGCCCCTCGGCGAACCGTGCGACGAGTTCGTCGGCGAAGTCCATCGCTGCGGCGGGCATTCAGCGGATCACCGGGACTTCTATCGAGTCGGCCGGGAAGCCGAGCATGCGCGCGGCGGCGCCGGTGTCGGCGCGCAGGAGATTGATCGCCAGCTGCAGCGCGACCACGGCGTTGCGCGGCGGATGCCACGCGCCGTGACTCCACTCGTACGCGGATTGCAGCAGGCGCGCGCCGGCGCATCGCACCGACCGCGCGAGCCGTTCGGCGGCCTCCGCGCGCGGGAGCCCGAGGGTGCGCACGTACGCGTCCCAGAGCAGCCGGTGCTGCTCCTGCGCACCCGGGAGCGCCGCACCGAACGCCTCGCGTGCCGCGCTCGGCGACGTCCCGGCCCCGTGCGTCACGACGTGGATGCGATCGGCGAGGAAGCCGTGGAACGCCGAGCCGATGTCCCACGCGGGGTCACCGCGGGAGCCGAACTCCCAGTCCACCAGCCAGAGGCGTTCCGGTTCGAATGCCGGAGCGCTCGCGCGCACGAGCACGTTCCCCCACTTGAGATCACCGTGGATCAGCGCGGTCGCCGACCAGCTGTCGCGCAGCGCGACGAGCGCGGCGTCCACCTCGGGTACCGCCTGGGCCTGCTTCACGAGTTCGACCTGCGCCGCCGAGAGGTCGCGGAGCGCGGACGGCGTCGGTCGCGTCAGTTCGAGCACCCAGGGGGCGCCGAGCGCTTCGAGGCCGGCGGAGCTTGCGCCGGTGGCGCCGGTGGCACCGTGGCAGACCGCCAGCGCGTCGCCCAGCAGCGCACCGATGCGCGGATAGGGCGTGGCGCCCTCGGCCTCGTCGAGTTCGTGCGCGTTGCATGCGTCGGCGACGAGTTCGAGTGTGAGGAGCCGGCGAGGGGCGTCGTACGCGATCAGCGCCGGGAAGAGCTCGCGCAGCATGGGAGGGGTCTCACTCCCGTGCGCATACCGGTAGATCGCGGCTTCGTGCGCGACGGTGGCCGCGGTGGACCCGTCCGCCGGATCGGCCTGCTTCAGGAATCGGCCGCGTCCAGCGGACGAGGTGACGCGAATGCAGCGATTGCGTCCTGCGATCGTCTCGACGCGCACGTCGCCGTCGACGATCTCGCGCTCGCTGATCAGACGGGAGTCGAGCAGGTACCGGAGCGCCTCCTCGGGTGAGAGCGGGGACCCGAGGGTTCCCGCTCCCGACGCGCGAGGAGGCCCAGCAGCGTTCCCGATGTCGTCGCCCGCGCGCTAGTGCGTCGCGCAGGCCGGGCCGGTCGTCTCGCATCCGGGGCGATTGCGGGTCGGACGGGGCTTCGGCTTCTTGGCGGGCTTCTTGGCCGGCTTCTTCGCGGGCTTCTTGGCCGGCTTCTTCTTCTTGGCTGCGAGACTGATGCCCGTCTCCTCGCCCCAGAGGTTCGACATCAGGTCGCCCGCCAGCAGATCCGTACGGCCGATCATCGTCCCGCCTGAGCCCTGCGCGATCACATGGTGCACGGTCCTGCTCCCTCCGGCTCTCGCCGGGACAAAGTGGACTGCAGTAGCGCGGAACTAATAGGCTGGTTGCTGGAGGGCTTGTCAATCGACTGGTGCGCGGGCTCGCAGGTAAAGGCCACTTGACAATATGTAAAGGACGCTTTACTATCAGGAGTACCCCAACAGGAGGTCCCGTGGTCAAGACCGAATCGCCGCGCGTCGAGTCCGTGCAAGAAACTCCCGGAGCAGCGCTCTACGGGATGTATGTGCTCTCCCTCGCCGCCGCCGGCATCGGGAACCTCGTGATCCGGATCGGCGAGCGCGGAGGCTGGCTTCCGTCCTGGGCCCAGATCGCGCTGGGCGTCATCGCGGTCGCGCCCCTCTTCTTCGCCGCGATCTTCTTCTGGCGGATGCTCCGCCAGGATCTCGACGAGATGCTCCAGCGCGTCGTGCTCGAGGGGATGGCGTTCGCGCTCGTGGTCTACGTGCCGCTCGCGGCGCTCTACGTGAACCTTCGGACCGCCGGGGCGTGGACACCGCGGCTCGACGCGCCGGACATCCTCTTCGCACCGGCGCTGCTGGTCGCCGTCGGCATCGCACTCGCGTACCGGCGCACCCAGTGACGAACTCACTGCCGGTGCTGCGCGCCGAGCGCGGTTGGTCCCAGGGCGAACTCGCCGACGCGCTCGGCGTCTCCCGTCAGACCATCAACGCGCTCGAGCGCGGCAAGTACGATCCGAGTCTCCCGCTCGCGTTCCGGATCGCGCGTCTCTTCAAGCGTCCGATCGAGGCGATCTTCGATCCGGAGGAGTGAACGAGCGTGAGCAGCCGGAGGTGCGGCGCTGCCGCGACTCGCACGTTCGTGCGATGGTCGCGTGCCATGGGACGTCCTATCGTCAATCACAAACCCCCGCCCGGCAGGTGTCCAGTGGACCGCATTCGAACGACTCGTCGCACGATCACGGCGCTCGGCCTCATCTCCTTCGTGCTCACTGCTGGATGCGACCGCGTCCCGGATGCACGCGGCGAGGATGCGCTCCCGCCGGCGCCCGCGGGGGCAATCGCGGCGGGTGATCCGGATGCTCGACTCGTTGCCGAGGGGCGCACGATCTTCCGCGACGACACCTTCGGGAACGAGGTGTTCTGGACGGATACGCTCGGCCTCCACTCCGTCGTCGAGAAGAGCGTTGACCCGACGACGGCGCTCAAGGTCGGCTTCAAGGTGGATGCCGATGTGCTGCCGGCCGGCCTCCTCGACAAGGCGGATCTCAAGAGTCCTGCCACAACCGTCGCGCTGCTCAAGCTGAATGCGATCGTCGGCGTGACCGCGAGCGTCGACACCGCCGGTCGCATCACGAGACTCGGGATCACCTGCGCCTTCTGCCATTCGACGGTGGACAACTCGGTGATGCCCGGCATCGGCCGCCGGCTCGACGGCTGGCCCAACCGCGAGCTCAATGTGGGTGCGATCGTCGCACTGTCACCGGCGTTGACCGCGGCGCAGCGCAAGGTCTACACGTCGTGGGGGCCCGGGCGCTACGACCCACGCTACAATCTCGACGGGAAGAACACGCCGCTCATGATCCCGCCGGCCTACGGTCTTGCCGACGTGACGAATGAGACCTACACGGCCGACGGGCCGCTGTCCTATTGGAACGCCTACGTCGCGATCACGCAGATGCACGGTCGTGGCTCGTTCAAGGACGAACGGATGGGGATCGACATCCGGCAGTCGCCGGACCTCGTCACGTCGAAGCTCCCCGCACTGCGCGCGTACCAACACAGCCTCCGGACACCGACCGCGCCGGCGGGCAGCTTCGATCCCGCCGCCGCAGAGCGCGGGCGCACCGTCTTCACGACGTCCTGCTCAGGTTGCCACGTGGGCGGCGGCGGGACCGACAACAACGCCGGGGTGCTCCACGCCGCGGCGGAGACGGGGATGAACGGCGCGTATGCGGCCCGGACGGCCACGAAGATGTACCGCACGACGCCGCTCCGCGGGCTCTCGCAGCACGCCCCGTACTTCCACGACGGCAGTGCGGCGACGCTCGCGGACGTGGTCCGGCATTACGATCGCGTCCGGAAGCTTGGGCTCTCGACCGCGCAGCGAAGCGACCTCGTCGAGTACCTGAAGACGCTCTAGCCCGCGCGCGCCTCCCGGCGATCAGGTCATCGGCCGCAGACCCAGGCGGCGGACTCCGCCGCGTACTCGATCCGCGGCAGGATCTGTTCCGCCGCGAGCACGATGCCCCAATAGGCCACGACGAGGGCGATGACGTGCGCGGGCGCTATCCGCACGCGCCAGGCCTCGACACTCGCCCAACCGCCGGCGATGATCACCGACGCCACGACGAACAGATAGAGGTAGAGACCCCATCCGCACGAGTTGGCGTACGGCCAGAACGCGACGGCGACGCCGAGGGCCGCGGCCAGCAGCAGGCGGGCCCACACCGCGAGATGCTCGGTGCTGACCGAGAGGATCTCCGAGCGCGCCTCGCGTGCCACGCGTGCCTTCGGCGCGGGGACGGTGCCCAGGTCGGCCGGCGAGGGCACGAAGGGCTGCGCCGAGAGCGGGGGCGGTGTGCCCTTCAGCATCGGGTCGCCCTTGGGCAGTTGCTTCAGCAGCCGGTCGATCTCGCGTGCGAGGTCGTCGGGGGGAGCTTTGGCCATCTGGAACTCGGCGTGTGGCGGTGCGCAGCCTGCGGGAGACACCAGCATCTGTGCTGCCGGCCGGCTTGAACAGAGGGCGCTATCACAGTGTGGCAATCGGCGCGTGCAGCATCCCGCCGCGGGGTCAGACCCCGAGCCGCCGCAGCTCCTGCGCCCGAAGCCGGCTCACCGCGAGTTGCACGCCGCCGCGGAGCTCGGCCGCAGGCCCACCCGGGGCTGCCCGAAAACCGCAAGGTCAGCCGCATCAGCACCACGACCGGCCTGAACCGTCGCGAAGTGACGCGCCTCGTGCAGCAGCGGGCCAAGGGTGGCGCGCCACGCGCCCGCTCGTTGGCCAGCGAGGTGTTTGCGCACTGGCGCACACAGCCGCCCTACCGCGGCGCCGACGGCCAACCGCTGGCGTTGCCGCGGCTGGGG
>JANNLH010000103.1:0-2714 GCA_031396725.1 Gemmatimonadaceae bacterium | reverse complement strand
TCCCAGCCGGAGTAGTCGGAGATCACGACCGGCTTGACGGCGCGGCGCACGAGGATCTCGGGGGCTCCCGGGGTCGCGGGTGCGGCGAAAGCGCTCTCGGGGAGCAGCGCGGCGAGCGGCGCACCGATGGCGACGCCGGTGGCGCCGGTCGCGGTGCGCTTGATGAAGTCGCGGCGTGAGTGTGTCATGCCTCAATGTGATGGCACATCCGTGCGGCCGCCACCGAGCCTCTTGACAGATCCGAAGAACCGACCTATCCTTCCGCCCGCTTGGGAGTCGCGTCCCGATCGTGAGTCGCCCGAACCCTGTTCGGAGATTCCGTCGATGACGCGACTTTTTCGTTCCACCCCACTCGTTCGCCAGAAACCAACAGGTCATCCGATGTCCGCGCCCGTCACCGCACGCCACAACTCGAAGTCCCGCTTCGCCGGAGCGATCCGTCGGGGGCTCGCGCGCGCGCGTCTGGCGTCCTTGACGCTCGGGTGCAGCGGACGAGACCCGCGTTACACCGCGATCGAACCACACGTCCAGAAGGCAGGATCCGCAGGAGACCGGCGCAGTCGATAGCGCCGCCTGTTGATACCGGAGCGAATTCGCCCCGCCTGCCTCGAAGCTGAGGAAGGCGGGGTTTTCGCTAGGTGGTAGGTGGTAGGTGGTAGGTGGTAGGGAACGACTGCAGCACGTGATCCGGCGTCGGACGGTCGGCGGGTTCCACCAGTTCCACCAGGCAGGCTTAGGGCGGAAGGCACGCGACTCCCGAAGCTCGAACACCTGCCCCGCCTGCTGTTCCGGCGACGGATCACTCGGGAGCCATAGCTCAACGGCCAGAGCACCCGACTGTCGATCGGAAGGCTGCGGGTTCGAGTCCCGCTGGTTCCGTGCTCGCGCACAACTGAAAAAGCCCCCGGAGCGCTCGCGGTGTGTCGGTCACCCCGCTCCGGGGGTGCGGTCTGCCACACGGGCGGCCGTGATACCACGTTTCACCGATCCAGAAAGGAGAGACCGATGAAGATCTTCGGTCAGCACGAAGAGAAGACCCTGATCCAGTTCGAGGCCGTGCGTTCGCGCGCGGTCGATGCCGCCCTGATGGCCGATGGCCACCTGGGCTACGTGATGCCGATCGGCGGCGTCGCTGCCTACCGCGATCAGGTCTCCGTCGTCGGCGTCGGCTACGACATCGCCTGCGGCAACGCCGCCATCCGCACCGACGTGACGCTCGCCCAGCTCGGCGACGACACCCAGGCGCTGCAGCGCGCCCTGACGACCCTCGCCGACGAGATCGCCGCGACCGTCAGCTTCGGCATCGGCCGCAAGAACCGCGCGGACGATGCGCCGGTGGACCATCCCCTCTTCGCCGACGAGGCCTGGGAGGCGGTGCCCGCCGCGCACCGCGAGGCGCTGCGCAACAAGGCCCGTGCGCAGCTCGGCACGGTGGGCAGCGGCAATCACTACGTCGATGTCTTCGTGGACGAGCACGACACGCTCTGGGTCGGTGTCCACTTCGGCAGCCGCGGACTCGGCCACACCATCGCGTCGGGCTTCCTCGCACTCGGCCAGAATGAGGCGTGGGGCACGCAGGTGCGCGAGAAGGAGGTGCTGCTCGACGTCAATCAGCCGCTGGGGCACGACTACTGGCAGCTGATGTCGCTCGCCGGTCGTTATGCCTACGCGGGCCGCGAGTGGGTCGCGCGGAAGGTCGTGCGGCTCTTCGGCGGCACGGAGATGCAGCTCGTGCACAACCACCACAACTTCGCGTGGCGGGAGGAGCACGGCGGCGAGGAGCTCGTGGTGATCCGGAAGGGCGCGACCCCGGCCTTCCCGGGACAGCAGGGCTTCGTCGGCGGCTCGATGGGCGACGACGCGGTGATCGTGGAGGGTGCGGTCATCGACGCCGACGCGGATCCGGATCGGGCCGCGATGCAGCGGGACGCGCTCTACTCGACGGTGCACGGTGCGGGACGCGTGATGTCCCGGACCGCGGCCGGCGGCAAGCGTCACCGGCGGACGGGGCGTCAGCTGAGCCGTGGCGCGATCTCAACCGGCATGATGCACACGTGGGTGAAGGAGAAGGGCGTCATCCTGCGCGGCGGTGAGGTGGACGAGAGTCCGCACGTCTACCGCCGGCTCCCCGCGGTGCTCGCGGCGCAGGAGGGCACGATCGACGTCCGGCACGTGCTGCGGCCGCTGATCGTCGTGATGGCCGGCGGCGGCGAGTTCGATCCGTACAAGGACTAAGCTCGGCTTTCTCCACCCGGTCGGGGGAGGGAGCTCGGCACGGACGAACTCGCAAGCATTCGCTCGCGACCGACAGCTGGGCCGGAGGGGGCGGGGGTCGTCGCAGCGACCCTGCGGCGTAGCAAGAGACCGCCGCAGTTTGGCGGGCTCGCAGCGTGTAAGACGCCGGGTCGCGAAGACGATCCCCGCCCCTTCCGGCCGCGCACCGGTGCCCGTCAGCGCGCCCAGCCGTTCACGATCCGCGCCGAGCGGAACAGGTCGTCCGCCGCCTGCAGGAGCTTCCCGCGCAGCCGCGGCGGATAGTCCGGATGCTCCGCGAGGAAGCGCTGCACCGCGGATGCGGCCTCGGCCGACTGGTGCCCGTCGAGCGTCGCGTTCAGCCAGCGCAGCGGAAAGAAGATGTCCCCCGTCCGCTGGATCTCCTCCGTCAGGTCGAGACTCGCCCGCAGGTTCGGCAGCGACTCGGCCGCGCGCAGCGG
>JANNLH010000072.1:0-1797 GCA_031396725.1 Gemmatimonadaceae bacterium | reverse complement strand
CTCCTCCGCGTTCGCCCCCGCGTGCGTCGTGTGCGCGCGAACACTGTCGGGTCGGTCGGGGAAGGGCGACATATGCGGGAGCATATGGCAGTGGAAGAGCCACCGCCCTTCACGCGTCGGCACGAAGTCCATCCGCATCGTGCTCCGCGGCCGCATCAGCTCCGTGACCACGCTCGGGATCGCGTCGCTCGCGTACACGGTGTCGGCCGAGGTGCGACCCTTGGCGAGCACACGATAATGGAACCCGTGCAGGTGCATCGGATGCGCGAGCTGGCCGCCATTTACCCAGCGCCAGCGCACGGTGTCGCCCACGGTGTAGCGCAGCGTCTCGGTGTAGGGCCACGACTTGCCGTTGATCGCGAGGTCGAAGATGTCGTCCTGCCCCTCGGGCGGCTTCGTCGTATCCGGGAGCACGTCCATCATCGTGATCACGAAGATCCGCTCGGCGCTGTCCGGCGCCGCGCCCTTGGGATCGACGACGATCGCGCCGGTGAGCTGCGCATCGCGGCGCGTGCGCTCGTCGAAGCTCTTGCCGGTCGTGGTCGCCCAGTAGAGGTAGGTGCCGGGCGTGCCCGCGGTGTACCGCACCTCGCGCCGCTCGCCGCTCGGCACCACGAGGGAGTCGCCCCCGAGCGGCCCGTGGATCCCGTGCAGTACGAGCGCCGAGTCGGGGATCGAGTTGATCACCGTAATCCTGACGACTGTACCCTCGGCCACGCGCACGAGCGGCCCGGGGATCCGCGGCACGCCATCCTGCTCGGCGAAGGCTTGCACGGTGAGCGTGGAGTCGGCGCCGTCGTCTGGGAGCCAACGCGCCGGACGCGCGTCGAGCACGATCTCGCGCACGCCATCCACGTCGCGGCCGGCCGGCGTGCGATTGTCGTTGACGACGGCGAGCTCTTTCGCCGGCCCTCGGGCGCAGGCAGCAGGGAGCACCAGCAGGGCGCCGGCCGCGAGGATCACAAGGGTGCGGCGGCCGGCGGGCTGCGTGCTCATCGCTGCGGGGATGCTCCAGCGGGCGGTGGCGTGGCGAACGCGGTCTCGAGCCGCTTGATCCGGGGCGCATTCAGCGGCACGCGCGCGGTGGCCGGGTCTCCCTCGGTGGTCACGAGCAGGAGATCGCCCTCCGGTCCGATGAATAGTACCTCGAGGTCGTGCTCCTCAAGGTCGAGCACGACCAGCACGATCCCGTTCCGCATCCAGGTGGTAGCCGTGCCAAGGTCCCACTCCCCCTCGTACGGCCGCAGGATCGCGACCTTGTACGGCTGGCTGTCGCGCGGCACCGCCAGCAGCATCGGCACCAGTAGTTCGTTCTTCAGGTGGTCGCCGATCGCCCATCGCGACGCGGGGACCTTCGTCTTGAGCGCCTCCTGCCCCGTGCGCTCGAGCGTCACCTCCTTCCCCTTCACCGCCGCGCGATGGACCACGTGTCCGAGGTCGTCGTCGGTCCACTCCGCCTCGAAACCGGTCGGCACGGCGCCCTGGAGCCGCAGCGTGCTGATGCCGATACCGCCATCAGGGTCCACGAAGGCGGAGACCAGCGCCGTCGGCGTGCGCGAGACGGTATGGAGATGGAGCATCTCCACGTCGGGGACGACCGTCGCCGACGAATCCGCGCCCGGGAGCGCGCGCGTGAGCAGCTTGTACCGCGGCGTATCGCCGGCCAGCGTCATCGTGCTCGACGAGGTGAGCCCGGCCGTCACGGTGTCGGTCGACTGCGCCGCGACGCCGGTGCCGCGCAGGTCCATCGACCATTCCCGCAAGATCAGCCGGTTGCCGGTGACATCGAAGAAGGCA
>JANNLH010000059.1:0-9416 GCA_031396725.1 Gemmatimonadaceae bacterium | reverse complement strand
CCCTGTGATCACTGCTGGGACGCCGCCGCCGCGCCGCGCGGTCCCGCCTGCCGCGCGCGCGGCGGCCGAGGAGTCACCCGTCGTCGCGGACCTGCCCGCACCGCGACCTGCGCTCCAACCGCTCGACATCAATCGGCTCGCCGAGTGGTGGGACGACGTCGTGGACGGCGTGAACGCGGATGGACGCGCGCTGCTCTCCTCGACGCTCGCGCACGCCACACCGACCGCGGTCACCGCCTCGGGCACCGTCACGCTGACCGTCGCGTCGGAGTCGCACGCCGAGATCATCGCCGGCGGAGAGGCCTCGGTGATCGCGTCGCTGCGGCGCCGGTTCGACGGGGTCCGGAAGCTCGTGGTGCGCGCCGTGGCCCCGGCGGCCGAGCATGCGCCTCGGCGCCTCAACGAGACCGCCGTGAAGGCCGACCGCATGGCGATGTTGCGCAAGCAGTCGCGCCTGCTCGACGCCGCGGTCGACGCGCTCGATCTCGAACTCCTCGACTAGGGCGCTCGTCGGGTCCAGTCGATCCCGGGTGACCGGTCCGTGGATCCCGCTTGCCAGCCCCCGAGCACGGGGCCTAACTTGTTCCCAGCGCTAAACTTCGCCTTCGTTCCGCCGCGGCCACGATGACCGATTTCATGAAGATGCTGCAGCAGGCCCAGCAGATGTCGGGCAAGCTGCAGGAAGTGCAGGATGGCCTGGCCCGGATGACCGTTACCGGGTCCGCCGGCGGCGGGCTCGTGACCGTCGAGGCGGACGGGAAGGGCACCGTGCGGCGGGTCTCGATCGACCCTTCGGTCGTGAACCCCGCCGACGTGGAGATGCTCGAGGACCTGGTGGCGGTCGCGATCCAGGAGGCGCAGAAGAAGGCGCGCGAGCTCGGGGAGCAGGAGATGAAGAAGGTCGCGGGCGGACTCGGGCTTGGCGGCCTCCCGTTCAAGCTGCCGTTCTGACCCGTGAGCGCCATCGACGATCTGGTGACCGAGCTGTCGCGGCTCCCGACCATCGGGCGGAAGTCGGCGATGCGACTGACGTACCACCTGCTGAAGCAGCCGAAGGAGCAGAGCCAGCGACTGGCCGATGCACTGCGGACATTGGTGGAGCAGGTGCGGCCCTGCGAGGAGTGCTTCAATCTCACCGAGTCGTCACGATGTGCCCTCTGCAGCGATCCGCGGCGTGACCGCTCGATAGTGTGTGTGGTGGAGGAGGCGTCGGACATCCCGTCGATCGAGCGCACGGGGGAGTACCGGGGCCTGTATCACGTGCTCGGCGGGCGGCTCGCGCCGCTCGACGGCGTGGGTCCGGACGACCTCACGGTGGCACAGCTCGTGCGACGGGTCGTGGCGGGCGGGGTCCGTGAGGTGATCGTGGCGACCAACCCGAAGCTCGAAGGGGAGGCCACCGCGCTGTATCTTCAGGAGCAGTTGCGGCCGGCCGGCGTGACGGTGAGCCGGCTCGCCCGCGGTCTCCCGATCGGGGGTGACCTCGAGTATGCGGACGGCGTGACGATCGCGCAGGCATTGGCCGCGCGACGGGCGATGTAGCGTGGCGCGCTCCGGACGTCGCGTGCTGTGGGCCGGGATCGCCTTCGCGGGCGCGCTGGCTGCGGGGTACGCGTGGTGGACGCGGGAGCAGGTGTTGCACCGTCGGGCGCTCTACAGTCCGCGGCCGATGCGGCGGCTGGCCGCGCTCGGCTGGATCAGCGGGGAGGTGACGCCGCAGTCGATCGCGATGTTGCGGGAGTACACGCAGTGGGAGAGTCATCCCGTGCTGCGCCGCCGGGCCCGGCGGCTGCTGTCACGGTTCGAGAACGCCCTCGCATAGGACGGGATCATGGCGGTCGGGTCGGCAAGCTGGTCATTCACGGAAGAGGACTTCGGCGCGATCACGAAGACCCTGACGCGGTTCCTGCACGAGACCAACGCGCGCTGCGCGCTGCTCGTGGACCGCTCGGGTCAGCTCGTGGCGACGGTCGGCGAGCAGCCGACCTTCGACCCGACGGCCTTCGCGACCCTCACCGCCGCGGACTTCTCGGCCAACGACCAGCTCGCGAAGCTGATCGGGGAGAGCGACTTCAACTCGCTCTTCCACCAGGGAGAGAAGGAATCGATGTATCTCGCCGACATCGCCCGTCGCGTGATCCTCGTGGCGCTCTTCGACAACCGCACCACGCTTGGGCTCGTGCGCCTCAAGATCAAGGACACCGTGACCGAACTGACGAAGCTGTTCCACGAGGTGTTCACGCGCGGACGGTCCGCGACGCCGCAGCCGGGCCTGCTCGCCGGTGCGGATGACGAGATCGACCAGCTGTTCGGTTAGGGGAGAACGGCCATGTCGATGATCAACTACGCGTCCCGCGAGATCAACTGCAAGATCGTGTATTACGGTCCCGGGCTCGGCGGCAAGACGACCAATCTCGAGCACGTCTACGGCAAGGTGAAGCCGGACACGCGCGGCAAGCTCATCTCGCTGGCGACGGAGACCGAGCGCACGCTCTTCTTCGACTTCCTGCCGGTGGACCTCGGGACGATCCGCGGCTTCAAGACGCGGTTCCACCTCTACACGGTGCCGGGGCAGGTCTACTACAACGCCTCGCGCAAGCTGATCCTGAAGGGCGTCGACGGCATCGTGTTCGTCGCCGACTCGCAGGTGGAGCGGATGGAGGCGAATCTCGAGGCGATGCAGAACCTGTACGACAACATGGCCGAGTACGGGTACGACCTCACGAAGATGCCGTTCGTGATCCAGTACAACAAGCGCGACCTGCCCAACGCCGCGCCGCTCGCGGAGCTCCAGTCCACCCTGAATCCGGGCTGGGAGGTCACCGAGCCGGCACGCATGAAGGTGACCGCCGATCCGTTCCATCCCGGGGAGCAGCTCATCACGCAGCTGCCGTCGGGCGAGTGGGTCGAGCGCGCGACGTACTTCGAGGCCGTGGCCGTGACCGGCGACGGCGTGTTCGACACGCTGAAGTCCGTGAGCAAGCTCGTGCTCAAGACGCTCGCCTGACGCGGCGCTTGCGCACCCCGATGGCGCGATGAACCTCCCCAACACCATCTCGGCCGCGCGGATCGCGGCGTCGCCCCTGATCGCGGCGCTGCCCTTCATCCCCTCGGTCACGTGGCGGATGGTGGCGTTCGTCCTCTACATCGTCACCGCCGTCAGCGATCACATCGACGGCCGAATCGCGCGCAGCCGCGGGTTGATCACCGACCTCGGCAAGATCCTCGATCCGCTCGCCGACAAGCTCCTGCTCGTCGCGACCTTCGTGCCGATGTTCCTGCTCCAGGCCGCGCCGGACGACCGGCTGCTCGGGGTGCTGCCGGTGATCGCCGAGCGGTCGCAGTACCCCTTCACCACCTGGGGCATCGACGCGTTCTTCTTTCCCTGGTGGGTGCTCGTGCTGATCCTCGGGCGCGAGGCGTTCATGACCTGGTTCCGCCAGTTCGCGATGGCGCGCGGCGAGGTCATCGCCGCGCAGCGGCTCGGCAAGTGGAAGGCCGGATTCCAGTACACCTGGGTCGGTGCCGCCTACCTCTGGTTCGCGGTCAAGACCTGGCAGACCGGCGAGGGCTGGGAGGGCGCATTCGCCACCGGGTCCGCCAAGCTGCTCGGCGGCATCGGGGTGGTGACGCTCATCGGCGCGTTCCTGCTGACCGGCATCTCGCTCGTCTCGTACCTCGTGGGCCATCGGGCGGTGTTCTCGCGCCCGGCCACCCGCTGATCGCGGGATCGGGACGCACGTGAACGTCGAACTGGTCAGCATCGGCGACGAGCTGCTGCTCGGCTACACGATCGACACCAACGCCGCGTTCTTCGCGCGCGCGGCCGCGGCACTCGGCATCCGGGTCGTGCGCCGCGCGACGGTCGGTGATGGTGCGGAGGAGATCGCGGCCGCGGTGCGCGAGGGCCTCGAGCGCACCGGCGCCGTGATCACGAGCGGCGGACTCGGGCCCACGGCCGACGATCTCACCAAGCCGGCGATCGCCGGGCTGTTCGGTCGCGGGATGATGCTCGACGAGGGGATCCTCGAGTCGCTCCGCGCCCGATGGAAGGCCCGCGGTTGGCCGGGCGAGCTGCCGGCCGCCAACCGCAACCAGGCGATGATCCCCGCCGGCGCGACGATCCTCGTGAACCGCCACGGATCGGCGCCGGGCATCTGGCTCGACGACGCGCACGGCCGCTGGGTGGCGATGCTTCCCGGCGTGCCGCGCGAGTTCCGGGGGATGACGCAGGACGAACTGCTGCCGCGGCTGGTCGCGCGCGTGGCGGCGCGTGGCGGTGCGGGGCTCGTCGTCCGCTCGCGCACGTTGCGCACGACGGGCGTCGCCGAGTCCTCGGTCGCCGACCTGCTGGGGGATCTCGCGAAGGACCCGCACGGTGCCTCGCTCGCCTATCTGCCCGGGTGGGAAGGGGTGGACCTCCGGCTCACGGTGCGCGACCTGCCGGCCGACGAGGCGGATGCGCGGCTCGCGGCCGCCGCCGAGGCGCTCACGGCGCGCGTCGGGCGCTGGATCTACGGCGAGGACGAGACGGACCTCGCCGCACTCGTGCTCGACGCGTTGCGCGAGCGCGGGATGCGCATCGCCGTCGCGGAGAGCTGCACCGGCGGGATGCTCGGGATGCGGCTCACGGCGGTCCCCGGATCGAGCGACGTCGTGATGGGCGGCGTGATCGCGTACGACAACTCCGTGAAGATGCGCGAACTCGGTGTGCGGGTCGTGACGCTCAATGCGGTGGGCGCGGTGAGCGAGGAGGTCGCGCGCGAGATGGCCTCGGGGGTGCGGACGCGGTTCACGGTCGACGTGGGGGTCAGCGTGACGGGGATCGCGGGGCCCGGGGGCGGGACGCCCGACAAGCCGGTCGGCACGTTCTGCGTGGCGGTGGACGTGCGCGGGGTGGTGCACTCGGTGCGCACGTCGAGCGTGGGGGACCGGCATGAGGTGCGGCAGCGGAGCGCGCAGGCGGCGCTGAACCTGGTGCGGAAGGCACTCGCGGAGTGAAGCGGCGGCGATCCGTGCGCACCCGCGCGGATCCGATGATGGGCTCGGGGGGCGGGTCGCGGATACTCGCGCGTGCACTCTTTGCTTTCCCCCTCCGCCGAGCGTACCGTATGGCCATGCCGATGCTTGTCGAGCGGTATTGGACTCCGGACGACGTTCGTGCGCTGCCGGACGACGGCCAGCGCTACGAGTGCATCGACGGCGAGTTGCTGGTGACGCCCTCGCCGGTGCCGCGGCACCAACTGGTGCTCATGCGGTTCGTGGAGCGACTGCTGCCCTATGTGCGCGAAGCGGGGATCGGCGAGCTCCTGACCTCGCCCGCGGACATCGAGATCGAGCCCGGCAGTCTCGTCCAGCCCGACCTGTTCGTCGCGGTCCTGCACGAACCCGGCACGCTCTTCAAGACCTGGACGCAGGTCCGCACGCTCGCGCTCGCGGTCGAGATCCTCTCCCCCTCGACGGCCCGCTACGACCGCGTGAAGAAGCGCGCCTTCTTCCAGCGCGCGGGTGTCGGGGAGTACTGGATCGTCGATCTCTATGCGCGCGTGGTCGAGCGCTGGAGGCCGGGGATCGACCGCCCCGAGGTCGTCTCGGAGGTGCTCGAGTGGCGCCCGGCCGGCGCGAGCGGGCCACTGGAGATCGATCTCCCCACGCTGTTCCGCGCGGCGCTGGGCGAGCCCTGACGGGTCGGCGGGCGAAACGGCGCGCGCGTCCTGCCGTAGGGTGTCCAACCCCTTGCGGCGCCTGACATTCCGGCACGTTCCGCGTGGCACGGCGGTTGCCCTGTGGAGGGGTGACCGACGACCTTTCCTCCCATGACCGACGAGAACGTGAAGCACGACCCCACCCAGAGAACGTCCTTCGAGAACCCGGCCATGGATCCGGCCGATGCCGTCGCCGAGGACGAGCCCTCGAGCCTTGGCTCGGGCGAGTACTCCGCGGTCGGCGAGGAGGGCGCGATGATCGCCGGCGTGCTCGAGCGTGAGCTCGCCGACGCGAAGGACAAGTACGTGCGCCTGATGGCGGAGTTCGACAACTTCCGCCGCCGCACCGTCCGCGAGCGCCAGGAGGCCGAGCAGCGCGGCATGGGCAACATGCTGCGCGGGATGCTCGAGATGCTCGACGACCTCGCGCGCTTCGCGCACCTCGATCCCGCGACCGTCGAATCGAAGACCGTCGTGGATGGCGCACAGATGGTGGAGAAGAAGCTCCTCAAGACGCTTGCCGGCCACGGCCTCGAGGTCGTCGATCCGCGCGACCAGCCCTTCGACCCGGCCGTGCACGAGGCGATCACCACGACACCCGCGACGACCGCGGAGGAGGACCACCTGATCGCGCAGGTCTTCCAGGTCGGCTACGTGTTCAACGGCACGCTGCTGCGGCCGGCGCGTGTGGTCGTGCGGCAGTGGAATGGCTGAAGCAGAGTCCGCGCGCCTGAGCGCCTGACCCATGGCCCAGAAGGATTTCTACGCCGTCCTCGGCGTCCCGTCGACCGCGACCGCCGACGAGATCAAGAAGCAGTACCGCCGGCTGGCCAAGCAGTATCACCCGGATACCAACAAGGGTGAGCCGAAGGCCGCCGAGCGGTTCAAGGAGATCTCGGAGGCGAACAACGTCCTCGGCGACGCGGAGAAGCGGAAGCAATACGACGAGATGCGGCGGCTCGGCGCGTTCGATCCGTTCACGCGGAGCGGCAGCGCGCGACCGGGCAGTGCGCGCCCGGGCGGTTCGCCGGGCGGATACAGCGGTGGCGGCGCGGGTCCGCGCGTCGAGGACTTCGACGTCGGCGGGCTCGGCGGACTCGGCGACCTCTTCTCCTCGATGTTCGGCGGCGCGCGACAGCAGCGGCCGAGCGGTCCCGAGAAGGGGCAGAGCGTCGAAACGACGCTGGAGATCCCGTTCAAGATCGCGGCGCTGGGCGGCAAGGTGCCGATCGAACTCGAGGTGAACGAGGAGTGCGCCACCTGCGCCGGGAGCGGTGCGGCCAAGGGCGCCAAGCTGCAGACCTGTCCGGAGTGCTCGGGCCGCGGCACGATCTCGTTCGGCCAGGGGGGCTTCGCGGTGAACCGGCCCTGCCCGATGTGCCTCGGCAAGGGACAGGTCCCGACCGAGAAGTGCCCGACCTGCAACGGCGCGGGCGCCTCGCGGTCGCGCAAGAAGGTGCTGATCACCGTGCCCGAGGGCACCGAGAGCGGATCGAAGATCAAGCTCAAGGGCCAGGGCGGACGCGGGATGCGCGGCGGCCCGAACGGCGACATCCTGATCACCTTCCAGGTGAAGGCCGACCCCGAGTACGACCGCGACGGGTTCGACCTCGTCGTGCACGCGCCGGTGAACATCGCGCAGGCGACGCTCGGCTCGAAGGTCTCGGTGCACACGATCGACGACCGGAAGGTGACGATCGCGCTGCCGCCGGGCACGCCGAGCGGGAAGCGCTTCCGCGTGCGCGGGCAGGGGATCGCGCATGCGGGGAAGAAGGGGGACCTGATCGTGGAGATCGAGGTCGTGGTGCCGGAGAAGCTGACGCCGGAGCAGGAGAAGCTGATGAAGCAGTTCGCGGCGGCGAGCGGGCTGGAGTACTAGACTACAGGCGTGTCCGCCGCGACCGCCCCGGTCCTAATCATCGACGACGAGACGAGCATCCGCTCGATCGTGCGTGCGGCCGTGGAGTCGGGAGGGGGACGCGCACTCGAGGCGGCGACCGCCGCGCACGGACTCGAGCTGGCGCGCACCGAGCGCCCCGCACTGATCGTCCTCGATCTCGGACTCCCGGATGCCGACGGGGCGACCGTCTGCCGCACGATCCGGCAGTGGTCGGCGGTGCCGATCCTCGTGCTCTCGGCGCGGCACAGCGACGCCGAGAAGGTCGCGCTGCTGGATGCCGGCGCCGATGATTACCTGACGAAGCCCTTCAGCACCGTGGAGCTGCAGGCGCGGATCCGCGCCCAGGTGCGGCGCGCGTCGATGGGGCCGGTGCCCGGCGGCGATGCGCCGATCGAGCGCGACGGGATCCGGATCGACCTGGCCGCCCGGCGCGTCACGCGCGACGGCGAGGAGGTCCATCTCACGCCGACCGAATGGGGATTGCTGCACGCGCTGGTGAGCCGTGCCGGCCGGACGCTGACGCACCGGCAACTGTTCGACGCCGTGTGGGGCCGCGGACACGGCGACGCGCAGCAGTACCTGCGCGTGTACGTCGCGCACCTGCGGCGAAAGCTCGAGCGCGATCCGCTGCGTCCGGCGCTGATCGTCACCGAGCCCGGGGTCGGATATCGCTTCGCGATCATCGAACCGGTGGACGCCCCCTGATGCCCCGCCGCGCGCTCGGCTTGATGCTGGCCGCGCTCGCCGCGGCGACGCTGCTCCTGCTCCCGCTGCGTCCGCGGCTCGACAAGGTCCACGTGGCGCTCGTGTTCCTCCTCGTCGTGCTCGGGGGCAGTGCGCTCGGCGGACGGCGGGTCGGCCTCGCGGCGGCCGCGCTGGGCTTCCTGACGTTCAACTATATCTTCCTGCCGCCCTACTACACCTTCACCATCGCCGATCCGCTCGACTGGATCGTGCTGGTGGCGTTCCTGGTGACGTCGGCGGTCGCGGCGCAGCTGCTGCACCGCGCGCAGCGCGAGGCGACGGTGGCGCGCGCGCGCGCGGACGAGATCGAGCGGCTGAGCGCCGAGGCCGACCGCGCGGTCGCGCTCGCGGAGGCCGACCGGCTGAAGGACGCGCTGCTCGCGACGGTCTCGCATGACCTGCGGACGCCGCTGACGACGATCCGTGCGCTCGCTCAGGACATCGCGGCCTCCGGCGAGGAGCGCGGTCTCACCATCGCCGAGGAGTCCGATCGGCTCAACCGGCTCGTCGGGGACCTGCTCGACCTCTCGAGCCTCAAGGCGGGCAGCACGCGCTCCGCGATCGCGATCAACGCGGCCGAGGACGCGATGGGGGCCGCCCTTCAGCGCGTGTCCGGGATCGCCCGCGGGCGCGACCTGCGGGCCTCACTCGACCCCGGCGAGCCGCTGCTCATCGGGCGCTTCGACCTGTCGCAGACGGTGCGCGTCCTTTCGAATCTCCTCGAGAACGCGCTGAAGTACTCCCCGGCCGACGCGACGGTGGAGTTCCGCGTGCATCGCGAGGGCAGCGAACTCTGCTTCGAAGTGCTCGATCGCGGGCGCGGCATCGAGCCGGAGTCCCGCGACCGCGTCTTCGAGCCATTCGTGCGCGGCGGGACCGGCGCCGGCCGCGAGGCGGTCGGAGGCGCCGGGCTCGGCCTCGCGGTGGCGCGCGGCCTCGCCGAGGCGCAAGGCGGCACTCTGCGGTACGCGGACCGCGAGGGCGGCGGCAGCATCTTCTCGCTGCGCGTGCCGGCCGCCGACCTGCGCGACCTCGGATCGGGGGAGTAGCTCCCTCGCGGGCGCCTG
>JANNLH010000028.1:0-93966 GCA_031396725.1 Gemmatimonadaceae bacterium | reverse complement strand
GCGGCCACCGTCAAGGCAATGGGCCTTTGGGGTTGTGCCGGGGCGTACGTATCCCTCCCCCCCCCCCCCTCCAAAGGCCGTTGCCGTTCTGCCGTGCAGTTCCGCTGTGCTCTCTGTGTCCTCTGTGGTGAATCGCCGTTCAGGGCGCCCCACCGATCCATCCCCTCCCGATCCGAAGCACCCGCCTATTATCCTCCTCCCATGCTCGCCCTCAACCTCGACGTCGAAGTCACCCGCGGCGATGCGATCGAGTCACGCCATCGCGTCCACGCGGCGGTGATCGGGGCGGACGATGCGTTGATCGCGGCGGCGCGGGACAGTGCGCTCGTGTCGATGTGGCGCTCCTGCGCGAAGTTCTTCCAGGTGCTGCCGCTCCTCTCCTCCGGGGGGTTCGACACCCTCGGTTGGCAGAGTGAGGAACTCGCTCTCGCCTGCGCGTCGCACGGCGGCGAACCCGAGCACCTCGCGGTGGTCGCCCGGATGCTCGACTCGCTCGGCCTCGAGGAGGGCGATCTCGCCTGCGGCCCGCACGAGCCCCTGAGCACACGGGGCGCCAAGCTCTGGCGCGAGAGCGGTGCTCCACTCTCCAGGCTCCACAACAACTGCAGCGGCAAGCACTCCGCGATGCTCGCCCGCGCCAAGACCGCGGGCTGGGCCACGCGCGGCTACGAGGAGTCCGATCATCCGGTCCAGCGCTCCTGCCTCGGCGAGGTCTCGGCGTGGACCGGCGTGCCGCTCGACGACATGCCGCTCGGCGTGGACGGCTGCGGCGTCACCGTCATGGCCCTGCCGCTCGACCGCATGGCGCTCGCCTACGCCCGCTGGGCGCGGGCGATCCACGCCGGCGACGAGCTCCCGCTGCGCACGGTGACGGCGCTCCGCGCGCACCCGCACCTGCTCGCGGGCACCGACCGGTTCGACACGGTGGTGCTCCAGGAGACCGACGGCGCGGTCATCACGAAGGTCGGCGCCGAAGGCGTGCACTCGGCCGCGGTGCCCGCGCTCGGGATCGGCCTCGCGGTGAAGGTCGAGGACGGCGCACTGCGCGCGCAACATATCGCCGTGCTCGTCGCGCTCCAGAAGCTCGGCGTTCTGCCGAGCGACCTGCCGCCACGGCTCGCGGACTTCCTCGCGCGGCCGGTCCGCAATACGCGGGGCGAGTCGGTGGGAGAGGTCCGGGCGGCCGTCGCGTGAACCGCCGCCGCCGCCGGGTTTCGCGCCGGTCCGCGATGATCGGATGCCGGACGCCGCGCCTCCCGATCGCATGATCACTCCGCTCGATGCCCCCACGCGCGCGCTCGTGCGCCTCGCCGCCCGCATCGCCGCGGGAAGTGAGGAGCAGGTCCGCGCGGCCTGCACCGACTGCGTGGAGGCGGACACGCCGACGCCCTGGGTGGAGGAGTCGATCCTGCAGGCGTACCTGTTCGCGGGGTTCCCGCGGGCGCTGAACGCGGCGCGCGAGTGGCGACGGATCTCGGGGGTCGCGGCGCCCGCCGCGGAGGAGCTGCCGGCCCCCGACCTCTCGCGGTGGCGGGAGCAGGGGGAGGGGACCTGTGAGATCGTGTACGGCCGGTTCTACGAGAAGCTCCGCCAGAACATCGCGCACCTGCACCCGGCGCTCGACGAGTGGATGATCGTGGAGGGGTACGGCAAGATCCTCTCGCGCCCCGGGCTCGAGCTTCGGCTGCGCGAACTCTGCATCGTCGCAGCCTGCGTGGCGTCCGGGCAGGACCGCCAGCTCCACTCGCATCTGCACGGCGCCCTGAACGCCGGAGCCGGGGCGGATGAGGTGAAGGGCGTGCTCGAGGCGATCGAGGGCGCCGTAGAGGGGGAGCACCTGGCCCGCGCGCGGCTGCTCCTGGCTCGGGTGCTCGGCAAATAGCGCACGGCTTCACCACGGAGGCACAGAGGGACGGAGGACGGACGGAGCAAGCGACTGCCACTGCATGAAGGGGGGGCGTGGGGATCGGATCCGTTCGACTCACCCCATTCGACGAGGTTGCCGTGTCGTTGCCTCCTCCGTCGGTCCTCCGTCTCTCCGCGCCTCCGTGGTGAACGCCGGCAAGGCATTAGGTTTAGAGGACCTCACCACAGCGCCGAGCCCCAGCAGTGTTCATCGATCTCGTCACCGTCCGCGTGACCGCCGGCACCGGCGGCTCCGGCTGCACCTCGTTCCGCCGCGAGAAGTTCGCCCCCATGGGCGGGCCTGACGGCGGCGACGGCGGCAAGGGCGGCGACGTGTTCGTGCGCGGCGACTCCAACCTCGCGACCCTCCTCGACTTCACCTACCGCGACCACTGGGAAGCGGAGCGGGGCGAGCACGGGATGGGCTCGAACAAGACCGGCGCGTCGGGCGACGACATCGTGCTCCCGGTGCCGCCGGGCACGATCATCCGCGACAAGGCCACCGGCGAGCGGATCGCCGAGGTGCTCGAGCACGACGAGATCATCCGCGTGGCGAAGGGCGGGCGCGGCGGGAAGGGCAACACCTTCTTCGCCACGGCGACGCACCAGTCGCCGCGCGAGTGGCAGCCGGGCGAGGAGGGTGAGCTCAAGACGCTCGAGTTCGAGCTGAAGCTGATCGCCGACATCGGCCTCGTCGGCCAGCCGAATGCGGGGAAGTCCACGCTGCTCTCGGTGATCTCGGCGGCGCGTCCGAAGATCGCCGACTATCCCTTCACGACCCTCGCGCCCAACCTCGGCGTGGTGCAGCTGAGCGACTCGCGCACCTTTGTCGTGGCGGACATCCCCGGGATCATCGAAGGCGCGCACACGGGAAAGGGGCTCGGCCTCCAGTTCCTGCGCCACATCGAGCGCACGCGGATGCTCGCCTTCCTGATCCCGATCGACGCGATGGATTGGCAGGCGGAGTACGATCAGCTGCGGCGGGAGATCGCCAGCTACTCGACCGAGCTGGCCGGGAAGCCCCACTGCGTGGTCTTCACGAAGCTCGACCTCCTCGGCGAGCATTACGTGCCCGACATCGAGGCGTCCTCGGCGTTCGGCCGCTATTCCATCTCGGCCGCGGGACGGCTGGGGTTGGACGAGCTCAAGGCGGCCTGGTGGGCCAAGCTCCTCGAGATGAAGAAGGCCGACGCGCGGCTCCGGAAGGAAACGGAGTCCGCGCTGCCGTGACCTCCCAGGTCGGCGGGCGCTCACCGGACCCCGTCCGGTTCGCCGCCGCCGACCTGCCCGAATGTCTGCGCGATCTTTCGCACCCGCCCGCGGCGTTGTGGTGCCTTGGCGACGCCGCGAGCCTCTCCAATGCTCCAGAGGGCCTGGTGGCGATCGTGGGCACGCGGGAGGCCTCGGAGTACGGCGTCCGGACGGCGCGGCGGCTCGCCGCCGCCTGCACGCGCGCCGGACTCGTCGTGGTCAGCGGGCTGGCCCGCGGCATCGACGCTGCCGCGCACCGTGCGGCGCTCGACGTCGGCGGGCGCACGGTCGCGGTGCAGGGGACCGGGGTGGACGTGCCCTATCCGGTCGCGCACCGCGCCCTGCACCGCGAGATCCAGCGGCAGGGGGCGGTCCTCTCCGAGATGGAGCCGGGGACCGGGGCCAAGCCGGGCTGCTTCCCGCGCCGGAACCGCCTGATCGCGGCGCTGGCTCGCGTCACCGTCGTGGTCGAGGCTCCGTTCAAATCCGGCGCGATCAATACCGCGACGCAGGCGCTGGAGCTCGGCAGGACGGTGGCGGCGGTCCCGGGGCCGATCGACGACCCACGCGCGGCGGGGGCGAACGCCCTGATCCGTGATGGGGCGCAGGTGGTGACGAGTGTGGATGACCTGTTGGGACTGTACGGGTTATCCACACCGAAGCGCGGAGCTGGCGAGGATGCAGGCCTGGATCCCGCTGACCGGAACCTGCTGGCGTTGGTCGGGGAGGACGGATCGGATGCCGAACGGATCGCTCAGATCGCTCGTACGCCGTTACGGCACGTGCTCTCGAGGCTCTCGGACCTTGAGCTGCAGGGGCGATTGGTCCGGGATGGCGATCGGTACGTGGTCGCCAGGCGGTCGTGATGGAGCTGGCTGGTCCCAAGGGCTTCTGGAGAGATGGACGCGCACCGGTCGCTCGCGTGATCAAGGCTCCAGACGGTCGATCTCTCGCCTCTCGGGTCATGAATCGATGGGACGATTCTGCCGCTTTGAGCGTTCTTCTCGGCGCACAAGGATCCGGATGCTGTTAAAGTATAAGCTTATATACGGCGTGTAACACAATATTATACAGTACTTTGAGAAACTACTTTAAGTCCTTCTCATTCCGCGGGTCCGTCATGGCCATCAGGTCCCGTGGGCTCTCCGTCCCTACCGTGACTCAGAGCCTCCTGATCGCCTGCCCAGCACCGGTCAGAGTGCAGGCAGGATCCGGCCAGTCGACCCCCAAGTCCGCCCGATCGAGCGCCCAGCCCCGATGAGCTCGCCGGCCGAAGCCACAGCCTACCGGCACGTCTACCTCCACGTGCCGTTCTGCGGCCGACGCTGCAGCTATTGCGATTTCGCGATCGCCATCCGGAAGACCGTTCCGGTCTCGGAGTTCGCTGACGCCATAATGGCGGAGGCGGCAATCAGGGGTGAACGGCCGCACGCGATGGACCTGCGGACCTTGTATCTCGGCGGCGGGACCCCGTCCAAGCTCGGCGGACCCGGGCTTAGAGGCCTTCTGGACCGATTTGCACAATCCGCCGGTGTGGATAGTTTCTCCACATCGGCCCCCGATTTCGAGCTCACGATCGAGGTCAATCCGGAGGACGTGACCGAGCAGGCGGTGGCCGAATGGCGAGCGGCGGGGGTCAATCGAGCATCCGTCGGCGGGCAGTCCTTCGACCCGGCGGTGCTCGCCTGGATGCACCGCGAGCACTCGCCGGAGGCGACGGTCGAGGCCTTCCGCCTGCTCCGCGCCGGGGGCATCTCCAACCTCTCCCTCGACCTGATCTTCGCGGTCCCCGGACACCTCGGCCGCGACTGGACGCGCGACCTCGACCTCGCACTTGCCCTCGGGCCGGACCACCTCTCCTTCTATGGACTCACCATCGAGCCGCACACCCCGCTCGGCCGCTGGGCAGCCCGCGGGGAGGTCGCCGAGGCCCCGGAGGAGAGGTACGAATCGGAGTTCCTGCTGGCCCACGACCGCCTGACGGGCGCTGGGCTCGATCACTATGAGGTCTCCAACTACGCGCTCCCCGGTCGCCGGGCGGTCCACAACTCCGCCTACTGGAGTGGCGTCCCATACCTCGGACTCGGGCCCTCGGCGCATGGGTTCGACGGATCGGTCCGGCGCTGGAATCGGCGCGCGTATGCCGACTGGCTGCGGACGGTGCAGCAGGGCCTCGATCCGGTCGAAGGGCAGGAGACCCTGACCGTCAGCGACCGCGCGTCGGAGCGGATCTACCTCGGACTTCGCACGACGGACGGACTTGAACTCCGTCAAAATGAGTTAAAGACGGTTAGTCGATGGATTGAGGCGGGTTGGGGGGTACTACTCGGCGGACGATTGGTCCTCACGCCGTCGGGGTGGCTGCGCCTCGACTCGCTCGCGCCGACCCTGGCCGCCGCGTCGAGACGCACGCCTTGACTTCGGTGCGAAGTCATTCATAATCTTAGACTTATGGCCCCTCAAGAGCTCTCGGAACGCGAACGGAAGGTGCTCGAGGCGGTCATCCGTTCGTACGTGGAGACTGCGGAGCCGGCCGGCTCGCGCACCATCTCCCGTCGCTTCGGGCTCGGTGTCTCGCCGGCCACCATCCGCAACACGATGGCCGACCTCGAGGAGAAGGGGTTCCTCTACCACCCGCACACCTCCGCCGGGCGCATTCCGACGGACAAGGCCTATCGGGTGTACGTGGACGCCCTGATGCGGGTCGAACCGCTGCCGACGATCGACCGGGAGCGGCTGGCGGAGGAGATCGGCTCCGGGGGCTCGGCGATCGAGACGATCCTGCGCCGCGCTGCGCAGTCGCTCGGCGTGCTCACCCAGGAGCTCGGCGTCGCGCTCGGCCCCCGGCTCGACCAGACCATCCTGCTCAAGCTCGAACTGGTCCGGCTCACGAGCGAGAAGCTGATCCTCGTGCTCACGCTCCGCGGCGGTACGGTCCGCACGATCTTCATCGAGATCAATGGTGAGATCGCCGACGAGGCGATCGGTGAGGTGCAGCTGGTGCTGAACGAGCGGCTCGCGGGGCTCTCGCTCGCCGACATCCGCTCGACGCTCGGCTCGCGTCTGCGTGACGCGAGGCCGCTCGGTACGGGGACCGAGCTCCTGAACATCTTCCTGCAGGAAGGGGAGCAGATCTTCGACGTGGCGGCACCCGCCGAAGAGGAATCGGTCGTGCTGGGGCAGGCGTCATTGCTCGCGGACAAGCCGGAGTTCGCGACCGGCGAGAGCATGCGGCGGCTGATCGCGCTGACCGAGACGCGCACGCAGCTCGCGACGATGCTCCGGAACCGCACCGCGTCGCCCGGCGTCTCGATCACGATCGGCGACGAGCACGGCTCGCCGCTGCTCGGCGGGCTCACGCTCGTCACGGCCGAGTACAGGGCCGGCAGCCTCACGGGTGTGATCGGCGTGATCGGACCGACGCGGATGCCGTATGAGAAGGTCATCTCGCTCGTGACGCACACCTCGTCGCTGGTGACGGATCTGCTCCAATGATCGGAACTGCCGTCACCACAGAGGGCACAGAGGACACAGAGAACTGCCACGGCCTGTTGAAGGGGTTCGGGGGGACGGATCTGTCCGCCCCGCAACCCTTGAGCGCTCCTTTCGCGTGCACAGAACTTGAGTCGGTGGCCACCCCTTCTTCAGGCAGTTCCTCTGTGCCCTCTGTGTCCTCTGTGGTGACCGCCGTTCAGGACCATCCCTCACCACGAACCCCCTTCGCGAGCACCGACGAAGGATGAAGGCCGAGCGCCCGATCGACCCGGTCTTCCTCGACTTCCAGCTCGCGCTCGCGGGACGCTACTCGATCGACCGCGAGCTCGGGCGCGGCGGGATGGGGATCGTCTACCTCGCGCGCGAGGTGCAGCTCGATCGACTGGTGGCGATCAAGTTGCTGCCACCCGAGCACGCCCTCGACGACGAGCGCCGCGCGCGATTCGCCCATGAGGCGCGGTTGGCGGCGAAGCTCTCGCACCCGAACATCATCCCGATCTTCGCCGTCGACGAGGCCGAGGGCTTCGTCTATTACGTGATGGCGTATGTGGACGGCGAGACGCTCGCCGAGCGGGTGCGCGCGCGTGGGCCGCTGGGCGGGATGGAGGCGGCGCGGATCCTGCGCGAGGTGGCGTGGGCGCTCGGCCACGCGCACGGCCAGGGCGTCGTGCACCGTGACGTGAAGCCGGAGAACATCCTGCTCGAGGCGGGGACGGGGCGCGCGTTGGTGGCCGACTTCGGGATCGCGGCGGCGCTCGGCGACGACAGCGCGACCGGCGTCGCCGGCACGCCCGAGTACATGAGCCCGGAGCAGGCGCTCGGGAAGGAGATCGATGCGCGCAGCGACCTGTACGCGCTGGGCGCGACCGCGTTCTTCATCTGCTCGGGACGGGTGCCCTTCGACGGCAGCGGGCCGGTGGAGATCCTGGCCAAGCACGTCACCGAGCCGGCACCCCTGCTGAGTGCGGTCGGCGCGACGATCCCGCGTCGGCTCTCGCAGGTGGTGGAGCGATGCCTCGCGAAGGATCCCGACCAGCGGCCGGCGAGCGCGGTGCTGCTCGCCGAGCAACTCGGGGCCGCGCTCGAACAGCGTCGCGAGGTGCCGGCGGTGCTGCGTGCGTTCGTGAAGCGCGATGCCAGCATCGGGGGTCCCGGGACCATCGTCGGCGTGTACGGGGTGATGATGCTCGCCGCCGGCGCCGGCGCGTTGGCAGGACCAGTGGGAGCGATCGGCGCCGTGGTCGTCGGGGTCGGGGTCGTCCCGGCGGCCTACCTCGTCTGGGCTGCGCGCCGCGTGGTGCGGCACGGCTTCCGACACGAGGACCTGCCGCCGGCGTTCCGCGCCGAGATCGATTCGCTGCGCGAGGAGTTCGAGGCGCATCACGGCCGCGGGCGGCCGCGCCTCGAGCGGATCCTCGGTCGCACCGCGGCGATCAGCGGCACGCTGGCGGCGGTGGGGACCGTGCTGATGTCCCTGATGCCCGGCGTTGACATCGTGCGACCGATGGCGTTCTTCGTCTCGGCGGGATTCGCGGTCGCGCTTCCCTCGTACATCGGCTTCCGCGTCCTGCGGGGGAATCGTCCGCACGCCGGGATCGCTCGGTGGGAGAGGTTCTGGCGGGGGCGGATCGGCCGTGCGGCGTTCGCCCTCGCCGCGCGACTCCCGGGGCGAAAGCCGGCGCAGCAGGCGGTGACGCACCGCGCGACGGAACTCTCGCTGGGCCTCGCCGCCGAGCAGTTGTTCGAGAGCCTGCCGAAGGAGTCCCGCCGCGCGCTCGGCGACGTCCCCGCTGTGCTGCAGCGGCTGCAGCAGCAGGCGCACCGGCTCAAGGAGCGGCACGCGACGCTGCAGTCGGCGCTCGAGGACGCAGCCGAGCGGAGCGAGAGCCCGGAGCTCGCCGACGTACGCGAGGCCCGGGACGAATCGGCGCTCCGCATCCGTGAGGTCGTCGGGGCCTTGGAGACGATGCGGCTGAATCTCCTGCGGCTGCACGCGGGGTCCACGACGCTGGCCGGGCTCACCACGCAGTTCGGCGCCGCGTCCGACCTGGCGAAGGAGGTCGAGCGGTTGATCGAAGCGCGGGCCGAGGTCGAGGCGGCGCTCCGTGGGCCGCGCCCGTGATCTTGCCGGCCTGCCAGGGTCCGGCGGTGGCACTCCACTTGCCCTCTATACGATAGATTCCCTCGTTCCCCGCCACGGCGGCAGGGACGCGTCCTTCTGTTTGCCACCTTGGCGTTCGGATCATGGCTGACTTCTACACAACGCTCGGCGTCGCGAAGACCGCGGAAGACGACGAGATCAAGCAGGCATATCGCAAGCTGGCGATGCAGTCCCACCCCGATCGCAACGGGGGCTCGAAGGAGGCCGAGGAGAAGTTCAAGGCCATCACCGAGGCGTACGACGTGCTGCGCGATCCGCAGAAGCGTGCCGCGTACGACCGGTACGGTGAGGCCGGGTTGCGGGGTGCCGGTGGCGCGGGCGGGTTCCACCACGTGGACCTCTCCGAAGCGCTCAACATCTTCATGCGCGACTTCGGGCTGGGCGACCTCTTCGGCGGGGGCGGGCGGCAGCAGTCGGGTCCGCGCGCGGGCGCCGATGTGAAGGTGGACCTCGACCTCACGATGCTCGAGGTCGCGACCGGCGCAGCGAAGACCATCAAGCTCAAGCTCCTCGACCCCTGCGAGCGGTGCACGGGGTCGGGCGCGGAGGCGGGCACCACGCCCCTCCGTTGCACGACCTGCGCGGGACAGGGCGAGGTGCGCCGTGCGCAGCAGAGCTTCTTCGGCCAGTTCGTCAGCGTCGCCCCGTGCCCGACCTGCCGCGGCGAGGGCGTGATGATCCAGTCGCCCTGCAAGGCTTGCCGCGGCGAGGGTCGTCAGCGCGGCGAGCACAGCATCGAGATCAAGGTCCCCGCCGGCGTCTCGAGCGGGCAGTACATGCATCTGCGCGCCGTCGGCAACGCCGGCGTGCGCAACGGGCCGCGCGGCGACGTGATCGTCCTGTTCGACGTGCTCGAGGACGAGCGCTTCGAGCGCGACGGCGAGGATCTCTACTGCGAGGTGCTCGTCACCTATCCGCAGGTGGTGCTCGGCGCCGACGTGGACGCGCCCGGTGTGACCGGCCCGCTCTCCCTGCGCATCCCGCCGGGCACCCAGAGCGGCCAGGTCTTCACCCTCCGCGGCCGCGGCCTCCCGCGCGTGAACGCGAGCGGCGTCGGCGACCTCCACGTGCGCGTGCAGGTCTGGACCCCGCAGAAGCTCGACAAGTCGGAGGAACGGCTGATCGAACAGCTGCACGAGGTGCAGCCCAAGCCGCCGGAGAAGCGGGAGAAGGGGTTCTGGGCGAAGATGAAGGAAGCGCTGAACGGCTGATGTGAGATGGGAGATGTGAGAGGTGAGGTACCGCAGGAGGAACCAGCATTCGTTCACGGATCCAATGAGTTCGGTCTCCACTCTCACATCTCCCATCTCCCCTCTGCCCTTATGTGGTCCCGCGTCTCGATCCTCCCCAGCCACCCCGACCTCCGCGACGCGATCGCCACGGCGATGTTCGCGGCGGGGGCCGAGGGCGTGCACGAGGATGACCGGCGCTTCGTGACGCACCTGCCGGCCGATGCCGATGCGCACGCGTTCGTCGCGAACGTCCGCGTCGCCGACGAGGATCTCGAGGCGGATGTCAGCGCGCTCGAGGACACGGACTGGTCCACCAAGTGGCGCGAGCGGATCACGGCGCACGAGTTGGGCGCGCTCACGGTCACACCGCCCTGGCTCGCCGAGGGGCGTGACCCGGCGACGACGATCGTGATCGAGCCGGCGATGGCCTTCGGCACCGGCGAGCATCCCACGACGCGCGGGGTCGTGCGGCTGATGCAGGCGGTGATCCGGCCCGGCGACTCGGTCGCGGACCTCGGCGCCGGAAGCGCGGTGCTGGCGATCGCGGCCGCGAAGCTCGGCGCGGCGCGCGCCTTCGCGATCGAGCTCGACCCGGACGCGATTGGCAACGCCGAGGAGAACGTGGTGCGCAACGGTGTCGCCGATCGCGTCGCCGTGCTCGAGGGCGATGCGTCGCTGTTGCTGCCCGTGGTCGCGCCCGTGCGCGTCGTGCTCGCGAACATCATCTCGTCGGCGCTGGTGGGGCTGCTGCCGGTGATCGCGCTCTCGCTCGCCGAGGATGGCGTCGCGATCCTGAGCGGCATCCTGGTCGAGGAGCGCGCGCGGATGCTGGAGGCGCTCGCGTCGAGCGGATGGCGCGTCGAGGCGGAGGATCAGGAGGAGCAGTGGTGGTCGGTGCGGGTGTCGCGATGAGCGGCGGCGCGACTTGGACCACGCCGTGAGCCTGCCGACCTTCGTCTCGGACGAGCCGTTCGTCGCGCCGTGCACCGTCACGCTGGGCGAGGATTCGGCGCACCACATGCGGGTGCGCCGGCTCGAGGTGGGCGCGCGCGTCGGGCTGCTCGACGGCGCGGGCACGCGCGGCATCGGGGTGATCACGCAGCTGGCGAAGCGCCACGCCGCCGTGAGCGTCGAGTCGGCCGAGCGCGTCGCCGCGGCGGCGCCGGTGCACCTGCTGCTCCCCGTCGCGGACCGCGACCGGATGCTCTGGCTCGCCGAGAAGGCGACGGAGTTGCAGGTCGCGAGCTGGCGGCCGGTGATCTATCGGCGCTCGAAGACGGTGAATCCGCGCGGCGAGGGGACGACGTTCCAGCAGAAGGCGCGCGCGCGGATGATCGGCGCGCTGGAGCAATCGCGCGGCGCGTGGCTGCCGGCGATGTTCCCCGAGTCCACGGTCGAGCACGCGATCGCCGCGCGGCCGCCGGGTCTCGCGCTGGTGCTGGAGGCGGGGAGTCCGGGAGTGCTTGAGCTGTTGATGCCGGCGGTGGCCGAGTCGTGGAAGGTCGCGAGCGCGACGCCCGCGATCACGCTCGCGGTGGGTCCGGAGGGCGGGTTCGAGCCGGCCGAGCTCGAGGCCTTGGTGGCGGCGGACTTCCGCCAGGTGTCCATCGGCGGCAGCATCCTGCGCTTCGAGACGGCTGCGCTGGCGGGTTTGAGCGCTGTCCGCGCCGCACTGGACCTCGCGCGTCACCGCGCGCCCGAGGCCGATGAGAGCCACAGCGATCAACGCGAACCGAGCGAGGGAGCCTGATGTCCGATTGCCTGTTCTGCCGGATCGCGCGCGGGGAGATCCCCGCGGCGAAGGTGGCCGAGAACGCGCACTGTCTCGCGTTCCGCGACATCTCGCCCCAGGCGCCGGTCCACGTGCTGGTGATCCCGCGGAACCACATCGCGTCGCTGGAGGAGGCGGAGGACCCGGCGCTGCTCGGGGAACTGCTGGGCATGGCCCGGGACGTGGCGCGGACCGAGGGCCTGCCGGCAAAGGGGTACCGGTGCGTGATCAACACCGGAGTGGATGGGGGCCAGACGGTGCATCACCTGCATTTGCACGTACTTGGGGGCAGGGGCTTGAAATGGCCCCCGGGCTGACACAGGGATGAAGGATGAATGATGAACGATGGAAGAAGCGGTCTCCTTCATCCTCCATCCTTCATCTTTCATCCTGAGCTCTGGCCTTGCCCAACCGGTTGCAACTGCCTAACTTAGGTGGCTACCATCACCCTGTCCCCAGCCGGCGCACAAACGCCACGAAGGGGGGAAATCCAGTTTGTCGGAAATCATCATTCACGATGACGAGAACTTCGAACGCGCGCTGAAGCGCTTCAAGAAGAAGTGCGAGAAGGCCGGGATCCTGTCGGATCTTCGCAAGCATCGCCACTACGAGAAGCCGAGCGAGAAGCGGAAGCGCAAGCTCAACGCCGCGCAGCGCAAGAACAAGCGCACCCGCACGCACTGATGTCGGGACTGATGGCACTGGTGCAGGGCGAGCTGCTCGACGCCCGCAAGGCACAGGACAAGGATCGCGTCCTGCTGCTCGGCACCGTGCTGTCGGAGATCAAGAATCGCGAGATCGAGCTGCGCCGGGACCTCAATGACGAGGACGTCATCGAGGTGCTGCGCAAGGCGATCAAGCGGCGACGGGAGTCGGTTGACATGTTCGAGCAGGCGGGACGCCAGGAGATGGCGGCCGTCGAACGCCGGGAAGCTGAGGCCATCGCGGTCTGGCTTCCGGCGGCGCCGTCCGACGACGAGGTTCGTGCGGCCGTCCGTGAGGCGATCGCGGGTGGGGCCAAGGCCGTAGGTGCCGTGATGGGCAAGGTGATGCCCCAGTTCAAGGGGCGGATCGACGGCGGCGTGATCAATCGCATCGCGCGCGAGGAGCTCGGGACGCCGGCGTGAGTTTCCAGGCGCACGCCCTGGAGGTCCTCGAGTTCGCGCGGCTGCTCGACCACGTCGCGGGTCATGCTTCCAGCACGTCGGGCGCAGGGCGCATTCGCGCCTTGCGCCCGTTGCGCGTCGGGGGGTCGGTCCCGGCCCGTGCCGATGCCCTCGCCCTGCTCCGCGCCGAGCACGTGCGCGTGGCCGCGATGCGCGCGCTCGTCGATGGCGAGGAAGGGTGGCGGCCCGAGGCCGTCCCCGAACTCGAGGACGCGTTCCCGCGGCTCCGCGTCGCCGGCACCTCATGGAACGGACGCGAACTGCGCCAGGCGATCGTGCTCCTCCAGAGTGCGCGCCGTACGCAGGCCGCGCTCCGCGACGAGAATCGGCATCCAGCCGCGCGCGCGCCGCTCGCCCCGCTCGCCGCCCGGCTCCTCTCGCGTCCCGATCTCGAAGCGCGCCTCGAGCGCGTGCTCACCGAGGAGGGCGAGCTCAAGGACGACGCCTCGCCCGCGCTCCGCCGGCTCCGCAAGGAGATGCGCGGCGCCGAGGGCGAGCTGGTGCGGCTCCTCGAACGCCTGATGGGGAAGCTCGAGTCGCATCATCGCGTGGACGACGCGTCGGTCACGCTGCGCAACGGGCGCTACGTGATCCCCGTGCGGCGCGAGGGCCGCGGCACGCTCGGCGGCATCGTCCACGACACCTCGCAGTCGGGGCAGACGGTGTTCGTCGAGCCGCCGGCGGCGGTCGAGGCCGGCAACCGCATCCGCGAACTCGAGGTGGAGGAGCGCGAGGAGTGCGAGCGCATCTTCCGCGAACTCACCGACGAGCTGCGCCCACACCGCGAGGAGCTCGCCGATGCGCTCGAGGCGCTGATCACGCTCGACGCGCTCTATGGCCGCGCGCGCTACGCCCTCGCCGCGCGCTGCGCCGACGCCGAGCTGGTGCCGGCGCGCGACGGCTTCCACGTGCGCGACGGTCGGCACCCGCTGCTCCTCGCGCAGGGCATCGCCGTGGTGCCGTTCGACCTCATGATGACGGGCGACGAGCGGACGCTCCTCGTTTCGGGACCGAACACCGGCGGCAAGACCGTCCTGCTGAAGGCGCTCGCGCTCTGCTCGCTGATGGTGCAGAGCGGCATCCCCGCGCCCGTCGGCGCCGAGAGCCGCCTGCCGTGCTTCGACGACGTCTTCGCCGACATCGGCGACGAGCAGTCGCTCGCGGCCTCGCTCTCGACCTTCAGCGCGCACCTGAAGCACCTGACCGAGATCCTCGAGAGCGCCTCATCGGACGCGCTCGTGCTCATCGACGAGCTCGGCTCGGGCACCGATCCGCTCGAGGGCGCCGCCCTCGGCGGTGCGATCCTCGAGGCGCTCACGCTCCGCGGCACCACGACCGTCGCCACCACACACTTGGGCGCGCTCAAGGAACTCGCAGGCGAGGTGCCCGGCGTCGTGAACGCGTCGCTGCAGTTCGACGCCGAGCGCCTCGCGCCGACCTACCGGCTGATCAAGGGCATCCCCGGCCGCTCGTACGGGCTCGCGATCGCCAAGCGGCTCAACATGCCGGCCGCGGTACTGGCGCGCGCCGAGGCGCGGGTGCCCCAGCTCGAGCGCGACCTGAGCGCGCTGCTCGCCGACGTCGAGCGGCGCTCGGAGTCGCTCGCGGCGCGCGAGACGGAGGTCGCGGCGCTGCAGGAGGACCTGCAGACGCGTGGCACGCGCGTCGGCGAGCGCGAGCTCGCGGTACGCACCAAGGAGCGCGAGCTCGAACGACAGTCGCGCGCCGAGGCACGCCGCTACCTGCTCGAGGCGCGGCGCGAGGTGGAGCGGACGATCAGCGCGCTCAAGGCCGCCGGCGCGACCTCCATCGACGAGACGGCGGCCGAGGCGCGCCGCGAACTCGAGCAGCGTGCGGCCAGCGAGCAGCGCGTGCTCGCGGCGCTCGACGAGGCCGATCGCGTCGAGGCGGTCGCGGCGGCGCATGCCGCCGCCGACGCGTCGCGGGTGGCGGTGGACGAGCGCGGCGTGCCGATCGCGATCGGCGACGCGGTCGCGGTCGGCACTCTCGGCGGCAAGACGGGACGGCTGCTCGAGCGACGCGGCGCCGAGGGCGTCGTGGCCGTCGGCGCGATGCGGCTGACGGTGCCGTTCGCGAGTCTGCGGCGGCTCTCGGCGCGGCACCTGCGCGACGGTCGTGACGACGAGCCGCGCGAGCCGGCGGCCGTCGCGGTCTCATACGGCGACCTCCCCGAGGTCGAGGCCCGCCCCGAGGTCGATGTGCGCGGCATGCGCGTGCACGAGGTGGACGACGCGGTGCTGCTCGCGCTCGACGGCGCGATGCGCGCCGACCTCAATGCGCTCCGCATCATCCACGGCAAGGGCACCGGGGCGCTGCGCGAACGCGTGAACCAGCTCCTCAAGCAGGACAAGCGCGTGAAGACCTTCCGGCTCGGCGCCTGGAACGAGGGCGGGGCCGGCGTGACCGTCGCGGAGCTCGCGTGATCCCCGACGAGGTGGTCGAGCAGGTCTCGCAACAGGCCGACATCGTCGCCATCATCGGCGAGCACGTGAAGCTCAAGAAGGTGGGTTCCGCCTGGCGCGGTCCGTGCCCCTTCCATCAGGGCACCAACGCGAACTTCTCGGTGAACCCCCGCGGCGGCTACACCTGCTTCGTCTGCGGCGAGAAGGGGAGCGTCTTCACCTTCGTGCAGAAGCGGCTCGGGATGAGCTTCGCCGAGGCGGTGAAGTATGTCGGGGCGAAGGCCGGGATCGAGGTGCAGGAGACCGAGCGCAAGCGCGAGGGCCCCGACCCGCGCGAGCCGATGTGGGAGTTGCAGGCGACGGTCGCCGAGTTCTTCCAGCGCACGCTCTGGGACAAGCCCGAGGGCGCGGCGGCGCGCGAGTATCTCGCCGGGCGCGACGTCTCGCGTGCGACCGCCGAGCGCTTCGGCATCGGTTACGCGCCGCGCGAGCTGGGGATGATGCGCGAGTACCTGAAGGGGCTCGGCTACGACGAAGCCCGGCTGCTCGGCGCCGGGCTGCTCGTGCAGCGCGAGGAGCGCGACGAGCCGCGCCCGCGCTTCCGCGACCGCCTGATGTTCCCGATCACCGACACCGGCGGCCACACGGTGGGTTTCGGCGGCCGCATGATCGGGTCTGGCGAACCCAAGTACCTCAACTCGGCGGAGTCGGAGATCTTCTCCAAGGGGAAGATCCTCTACAACCTCTCGTCGGCGCGCAACGCGATCCGCCGGGAGGACCGCGTGCTGCTGGTCGAGGGGTATTTCGACGCGCTGCGGCTCGTGGACGCCGGCGTCGAGTGCGTCGTCGCGCCGATGGGCACCGCGCTCACCGAGCCGCAGGCGGAGCTGCTCGGGCGCTTCACGCGCCACGTCTTCCTCGTCTACGACTCCGACGCGCCCGGCCAGAAGGCGACCTTCCGCGCCGCGGACGTGCTGCTCGCCAAGGGGCTCGAGGTGCGCGTGGTGACGATGCCCGAGGGTGAGGATCCGGACACGTATACGCGGCGGCACGGGAAGGACGCGGTCGAGAAGCTCGTGGAGGCGTCGATGGACGTCTTCGACCGGAAGGTGCAGCTGCTCCAGCGCGCCGGATGGTTCGCGGACCTCCAGCACAAGCGCCGCGCGCTCGACCGGCTGCTGCCGACGATCCGCGCGGCGAGCGACCCGATCACGCGCGATCTGTATCTCGCGCGCGCGTCGGACGCCGCGGGCATCGCGCGCGAGGTGCTGCTGCGCGAACTGCACGCCGCGCCGCGGCGGGGCGGGGTCGCGCGGCCGGCGGCGGCGCCGTCGAGCCCGGCAAGTCCTTCCTCGACACGGTCCGAGGCCCCGCTGCCGAGCGGACCGTATCGCTCGGGCGTAGAGCAGGGGAACGCGGAGCAGACGCTGCTCCGCGTGCTGCTGACCCAGCCGGTCTGGCAGGACGAGATCTTCGAGTCGGTCGGGAAGCTCGAATCCGAGTTCCACGAGTCCCCGGGGGGCGACGCCGGGAGCGCTGAAGCGTTCGAGGACGAGGGGATGTCGGTGTTGCGGGATCCGGTGTACCGCGCCATCTACGAGGCGGTCCAGCGGCAGGGGGCGGACGCGATGCCGGAGGCGTTGGCGGATGAGCTCGAACCGCTCGCGGTGCGGGTATATGAGGACCTGCGCGGCGAACCCGACGCGGTCGTGGACGCCAAGCGGAGCATCGCCGACGCGTTGCGGCAACTCCGGGCGCGTTCGTTGGATGCCAGGATGCAACAGCTCGTGTCCCTGCTTCCACTTGCCGATAACTTGGAGAAGGACCGGATCAACGTGAATCTCAAGAAGCTCGCGGATGAGAAGCGGGCGCTCGGGGTGCAGCATTGGGGTAGTGTGAGGAACAGTAGAAAGTAGAAAGTATGAAGTAGATAGGATTACGACTTACCACTTACAACTTCCAACTCCCGCATGTCCGACATCTCCGCATTGCTCGTCCTGCAGTCCGACGACCTCGTCATCCACGAGATCGAGACCAAGCTCGCGGCGCTGGAGCCGCGGATCCGGGAACTCGACGCGCGACGGCAGCGCATCGTGGATGCCATCGAACGGCAGTCCGGGCTCGTGCAGTCGGAGGAGAAGAAGCAGGCCTTCCTGCGCGACAAGATCGCCGAGCACCGGGGGCTGATCGACCGCAACCAGGCGCAGCTCGACGCGGTCAAGACGATGCGCCAGGCGACGGCGGCGGCCGCGCAGATGGAGCAGGCGCGCAAGATCGTCTCGGGCGAGGAGAGCGACCTGCTCGTCATCAACCGCAAGCTCGAGGAGCTGCGCGGCGCGCTCAACGCCTCGAAGACGGACCTGGCGGCGTGCGAGGCCGAGCAGGCCACGGCGCGCACCGAGGTCGCGGCCGACCGCGCCTCGCTCGAGGGTGAACTGGCGGCGGCCCAGCAGAAGCGCACCGGCTCCGCGAAGGGCGTCCCCGACGCGCTCCGCACCAAGTACGACCGCATCCGCAACAAGAAGCGCGTGCACGTCGTGGTCGCGCTGAGCTCGATGGCGTGCGGCGCCTGCGACACCGCGATCCCGATGCAGCGCCGGCACGCGATGCTCGCCGGCACGACGATCGAGATGTGCGAGGTCTGCGGCGTGCTGATGTACAACCCGGTGTGACCGGGGTCCGACCGGCGGCCAGCAGCCCGACCGCCAAGCGGTGGCTGGCGCCCCCGGCGACTCCACCGGGCGTGGCGGAGGCCCTGGCGGAGGCGTTGCGCCCCAGCGGCGACCGGCCCGGACAGCTCGCGGTGCCGCTGGCCGTCTGCCGGCTGCTCGCGGCGCGCGGCATCCACACGCTCGACGAGGCCAAGCGATTCCTGCGGCCGGCGCTCGAGCAGGTCGAGCCCCCGGAGGCGCTGCGCGACCTGCCGCGCGCGGCGGAACGCCTCGCCGCCGCGGTGCGGGCGCGCGAGCCGATCCTCGTCCACGGTGACTATGACGTGGACGGCATCTGTTCGACCACCCTGATGACGCGCTCCCTGCGCGCGCTCGGTGGATCAGTGCTGCCGTTCATTCCGGACCGGCTGCGCGATGGGTACGACCTCGGCGACGCCGGCGTCGCGGCCGCGAAGGCCGCGGGGGCGCGCGTCGTCCTCACCTGCGACTGCGGCACCAGCGCGCACGGCGCCGCGCGCGATCTCATCGCCGCGGGGATCGACCTCATCATCAGCGACCATCACCTCCCCGGCGGGCCGCTGCCGGAAGCGTACGCGGTGATCAACCCGCGGCGGGCGGATTGCCCCTCGCGCGACAAGGATCTGGCCGCGGTCGGCGTCGCGTACAAGCTCGCCCTCGCCGTCACGCGGCTGCTCGGCGGCGACGAGGCGGCGGTGCACGCCCAACTCGACCTCGTGGCGCTCGCCACGATCGCCGACGTGGCGCCGCTGCGCGGGGAGAATCGCGTCTTCGTGCGGCTCGGCCTGAAGCAGATGGAGCAGGGGACCAACCTCGGGCTGCGCGCGCTGGTGCGCGCCGCGCGACTCGACGGCAAGCCGCTCACCGCCGGCCGCGTCGGCTTCACGCTCGCGCCCCGGCTGAACGCGCTCGGCCGGCTGCGCCAGGCGATCCGTGGCGTGGAGCTGCTGCTCGCCGCGGACGAAGGGACGGCGAACGCGATCGCGCGCGAGTGCGAGGAACTCAACCAGTCGCGGCAGGACCTCGACCGCCGCATCCTCGACGAGGCCACGGCGCGCATCGCGGCGCTCGATCTCGACGCGACCTACGGGATCGTGCTCGACTCGACCACCTGGCACGCGGGGGTCATCGGCATCGTCGCGTCGCGGATCGTCGAGCGCACCGGTCGGCCGGCGTTCATGATCGCGGTGCAGGACGGGGTCGGGAAGGGCTCCGGCCGGTCGATCTCGCGCTTCGACCTTCACGCCGCATTGCAGGCCTGCGGGGACCTGCTCGTGAAGCACGGCGGGCATCGCGCCGCCGCGGGTCTCACGATCGAGGCCGCGCAGATCCCGGCGTTCGCCGAGCGCTTCAATGCGGTCGCGCGCGAGCGCCTGACCGCGGATGACCTGGTGCCCGAGCTGCGCACCGATCTCGAGCTCCCGCTCGAGGAGGCCGACGAGGCGTTCGAGCGGGCGATGCGCCACCTCGAGCCCTTCGGCGTCGGGAATCCGGGACCCGTGCTCGTGGCGCGCGGCGTGCGCCTGGCGGGCAACGCGCGGCGCATCGGCACCGACGGGCTCAAGGTCGCATTGCGCACCGCTCGTGGACCGATGGACGCGGTGGGATGGGGACTCGCGCCGCGCGCGGGCGAGCTCGCCGACGCGATCACGGGAGCAGGCGCGCTCGACATCGCCTTCCGGCTGGACGTCAACGAGTACCAGGGCGCGCGCACGCTGCAAGCGGTGCTGCAGGACTTCCGGCGCTCGGAGCCGGCCGCCGAGCGGCTCGCGGGTGGCTGACCTCCGGATCGTCGCCGGCGCGTGGCGCGGACGGAAGTTCCGCGTGCCGGAGGGCGACGTCCGCCCGACCTCCGACCGGGTGCGGGAGGCCTGGCTCAGCATCGTGAATCCGGCGCTCGACGGCGCCCAGGTCGTGGACCTCTGTGCGGGGTCCGGGGCGCTGGGGCTCGAAGCGCTCTCGCGCGGCGCCGCACACTGCGACTTCGTCGAGCAGGACGCGCGCGTGCGGCGGACGCTCGGGGCCAACATCGCCCTGCTGGGCGCCTCGGGCCGTGCGACGGTGCACGCGGACGATGCCCTGGACGTGCTCGACCGGGAGGCGGGGCCCTGGGATGTCGCGTTCGCCGACCCACCGTACGGACTGGGCATCGCGACCGGCCTGGCGGAGCGCTGGCTCCGGACGCCGTTCGCGGCGATCTTAGGGATCGAGCACGAGGCGTCGCTCACGCTGCCGTCGCACCCGGACGGACGCGCGCCGGACCGTCGCACCTACGGCACCACCGCCCTCACCTTCTACCGCCAGACCTGACGATGCCGAAGGCCGCGCTCTACGCGGGGAGTTTCGACCCGATCACGAACGGCCACGCCGACCTGATCCGGCGGTCGCTGACGTTCGTGGACCGGCTCGTGGTCGGCGTCGCGATCAACGTCGCCAAGCAGCCGCTCTTCTCGGTCGAGGAGCGGATGACGCTGATCCGCGCGACCCTCGACCACGATCCGCGGGTGGACGTGCAGTCGTTCAGCGGCCTCGTGGTGGACTTCGCGCGCCAGGTGCAGGTCTCGGTCGTGCTGCGCGGCCTGCGCGCGGTGGCCGACTTCGAGTACGAGTACCAGATGGCCCTGATGAACCGCCACCTCGCGCCGCAGCTCGAGACGATGTTCATGGTCCCGTCGCTCGAGGTGAGCTACCTGAGCTCGTCGCTCGTGCGCGAGGTCGCGAAGTTCGGCGGAGACATCGACGGGCTCGTGCATCCGGCCGTGGCCGCGGCGTTGCGCGCCAAGTACAACACGCCATCTTTACCCATCGGAAGCACCGACCCCCGACCCCGCCAGTCATGAGCCTGAACATCACGCGCAAGGGCGACGTCGTCGTCATCGAAGTCGAAGGACAGCTGATCGTCGGCAACCGCCAGGAACTCAAGCAGAAGGTGCTCGACGAGGCGGAGGCGGGGGCGCGCAAGATCCTCGTGGACTTCGCCGGCGCCGGCTACATCGACAGCTCGGGCCTCGGCGTCCTCGTCTCGCTCGCCAAGCGGCTGCGCGAGCTCGGCGGCGACCTCCGGCTGGCCAACCTGAACGACGACCTCCAGACGCTCTTCGAGCTCACCAAGCTCGACAGCCTCTTCCAGATCGCCGACACCCGCGAGCGCGCACTCGAGAACTTCTGAGATGGTCTCGAACGGGGCGCTGGACATCCGCATCCCCAGCGACGTCCAGCAGATCGAAGCCATCGTCCAGCTCGTCGTGCGCCGCTGCGCCGAGCATCGGTTCGCCGGGCGCCAGCTCGCGCTGAACGTTCCCGTCGCCCTCACCGAGGCGCTCTCGAACGCGATCCTCCGCGGCAACGGGGACGACGCCCGCAAGCAGATCCGCGTGCGCGTGGACGTGACCGACGGGCAACTCGTGCTCGAGGTGGAGGACGAGGGCGAGGGGTTCGACCTCGCGGCGTGCACCGAGGACCCCACGACGCCGGAGAACCTCGAGCGCGAGGACGGCCGCGGGCTCTTCCTGATGCAGCGCCTGATGGACAGGGTCGAGCGCTACCGCAACGGCGGTAACGTGGTACGGCTCACGTTGCAGCGCCGCTGAGGGCGGCGCGCGCGGGATGAGCGAGCTCCGCGACGTCCTCGACGCCTTCAGCGAAGGCTATGCCTGCGGGGCGGTCCTCTGGACGCAGACGACGACGGGCGCGCCGCTGACCGTCGCGGCCACCTCGGGTGGCGACATCACCGCACCCGAGCCGATGGCGCTCGGCGACGATGCGGTGCCGCGCTGGCGCGAGACGGCGATCGGCCGCCAGATGGTGATGCGCGTGCCCGGCCGCACGCGCGCCTGGCTCGGCCTCGGGCCCGTCGGCGACGACGACTCGGATGTCGAGCGCTGGATGCGGGTGCTGGTGCCCGTGCTCTCGCAGATGCTGCAGAGCCAGTGGGAGGCCTCGCGCGCCGCCGACGAACTCGCCGAACGGTATGAGGAGATCAATCTCCTCTACTCGATCAGCGAGATCCTCGGCCGCACCGTGACGCTGGAGGAGGCGGCGCGCACGATCCTGCTCGAGGTGGCCGAGACGGTGGGGGCCGAGAATGGCGCCCTGCTCGTGCACGATGCGGCGTCCGGATTGCTCCGGCCGGTGACGTCGCTCCCGGTGGCCGGGGCCTCGGCCCCGTTGGCCATCCCGATCGACGACCCGATGAGCGTCTCGGCGCGCGTCTTCCGCACGCGCCACGCGCTGCTCGTGAACCCCGGCGTGCTCACGAGCGAGTACGAGGCGTCGTTCCGGAACGGCGCGATGCTCAGCGTGCCGGTCGTCTGGACCACGCCCGACGGCGGGATCCCGCTCGGCGTGGTCAACCTCTCGGGGCGGCGGGGCGGGGAGAGCTTCAGCGCGGGGGACGAGAAACTCGTGGCCGCGGTCGGCTCGCAGATCGGCACCGCGATCCAGAATGCGCGGCTCGTGCGCGCCTCGATCGAGCAGGAGCGGCTGGCCTCGGAGATGCGGCTCGCGCACGACCTGCAGATGAAGCTGCTCCCCTCGGGGCAGGTGGTGGCCCCCGATGCGGTCTGCGCGGCGCGCGTCGAGCCGGCGGACGGAGTGGGCGGCGACTTCTACAACCTCTTCCGCCTCGGCGACAGCCGCACCGGCGTGCTCGTGGGCGACGTCTCGAGCCACGGCTACCGCGCCGCGCTGATCATGGCGCTCGTGATGAGCGCTTCGGCGATCCATGCGCAGACGACGGCCGATCCGGCCGAGACGGTGCAGGCGCTGCTCGCGACGGTGGAGGAGGAGCTGCGCGAGACGGAGATGTTCCTCTCGCTCTGCTACGCGGTCGTGGACAAGGAGGCGCGCACGCTGCGCTGGACCAACACCGGGCATCCGCACGCGTTCGTGATCGGCGCCGACGGGATCGCGGTGCGGCTCGAGGCGACCGACCCGCCGCTGGGCCTCGGGCCGGAGGCGCTGCACGTGCACGAGCGCCCCTGGGATCCGGCCGCCGACCTGCTGGTGCTGTTCACCGACGGCGTGAGCGACGCGCGCGACCCGCGCGGGGCGATGCTGGGCGAGGCCCGTGTGCTGGAGGTCCTGCGCGCGCGGCGACGCGAGGTGCCATCGCGGATCGTGGATGGGGTCTTCGCGCTGGTGGAGGGGCACATGCGCAACGCGCCCGCGGCCGACGACCAGGCGGTGGTGGTGTTGAGGAGTTCGTGACCGGGCCTGACCGCGACCCGCGTCCGAAGAAGCGGTTCGGCCAGCACTTCCTCAGCGACCCGGGTCTGCTCGGCAAGATCGCCGACACCCTGCAGGCGACGCGCGGCGACACCGTGATCGAGATCGGCCCCGGGCGCGGCGCGCTCACCGCGCAGCTGCTCGCGCGCGCGGGCCGGGTGATCGCGATCGAGCTCGACCGCGACCTTGCGGCGCTGTTGCGCGAGCGCTGGAAGGACGAGCCGCGCTTCTCGCTCGTCGAAGGGGATGTGCTCGAGCAGGATCTCGGCGCCCTCGCGGGGGGACCGTACCTGCTCGCGGGGAACGTGCCCTACAATATCACGACGCCGATCCTCTTCCACGCGATGGAGCGCCCGCGGCCCGAGCGCGCGGTCTACTTGGTGCAGCAGGAGGTGGCCGAGCGCGTGGTCGCCGGGGCCGGGGACGAGGCGTATGGGGCGCTCTCGGTGAACGTGCAGGCGCTCGCGCGCGCGGAACGGCTCTTCGGCGTCTCGGCGAAGGCCTTCTCGCCGCCGCCCAAGGTCGAGTCCGCGGTATTGCGCATCACGCCGCTCGCCGAGCCGCTGTTGGCGCCGGAGGAGGAAGCGCCGTTCCGGCGGCTCGTGATCGGCGCCTTCGGGATGCGGCGGAAGCAGATGCGCCGCGTGATCCGGTCGCTCTGGGAGCTGGGCGCGGAGGAGGCGGAGGCGGTGCTGAGGACGTGCGGCATCGATCCGGAGGCGCGGCCGGAGACGATCGGGGCGGCGGGGTGGGCGAGGCTTTCCAGGACGAAGGATCGAGGAGCGAGGATCGAGGAGCGAAGATCGTGGATGAAGGAAGAGGAGAAGGATGGACCTGTCCTTCATCTTTCATCCTCCATCCTCCATCCTCCATCCTCGATCTTCGCTCCTCGCTCCTACTTCTTGCCTTCCGTCCCGTTCGTCAGCCCGAACGCCAGGATCTCCAGCTCCGTTGCCATGTTCACGTCCCGGATCGTCACGCCGTTCGGCGCGACCAAGGGGACGGGGGCGAAGTTCAGGATCGCGCGGATGCCCGCCTTGGCGCAGCGGTCCACGAGCGGCTGCGCGGCATCGGGAGGGACGCAGAGCACCGCGATCCGCGGCTGGAGGCGTGTGATGTCCTTCTCGAGGTCGGCGTCGGGGCGGACGGTGAGTGCGCCGAGTCGCGTGCCGATCTTGGCGGGATCGGCGTCGTAGACGCCGCCGACCTGGAAGCCGCGGTCGCTGAATCCGCGATACTGCGCGAGGGCCGCGCCGATCTTCCCCGCGCCCACGATCACGACGTTCCAGGCGTGGTCGAGGCCGAGGATGTCTCGGATCGCGCCGCTCAGGTCGCGGACGGTGTAGCCCATGCCGCGCTTCCCGAACGAGCCGAAGAACGAGAGATCCTTGCGGACCTGCGCGGAGGTGGTGCCTCCGGAGGCCGCGAGCTCGCCGCTCGAGATGGTGTTGTGGCCCTGCGCCGCGTACTCCTCGAGGAACCGGAGGTAGAGCGAGAGGCGCCGGACGGTCGATTCAGCGATGTGTTTCACTTGATGGGTCGGCTTGTGAAATCATTCACAAGCTAATGCGCCCGACGCGGCCGCTCAATGGGGAAGGCGGAAACCGGCCTCCCGGCGCGGGCGTAGGGAGGCCCGACCCTCTCCGGAGCTTCCTCACGATGCGCGCGCTGACTCGGACCCTGATCGCCACCGCCCTGACCATCACCCCGGCGTTGGCCGCGGCCCAGGCCGCGCCACCGGCGGTTCCGCCATCACCGCCGACGCCCGTCGCCGACGCCCCGCCGGCGCCGCCCGCACCCAGGCCCGGCTATCAGGCGACCTACGACGAGATGATGACCTTCGGTCGCCTCGTCACCGAGCGCGCTTACGCCAAGAACATCGACTCGCTGATCGCGACCGCCGACCCGGCCGTCGGCACCGCCGACGCCGTACGCACGCGACTCACGCCGGCGCTCGCGCAGATGGAGGAGCAGCTCGGTCCCGAGATCAAGGTGATCTCCGAGAAGGTGATGCGCGTGAACGGCTCGGTGCAGTACTGGCGCACGGCCGAGTACAGCGCGGTCCCCGTCCCGCTCGTGCTGCGAGTGGTGATGGGCGAGAGGGGGAAGTGGCGCGGATTCACGGCGTCGCCGGAGGAGAACGTCCCCGCAGGCGAGGAGATCAAGCCGTAAGCGATGCGCTACGTTTGACGGATGGAACTGCACACCCTCCCGTTCGCGGTGGTCGACGTCGAGACGACGGGAGGGTCGCCCTGGAGCGGGGACCGCGTGACCGAGGTTGCGGCCGTGCACGTGGACGGCGCCTCGGTCACAGTCGCGTTCAGCTCCCTGGTGAACCCCGAGCGGCCGATCCCCTGGCACATCACGCGGCTGACGGGGATCGACGATGCGATGGTGCGGGGTGCGCCCACCTTCCGCGACCTGGCGGGTGAGCTCGCGGCGCACCTGGTCGGGCGGGTGTTCGTCGCGCACAACGCGAGATTCGACTTCGGGTTCCTCGAGAGCGAGTTCGCGCGCGTGGCGCCGACGCCGCTCGGCGCGATCGTGACGTCGCAACTCTGCACCGTGCGGCTCTCGCGGAAGCTGCTGGCGCACCTGCCGCGACGGAATCTCGATGCGGTCTCGAATCACTATGGGGTGCAGATCGAGGACCGGCATCGGGCAGCGGGGGATGCGCTGGCGACCGCGCATGTGCTCAAGGGACTGCTGCGCGACGCGTCGCATCGTGGGGTCCATACCTGGGATGACCTCGAAGTGCTGCTTGGCGCCCGGAAGGCGCGGGCGCGCCGGGCGCCGGGGTTGCCGCAGTGGTCGGATGGGGCCGAGGGGGCCTGAGCGGTCTCGGAACGGCAATTACCACAGAGAGCACAGAGGACACAGAGGAACGACAACTGCCTTTTGAGGGGGTGTGACGGAGAGATCCTTCCGCCGCGCCCCCTTCAAGTCATTTGCCGTTCTCTGTGTCCTCTGTGCTCTCTGTGGTGAAAGGCCGGTGCCCTTGATGACGCCAGCGTGACGGGAGGCCCGCACCTTCGCGCGCGAGGCTCAGCCCCGTCTTCCCATAACATCCGGGTACATGCTCATATCCGCTCACGCCCCCGCGTTCGTGCGGGAGTCCGCTGCGCCGTACGCGCCGCGGCTGCGGCTCCACGGCCGCACCGCTTCGCCGCGACCGGCGGTGCTCGTCGTGTCCGGATCATTCGCGCTCGTGGCGCGACTGCAGCGCGCGCTCGGTGCCGCGTTCGAGCTGTTGCCGCGCTCCACCGTGGGCGAGGCCGCCCGGGATCTCGCGACGCGCCGGGTCGCCGCGCTCCTGCTCGAGGCCGAGGATGCGCGCGGGGTCCCGACGGCGGCGCTGGCGGCGAGCGCGCCGGGATCGTGCGCGCCGGCCGCGGGCTCGCCGCCGATGCCGGTGGTGGCGATCGTGCGCCGCTCGGAGGGCTGGACCGCCTCGACGCTGGCGCTGATCGAGGCGCGCCCACGGGCGATCGTGGTGGCCGAGGATCTCGACATCGGGTGCGTGCTGCGGACGCTCTCGGTCCGCGTCGGCCGTGCGGCGATGCTCGACGAGGTCTGGCCCGCCGTCGCGCGCGTATTGCCGCCGGGCCTCTGGCCGCTCGCACGGCTCGCGCTCGAGCGCGAGGGTGCGCCCTTGAGCGTGCCCGAGGCCGCGCGCGCGCTGGGCGTGCATCGCAAGACCCTCTGGGTCCAGTGTCGGCGGCACGGGGTGGAGAGCGCGCAGGTCCTGTTGATGTGGTGCCGGGTGATCGCGGCGGCATGGACGTTGCGCACGCGTGCGTCCTCGGTCGATGCGATCGCACAGGAGCTCGAGTTCGCGTCGCCGACGGCGCTGCGGAATGCGATCCGTCGGTACGTCGGCGTGACGGCGACGGAGCTGCGGCTACAGGGCGGGGAGGTGTTGGCGTGCCGGGCCTTGGAGGCGTGGCTGGTGCGCGGCGCGATGGCGGGCCGGGAGGCGGCGTCGCGCGTGACGACGGGTGACGTGGCGTGAGCGTCGGTCGGGAGGGGCGGCGGTACCGTATCGTCGTTCGCGCGAGGTGCATCGCGCGCGATCGGGAACGCGACCGTTCAACGCCTTCTGGGAGGGAGCGCCGATGCGGACGATGCGGTGGTGGTGGGGGCTGTTGTGCGTGGCGGGAATGGCGTGCGGAGATGAGCCCGTGGTTGGCGCGCGACCGGATACAGCGCGTGCGAGCGCGGATCTCGAGTTCGTGCTGCCGGCGGTGCGGGGGACACCGACGTTGGTGCGAAGGGTCGAGGTCGACTCGGCGCGCGCGGATCGCCTGGAGGATCGGTCAGAGCCGATGACGGCGCAGGTGGGGGACGGGGGTCAGCTCGCGTTCATCACGCAGTACTACCTCGCCGCGCATTTCGACGGAGCGACGCTGAACACCGATTACGGTGTGCACGGATGGGGGACGGGCTGGACGGCCAAGCCATCGATGACGGTGACGGGTCCGGATGGCCGGACGCTGATCACAGATTACGGCGGTGGCGCTGGCGGGGACTTTCTCGTCCCGTCATACGTCGGCGGCGATTATCGCGAGTTCTACTCCGTCGGCGGCTTGTGCGGCGCGTCCGCGAACATCTCGGGCTACCACGAGGTACGCTTGGCGGTCATCATCGGACGATTCCCGGTGACGAAGGACTGGCGCAGTTCCAGCTTTGGAACGCAGCAGCCAGCGTGCACCTCGTCCTCACCGACTGGTGGCGGCTCAACGCCTTCTGAGGGTGTCAGATACACGGTCTGCTACTACGAGGTCTGGATCGACCTTGACGGGAATGTTGTCGATGTCATCCCGCTCGGCTGCTACGCAATCGGCGCCCACGCCCAGTGAGCATCCACCGCGCGCGCCAGCGGCATCGCGCGCCAATCGGAGAGAAAGTATGTCGACCACTTCGTTCCTCATGATGCTACTGCTCGGCGTTGGAATCGTAGGTGTCGGCGGCAAGACGCTCACGGCCCAGGACGTTTCACGCGTCCAGGTTGCGCTCGTGGATTCGCTGTCCGCACCGTCAGCGCGCGCCGAGGTTGTTCGCTTCGCATCCTCCGAGCGTCCCCCGCTGATCCTGCTCAAGTCCGTCGGGTCGTCGCCTGGCGATCTCGCGACTGCGCTCGCGGCGCTCGAGCGCGCGCGCGGTGCAAGAACCCCTCCGCCCGGCACGGTGTCGCGACTCACCATCCTTGGTCACTCCGGAATCGAGCGGGCGTCGCCACAGCTGATCGCCCGAGCGGATCGGATGCTCCGCGAAGTGACGCAGCGGCCGGTGGCGAGGATCGGGAATCTCGGACGCGGACGGTGGAGTGAGTTCGATGCGTCGCGGTGAAGTACCATGTCAGATTCGCATTCTCCTCCTCGGCGCAATTCTCGTCGCGAGCCGAGTGTCGGCGCAGTCGGCGTCGTGTCCGAACTTGTCCGCACCCGCGCGCGAAATTGCGCGCGGGTGGTACACCGCGCCGGTCGCCGCCGGCCGGATCGGCGATCGGCTCACGGTGCTCGGCTGGCCCCGGTATCGGCTGCCCGTCGAAGGTGCCGCCGCCCAGACGGGGCCGACCGACACCGCCTTCGCGGGTGTGGAGGTGTCGAGGACCGGTCTCGTCACCCTGCCACCGTGGCCAGGCGATTCGTTGCCGTTGGACGAGCCGCGCATCTCCGTTCGCGACGGCTTCCTGCGGGTCGTCTACTCCGAGGCACTGATCAGGTCGCCCAGTGCACCTGAGCGCGACTCCTCGCGAATCTGGACCGCTCGGTGGGAAGGAGGAGCGTGGAAGGGAAGGCACCTCGGCGGGACATTCTCTCAACGCGGGGCCGTGGCGCGGCAGTTCGGCAGCGACCTCGTGCAGGTGGGCAGCGAGGACCATTTCGCGATGCCGAACCCTTGGCCACGAAAGGTGGATGAGGCTGTCCTGTACGGCACGGTCCGAGAAGGGCTCCTGAAGTTCGAGCCGATCCGTGTCGGCTTGGAGTCCGTCTCTTACGTTGATCTACTGGCGTTCAAGGGTCAGCGATGGATGGCGCTGAGCGGCTATCGATTGGTGCGGGACTCCGCTGGCCGCTCCGTGATGGATGACGGGGTCTGGCTCACCCGGATGGGACGGGACGGGTGGGAGCCCGCGCGGAAACTGATCGCTCGCGACTGGGCACAGTACATCGAGGTTCAGCTCGTGCCATCCCTCGATGGCCTCCTCGTCGCATTCGAGGCTGTCGACGGTGCGCGGCGCGAACTCCGTTGGGCCGCGGTGGATTCGATGCCGGGCGGGCGGTGGAATCGCCGGACCGTCGCGGGTCGACTCACCAAGGGGCAGGGAGAACTCTCGAGCTTGCTGCCGCTGTCGACAGACGATTCCACGATCACGATCGTTCGGCTGAGCGCATCCGGCCTCGATTCGTTGACGTCGCTCCGCACCTACGCCGGGGTCCCGCCGGTTCTGGCCGGAACGCGCTTGTCGCCTTACGCCGTCGGCATCCGCTACGCTCCAGACGACACAGCCGCACCGATCGGACTCGTGGAGTTCGACCTCCGCTGCATCGCGCGACGCTGAGGCGGCATCGGATGCGCTATTCTTCCCGTCATGCCCGCCCCGACCCCGCTCCACCTCTCGCGCACCCTCGGCGACCTCCGCATCCACGCGCTCCAAGCCGGCGGACTGCAGCTCGACGGCGGCGCGATGTTCGGCGTCGTCCCGAAGCCCCTCTGGGAGAAGCGCATCCCGGCCGACGCGCGGAACCGCATCCCGATGGGAACGCGCTGTCTCCTCGTCGAGCATCCCGACGGACTCGTGCTCATCGACACCGGCGCCGGGAACAAGGAAGACCGGAAGTTCGTCGACGTCTACGGGCTCGAAGCCGAGGTCGAGGGGCATCCCTCGATGCTGCACGCGGCGCTCGCCGCGGCGGGGTTCGGCGCGGCGGACGTCCGCGTCGTGATCAACAGCCACCTCCACTTCGACCACGCCGGCGGCAACACGATGAAGGCCCCGGACGGGGAGATCGTCCCGACCTTCCCGTACGCCCGCTACCTCATCCATCGCGGCGAGCTGGCGTACGCGACTAATCCGAACGAACGGACGGCGGCGAGCTACTTCCCGCGCAACTGGGATCCTCTCCGCGCGACGGGGCAGCTCGAGCTCGTGGAGAGCGGGACCGAACTCGTCGCCGGCATCCACATGCGCCACACCCCCGGGCACACCCCGACCCATCAGAGCATCGTGGTCGAGCGTGCCGGGGAGACGGCCGTCTTCCTGGCGGACGTCTGCCCGACCTCGGCCCACGTGCCCCTGCCGTGGATCATGGGATACGACGTGGAGCCGCTCGTGACCCTCGAATCGAAGCGCGCGCTCTGGCGCGACGCCGCGGCCGGTGGATGGCTGGTGGTCTTCGAGCACGACGCGACCGTCCCCTGGGGCCGGATCGTGGAGGGGGAGCGGGGACCGCAGCTCCAGCCGGTGGCTGAAGGTGCCTGAAGGTGCCTGAGGGTCGGCGACTGTCCCTTGACCTAACCCTGCGGCCTACCTAGGTTTAGCGGACAATCAAGCAAGTGGGCGAGCGGTTGCTCGCCCCACCCTCTGGCCTTCGTTCGTTCGCGGACCTTCACGGACGTCGTGCTGCAGGAGTCCAAGACGATCGCACCGAACGGAAGAGACGAGTCTCTTCCGCGCTGCTGCGCTTTCGACGCGGGCTCCGAACACGGGGTCCGCGTTCTTCTTTTCCTTCGCCAGGAGCCGTCGTATCCAGGACACCACCAAGCGTGGCCCTCGCATCAACCGCCAGATCCGCATCAGCCCGGTCCGCGTGATCGGGGCGGACGGCGCCCAACTCGGCGTGCTCGAAGTCGATGTGGCGTTGAAGATGGCGGATGAAGCAGCACTCGACCTGGTCGAGGTCGCACCGCTGGCCCGTCCCCCGGTCGTCCGGATCATGGACTACGGGAAGTACAAGTTCGAGCAGGCCAAGCTCGCGCGACAGGCGAAGAAGAAGCAGCACGTGATCCAGCTCAAGGAAGTGAAGTACCGTCCCGGCATCGAGAAGCACGACTTCGACACGAAGACCAACCGCGCACGCGGCTTCATCGGAGAAGGCAACAAGGTGAAGGTGACGTTGATGTTCCGCGGCCGGCAGATCGCTCATCCTGAGCTCGGCATGGCCGTGGTCGAACGGGTCGCCCAGAACCTCGCGGACGTCGCGAAGATCGAGACCGCTGCGAAGCTCGAAGGGAAGGCCCTCACCATGATCCTCACGCCGAAGTGAGAAAGGCGGACTTATGCCGAAGATGAAGACCCACAAGGGCGCGAAGAAGCGCTTCTCCATCACGGGGAAGGGCAAGGTGCGCCGGCTCAAGGCCTACAAGAGCCACATCCTGACCAAGAAGACCTCGAAGCGGAAGCGCAATCTCCGTCGTCCGACCACGGTCAAGACGAACGGCGAAGCCAAGAACCTCAAGCGCCTGCTTCAGGCTTAAGGAGACACGACCATGCCACGCGTCAAGTCGAACGTCGTGCGCCTCAAGCGCAAGAAGCAGGTGATGAAGGCGGCCAAAGGTGCCTTCGGCGCCCGGTCGAAGCTCTGGAAGGCGGCGAAGGAAACGGTCGAGCGCGGTTGGGTCTACGCCTACCGGGACCGCAAGGCCAAGAAGCGCGATTTCCGCAAGCTCTGGATCATGCGCATCAACGCCGCGGCGCGGCTGAACGGCATGACCTACAGCACCTTCATCAACGGCCTGCAGGGTGCCGGGATCGAAGTCGACCGCAAGATCCTCTCGGACATCGCGGTGCACGACGCCGCGGCGTTCACGGTGTTGGCGGAGAAGTCGGCGGAGTTTCTCAAGAAGCAGTAGAAAGTAGGAAGTAGAAAGGGACGGCGGGTGGCGATTCTGTCGCTGCCCGCCGTTTCACTTGCGCCGGGCGCCACCGCCAGCGGGGAGAACGTTTTACCTTACATCTCACATCTCCCATCTCACATCTGCAGTTCAAGCATGTCCCTCGCCGCATTCATCGCCGCCCTCGACCAGCTCTCCGAGTCCGCCCCGGCGCAGATCGCCGCCGCGGCCGACCTCGACGCGTGGACCGACGCCCGCAACGCGCTGGTCGGCCGCCAGTCCGGCCGCCTGACCGAGATCATGAATGGCCTCGGCGCGCTCCCCAAGGAGGACCGGCGCGAGGCCGGACAGCGCGCCAACGCTGCGAAGCTCACGATCGAGGAGGCGCTCGAGACGCGCCGCGCCGAACTCGCGGCCGCGGCCGCGACGGGTGGCCCCGCACTCGACCCCTCGATGCCCGCACGCACCCAGTGGCGCGGCGCCATCCACCCCGTCACCGCCGTCATCGACGAGGTCGCCGAGATCTTCCGCGAGCTCGGCTTCACCATCGCCTTGGGCCCCGAGGCCGAGCACGCCTGGTACAACTTCGGCGCGCTCAACTTCCCGGCCGACCATCCAGCGATGGACCTCCACGACACGCTCTACCTCGGCGACGACCAGGTGCTGCGCACGCACACCTCGCCGGTGCAGGTGCGCACGCTGCAGCAGTACCCGCCGCCGGTGCGCATCCTCGCGCCGGGGAACGTCTACCGCCGCGACTTCTTCGATCCCTCGCACGCGCCGATGTTCGCGCAGATCGAGGGGCTCGTCGTGGACGAGGGCGTCACCTTCGCCGACCTCAAGGCGACGCTCTCGCACTTCGCGCGCCGCTTCTTCGGCAGTGCCACCCGGACGCGCTTCCGGCCGTCGTACTTCCCGTTCACCGAGCCCAGCGCCGAGATGGACGTGCTCTGCGGCGTCTGCCACGGCAGCGGTTGCGGCGTCTGCAAGCAGTCGGGATGGGTCGAGATCCTCGGCTCGGGGATGGTCCACCCCGCGGTGCTCGAGGCCGCCGGGCTCGACAGTGAGCGCTACACCGGTTGGGCCTTCGGCATGGGACCGGCACGCACCGCGATCTCGCGCCACGGCATCCCCGACATCCGCATCCTCTACGATTCCGACGTCCGCTTCCTGGAACAGTTCGTCCGATGAGCCTCCAGCACCGCACCGTGGGCCACGCCCGATGAACCTCTCGCACGAGTGGCTCGCCCGATTCGTCCCGCACGGGCGGAGCCCCGAGCAGGTCCGCGACCTCATCACCGCGCATGTGGCGACGGTGGAGGGGTTCGAGCGGCTGCGCGCCGACCTCGCGCCGTTCGTGGTGGCGCGCGTCGTCGAGAGCGAGCGGATCCCCGACACCAAGCTCTCCTTCAACAAGGTGGACGACGGCTCGGGTGCACTCCTCGAGGTCATCTGCGGCGCGCCGAACGTGACCGTCGGCACGACCTATCCGTTCGCGCGCACCGGCACGGTGATGCCGGCGGGGCTCAAGATCGAGAAGCGCAAGATCCGCGGATTCACCTCGAACGGGATGCTCTGCTCGGCGCGCGAGCTCGGGCTCGGCGAGGATCACGACGGCATCCTCGCGCTCGAGACCGACGCGGCGCCCGGCACGCCGCTGCTCGAGGTCCTCCCGCTCGGGGACGTGCGCCTCGTCGTGGACGTGCTGCCGAACCGCCCGGACCTGCTCTCGCACCTCGGGTTCGCGCGCGAACTGCACGCGCTCACCGGGATCCGGCTCACGCCGCCGGTCGAACTGGCCGACCTGCCGCCCGTGCCGGCGCCCGCGTCGGTCGGCGCGGCCGAGGCCGCTTCCGATGGACTCCGCGTGCGGCTCGAGGACGCCGAGGGGTGCCCGCGCTACACCGCGGCGGTCATCACCGGCGTCACCGTGTGCCCGAGTCCCGCCTGGCTCAAGGCGAGCATCGAGGCGATCGGCGGGCGCTCGATCAACAACGTGGTGGACGCGACGAACTACCTGCTGCACGGCTTCGGCCAGCCGATGCACGCCTTCGACCGAGCGAAGCTCGCGGGGCAAACGATCGTCGTCCGGCGTGCGCGCGCAGGCGAGAAGCTCATGACGCTCGACGGCGTCGAGCGCGCCCTCACCACGGAGATGCTCGTCATCGCCGACGCCGAGCGCGCCACGGCGCTCGCCGGCGTGATGGGCGGGCGCGAGAGCGAGGTCACCGACGCGACGACCGAGATCGTGCTCGAGGTCGCGAGCTTCGACGCGAAGCGCGTCCGCACGACGCGACGCGCCGTCGGGCTCTCGACCGACGCCAGCTACCGCTACGAGCGCGGCATCGACGATGCGGCGCTGCCCGAGCTGCTCGCGCTCGGCGCGGCGCTCCTCGCACACGTGAGCGGCGGGCACGTCGAGACGGTGCTGCACGCCGGGACGGCGCCGGCGCCGCGCGCGGCGGTGATGCTCCGGCCGTCCCGCGTCGCGCACCTGCTCGGCGATGCCGTGCCGAGCGAGGAGATCCGCCAGCTGCTGACGGCGATCGGCTTCGCGGTCGCCGCCGAAGGGGAGGCGCTGCGCGTCACGCCTCCATCGTGGCGGCACGACATCTCCCGCGAGGTGGACCTGATCGAGGAGGTCGCGCGGCTCCGCGGATTCGACCGGCTGCCCGATGCGCTGCAGGGCGCGCGCCCCGGCACGGTGCCCGACCATCCACTGCACACCGCGTCGCGTCGCGTGCGCGAGGCGCTCGTCGCGGGAGGCCTGCTCGAGGTGCGCCCGCTGCCGTTCACGGCGGGCCGTGGCGAGCCCTCGGCCCAGGGGCAGGAGCTCGTGCGCGTGACGAACCCGCTCGCCGAGGATGAGCCGTTCCTGCGCGACGCGGTGCTCGACACGCTCGCGCGGCGCGCCGAGTACAACCTCAACCGGATGCAGGGGAACGTGCGGATCTTCGAGATCGGCACGGTCTTCGGGCCGCAGGGCCGGGCCCTGCCGCGCGAGGAGATGCGCGCCGCGCTGCTGGTGATGGGCGCGCGGCGTCCGGCGCACTTCACCGAGCCGCAGCCGCCGGCGTTCGACGCGTGGGACGCGAAGGCGCTGGCCACGACGCTCGCCGGCGCGGCGTTCCCGGACTCGACGGTCGAACTCGTGCCGGCCGGCGCCCCGACACTCTGGCGGATCGCCGTCGGCGGAGTGGTCGTCGGCGAGGTGACGCGCGTCGCGCTCGACGCGCCGGTCTGGGCCAGCGCCGCGTTCGGCGTCGAGCTCTCGCTCGGCCTGATGGCCAACGCACCGGTCGCCGCGCCCGGCGCGTCGGCACACGGGAGCGCGCCGGCGGTCGCCCGCGGCGAACCGGTGCGCTACCGGGCCCTCCCGTCCACGCCCGCGGCCGAGTTCGACCTGGCGCTCCTGGTGCCGGACGGGATGCTCGCCGCGCAGGTGGAGCAGGTCCTCCGGCAGACGGGGGGCGAGCTCCTCGAGCGCTGCGTGCTGTTCGACGAGTTCCGCGGGACGGGGATCCCGGCCGGGATGCGCTCGCTCGCCTGGCGATTGACCTTCCGCCATCCGGAGCGCACTCTACGCGACAAGGAGATCGAGGGCCGCCGGTCCCAGCTCCTCAAGACCCTGGAGAGCCAGCTCGGTGTCAAACCCCGCAGTGCCTGAGACCCCCGCCGCGGCCGCGTTCAGCGATCTCGAGTTCCTCGTCCGGAATCTCGGCGAGGAGCTCGCGACCTTCCGGAAGCGGGCGCACGCGGCCGAGGCCCGGCTGAAGAATCTCGGCACCACGCCGGCCGGGGACGCGTCGGCGGAGGAGCGCTTGGCGGCGCTCGAGGCGGAGAATGCGCGGCTCCGCGAACGGCTCGTCCAGGCCAGCGAGCGCACCCGCGCGATGCTCGATCGCGTGCGGTTCCTGCGGCAACAGCACGTGCTCGGGGGTGACCTGTGAGCGTCCATTCGACCCGGGTGCGCATCGTCGGCGAGGAGTACACGATCCGCTCCGAGGTGCCGCCGGAGCACACCCGCGCGGTCGCGGCCCACGTGGACGCGGCCATCCGGAAGGTCCTCGAGAGCCCCGCGATCACCGATCCGGGCAAGGCCGCGATCCTGGCCGCGATGTCGATCACCGACGAGCTCTTCCGGGAGCGCGAGGCCACCCAGGCACTCTCCGACCGGATGGATGGTCTCTCGGGCGAGCTCCGGCGCTGGCTTCCCCCGGGGAAGCGCGGGCTCGGCGACCGCTAGCCTTTTGCGGGCCCCATCCATAGCTTCACGGATGAGTGGGTGCGAAGGCACGTAGGTGCAAGCGCTCCCGGCAGTTAGCCCGTCCCCTCCCGCGCCCTTCGTCGGCGCCCGATCGGTCGGCCAGCCGCCGGAGATGCGACAGCGCCACGCGTGTCTCCTGCGCTCTCCGTTCCGTACGCGGCGCCGGATGGCCGCCCTGCGCATACGAGTCCAATATGAACCCGTGGTATCTCGCGATCGCGATCGGCGCTGCCGCATTGGCCGCCCTTCCGGTCGCATTTTCATTCGGTAAGAAGAAGGGCCGCACGGTCGAGGACGCCGCCCGCCGAAGCGCGGGCGAGGCCGCCGACCAGATTGCCAAGAAGATCGTCGGTGACGCGGAACGCGACGCCGACTCGGCGCGCAAGCAGGCGCTCCTCTCCGGCAAGGAAGAGGTGATGAAGGTCCGCGAGGCCTGGGAGCTCGAGGCCCGCAAGCGCCGCGAGGAGGTCGACCGCGAGGAGAAGCGGGTCGTCGAGCGCGAACAGCAGGTGGACAAGAAGTTCGAGCTCGTGGACGGCAAGGAGCGCGACCTCTCACGCCGCGCCAGCGAGCTGGGCCGCCGCGAGAAGCAGCTCGAGGACAAGCAGACCGAGCTCGACTCGCTGGTCGGGGAGGAGCGGCGCCGGCTCGAGCAGCTCGCCGGCCTCTCGGCCAGCGATGCCAAGGCCGAGCTGATCCGCCGGCTCGAGGAGGAGGCGCAGGCCGACGCGGCCAACCGCATCCGCGAGATCCGCGACAACGCCAAGCGCAACGCCGACCGCGAAGCCAAGAAGATCGTCGCCCTCGCCGTCCAGCGGATCGCCGCCGAGCACACGGCCGAGATCACGGCCTCATCGGTGGCGCTGCCGAAGGACGACATGAAGGGCCGCATCATCGGGCGCGAGGGCCGCAACATCCGCGCGTTCGAGCTCGCGACCGGCGTGGACGTCATCATCGACGACACGCCCGATACCGTCGTGGTCTCCTGCTTCGACCCGGTGCGGCGCGAGGTCGCGCGGCTGGCGCTGGAGAAGCTCGTGGCCGACGGACGCATCCATCCCGGGCGCATCGAGGAAGTGGTCGAGAAGTCGAAGAAGGAGGTCGAGGCCGGGATCATCGAGACCGGCGAGCAGGCGGCCTACGAGGTCGGCGTGCACGGCCTGCATCCGGAGGTCATCAAGCTGATCGGCCGGATGAAGTGGCGGACCAGCTACGGCCAGAACATCCTGTTCCACTCGAAGGAAGTGGCGTTCCTCGCCGGCATCATGGCGGCCGAGCTCGGGCTCGACGTCGCGATGGCTAAGCGCGGCGCGTTGCTGCACGACATCGGCAAGGTGCTGACGCACGACCACGAGGGCACGCACGTGCAGCTCGGGGTCGAGGTCGCGACCAAGTACGGCGAGAATCCGATCGTCGTGAACTGCATCGCGGCGCACCACGACGACGTGCCGCACGAGAGCGAGGTGTCGGTGCTGGTCCAGGCCGCCGACGCGATCTCGGGCTCGCGCCCCGGCGCCCGCCGCGAGGCCTTCGAGACCTACGTCAAGCGGCTCGAGGGGCTCGAGAAGATCGCCGCGAGCTACAAGGGTGTGGACCGCGTGTTCGCGATCCAGGCGGGGCGCGAGATCCGGGTCATCGTGGACCCGGACAACGTGGACGACAACCGCATGCAGTCACTCACCGAGGAGATCGCGCGCCGGGTCGAGTCCGAGCTGCAGTATCCCGGACAGATCAAGGTCGTGGCGATCCGCGAGAAGAGGGCCACCGACATTGCCCGCTGAGATCATCGATGGCGTCGCCATCGCGAAGAAGGTCCTCGCGCGCGCGGCCGCCGACGCGGCCGCGCTGAAGGCGTCGCACGGCATTACGCCCGGCCTGACCGCCGTCCTCGTCGGCGACGACCCGGCGAGCGCGGTCTACGTGGGCAGCAAGGAGCGCGCATGCAAGGAGGCGGGGATGAACGGCGAGTCGATCCGGCTCCCGGCCGCGACCTCGGAGGCCGAGCTGCTGGCGGTGATCGACCGGCTCAACGCCGACCCCGCCGTCCACGGGATCCTCGTGCAGATGCCGGTGCCGAAGCAGATCGACGCGCAGAAGGTCATCCGCCGCATCGACCCGCATAAGGACGTGGACGGCTTCCACCCGATGAACGTCGGCAAGCTCTTCACGGGTGACGTGGACGGCTTCGCGCCCTGCACGCCGGCCGGTGTCCAGGTAATGCTGGCCGAGGCCGGCATCGAGACCTCGGGCAAGGAGGCCGTCATCCTCGGCCGGAGCAACATCGTCGGCAAGCCGATGGCGGCGCTGCTGATCCAGAGCGGCAAGGGCGCCGACTGCACGGTGACGATCTGCCATTCGCGAACCAAGGATCTCGCGTCGCATACGCGCCGCGCCGACATCCTCATCGCCGCGATCGGCAAGCCGGAGATGGTCACCGCCGACATGGTGAAGCCGGGCGCGGTCGTCATCGACGTCGGCATCAACCGCGTTGACGACGCGTCGGTCGCCAAGGGCTACCGGATCGTCGGCGACGTGAAGTTCGACGAGGTGAGCCGTGTCGCCTCGCGGATCTCGCCGGTGCCCGGCGGCGTCGGCCGGATGACGATCGCGATGCTGCTGGCCAACACGGTGCGCGCGGCGCGACTTACCGCTCCTCCCGCGGCCGGGGCGTAGGTCCGGCGTGGCCACCGGGATCCCGGGAGAGACCGCCGCCGGCGCGATCGCCGTCTCGGAGATCACCGAGGCGGCGAAGGCGATCATCGAGGGCGCGTTCCCGCGGCTCTGGGTGAAGGGCGAGGTCTCCAACCTCACCAAGCACCGCAACGGCCACTGGTACTTCACGCTGCGCGACACCGTCGCCCAGCTGGCGTGCGTCGTCTGGGCCCGCGACACGCGCCGCATCCCGGCCGTGCCGAACGAAGGCATGGCGGTGATGGCGCGCGGCCAGCTGACCGTCTATCCGGCTCAAGGCAAGATGCAGTTCACGGTCGATGCGCTCGAGGCCGAGGGCGAGGGACTCTGGAAGAAGGCGTTCGACGAGACCAAGGCGCGGCTCGACAAGGACGGGCTCACCGACCCCGCCCGCAAGCGGCCGCTGCCGCGCTTCCCGCGCAACGTGGCGGTGATCACGAGTCCCGACGGCGCCGCACTCCGCGACATCATCGCCGTCATCGGACGGCGCAACCCCGGCGTCTCGATCACCGTGATCCCGGCCGCGGTGCAGGGTGAGACCGCGCCCGACTCGCTCCTGGCCGCGCTCGACCGGCTCGGGCGCTGGGGCGGGGCCGACGTGCTGATCATCGGGCGTGGTGGGGGTTCGCGCGAGGATCTCTGGGCGTTCAACCACGAGGCGGTCGCGCGCGCGATCGCGGCCTGCGCCGTGCCCACGATCTCCGCGGTGGGACACGAGACCGACGTCACCATCGCCGACCTCGTCGCCGACGTCCGCGCGGCGACGCCGTCGGTGGCGGCGGAGACCGCCGTGCCGGTGCTCGCCGAGTTGCAGGCCGCGCTGCGCGCGCTCGGCGGGTCGATGAGCGACGCGCTGCAGGACCGCATCCGGCATGGGGCGCGCGAACTCCGTCGCCGCGCCGAGGGGCTCTCGCTCCGTGCGCGCCGCGCGACCGAGCGGCGGCGCGCCCGGCTGCAGCAGGTCGCGGGGCGCCTCGACGCCCTCTCGCCGCTGGCGGTGCTGGGGCGCGGGTTCGCGGTGGCCCGGAGCGTGGATGGACAGGCGCTCCCGCGCGTGGGAGCATTCTCGGTGGGCTCGGCGTTCGACCTCCTGTTGCAGGACGGCCGCGTCCGCGCCCTCACCGAGTCGCTTCACGGCGACGGACCGCACCTGCGAGCGGACCTGCCACCGCATCCGCGGAGGGACGAATGAGTTTCGAGACCACGCTGCTGCGCCTGGAGGAGATCGCCGCGTCGCTCGACCGCGACGACCTCCCGCTCGAGCAAGCGCTGAAGCTCTTCGAAGAAGGCATCGGCAAGCTGCGCGAAGCCTCGGCCGCGCTCGCCGAGGCGGAGGGGAAGGTCCAGACGCTGGTCGAGCAGGCCGAAGGCGTGTTCGAGGTGCGGGAGTGAGCACCGCCGGGGCGAGCGCGACCGGGGTGACACCGATCGACTTCGCGAGCGATCGCGTGGCGGTCGCGCGCGCCCTCGACGCGCTCGTCGCGCGCGCGCTCGACGACGAGCGAGGGCCGGTCGCCGACGCCATCCGCTACAGCCTGCAGGGTGAGGGGAAGCGCCTGCGCGCGATCCTCGTGATCTCGGCGTATCGCGCCGCCGGCGGACGCGGGAACGCCAGCGCACTCGCGGCGGCGGTGGAGGTGGTGCACGCCTACTCGCTGGTGCACGACGACCTCCCCTGCATGGACGACGACGACATGCGCCGTGGCCGGCCGACCGTGCACAAGGTTTATGGTGTCCCGGCGGCGACCGCGGCCGGGATGGCGATGGTGCCGCTCGCGGCCCGCGCGGCGTCCGACGCCGCTCGCGCGCTCGACCTCGACCGCGAGGTCGAGGGGGCGATCGTCCGCGCGCTGATGCGCGCCTCGGGCGCGGGCGGGATGATCGGCGGGCAGCTGCTCGACCTCGACGGCGAGGGGCTCTCGCTGACGCTCGAGCAGCTCGAGCGCATTCATCGCAGCAAGACCGGTGCGCTGATCGAGGCCGCGATGACCATCGGGGGACTCGCCGCGGGGGCCTCGCCGGCGCTGCTCGAGGCCTTCGCGCGGTACGGGGCGTCGGTCGGGCTCGCGTTCCAGATCGCCGACGACGTCCTCGACATCACGGCCACGACCGACCAGCTCGGCAAGACCGCGGGGAAGGACGTCCAGTACCGCAAGAGCACCTATCCGGCGCTGCTGGGCATCGCGGGAGCGAAAGCGCGGGCCGAGGCGTTGGTCCAGGACGCGTGTAAGGGTCTCGCTGACCACGGGGCGCTGACCCCCGAACTCGAGTTCCTCGCGCGCTTCACCGTGGCCCGCCGCTCGTGAGGAGCCTCGCCGGCGGCACCAGTCGCACTCGACGGGCGCAGGCTACTGGCGCTCTCCGTGTCGCCGGTACAACCTACGTTCTGTTCCTCCCCCAACCTTTGCCGCTGACATGAGCCTGCTCGATCGCGTCCAGAGCCCCGCCGACCTGCGGGGCATGAGCCCGGACGAACTGCGTCAGGTGGCGCAGGAGGTGCGCGACTTCCTGATCCAGACCTGCTCCGTGACCGGGGGACACATCGGCGCCGGGCTCGGCGTCGTGGAACTCACCATCGCGCTCCACGTCGCCTTCGACACGCCGCGCGACCAACTGGTCTGGGACGTCGGACACCAGGGGTATCCGCACAAGGTGCTCACCGGCCGCAAGGACCGGATGCACACGCTGCGCCAGGAGGACGGCATCTCGGGCTTCCTCAAGCGCACCGAAAGCGAGTACGACACCTTCGGCGCGGGCCACGCGGCGACGTCGATCTCGGCCGCACTGGGCATGGCCGCGGCGCGCGACCTGAATGGCGACGACTTCAAGGTGGCGGCGATCATCGGCGACGGCTCGCTCGGCTCGGGCCTCGCGTACGAGGCGCTGAACAACGCCGGCGCGTCGGATCGCGACTTCATCGTGGTGCTCAACGACAACGAGATGAGCATCGCGCCCAACGTCGGCGCGATGCACAAGTATCTCACCTCGGTGCAGCGCAACCCGATCTACAACCGCCTGCGCAGCTTCATCGGCGACATGGCCGACCACGCGCGCGGACCGTTCAAGGATGCCGGCGCGCTCATCCGCCGCTGGGAGGAGTCGGTCAAGGCGTTCCTGACGCCGGGCGTGCTCTTCGAGGAGCTCGGGTTCCGCTACTTCGGCCCGATCGACGGTCACGACATCCCCCAGCTGATCGAGACCTTCAAGGCGATGCGCGCCTTCAAGGGCCCGCGTCTCGTGCACGTCATCACGACCAAGGGGAAGGGATTCCCGGCAGGCGAGCACGGCGAGAAGTGGCACGCGCTCCCGCCGGGCCACGATCCGGCCACGGGGAAGCAGCTGAAGGTCTCGACCGCGAATCCCAACTACACCGCGGTCTTCGGCAAGGCGCTGGGCGAACTGATGGAGGAGTATCCGAAGCTGATCGCGATCACGGCGGCGATGCCGAGCGGCACCGGTACCGGGGGCGCGGCCAAGGCGCATCCGGAGCGCTTCTTCGACGTCGGCATCGCCGAGGGCCACGGCGTGACCTTCGCCGCCGGGATGGCGACGCAAGGCGTGCGGCCGGTGGTCGCGATCTACTCCACCTTCTTGCAGCGCGCGTACGACGGCATCGTGCACGACGTCGCGATCCAGGGTCTGCCGGTCATCTTCTGCATGGACCGCGCGGGCCTCGTGGGCGAGGACGGGGAGACGCACGCGGGGCTCTACGACATCGCCTACATGCTCGCGGTGCCGAACATGACGGTCACCGCACCGAAGGACGGGCTGGAACTGGCGGGGCTGCTCCGGACGGCGGTCGAGCACACCAGCGGCCCCTTCGCGATCCGCTACCCGCGCGATGTGGCGCCGGACCTCGTGCCGCACGCCAAGGGCATCCCGGCCGTGCCGTACGCCACCTGGGAGGTCCTGCGGAAGGGTGACGAGGTCGCGATCCTCGCGGTCGGGACGATGGTCGGCGAGTCGCTCAAGGCCGCCGACACGCTCGCCGCCGAAGGGTTGCCGGTGACGGTCGTGAACTGCCGCTACCTCAAGCCGTACGACGAAACCACGCTCACGGCGTTGCTCGCGACCCACAAGCAGCTGCTGGTGATCGAGGAGGGGACCGTGGTGAACGGCTTCGGCGCGTTCCTGGCGTCGGTGGTCGGCGCGACGGATCCCGGCGCGCGCGTCCACGCGCTCGGCGTGCCGGACCGGATCGTGTACGCGGCCTCGCGCGCGCGCCAGCTGGCGCAGTGCGGGATCGACGCGAACGGGATCGCGGCCAAGGTGCGCGCCCTGCACGAGAGCGAGGCGCTCGCGGGGTGACGACGCGTCTCGGCGTCATCGGGCACCGAGGCTACGACGGGCTCAGCGACATCCTGGCGTTCCTCGGCCGCGAGGCGCCGGCGCGCGGCTACACGCTCGCCTACGAGGAAGAGCTCCTCGCCGACGTCCCCGGCGGCACGCGGCTCGGACGCCCGGACCAGGTGGACGCCCTGCTCGCCCTCGGCGGCGACGGCACGCTGCTCCGCGCCGCCCGGTATCTCGGCGGCGCGGCGGTGCCGATCTTCGGCGTGAACCTCGGCAAGCTCGGGTTCCTGACCTCCTGCGGCCACGACGAGTTCCCGGCGTCGTTCGAGGCGTTCGCGAAGGGCGAGTTCGGTGTGGAGAAGCGGATGGCGCTCTCGGCCGCATCGCTGACCTCCTCCGGCAGCGTGGGGGTCAAACTGCGCGCGCTCAACGACGTCGTGGTGCACAAGGGCGGTTTCGCTCGCGTGCTGCGGCTTCGGATCTTCGTGAACGACGAGCTGATCGGGGCGTTCGCGGCCGACGGCGTCGTGATCGCCACGCCCACCGGCTCGACCGCCTATTCGCTCTCCGCCGCGGGCCCGATCGTCGTGCCGACCTTCGACTCGCTGATCGTCACGCCCGTCGCGCCGCACACGCTCGCGCTCCGCCCCACGATCCTCCCGCCCGGCTCCGTGCTGCGGCTCGAGGTGGACGATGCCCCCGAAGAGGTGCTCGTGACCGCCGACGGGCAGGTCGGCACCTCGCTCGGCGAGGGCCAGGCGCTGACCGTGCGCCGCAGCTCCAAGCCGGTGCACCTCGTGCGCTTCGCGGGGAGCACCTTCTTCTCGCGCCTCCGGCGCAAGCTCGGATGGGGCGGCCTCGTCGAACGCGACTCCTTCCGCTGAACGAGTCCTTCGGCGATGCTGACCGAACTCCGCATCCGCAACCTCGCGATCATCGACAGCGTGACGCTGCCGCTCGCGCCCGGCTTCAACGTGCTCTCGGGCGAGACGGGGGCGGGGAAGTCGATCATCGTCGGCGCGCTCGGTCTCCTTATCGGTGAGCGCGCGTCGAGCGACCTCGTGCGCACGGGCGCCGACAAGGCCACCGTGGAGGGGATCTTCGACCTCGAGGGGAACGCCGGCCTGCTGGCGATGCTCGACGACCGTGGGATCGAGTCCGATGGCACGCTGGTGCTCAAGCGCGAGGTGCCCGCCGCGGCCGGCGGCCGTGCGCGCGCCTGGGTGAACGGCTCTCCCGTCACCGCCGGGGCGCTGGCCGAGATCGGCCGGGCGCTCGTGAACGTGCACGGCCAGCATGAGGCGCAGGCGCTGCTCGAGCCCGATGCGCAGCGCCGGATCCTCGACGCCTTCGGCGAGGCGGCGGCCGAGGTCGCCGCGGTCGAGCAGGCCTTCGCCGCCGCGGCCGAGGCGCGCGCGGCGATCGGGGCGCTCACGGCGCGCCGCGCCGAGGCCGCGCGCCGCGCCGATTGGCTCGCCCACGTCGCGCGCGAGATCACCGACGCGGCCCTCAAGGAAGGGGAGGACGAGCGGCTCGACGAGGAGGCCCGCCGGCTGACGCACGCCGAGGAGCTGCAGGCGCTCATCGGCGAGGTGACCGGCGCACTCGACGGCAACGAGGACGCCGCGATGGGGGCGATCGGTCACCTGCAGAAGCCGCTCGCGTCACTCCAGCGCATCGACCCCTCCACGGCGCGCCTGCAGGAGCTCTACGACGCGGCCTGGTATGCGCTCGAGGAACTCGCGCGGGAGGCGCGCGCGTATGGCGAGGGAGTCGAGCACGATCCGGCGCGTCTCGACGAGGTCGAGCGGCGGCGCGACCAGATCTTCCGGCTCGTCAAGAAGTACGGGGGCAGCATCGCCGCCGTGATGACGACCGGACGCGAGGCCCGTGCGGAACTCGACCTGCTCGATACGGCCGGACTCGACCTGCGTGGGCTCGAGACGCGGGTGCGCGATGCGGAGCAGGCGCTCGCCGATGCGGCGGCGCGGCTCTCCGCCAAGCGGCGCAAGGCCGCGGCCGCGCTCGCCAAGTCGGTCGAGCAGCGCCTGCCCGACCTCGGGATGCCCGACGGCCGGTTCTTCGTCGAGCTCGTGCCGCGCGCTGAGCCGACGGCGGCGGGGGCCGAGGACGTCGAGTTCCGCGTCGCGCTCAACGTCGGGCACGAGGCGCGGGCCCTCGCGCGCGTGGCCTCGGGCGGCGAACTCGCGCGCGTGATGCTCGCCTTGAAGACGATCCTCGCGCGGCTCGACGGCATCCCGACGCTGATCTTCGACGAGGTGGACGCCGGCATCGGGGGCCGCACCGGCCTGATGGTCGGCGACGCGATGCGCGACGTGGCCGGCCATCACCAGGTGTTCGCGATCACGCACCTGCCGCAGATCGCCGCGCGCGCCCATCACCACATCGTGGTGCAGAAGGCCGCGAAGGGGGGCGTCACCACCTCCGACGTCTCACCGGTCTCGGGCGACGCCCGCGTGGACGAGATCGCGCGGATGCTCGGCGGCGACGCCGAGAGCGCGACCAGCCGGGAGCATGCGCGTGAACTCCTCGCCGCCGCATCGGTACCGCGCGACGGCGCTCGGACGGCCGCCGGGCGCGCGACCGACGCCCGCGCTCAGCGCCCGAAGAGGCGCGTGTAGTAGCGGAACTGCAGCCGGTCCTCCCAGCGCTTCGGCGTGAGGCCGATGCTGCTGCTGATCGACTGCTGGTGCGAGAGACTCATCTCGAACGCGCGGTTGACGCGCCCCTTGTCGTGCGCCGCCAGCGTCGAGAAGGAGATGCTTGCGCCGACGCGCTGCTCTCGCGAGGCCGTCAGCGGGTCGGTCGTCGGGACGGTCGCGCCCCAGGGTGCGGTGATCGCGGGATAGCTGAACTCGTCCTGCGAACGGTGCCGGATGCCGTAGTAGCCGCCGATCGCGAGGTAGTCGTTCAGGTGGTAGCGCGGCGCGATCTCGACCTGGTAGACCGGGCGGCGCGTCACGGTGGCCGTGACCTCGCGCCACGACTCGAGCAGCTGCTGGTCCGGGGTCCCGGGGATCCGCACCCGGAGGTCGCCCGCCTCAGCCTGCGCCCATCCGACGACGATCGACGTCCAGAGCCGCTGGTTGAACACGACGTCCGTGTAGGAGCGCACGCCGATCGCGTTCTCACCCGAGCCGGTGCCCAGGTCGAGGAAATCGCCCGGATCCGCGGCGATGCCGCTCCCGAGCCGGAAGGTCAATCCGATCGACTGGCGGAACCCGAACCCCGTGGCGCCGAGCCGCGTGGCCTGCGTGCCGCCGAACGAATCGAAGAGCCGGATCTTGGCGCTCACATCCACGTCGCCGATGTTGATGCGCGCGCTGCCGTCGAGTGGCTTGGCGCCATACCCCGAGGTCGAGTCGCGCATCAGCCGCTCGAGGTCGGCCGAGGTCAGGGGGGTCTGCGCGCCGAGCGGCAGCGTCGTGGTCGGCGTGATGGCGGTGACGCCGTAGCGCGTGTGCGCATCGCGCAGGGCGACCACGCGCGCGAGCAGCGCCAGCTCGGCCGCCGAGCCGCTCATCGGCACGTAAGCCGACGGGGTCGCGAGTCCGGCGCCGCCGTACAGCGTGCCGAGGCGCGACGCGAACGCGCTCGTCGTCCCGATCAACGCGTTCACCGCCGCCGCCTCGGCGAGGATCGTCGCACACTCCGGGGCGGAGCCGGGATTCGCGATGCAGCCGTCGCGCCGCGCCGTGAGTGCCTGGGCGGCGGCGCTGAACCGGTCGATCGTGGCGCGATTGCTGGCCGGCACTGCCGAGCCGATGAAATACGGATTCAGTCCCACGGTGGCGAGCCCCGCGGTCCCGTCGAGCCGCTGGAGCGCCTCCGACCGCACCCGGACCAGCGGCGCCGTGACGCCGATGGTCAGCCACTCCGTCGCGCCGTACTCGAGCGAGAAGGGGGTGATGAAGATCCGCTGGCGCAGGTCGAGCCGCGAGGTGCCGAGCGAGGCGGCGAAGTCGGGCACGCCGAGCGCGCGCACGTCGTCCTGCACGAGACCGAGCGCCGCGAGCCGCGAGGCGCCGAGCGGGCCGCTGAAGCTCGCGCCGAGGGGCTCCAGAACGCCGTAGTTCCAGCGGTCGCGCTGCAGCGTCAGCTCCCCGCCGATGCCGATGCGGAGCACCCCGCGCGGGATGGTCACGGCGTCGTCGCCGCCGCCGATCACCCGCTGCGCCCGCGCCGGGGCGAGGGGAAGCGAGAGCGCGAGCGCGGCGACGGCGGCGAGGGGGCGGAGGAAGGGGCGGCGCATGGGGGTGCGGTCGGCTAGTTTAGCATCGTACCCCGAACAAAGTAACGTGACGCAGCCCGCCACCTCGCCGTTCCCCGCCGATGCACCCCTGCCGACGCTCCCCTGGCAGATCACCGGCAATCACTGGCTCGCTCTCCCTTGCATCCATCCGGCCGACGGCGCGATCCACGCCGTGAGCCTGCTGCATCGCGGCGCGCGCTCGGCCGTGGAGTTCGCCGGCGCGCCGAACTTCCTGGAAGGTGACGGGCCGGCGCTGGCGCGTCCGACCGTGCAGGTGGACGGGGCGGCGGTGGCACTCGCGCACGGCGGCATCGCGTGGGAGCGCGCCCTGCAGTGGCTCCCGACCTTCACGAGCCAGGCCGACGACCTCGTGATCCGCGGCACCGTGTTCGCGCCCTTCGGTCGCGACGCGGACATCGCCGGGGCGGTCTACGCGCTCGCGTTCGAGAACCGGGGCAAGCGCCCGAAGCGGATCCTCGTCGGACTCGAAGGGACGCTGGGGCACCGCCAACTGCGCGTGCGCACACCGCGCGCGGCCGAGGACGCGCATCGCGTGCAGCGCGCGGCGGGCGAGGTCGTGCTGCTCGACGGCGCGGCCGCTCCCGGCGTCTGTGCCCTCGCGATCGCCGCCGACGGGGCCGCACGGCTGGTGCTGCACGAGGGCGCGGCGCCCGGCTACGCGCTCACGCGCGAGGTCACGATCGGTGCCGGCGAGCGCTTCGAGACGGCGTTCTACATCGCCGCAGGACCGGAGCGCGATGGCGCCGAGGCGACGGTCGGCGTGATGCGCCGCCGCGGCTGGAGAGCGCTGCTCACCGCGACGCGCGACGCGCTGCGGACGTTGGAGCAGAGCACCGGGATGGAGTCGCTCGATGCGCTGATCAACCGCAACCTGCTCTTCGCCTACTTCTACGCCGTCGGCCGCGCGCTCGACGACGCGCACTACTATCTGGTGCGGAGCCGCGCGCCCTGGTGTGCGTGGGGCGTGACGGTGCGCGATTGGGAGGCACTGGCCTGGACGGTCCCCGCCGTGCAACTGGCCGATCCGCCTCTGGCGCGGGAGCTGATCCTCCGCGCCTGTGAGATCCACGGCTACGCGCCCGGTCGCGGCGTGCACTACTTCGACGGGACGCTCTTCGAGCCGGGCTTCACGCTGGAGGGCGCCGCGTCGTATGCCGTCGCCACCGAGCGCTACATCCGCGAGACGGGCGACGACCAGATCGTCGAGGAGGTCGTGCTGGCCGACACCCTGTACGTGTCGCACGACGACCTCGCGGCACGCCGCGACGAGAAGCACCCGCTGTATCGCACCGAGGTCACGCTCGAGCGGACGCCCGCCGCCAAGCCGTACACCTTGCACGGCAACGCCGTGGTGGCGTTCGCGCTCGACGCGCTCAAGCGCACGCTCGACGAGGAGGCCGCGCGCGAGGTGCAGGACCCGGCCGCGGTGCGCGCCGCGCTGCGCCGCCACTTCTCCACCGGCGGGGAGGGGAAGTCGACCTTCGCGGCGGCGGCCGACCTCGATGGGGGTCTCACGCTCGACGACGATCCGGTGGGCTCGGCGCTCTGGCTCCCGCTCTGGGAGGCGGTCGAGCGCACCGACTCGCTCTATCGGCGGACCGCCAAGCGGATCGGCGCCTCGGAGCGGCTGGTGGTGCAGATCGCACGGCTCTTCGGCCCCGATGCCTCGGAGATCCTCGAGTGGCTGCGCCGCGCGCCGCTCGGGCACGGATTGGCGGCCGAGATCGTGGACGAGGATGGTCGCGCCCGTTCGCATGGGGGCGACGCATCGCTCAGCGGGCTGCTGGCGTACGCGGCGTGGTACACGGTGCACGCGCACGGGGTGCGACCGTAGGCGCTACGCTCGCGCGAGCAGGAATCCTGCGATGACGGCGGCGAGCGCGAGCCCGACGCTGAGCGCGCCGTAGAGCATCGCGCGGCCGAGGGCGACCCAGAGGACGGTGGTCGAGGGCAGGGAGGTGATGGCCTGGGGCATCGGTGATAAACTAGGGGCCGAATGGCGACCCGACGAACGCCCCCGACTCCGCCCGCGGACACCCCGGGCCGCTACGGCGGCACCTTTATGGCGGTGCTCTTCAAGTGGTCCGGCCCCGGCGGCTGGCACTTCGCGCCCGTGCCCGAGCGCTACGCGCCGCCGGTCACGCACGGCTGGGGCCGCACGCCGGTCACCGCGACGGTGGACGGCCACACGTGGGAGACAAGCACCTGGCGCGAGAAGTCCGGCCGGACGCTGCTCGCAGTGCCGAAGGCCGTGCGTGGCACCAAGGGTGACGGGGATCGGGTGAGGATCACGATCCGCTTCCGCGCGCTCTGAGCGGCGGCCGAGCATGCCGGGGGTGGGAATCGAACCCACATGGGACTCTCGTCCCAACGGATTTTAAGTCCGTCGCGTCTCGCCACTTTCGCCACCCCGGCGGGTGCGTGGAACCCTCAGTGCCGAAAGACGAACGGGAGCGGCCTCACACCCGCGGCCGCCCCCGGTCCCCTTTCTACTTTCTACTTTCTACTCGGCAAGCGGGAAACGGGACTCGAACCCGCGACCCCAACCTTGGCAAGGTTGTGCTCTACCAACTGAGCTATTCCCGCACTCCGCGTACGTTAGGCGGCTCGCGGCGCACGGGCAAGCGGCGGACGGTTAACTTTCTCCCCCATGACCGACGTCGTCTCGCTCGCCGCCGAGCTGCTGGCCATCCCCTCCACCACCCGCGACGAGGGCGCGGCCGTGGAGTTCGTCTCCCGCTGGCTCGTGGCCCGGGACTGGAACGTCACGGTGCAGGAAGTGACGCCGGGTCGCGGCAACGTCTGGGCCTCGCGCAAGGGCGGGGGCGTCACCCTCTCCACTCACCTCGACACGGTGCCGCCGTACGTGCCGCCCCGGCGCGCCGACGGTCGGCTGTACGGGCGCGGATCCTGCGACGCCAAGGGCATCGCGGCGGCAATGATGGTCGCGGCGGATCGCCTCGCGGCCGAGGGTGAACAGCGCGTCGACCTCCTGCTCGTCGTCGGCGAGGAGCGCGGCTCCGACGGTGCGCGCGCCGCCAACCAGCTCCCCGCCACGAGCCGCTGGCTCATCAACGGCGAGCCCACCGAGAGCATCCTCGCCTCCGGCTGCAAGGGCGCGCTGCGCGTCACCGTGCGCACGACCGGCCGCGAGGCCCACTCCGCCTACCCGCACCTCGGCGCATCGGCCATCACGCCGATGCTGCTGATGCTCCCGGAACTCGAGTCGCTCGGCCTCCCGGTGGACCCGATCCTCGGACCAACGACCGTGAACGTCGGCCTCATCCGCGGCGGCACGGAGGCGAACATCGTCCCCGGCCACTGCGAAGCGGAGATGATGGTGCGTCTCGTCGGCGATGCCGCGCCCGTGAAGGAGCGCCTCGAGGCCTGGGCGCGGGACCGCGCCGACCTGGAGTACGGCTCGTTCATCCCCGCGCAGCACTTCCACACCGTGCCCGGCTTCGCCTCGGCGCCGGTCGCCTACACCTCCGACATCCCGCTGCTGACGAACTGGGGCACTCCCCTCCTCTTCGGCCCCGGCTCGATCCACGTGGCGCACACCACCGAGGAGTACGTCGCCGAGGACGAACTGCGCTCGAGTGTGGATGCGTACATGACCCTCGTCCGGAAGCTGCTGCCGTGAACCGGCTCCCCGTGGCAGTCCTTGGTGCCACCGGCGCTGTGGGCCAGACTTTCATCCGTCTGCTCGCCGGCCATCCCTGGTTCCGGCTCGCCGAGGTCGCCGCGAGCGAGCGGTCGGCCGGGAAGCACTACGCCGACGCGACGCGGTGGATCGAGGGCGTGATGCCGGCCGAAGCGGCCGAGAAGACGGTCACGCTCTGCGATGTGGCGGCGGTCAAGTCGCCGGTGGTCTTCTCGGCGCTCGATGCCGCCGCGGCCGCCGAGCTCGAGCCCGCCTTCGCCGCCGCTGGCCGCTACGTGCTCAGCAACGCGAAGAACTTCCGGATGGAGCCGGACGTCCCGCTCGTGATCCCCGAGGTCAACGCGGATCACCTCGGGCTCCTCGACGCGCAGCACGCACGCGGCTGGACGGGCGGGGTCGTGACGAACGCCAACTGCGCCGCGACGGTCGCGGCGATGGCGCTGGCGCCGCTGCACGAGCGTTTCGGCTTGCGCGAGGTCTTCCTCGCGACCATGCAGGCCGTCTCGGGCGCCGGCTATCCGGGCGTCCCCTCGCTCGACATCCTCGGCAACGTGATCCCCTACATCGGCGAGGAGGAGTCCAAGCTCGAGCGCGAGATGCAAAAGATGCTCGGCCGGCTCTCGGGAAGCGTGATCGAGCACGCTCCCTTCCGGGTCAGCGCGCACGCCAACCGCGTGCCGGTCGAGCACGGGCACACGGTCGTCTGCTCGGTGCGCTTCGAGTCCAAGCCGACGGTCGCCGCGGCGCTCGATTGCCTGCGCGAGTGGCGCGGCGCCAAGGTCGTGCAGGGCCTCCCGTCGGCACCGGAGTTCCCGCTCGTCGTGACCGAGGCACCCGACCGTCCGCAGCCGCGGCGCGACGTGATGGCGGGTCACGGGATGACCGTGACGGTCGGTCGTGTGCGCGAGGACGCGATCTTCGACCTGCGCCTCACGGCGATGGGGCACAACACGATTCGCGGCGCGGCCGGCGGCTCCATCCTGAACGCCGAGGTGCTCGCGGCGACCGGACGGCTCGACTGGACCCCTCCGCCCTACGCGTCCACGCACGCGCCGCATCGATGATCGTCGTCAAGTTCGGCGGGACCTCCGTCGGCGACGCCGAGGCGATCGCGCGCACCGCGGCGATCGTCCGCGGCCGCCTCGCCCGCCGGCCCGTGGTCGTGGTCTCCGCGCTCGCCGGCACGACCAATCGCCTGCTCGAGATCGCCGAGCACGCGGCCTCGGGCCAGCTCATCGTCGCGCTCACGATCGTCGAGGAGTTGCGCACCCGGCACTTCGAGGCGGTGGCGACGCTGCTCGACGGCTACGCGGGTCGCGACGAGGTCGCGGCCGAGACCGGGGCGCTCTTCGACGAGCTCGCCCACCTGGCCGAGGCACTCTCGGTGCTCGGGCACCTGACACCCCGCTCGCACGACGCCGTCGCGGCGATGGGGGAGCGCCTCTCGGCGCCGATCGTCACCGCCGCATTCGAGAAGGCCGGCCTGCCCGCGACCCTCGTGGATGCCCGCCGCGTGATGGCCACCTCGGACGATTACGGCAAGGCGGAGCCCCGCGCCGACGAGATCGCAATCGCCTGCCGCGCCCAGCTGGCGCCGCTGATCCGTGAGGGCCGCGTGCCCGTCCTCGGCGGATACATCGGCGCGACCGCCTCCGGCATCACGACGACGCTCGGCCGCGGCGGCTCGGACTTCTCGGCGTCGCTGATCGGCGCGGCGATGGAAGCCGAGGCGATCGAGATCTGGACCGATGTGGACGGGATGCTCACCGCCGACCCGCGCGTGGTCCCGGACGCGCGGCTGATCGACCACATCCGCTTCGACGAGGCGGCCGAGCTCGCCAGCTTCGGCGCCAAGGTGCTCCACCCGAACACCATCGCCCCGGCGGTGAAGCGCGGGATCCCCGTCTTCGTGTTCAACTCGCGGCGCCCCGACGGCACCGGCACACGGATCACCTTCGATGCGCCGCGCCTGCCGGTGCGCGCGATCGCGGGGAAGAGCCGCACCGTCGTCGTGAAGGTGCGCTCGCCGCGGATGCTCGCGACCCCGGGTGCCCTGCGCGCCATCTTCGAGGTGTTCGAACGGAACCGCACCTCGGTGGACGTCGTTGCCACGTCGGAGGTCTCGGTCTCGGTCACGCTCGATGATGACCAGCACCTCGAGGCGGTCGTGGCGCAGCTCTCGGCCTTCGGTGACGTGGCGGTCGAACGCGGGCGGGGGATCGTCGCCCTCGTCGGCGCCGGCCTGGGGGAGAGCACGGTCACGATGGCCCGCGCGCTCGCGGCCCTCGGCGACCTGCGGCTGCACATGGTCTCGCTGAGCGCCACCGGCATCAACCTCACGCTGATCGTGGACGGCGACATGGTGAACGAAGCGATGCGGCGCCTGCACGCCGAGTTCTTCTCGCGGAGCGTGGGATGACGCGGCTCGCGATCCTCGGCGACGGCAAGATGGGCCGCCTCGTCGCCTCTCTCGCGGCCGATGCCGGATTCACGCTCGCCGCCCAGCTCGGTCCGCGCGAGACCGCCGCCGGTGTCACGAGCGAGGCGCTCGGGAGCGCCGACGTCGTGATCGAGTTCACGGTGCCGAAGGAGGCCGCGCGTCTCGTGCGCGCCTGCGCCGAACTCGGCGTTCCCGTCGTGAGCGGCACGACCGGATGGGACGACGAGCGTCCGATGGTCGAGACCTTCGTGCGGAACTCGTCGGGCGCGCTCCTCTGGGCCCCGAACTTCGCGATCGGCGTGCACCTTTTCGCCAAGGTCGTCGCGGAGGCCGCGCGCCGGTTCGCCCGGGCGGAGACGGGCTTCGACGCGCACCTGGTCGAGACGCACCATCGACTCAAGCTGGACGCACCGAGCGGCACCGGGCGGCTGCTCGCCGGGATCGCGGAGCGCGGGCTCGGCCGGCCGGTGCCGGTGACGAGCGTGCGCACGGGGCACGTGCCCGGCACGCACGAGGTGGTGTTCGACGCGCCGTTCGAGCAGGTGCGACTCGTGCACGAGGCGCGCGACCGGCGCGTCTTCGCGGCCGGCGCGCTCTCCGCCGCGCGCTGGCTCGCCGGACGCCGCGGCGTCTTCACGCTGGACGACTTCCTCGGAGAGGTGGGCCGATGACCGCAGTGCTCCGCGGAGCGATCACCGCGATCGTGACACCATTCACGGCCGATGGCGCGGTGGACGAGGCCGCGCTGGCCGCCTTCGTCGAGTGGCAGGTGGCCGAGGGAATCGACGGGCTCGTGCCGGTCGGCTCCACCGGAGAGGCGGTGACGCTCTCGCTGGCCGAGCGCGAGCGCGTGGTCCGCATCACGGTCGAGCGCGCCGAGCGGCGGGTGCCGGTCATCGCCGGGGCGGGGTCGAACGACACCGCGCTCGCGATCGAGACGTCGAAGGTGCTCGCACGCGCCGGCGCCACGCACCTGCTGCACGTCTCGCCGATGTACAACAAGCCACCGCAGCGCGGGATCCTCGCGCACTTCCGCGCGATCGCGGATGCGTCGCCGGTGCCGATCGTGGTCTACAACGTGCCAGGCCGGACCGCGAGCAATGTGCTCGCGGAGACCACGCTCGCGCTGGCCGAGCATCCGAACATCGTCGCGGTGAAGGAAGCGTCGGGGAATCCGGCGCAGATCGACCAGATCATCCGCCACCGGAAGCCACCGTTCGTGGTCCTGTCGGGCGACGACAGCCTGACGCTCGCGGTGATGGCCGCCGGAGGCGACGGGGTCATCTCGGTGATCTCGAACGTCGTGCCGGCGCTCTGCGCCGAGCTCGTGGCCGCCGCGGGGCGCGGCGACCTCGTGAAGGCGCGCGCGCTGCATCACCGCCTCGCGCCGCTCGTCGATGCCGCGTTCGTCGAGTCGAACCCGATCCCGGTCAAGGCCGCACTCGCGCTGATGGGGAAGATGCAGAACGTGCTCCGGCTGCCGCTGGTGCCGCTCGACGCGCGTCACGTCGAACAGCTCCGCACGGCGCTCCACGCCGCGGGGATCCCGCTGTGAGCGCGACGATGTCCGGCGCTGACCTCGAGTCCCACGTCGAATCACTCTTCCCGCTGGCCGCCGAGGCCATGCCCCCCGAGGCGGAGCGCGTCGTCGGCGCGCTGCTCGACGCGCTCGAGGCCGGGACGGTCCGCGCGGCCGAGCGCGGCACCGACGGCACCTGGCGCGCGGTGCCCTGGGTCAAGCGCGGCATCCTGCTCGGCTTCCGCGTGGGCCGCATCGTCGAGCAGTCGCCGCCCGGTTCGCCCTTCCACTTCTTCGACAAGCACACCTATCCGACGCGCGCGCTCACGCTCGCCGACAATGTGCGCGTCGTCCCGGGCGGTTCGACCATCCGCCGCGGCGCGTACCTCGCGGCCGGCGTGGTCTGCATGCCGCCGATGTACGTGAACGTCGGCAGCTGGATCGGCGCGGGGACGATGGTGGACTCGCACGCGCTCGTCGGCTCCTGCGCGCAGGTGGGGGCGCGCGTGCACCTGAGCGCGGCGGCGCAGATCGGAGGCGTGCTGGAGCCGGTCAACGCGTCGCCGGTGATCATCGAGGACGACGTGATCGTGGGCGGCAACTGCGGCGTCTACGAGGGGACGGTGGTGCGCGAGAAGGCCGTGCTCGCGGCGGGCGTCGTGTTGACGCGCGGCACGCCGGTGTTCGACCTCGTGCGCGAGACGGTGTACCGCGCGAGTCCCGACCGTCCGCTCGAGATCCCGGCTGGCGCGGTCGTGGTCCCCGGCGCGCGCGCGGTGAAGGGCGGGTTCGCGGCGCAGCAGGGGCTCTCGCTGCAGACCCCCGTGATCGTGAAGTACCGCGACGAGAAGACCGACCTGGCGACGGCGCTCGAGAACTGGCTGCGGTGAGCGGCGTGATCGCGCTGCGCGTTCCCGGTGACAAGTCGATCTCGCACCGGGCGCTGATGCTGGCGGCACTGGGGCGGGGGACCTCACGCATCCGCGGCCTCCTGCGCTCGGCCGACGTGCGCGCCACGGCGGACGTGCTGCGCGCGCTGGGCGTCGCGATCCCGTCGATCGACGCCGACGAGATCGTGATCGACGGGGTCGGCCTGCGCGGGCTCGCCGCGCCGGCGGGCGACCTCGGCTGCGCGAACAGCGGCACGACCGCTCGGCTGATGGCCGGCATCGTCGCCGGCTCGCCATTCGGGGCGCGCTTCGTCGGTGACGCGAGCTTGAGCCGTCGTCCGATGCGCCGGGTGGCGGCGCCACTCGAGGCGATGGGCGCGCGCGTGGAACTGCCGCCGCACGGCGGACTCCCGATGACGGTGTTCGGGGCCGCGCTCCGCGGCATCACCTGGCGCTCCGAGGTGGCGAGCGCGCAGGTCAAGAGCGCGATCCTCCTCGCCGGCCTCGTCGCCGACGTGCCGGTGGAGGTGCACGAGCCCGCGGCGACCCGCGACCACACCGAGCGGATGCTCTCGGCGCGCGGCGTGGACGTGCGCACGGAGGGACTCGTCGTTTCGCTGCTGCCGAAGGGGCGACTCGACGCCGCGGACGTGGACGTGCCGGGCGACCCCTCGAGCGCTGCGTTCCTCGCCGGACTCGCCGCGCTCGGCGGCGCGCGTGAGGCGCTCGCGATCGGGAATGTCGGCATCAACCCGGCGCGTTCGGGCGCGTTCCAGGTGCTGACGCGCATGGGGGCGGCGCTCCGGTTCGAGAATGTCGCCGACCAGGGCGGGGAGCCGGTCGCGACCATCCAGGTGTCGCGCGGCACTCGTGCGCTCAAGGGCACGGCGATCGGCGCGGACGAAGTGCCGAGCCTGATCGACGAACTGCCGCTGATCGCTTGCGTCGCGGCGCGCGCGGAGGGCGAGACGCGCGTGACGGGCGCCGCCGAGCTCCGCGTGAAGGAGAGCGACCGCATTGCGGCGATCGTCGCGAATCTCCGGGCAGTCGGGGCCGATGCCGAGGAGCTGCCCGACGGATTCGTGGTCCATGGGAGCGATCAGCCGCTCGGCGGCCGGGTGACGACGCAAGGCGACCATCGGATCGCGATGGCCTTCGGCGTCCTCGGCGCGCTCGCGGGGAACACGATCACCCTCGACGACCCGTCGTGCGTGGACGTCTCGTACCCTAGCTTCTGGGATGACCTTGTCCGTGTCCGATAGCGAAGGGATCGACCGCCGCCGCGCGCTCGTGGTGGCGATCGACGGGCCGGCCGCCTCGGGGAAGTCGTCGACCGCGCGCTGGGTCGCGCGCGAGCTTGGCTTCCGGCACGTCGATTCGGGGTCGCTCTATCGGGCCGCGACCGCGGCGATGCTGCGGCGCGGGGCACCCCCGGCGGAGTGGACCGAGGACCAGGTCCTCGGGGCCGCCGCCGGCATCTCGCTGGTGCCGGCGGAGACGACGTTCCATCCCGCCCTCGACGGCGAGGACATCGAGGACGAGCTGCGCGGGGCCGACGTGACCGCGAACGTGTCGCTCGTGGCCCGGATGCCCCGCGTCCGGAGCTGGGTCAACGACCAGGTCCGGCGCGCGGCCCGCGACCACCCGATCGTGATCGACGGCCGCGACATGGGCACCGCGGTCTTCCCGCGGGCGCGGGTGAAGATCTTCCTCGTGGCCGACTCCTGGGAGCGGGCCAAGCGGCGGCTGATGCAGCGGTTGGAGCGCTTGCCGACGGACGCCGAGGTGGCCGAGGAGACCGACGCCCTGGTCCAGCGGGACGCCAAGGACGAGGCGCAGACCCAGCGCGCACCGGATGCGATGCTGATCGACACGACCTACCTGACGCAGGCGGAGCAGGTGGAGCGGATCGTGGCGCTGGCCCGGTCGGCCATGAGGTAGGTCGTTGCCGGACGGGGACTTGCCATTGACCCGGCGGCCCTTTCTCCCCTAAGTTTCAAGGCTCTCGATGCCGGGCATCATCCGGTGCCGGGACATCAGTCATCCCCATCACCCACGCCTCGACGCGGCGAGCCGAACCCTCCGCGATCTGGAGCACCACATGACCGTAGCAGAGACCGAGACCGAAGAGACCCTGTCGCCGGAGCTGATCGCGCGCCAGAAGCGCGACGCCCAGAAGGCGCAGCTGCGTCCGCTCGCCAACCGCCGCCCCGAACTGTACGACGAGGACGAGATCTCGTCCGACGAGTTCGAGGCGATGATGGATATGTACAACGGCACCCTCGCCAGCATCGAAGAGGGTGAGATCGTCAAGTCGACCGTCCTCGAGATCCGCGAGAACCTCGTCGTGCTCGACATCGGGTTCAAGTCCGAAGGGACGATCCCGCTCGAAGAGTTCAAGGACATGCCCGACCTCAAGCCGGGCGACGAGGTCGAGGTCCTGCTCGAGCACCTCGAGGACAGCGAAGGCTCGGTCGTGCTGTCGAAGAAGAAGGCCGACTTCATGCGCGTGTGGGAGCGGATCCGCGTCGCGTACGAGTCCGACACGCCGGTCGAGGGCACGCTCGTCAAGAAGATCAAGGGTGGCGTGGTCGTCGACCTGATGGGCGTCGACGCGTTCCTCCCGGGTTCGCAGATCGCGCTCCGGCGCGTCCCGAACATCGACGAGCTGCTCGGACAGAAGTACGAGTTCAAGATCATCAAGCTCAACAAGCGCCGCCGCAACATCGTCGTCTCGCGCCGCGTGATCCTGGAGACCGAGCGGGCCGGCAAGCGCGAGAAGCTGATGAAGGAGCTCGCCAAGGACCAGGTGCGGAAGGGCGTCGTCAAGAACATCACCGACTTCGGGGCGTTCATCGACTTGGGCGGCGTCGACGGCCTCTTGCACATCACCGACATGTCGTGGGGCCGCATCTCCCACCCGAGCGAGATGGTCGCGATCGGCGCGGAGCTCGAGGTCAAGGTCCTGGACATCGATTGGGAGCGCGAGCGCATCTCGCTCGGCCTCAAGCAGCTCCAGGCGTATCCGTGGAAGGACGTCGCCGAGAAGTTCCCGGTCGGCACGCGCGTCTCGGGCAAGGTCGTCTCGATCACGAACTACGGCGCCTTCATCGAGCTGCAGCCGGGCATCGAGGGCCTCGTGCACATCTCCGAGATGAGCTGGACGCGCAACGTCCGTCATCCCTCGAAGCTCGTCAGCATCGGCGAGGCGATCGAGGCGGTGGTGCTCAAGGTCGATCCGGCCGAGGAGAAGATCTCGCTCGGCATGAAGCAGACCGAGCAGGATCCCTGGATGGTGCTGCCGCTCAAGTACCCGGTCGGCACGCGCCTCAACGGCAAGGTCCGCAACCTGACCTCCTTCGGCGCCTTCGTCGAGATCGAGCCGGGCATCGACGGCCTGATCCACATCAGCGACATGAGCTGGACCAAGCGCGTGCAGCATCCGTCGGAAGTGGTGAAGAAGGGCGACTCGGTGGACGTGGTCATCCTCAACATCGATTCCGACAACAAGCGCATCTCGCTCGGGCTCAAGCAGGCGAGCGAGGATCCCTGGCTCCGCATCGGTGAGACCTACCCGGTCGGCACCGAGCTCCCGGGCAAGGTCGCGCGCCTGATGGACAAGGGTGTGGTCGTCGACGTCGGCAATGACATCGAGGGCTTCGTGCCGATCTCGCACCTGAACTGGGCGGGCGCCCAGATCGCGAGCCCGGCCGACGTGGCGTGGGAAGGGATGCAGATGAACGTCCGCATCCTCGAGGTCGACCCGATCCACCGCCGCATCGTGCTGGGCGTCGTGGACGTGCCGGAGGGCCAGGAGCGCCCGGCCGAACCGTCGAAGGTGCACACCGAGGATGAGGTGGTGGAGATCCCGGCGGATCTGGACGCGGCGATTGACGAATAGTAGAAAGTAGAAAGTAGAAAGTAGAAAGCCCCGGTCGAGCGTTGCTCGGCTGGGGCTTCTTCCTGCTGCATCGTGACGTCAGGCCACCCTCGCGGGTAGTATCTGCGAATGCATCAACTGCACCAACCGAGGATCTGATGGCAATTCGACCATTCAAGCTTGCGCGGGTGGCGTCCGTGGTGCTCCTGACGGCCGTTGCGGGGTGCGACGGGGAGGGGCTGATCCCCGACCTCACGCGTCCTCCGGACGCCGTCACGGCTTTCACGTCCGTCCCGGCGGGGACGGCCTCGATCGACCTGATCCTGACCAATCGCTCCATGAAGTACTGGGAATACGGCGCGTGCTCGCACTCGCTCGACCGCATGGGTCCGACGGGCTGGACGACGGTCCTGGACGGTCGTCAGGTGCTCTGTGTAGCGGTCGGGTACTCGTTGCGGGCCGGGAAATCGGTGACCGTCACCGTGCCGCTTCCGCCGGAGCAGGGCATTTACCGCATCCGCTTCGACTTCCTGCACTTCCCGGACAATCGGGCCGAGCGGGTCGAGGTGACCTCGAACGAGTTCGCGGTCGGAGCCGTTGCGTTCCCCGCGGCGAGGTGAGCGTTGATCGCTGGATGAAGGATGAAGGATGAAGGATGAACGGGCCCCGGCCGAGCATCGCTCGGCCGGGGTCTTCTCGTTCGGCGTACATTCCTCCCAGGACCTTCTTCGGGAGTCTGCACGGTGACCGTCGAACGGCTGATGCTCGGTTGCGCGCTCACGGCGGGGCTTCTCATTCCGCAGATCGTCAGGGGCCAGGGCGATCTCGCGATCACGAATGTGACCGTGATCGACGGGAGCGATCCGGCGCCGCGACACGGCCTCACGGTGCTGATCCGCGGGGACCGGATCGTCAGCGTCGGTCCGACCCGGGCCCTGCCGCGCGGCACGCAAGTGATCGATGGGCGCGGGAAGTTCCTGCTGCCGGGCTTCTGGGACATGCACGTGCACACCACCGTGCCCACCGGCCGCTCGCTGCTCGCGCTCTACGTGGCGAACGGTGTGACCGGCGTGCGCGACATGGCGGGGGAGTGGCCCGTGCTGCAGGCGTGGCGCGCCGAGATCGCGGCGGGGACGCTCGTCGGCCCGCGGATCGTCGCCTCCGGGCCGTACCTCGAGGGGGGCCCGATGCCGATCCCGCATCTGCTCGCGCGGGATCCCGGCGAGGCGCAAGCCGCCGTCGATTCGCTCGTCGCGATGGGCGTGGACTTCATCAAGCTGCACGGACAGTTGAGCCGCGAGACCTACTTCGCGATCGCACGGCGCGCGCGCGAGCGCGGGATCCCGTTCACCGGACACGTGCCGCGCTCGGTCGGCTCCGCGGCCGCGTCCGACTCCGGCATCCGCAGCATCGAGCACCTGCTCGCCGTGCCGATGCCGTGCACCGCCGCCGAGTCGCTCACGTGGTCCCCCCGCTTCCCAGTGCAGGCGGCGCTGGGGCGCTGTTCGTCGGAGGACCAGGACGCGGCGAATGCGCGCTTCGTCCGCAACGGCACCTGGATGACGCCGACCTTCGTCGCGGCGTACGAGATCGCCGAGTGGCCGCACCGCGGGTTGCCGGGAGATGCCGTGGCGCGCTACCTGCCGACCGAACTGCGGACGTTCGTGCTCGAACTCTTCCCGATGCCCGACAGCATTCCCGCCGGCTCCGAGCTCGTGGGGCGCGCGGTGCTGGCGCGCCGGCTCGCGCAGGTCGCCGCGATGCACCGCGCGGGCGTCGGCATCCTCACCGGCACCGACGCGCCTCTCCGCAACAGCCCGCCGGGATTCGGCCTGCACGAGGAGATGGCGCTGCTCGTGCGCGGCGGCCTCTCGCCGCACGCCGCGATCCGTGCCGCGACCTTCGCGCCGGCGCAGTTCCTGGGGATGCTCGACTCGGCGGGCACGGTCGCGCCGGGGAAACGTGCCGACCTCGTCCTGCTCGACGCCGACCCCCTCGCTGACATCGCGAACACGCGGCGCATCGCGGCGGTCATCTTCGGAGGCCGCCTCCACGACCGCGCGGCACTCGACCGGTTGCTCGCGGCACCGACGACGCGCTGAGACGGCTCAGCGCCGACCCGGCCGCACCTCGTGGAACGCGGGATGCTGTTTCCAGACCGGCTCGGGCCCGTTGCCGACGTAGCTGGAGAAGGCGAGCTCGGGTGGTACATCGGGATGTCGGAGCTGGCGGGAAGACCTCCGCGACCCCTACATCGTGCCGTCCGGGCGCCGCTCGCCAGTCCGTGTCGGGACGGTAGATTCTCGCGATGCGCGCCACACCCCTCGCCCTCGTCCTGCTCGCCGCGGCTTGCACGCAGCCGTCCCGACTGGTCCGCTCCGACGCCGATCGTGTGCTCACGTCGGTTTCGCTCGATGCGCCGAACCCGGGGGTGCGCGGGACATACGAGGTCCGCCGCTTCTACTACGGCAGCGGCACCGACAAGCGGCGACCCGAGTTCCGCGACTCGGTCCTCGTCCGCACGCGCGCCGTAAACGCGCAACCGTTCCTGCGCGGCATCGACGCGAGCGACGCCCGCAAGCGCTGGCGCTACTGGGGCTTCAGCCGCCGCGAACTGCCGCTCAACGGGCGCGTCTGGCATCCGGTCGGTGCGGGGCCGTTCCCGCTCGTGCTGATCGTGCACGGCAACCACTCGATGAAGGAGTACTCCGACCCTGGGTATGCCTACCTCGGCGAGCTCCTCGCCAGCCGCGGCTTCATCACCGTGTCGGTGGACCAGAACTTCCTCAACGGCGGCATCCGCACCGAGAACGACGCGCGCGGCTGGATGCTGCTCAAGCATCTCGAGGCCTGGCGCGCGATGGAGCGCGACCCCGCCTTCCCGTTGCGCGGCAAGGTGGACCTGCAGCGCGTCGGTCTGATCGGGCATTCGCGCGGCGGTGAGGCGGTGGCCGTCGCGGCGGGCTTCAACCGGCTCTCGCACTATCCCGACGACGCGCGCATCGCGTTCGACTTCAACTTCGGAATCCGCGCGCTGATCGCGATCGCGCCCATCGACGGCCAGTACCGCCCGGCCGACCGACTGCCGCCGGTGGCGGGCGTCAACTACCTGGTCGTCCACGGCTCCCACGATTCCGACGTCTCGACCTTCATCGGCCTGCGCACCTACCTGCGGGCGGACGTGAGCGAGCCCGGTCTCGTCAAGTCCGCGCTCTACGTCTACCGGGCCAATCATGGCCAGTTCAACACGGTCTGGGGGGACAACGACGTCGGGAAGTCGGGATGGCTGCTGAACAAGAAGTCGCTGCTGACGGGAGAGGAGCAGCGTGAGGTCGGGCGCGTGTTCTTCAGCGGGTTCCTCGAGATGGCCCTCCACGGCCGCCGCGAGTACGAGCCGATGTTCCGCGACTACCGGACGATCGGCGGCTGGCTGCCCCGCACGATGTACGTGTCGCATTTCGCGAGCGGTCGCGAGCGCATCGTCGCGGACTTCGAGGAGGACATCGACGTGACGACGGGCACCCTCGAGGGCGCGCGCGTCGCGTCGCGCGGGCTCTCCACCTGGCGGGAGTCGGCGATCGAGGCGCGGGTCGCCGCCCGCGGGACGACGTTCGAGTCGAATGCGGTGATGCTCGGCTGGAGCGCGCCGCGCGACACGGTGCAGGCGCGCGACTCGCTTCGGGCCTGGTACGCGGTGCGCCTGACGGCGGAGGCGGCCGGCACACTCGGGCTCGACCGGGGGTCGGCGCTGACCTTCGGCGTCGTGGACATGGGGCGTCGCCCGTCGCCGCTGAGCGCCGCCGATACGCTGACGCCCCCGGCGCCGGGTGCACGACGGGATTCCGTCGCGCGCCCCAAGCCATCGGCCAGCTCCAGGGCAGACCAGTCCAAGTCACGGGACTCCGCCAAGGCCGCCGCGAAGGCCGCCGCGAAGGCCGCCGCGAAGGGCGCCGCGAAGGGCGCCGCCCGGCGCGATCCGCCCGCCGACTCGCTCCGCGTGGACTTCACGGTCGAGCTCCTGCTCGCGGACGGCCGTTCGGTCGCCCTGCCGGTCTCGTCGGTCGCGGCGTTGCGCCCGCCCCTGACGGTCCGCCTCTACAAGCACGCCTACATCGAGCGGAAGCTCACCGGGCCGCCGCGCGACCACGAGTTCGTGCCGCAGCGGGTGAGCATCCCGCTCGCGCGCTTCGCGGCGCTCCTCCCGGGCTTCGATCCGGCGGCGGTGCGGGGGATCCGGTTCCGCTTCGACCGGTCGCCGGCGGGGACCATCCTGCTCGACGACGTGGGCTTCGAAGTGCGCGAAGCGCGCTAGATTACCCGACCATGTCCATGCGCGAGAGACTCGACCTCCTCGAGCGGCGCCGCGCCGAGTCCGAACTCGGTGGCGGCGCCGCCCGCCTGAAGGCCCAGCACGACAAGGGCAAGCTCTCCGCCCGCGAACGTCTCGACGTCCTCCTCGACGACGGGTCCTTCGTCGAGCTCGACCGCTTCGTCACGCACCGGTCGAGCGACTTCGGCCTCGAGGCGCAACGGCCGTACGGCGACGGCGTCGTCACCGGCTACGGTCGCGTGGACGGCCGGATCGTCTACGTCTTCTCGCAGGACTTCACGGTGTTCGGCGGCTCGCTCTCCGAGGCCCACGCGTCGAAGATCTGCAAGGTGATGGACCTCGCGATGCAGAACGGCGCGCCGGTCATCGGCCTCAACGACTCCGGCGGTGCGCGCATCCAGGAGGGCGTCGTCTCGCTCGGCGGCTACGCCGACATCTTCCTGCGCAACACCCTCGCCTCGGGCGTCGTGCCGCAGATCTCGGCGATCCTCGGCCCCTGCGCCGGCGGCGCGGTGTACTCGCCCGCGATCACCGACTTCGTCTACATGGTGCGCGGCACCTCGTACATGTTCGTGACCGGCCCCAACGTCGTGAAGACCGTCACGCACGAGGACGTGACGATGGAGCAGCTCGGCGGCGCCGACACGCACGGCGGCACCTCGGGCGTCTCGCACTTCACGGCCGGCTCGGAGCTCGAGTGCCTCGAGGGGATCCGGCAGCTGCTGCGCTTCCTCCCGTCGAACAACGTCGATGCGCCGCCGCGCGGCGGCTCCTCCGACCCGCGCGACCGCCGCGACGAAGCGCTGCTCGACGTCGTGCCCGACAACTCGAACAAGCCGTACGACATCCACGACGTGCTGCGGCGCGTGGTCGACGACGGCGAGTTCCTCGAGGTCCACAAGGACTTCGCCGCCAACATCGTCTGCGGCTTCGCGCACCTGGGCGGCCACTCGGTCGGGATCGTCGCCAACCAGCCGGCGGTGCTCGCCGGCGTGCTCGACATCAGCGCCAGCGTCAAGGCGGCGCGCTTCATCCGCTTCTGCGACGCCTTCAACATCCCGATCGTGACCTTCGAGGACGTGCCGGGCTTCCTGCCCGGCGTCGCGCAGGAGCACGGCGGCATCATCCGGCACGGCGCCAAGCTCCTCTACGCCTACTGCGAGGCGACCGTGCCGAAGCTCACGATCATCACGCGCAAGGCTTACGGCGGCGCGTACGACGTGATGAGCTCCAAGCACATCCGCGGCGACGTGAACCTGGCGTGGCCGACCGCCGAGATCGCGGTGATGGGGCCCAAGGGCGCGGTCGAGATCCTCTTCAAGAAGGAGATCTCGGAGGCACCTGACCCGCAGGCCGCGATGGATGCGCGGGTCGCCGAGTACACGGACAAGTTCGCGAATCCGTACGTGGCGGCGGGGCGGGGCTATGTGGACGACATCATCGACCCGCGCGACACGCGGCCGCGGCTGATCGACGCGCTCGAGATGCTGCAGGGCAAGCGCACGCGCAATCCGGCGAAGAAACACGGGTGCATCCCGCTGTGAGTGCCCCGGCGCGCAGGCGCGGCGACGCCAAGTCCCCCCCGCACGGCGAGCCCACCCAACGCCGGATCCGGAAGGTCCTGATCGCCAATCGCGGCGAGATCGCGCTGCGCATCGTGCGCGCGTGCCAGGAACTCGGCATCCGGTCGGTCGCGGTCTACTCCGATGCGGACGCCCAGGCGCCGCACGTGCGGGAGGCCGACGAGGCGGTGCACATCGGGCCGGCCCCGGCCTCCGAGAGCTACCTGCGCGGCGACCATCTCATCGCCGTCGCGAAGCAGGTCGAGGCCGACGCGATCCACCCCGGCTATGGCTTCCTCTCGGAGCGCGAGTGGTTCGCGCGCGCCGTGCGCGATGCCGGGCTGATCTGGATCGGCCCGCCGGCGGAGGCGATCGCCGCGATGGGCTCCAAGACCGCGGCCCGCACCCTCGCGATCGCCGCCGGCACACCGGTCGTGCCGGGCACGACCGAGCCGCTCAAGGATGCCGAGGAGGCCGCGGCGCTCGCCGGGACCTTCGGCTATCCGGTGCTGCTCAAGGCGGCCGCCGGCGGCGGCGGGAAGGGCATGCGCATCGTCCGGAGCGCCGACGAGATCGCGAGCGCCCTCGGCTCGGCGCAGCGCGAGGCCAAGAACGCCTTCGGCGATGACGCGGTCTACATCGAGAAGTACATCGAGGGCCCGCGCCACGTCGAGATCCAGATCCTCGCCGACAGCTACGGGGATTGTGTCGCCCTCGGCGAGCGCGAATGCTCGATCCAACGGCGTCACCAGAAGATGATCGAGGAGGCGCCGAGCGTGGCGGTCACGCCGGAGCTGCGCCGGCGGATGGGCGACGCGGCCGTCGCTGCCGCCAAGGCGGCCGGCTACGTGAACGCCGGGACCTGCGAGTTCCTGCTCGACGCGAACGGGGTCTTCTACTTCCTCGAGATGAACACGCGCATCCAGGTCGAGCATCCCGTGACCGAACTGGTGATGGGGATCGACCTCGTGCAGTGGCAGCTGCGGATCGCGGCCGGGGAGCGGCTCCCGTTCACCGAGGCGCCGGAACCGCGCGGGTGGGCGATCGAGTGCCGCATCACGAGCGAGGACCCGGCCAACGGATTCCTGCCGTCCACGGGGCGGATCGAGTACCTGCATCTGCCGGGCGGGCCGGGCGTGCGCTGGGACGGCGGCATCAGCACCGGCAGCGTCGTCGGACTCTCGTACGACCCGATGCTCGCCAAGCTGATCGTCTTCGGGCGCACGCGCGACCAGGCCATCGCGCGGATGCAGCGCGCGCTCCGGGAGCTGGTGATCGACGGCGTCGAGACCTCGCGTGAGTTCCACCTGCGGGTGATGAACGACCCTGAGTACCAGCGCGGCGAGGTGGACATCCAGTGGCTCGAGAAGCGGCTCCCGCAGCTCCTCGCGCAGAAACCGCCGGCGGAGACGCTCGCGGCCGCCGCGATCGCGGCGGCGCTGCTCGCGGACCGCGACCGGCGTGCGCGCAGCGGCGGTCCCGGTCGGGGCGGCACGCCGCCGGCTACGCCGCCGGGCACGCCGAGCGTCACGAAGTCGCCGCCCGCAGGGGCGGGGGCGGTGTCGCGCTCCACCTGGGCCGAACTGGCACGCCTCGACGGCCTGCGGCGCCCGTGACCGTCGCGCCGGCCAGGACGGGCACACTCGACATCACCGGCCTCGCCGCCGGCGGTGATGGTGTGGCGCGACTCGATGGACTCGTGGTCTTCACGCCGCGGACCGCTCCGGGAGACCGCGTCACCGCGGAGATCGCGGTCGAGGGACGCGTGGGTCGGGGCCGGCTCCAGCGCGTGGACGCACCCGGACCGTCGCGCGTCGAACCCGTCTGCGAGCACTATGAGGCGCCGGATCGCTGCGGCGGATGCCAGCTGCAGCACGTGGCGATCGGCGCGCAGCGCGAGGCGAAGCGACTGATGGTGCAGGACGCCTTCCGCCGGATCGGTCGGCGCGAAGTGCCGCTGCCGGAGCTCCGCGGTGGCGCCGTCTGGCGCTACCGGCGCACGCTCTCGCTCGCGATCCGGCGGCGCGCGGACGGCAGCCACTACGCCGGGCTCCGTGCGTTCGACGATCCGGAGGCGGTCTTCGACCTGCACGACTGCCAGATCACCGATGCGCGCGTGCTGGAGGCGTGGCGCGCGATCGTCGCGGCGGGCGCGCACCTGCCGGACGCGCCTCGCCTGCGGGGCACCGTGCGCTGGCTCGGCACGCAGCCGCTCTTCGTGCTCGAGGGCGGCAGCGACTGGCCCGCACTGCAGCCGTTCCTCGCGGCGGTGCCGACGCTGGCGGCGGTCTGGTGGCAAGCGGAAGGGAAGCGGCGGCGGCTCGTGGCGGACCGTCGGCCGTCCGATGTGCCCGGCGCCTCGTTCGCGCAGGTCAACGCCGAGGTCGCGGCCCTTGTGCAGGCGGACGTGGTCGCGCGCGCGCTGTCGCACGGGCCACGCACGGTGATCGACGCCTACAGCGGCACGGGCGACACCGCGGCCGCGATCGCCGCCGCCGGCGTGGCGGTCGCGGCGGTCGAGCTCGACGAGGAGGCCACGGCGTGGGCGGCGGCGCGGCTCCCGGCGGGCTCGCGCGCAATCGCGGCGCGTGTCGAGGACGTGCTGCCGCGGCTGCTCCCGGCCGACGTCGTCATCCTGAATCCGCCGCGCGCCGGCGTGGACGCGAAGGTCATCGCGGCGCTGCGGGAGGCGCGGCCCGCACCGCGTGCGATCCTCTACGTGAGCTGCGATCCGGCGACCCTGGCGCGCGACGTCGCGCGCCTCGACGGTTGGCGCGTCCACGCGCTGACCTGCTACGACATGTTCCCGCAGACCGCCCACGTCGAGTCCGTGTGCGACCTGCGTCCCTCGGTGGAGGCGCCGTGAAGTACCTGGTGGACGTGAATGGCGAACGCCTCGAGGTCACGCTCGACGGCGAGGGTGTCTCGATCGGCGGCACGCACGTCGAGGCGCACCTGGCCGACGTGGAGGGGACGCCGGTGCGGCTCGTCACGATCGGCGGCGCCCAGCACCGCGTGGTCGCGCGCCGCGGGGCGACGCGCGGCAGCTACGCGCTCTGGATCGACGGCTGGCGCTTCGACGTCGAGGCGCTCGACGAGCGTGCGCGCGCGATCCGCGACCTCTCGGCCGCGCACGCCGCGAGCAGCGGGCCCGCGCCGGTGATCGCGCCGATGCCCGGGCTGGTCGTGCGCGTGAACGTCGCGGTCGGCGACCGCGTCGAGGCGGGGCAGGGCGTCGTCGTGATGGAAGCGATGAAGATGGAGAACGAACTCCGAGCGAGCGCCGCGGGCACGGTGCGGGCGATCCACGCCGTCCCCGGCAAGGCGGTGGAGAAGGGCGCGACGTTGGTCGAGCTCGAGTAGCACGGCGTCACCACGAAGGCACGAAGGGGTGAACCCGTCAGGCGCCGACGGTGCTCCCGCCCATCGTCTCGCGCACGCGCCGCAGGAACTCCGGGAACGGGAAGGGCTTCGCCAGCAGCCGCTGCGGCGACCAGGGTGCATCGACGTCGTCGGTATCCGACTCGTCCCACGCCATGTGCCCGGAGATGCAGAGCACCGGGATCCCGGGGGCCTTCGCCTGCACGCGGCGCACGAACTCGCGGCCGCTCATCCGCGGCATCACCATGTCCGTCACGATCAGGTCCATCGCCCAGCCGCGCGCTTCCAGCACCGCGAGCGCATCGATGGCGGAGGCGGCGCCGATGACGGCGAAGCCGCTGCGCGAGAGGAAGCGCTCGATCGCGCGGCGGAGCGCCACCTCGTCATCCACCACGAGCACCACCGGCTCGCCGGCGGTCGCCGGCGCGCGCACGAGGTCCGCGGGCGCGGCGTCCACCGCGGTCCGCTCCGCCGCCACCAGCGGCAGCAGCACCCGCATCGTCGTGCCGCGCCCCGGCGCGCTCTCGGCCAGCACGTGCCCGCCGAGCGCGCGCACGATGCCGCGCACGGTGGTGAGCCCGAGTCCGGTGCCGAGCCCGGCGGCCTTCGTGGTGAAGAAGGGTTCGAAGACGCGATCGAGCGTCGCCGCATCCATGCCGAGGCCCTCGTCCTCCACCGTCAGCTCGGCCCAGCGTCCGGCGCGCACGCCGCGCGCGGTCGGCCCGTCGCCCGGGCGCACGGTGCACGCGCGCGTGCGCACCTGCACCACGCCCCCCGACGGCATCGCATCGCGCGCATTGATCGCGAGGTTCATCAGGATCTGCTCCAGCTGTCCCTCGGCCGTCCGCACCCAGAGGTCCTCCGGCGCGAGCGAGAGCTTGAGCTCGACCTGGCTCACGAGCAGCCGGCGCAGCATCGACTCCATGCCCTGCACGACGGCGGAGAGCGGCTGCGCGTGCAGCTCGCCGGCCTCGGGTCGGCTGAAGGAGAGCAGGCGGCGCGTCAGCACCGCGCCGCGCTGCGCGGTCTGCTCGATCTCAAGCAGGTCGGCCGCACGCGCGTCCTCGGGCGGCAGGTCGTCGCGCACGAGCTGCGCGTGCGTGATGATCGCGGCGAGGATGTTGTTGAAGTCGTGGGCGATGCCGCCGGCGAGCCGCCCGACCGCCTCGAGCTTCTGCGCCTGGCGCAGCTGCTGCTCGAGCCGCACGCGTTCGGAGACGTCGCGCGTATTGAGCACCAGGCCGCCGACCGCCTCGTCCGCCGAGAGGTCGGACACGACGCTCTCGACCTCGTGCCAGGTGTCGCCGCGACCGAGGCGCCAGCGGAGCACCGCGTTGCGGCTGAAGGGCTCGGACGCGTTCGCGAGGAAGACCGAGAGCCGGTCGCGGTCGTCGGGATGCGCGAGTTCGACGATCCGCCGTCCGACGAGGAGCGAGGGGATCGATCCGGTCAACTGGCCCGCCGACGGGCTCGCCCACTGGATCGCGTGCTCGGGCGAGATCTGGAAGATCGCGTCGGACGAGCGCTGCACCAGCGAGCGGAAGCGCGCGTCGGCGGCGGAGCGCGCCAGCGCGTGCTGCTCGGCGGCGACGCGCGCGAGATGCTGGCGGATCAGCACCAGCACCAGCAGCACGACGACGCCGGTGACGAGGAACGGCAACTCGGTCAGGTCGGGCGCCGGCGACCACGCCAGCTGCACCAGCGGCACCGCGGCGGCGACGATCGCGATCGGCGCGACGATGCTTCGCCCGGTCCGCATCCCCACCCGGTCCGGCACCGCGCTCGCGCGATGCCGCCGCTGCCGGTCCAGCCCGAGCACGACGAGCGTGAAGCCGAGCGCGACGCTCGCGTCGAGCATCCCGCCGTTCACCCAGATCGCACGCTGGATCTCCTGGTCGTAGCGCAGGTCGACGATCGCGATCACGGCGAAGCCGAGCGTGAGCAATCCGAGGGCGTCGCGATCGAGCCCGACGGGGCGCCGGAACCACGCCGTGGCCGTGAAGAGGACGGCGGCGACGTCGGCGACGAGATTGAGGAGGAAGAGCCAGCGGGTGGATCCGAGGTGCGAGGCGCTGAAGGGTGTGCCGCCGGCGATGAAGTGCGAGGCGAGGAGGAACCCCGAGAGGACGATCGCGCCGGCGTCGAACCAGTCCGCGGCGCGGCCGGACTCCTTGCGCAACCAGGCCAGCTGCCAGAGTCCGGCGAGCATCAGCAGGGCCTGCGGGATCGCCAGCACGAGGCGGAGGGCCTCGGGCAGCGCGAGTCCGGCGTGGCCCAGCACGCGCAGCAGGTTGCCGAGGCAGGAGATCGCGAAGGCGACGCCGAGGAGCTGCCAGGCGCGTCTCGCGCGCGGCGCGGCGGCGGGATCGGCGGCCAGCCGGGAGGCCAGCCAGGTCATGGCGATCAGGAAGGGCAGGAACCCGGCGTCGTCCACCATGTGTTGCCACGGCGCGACGAGGGGGGGCGCCATCGCGCTCCAGATCACGAACGCGCCGAGCAGCAGGACCGTCGCGAGGGCGAGCGCGCCCGGCGTCGGCTCCCTCGGCAGGGCACCGGAGAGCGGGGATCTGGAGTGGAGCACAGTCATAAGAGTATCGGCTTCCGCAGGGTCCGGAATGAGGCACCGTGCCGGGGTCGCGCGGGGACGAAATCGGCCGGCGGGCCCGCTTGACCGCCCACCCTCGCCCGTCTATCCTTCGAGTCTGTCCAAAAACGCCCAAGTGGCGGCCAAGACCCGGGTTGCATCCCGCACCGGTGAGGCGCAGGTCCTCTCGTTCCAGATGGTCCACACGATGCGCAGCACGTATACCGCCACCCCGTCCGACATCGAACACAAGTGGTTCGTGGTCGACGCCGACGGGATGGTCCTTGGTCGCCTCGCGACCGAAGTCGCCCGGATCCTCCGCGGCAAGCACAAGGCGATGTTCACCCCGCACATGGATACCGGGGACAACGTCATCGTCATCAACGCTTCGAAGGTCCGCGTCACGGGCCGCAAGGCGGAGCAGAAGAACTACTTCCGCCACACCGGCTACATGGGCCACGAGCTCTACACCTCGTTCGCCTCGATGCTGGCCAAGCACCCCGAGCGGGTCATCGAGAAGGCCGTCTTCGGCATGTTGCCCAAGACCGCTCTCGGACGCCAGAAGCTGCGGCTCAAGCTGCGTGTCTATGCCGACGCGAAGCACCCGCATGCCGCCCAGCAACCCGAGACGCTCACCTTCCCGCAGGCCGAGGCCAAGTAAATGGCGGACACGCTCACGACCCATACGATCGGCCGCCGCAAGGAGGCCGTGTGCCGCGTGTTCCTCGTGCCGGGCACCGGCAAGTGGAACCTCAACGGCCGGACGCTCGGGGATTACTTCCCGCGCCCGGCGCTGGTGACGGCCATCCAGCAGCCCTTCACGGCGACCGAGACGCTCGGCAGCTATGACGTGCAGGCGAATCTCACCGGCGGCGGCCAGACCGGCCAGGCCGGCGCGCTCCGCCTCGCGATCGCCCGCGCGCTCGTCAAGATCGACGAAGGGTACCGCCGGAAGCTGCGCGACCTCGGCCTCCTCACGCGCGATGCCCGCGCGGTCGAGCGCAAGAAGCCGGGTCGTCCGAAGGCGCGCAAGAAGTTCCAGTTCTCCAAGCGGTAAACGAAGGACAGGGGTGAGATGGGAGATGGGAGATGCGAGGCCCGTCCCGATGATGAGCGCCTCACATCTCCCATCTCACCTCTCCCCTCTGCATCTCACAGTCCTGCCGAGCTCGCCCTCGGTGCCGTGCCGGATGGCGCGGTGAGGGCAGCGATGAAGCCGGACGACGTTCTCAACCACCCAGCAGGTACCCTACCGATGTCCCAGCCCTCGCTCGACGATCTCCTCAAGGCCGGTGTCCATTTCGGGCACCAGACCCGCCGTTGGAATCCCAAGATGCGCCGCTTCATCTTCGCGGAACGCAACGGGATCCACATCATCGACCTCCAGAAGACGCTCCGGCAGATCGAGCTCGCGCAGAAGCTCGTGCGCGAGGTCATCCTGCGCGGCGAGGCCATCCTCTTCGTCTGCACCAAGCGCCAGCTCGCGCAGCTCGTCGCCGCCCAGGCCGATGCGGCCGGCGCGATGCACGTCACCGAGCGCTGGCTCGGCGGACTCCTGACGAACTTCGCGACCGTCAAGAAGCAGATCAAGAAGCTCAAGGACCTCGAGGCCGGCTCCGAGGCGGGCGGTGCCTTCGAGAACTACACCAAGAAGGAACAGCTCATGATGACCCGCCAGCGCGACAAGCTCGCGAAGAACCTGTCGGGCATCAAGACGATGGGACGCATCCCCGGCCTGATGTTCGTCGTCGACGCCAAGAAGGAGCGCATCGCGGTGGACGAGGCCAACAAGCTCGGCATCCCGATCGTCGCGATCTGCGATACCAACTCCGATCCGGATCTCATCACCGTCCCGATCGCAGGCAACGACGACGCCATCCGCTCGGTCGAGCTGATCACCGGCGCCATCGCCGACGCGATCGCCGAGGCGCGCCGTGAGGCCCCCGTCCGTTCCGAGGCCGAGGAGCCGGGCGAGTCCACGACCTGGTCGTCGGAGCGCGGCACCGAGAAGGAGAGCGACGAGAGCCGCCGCCGCAACAAGGGCCGCCCGCGCCGCCGGCGTGCCAAGCCGGAAGCGATCGCCGCCCGCCTGAAGGGCGGCGCGCCTGATGGCGCGCCTGATGGCGCGCCCGATGCCGAGGCGCCCGAGGCCGAAGGCGAAGAAACCGCCGAGTGAGCGTCACCGCTCGGTAGTGCAGGGGACCTCCCCTGAGTAGGTTTCCATCGCCGCCGGATGAGTCTCAACGCTCCCCGGCGGCGATCTCACAGATACCGTACGCTTCACATAAAGAGATACCGATGGCCGCCACACAGATCACCGCCAAGGACGTCGCCGAACTCCGCGCCCGCACCGGCGCCGGGATGATGGCTTGCAAGAAGGCCCTTGAGGAGGCCGGCGGCGACATGGAAGCCGCCGTGGACATCCTGCGCAAGAAGGGCATCGCGAAGGCCGACAAGCGCGCCGATCGCGCTGCGTCCGAGGGCCAGATCGTCACCTGGACGAGCCCCGACGCGAGCGTCGGCGCGATGATCGAGCTCAACTGCGAGACCGACTTCGTCGGGCGCAACGACGAATTCGTCGCGCTCGCCAAGCAGGTCGCCGAGCACGTCGGCCACGACGCCGCGGTGGACGGCCTCGTCGCCGTCGGCGCCGAGGGGGGCTACCTCGCGACCCCGTGGCACGCCGACAAGTCGCGCACCATCGGCGAGGTCGTGAAGGCCGCGTCCGCGAAGACCGGCGAGAAGGTCGAGTTGCGCCGCGTCGCCCGCTTCAAGTCGGACGGCATCGTCGGCTCGTACCTCCACTTCAACGGAAAGGCCGCCGTGATCGCCGAGATCACGGGGGGCAAGGGCGAGCACGCCGCGCAGCTGGGCAAGCAGGTCGCCGAGCACGTCGCGGCGGGCGTGCCGACGGTCGCGGTCGCGGTGGACAAGGACGGCGTCAGCCCGGAGTACATCGAGCGCGAGCGCGCGATCTTCATCTCGCAGGCCCTCGAGAGCGGCAAGCCCGAGGCGATCGCGCAGAAGATGGTCGAGGGCCGCATCGCCAAGCTCTTCGGCGAGGTCACGCTGCTCGGCCAGCCCTGGGTGCGCGACGACAAGCAGACCGTCGGCGAGCTCGTGAAGGCGACGGCGAAGGACGCCGGCGCGCCGCTCGCGGTGAAGCGCTTCGTGCGCTTCAAGATGGGCGAGTCCTGAGCGCCGCCGAGCGGATGACGTTGACGTATCCGCGGGTCCTGCTCAAGCTCTCCGGCGAAGCCCTCGCCGGGGAGAAGGGATTCGGGTTCGACTTCGAGGTCATCCGCGAGTTCGCGCGCCAGGTCAAGGCGATCAACGATCTCGGCGCGCAGGTCGGGATGGTGATCGGCGGCGGCAACATCGTCCGCGGATCGCAGATCTCGAAGATGGGCGTCGACCGCGTCTCCGCCGACTACATGGGGATGCTCGGCACCGTCATCAATGCGCTCGCATTCCAGGACGTGCTCGAGCGCGAGGGTCTCGATACGCGCGTGATGACCGCCATCCGCATGGAGGAGATCGCCGAGCCGTACATCCGGCGCCGCGCGATCCGGCACCTCGAGAAGGGCCGCTGCGTCGTCTTCGCGGCCGGCACCGGGAATCCCTATTTCTCGACCGACACCGCCGCCGTGCTGCGTGCCATCCAGATGAAGGCGAGCGTCATCATCAAGGCGACCAGCGTGGACGGCGTCTACTCGGCCGATCCGAAGACCGACCCGAAGGCCGTGAAGTACGACAAGATCTCCTACCGCGACGTGATGACGGAGGAGCTCCGCGTGATGGACCAGACGGCGATCACGCTCTGCAAGGAGAATCACCTGCCGCTCATCGTGCTCAACATCCACACACCGGGCATCGTCGCCGCGGCGCTGCGCGGTGAACCCGTGGGGACCCTCGTCTCATGACTACGACCCAGTCGATCCTGAAGGACGGCCGTGCCGCGATGGACAAGGGCGTCGAGGCCGCCAAGCGCGAGTTCGCCTCGGTGCGCTCCGGCAAGGCGAGCCCGAGCATGCTCGACACCGTGAAGGTCGAGATGTACGGCCAGCTGATGTCGATGAACCAGGTGGCCAACGTCTCGGCGCCGGAGCCGCGCCTCATCGTCGTCACCCCCTTCGACAAGGGACAGGTGAAGGCGGTCGAGAAGGCGATCCGCGAGTCGAATCTGGGGCTCGATCCCTCGGCGCAGGGCAACATCATCCGCGTGCCGCTGCCGGCGATGAACGAACAGCGTCGCAAGGAGCTCGCGAAGCTCGTGCACAAGTACGCCGAGGACGGCCGCATCGCGGTGCGCCACGCGCGCACCACGGCACGTGAGCAGCTGAAGAAGCTCGACGGCGTCTCCGAGGACGAGGTGAAGCACGCCGAGAAGGACCTGCAGAAGCTGCACGACGAGGAGATCGCCAAGATCGACGCGGCGATGAAGGCCAAGGAAGCCGAGATCATGGAGGTCTGAGCGCCCGCCGCCCGACCCCACCGCCACGATGACCGCCACCGAACTCCTCTCCCAGATCCGCCTGCACGGGGCCATCCCGCGCCACGTCGCCATCATCATGGATGGCAACGGGCGCTGGGCTCGCGAGCGGAAACTGCCGCGCCCCCTCGGGCACCGGAGCGGGATGAAGTCGGTGCGCGAGGTCGTCGAGGGGGCGCTCGAGGCCGGGGTCGAGGTGCTCTCGCTCTTCGCCTTCTCGCAGGAGAACTGGCAGCGGCCTCCGATGGAGGTCAACGCCCTGATGTCGCTGCTCGAGGAGTACATCCAGAAGGAAGCGGACGATCTCCATGAACAGGGCGTTCGCGTGCGCGTCCTCGGGGACGTGGACCGGCTGGTGCCGGCCGCGCGCGCGGCCGTGGACCGTGTGACCGCGCAGACCGCGGACAACACGACGCTGACGCTCAACCTCTTCATCTCGTACGGCTCGCGCGCCGAGATCGCGCGCGCGGCCCGATTGATCGCCGAGGACGTCGCGGCCGGGCGGCTCACGCCGGCGCAGGTCGACGAGGCCGCGTTCGCGCAGCGGCTCTACACCCACGACTGCCCCGACCCCGACCTGCTGATCCGGACCTCGGGCGAGCAGCGCATCTCGAACTTCCTGCTCTGGCAGCTGGCCTACACCGAGCTCTTCATCTCGCCGGTGCTCTGGCCCGATTTCAGCCGGGTGAACCTCTACGAGGCGATCCTCGACTACCAGAACCGGGACCGCCGGTTCGGCCGCGTCCCGGCCTGAGTTCCGACCTGAACTCGGGAGCACGCCGGTGCGCACGCCTGTGAAACGCCTCGTGGCCGTCCTATGAGCGAGCTGACCAAGCGCGTCCTCTTCGCGGTGGTCGCGATCCCCGTGGTCGCGTTCACGCTCTACCGCGGCGGCGCCCCGCTCGCGATCCTGCTCTCGATCGCCGCGGCGCTCGCCGTCTGGGAGTACAACCGCCTCGCCGCCGCCGCCGGCGAACGGCCGATGATGGGGTGGGGCATCGTGCTCGCCGCGCTCGTCCCGCTCGCCGTGCACGCGGCCCGGCTCGGCCTCTGGGTGCCGCCGCTGCCGCTCGTCGCGCTGCTCGTGCCGCTGCTGCTGAGCGTGGCGCTCTGGACGCGCGGCGCGGCCGGCAAGCCGATCGGCGCCGTCGCGACCACGCTCTTCGGCGTCTGGTACACCGGCGGCATGCTCGCCTTCGGCTATGCGCTGCGCTATCACCGCTTCGCGGTCGGCGACCTCGCGGGCGCGCTGCTGGTGTTCTTCCCGATGGTCGTCACCTGGCTCAACGACACCGGTGCCTTCGTCGCCGGCAAGGCGATCGGCGGACGCAAACTGATGCCGAGCGTCAGTCCCGGGAAGACGGTCGCCGGAGCGGTCGGTGCACTGGTCGCGTCGGTGGTCGCCACCTGGGCCTACGCCGAACTCCTGCTCGGGCCGCACGCCGGGCTCGGGCTCTCGATGACGGGGATCCTCATCTTCGGCGTGACGATGAGCGTCGCCGCGCAGGTGGGCGACCTCGTGGAGAGCATGCTCAAGCGCGAGGCCGGCGTGAAGGACAGCTCGGCGCTGATCCCGGGGCACGGCGGCGTGCTGGACCGCGTGGACTCGCTGCTCTTCACGATCCCGATCGGCTACGTGCTGCTCGGGTACCTGCTCAAGGTCGGCGCGTGAACCGCGGCGGGGTCGCGCTGCTCGGGGCGACGGGGTCGATCGGCGAGACGGCCCAGCGGGTGGTGGCCCGGCATCCCGACCGCTTCCGGTTCGTCGCACTCACCGCCAACGGCAACGCCGAGGGACTCGCCGCGGCGGTCGAGCGCTGGCGTCCCGCCTATGCCGGCATCGTCTCGTGCACCTCGCAGACGGTGCCGGGGGACTGGGGCCGCGGCGCCTCCTGCCTCGTCGAGGCGGCGCAGCATCCGGACGCGGACATCGTGCTCAACGCCGTGGTCGGCGCGGCCGGCCTCGATGCGACGCTCGCCGCGCTCGAGAAGGGCAAGCGCGTCGCGCTCGCCAACAAGGAGTCGCTGGTGATGGGCGGCGCCCTCGTGCAGCGCGCGGTGCGCGCGCACGGCGGCGAGGTGATCCCGGTGGACTCCGAGCATTCGGCGCTGCTCCAGTGTCTTGCCGGCCGGCTGCGGTCGGACGGGCCCGGACTGCTGCCGGTGGCCGGCGTGCGCCGGATGGTGATCACGGCCTCGGGCGGCCCGTTCCGCACCTGGGACGCCGCGCGCATCGCCGGCGCGCAGCTCTCCGACGCGCTCAACCATCCGACTTGGGCGATGGGGCGCAAGATCACGATCGACTCGGCTTCGCTCGCCAACAAGGCGCTCGAGGTGATCGAGGCGCACGTGCTGTTCGGCATCCCGTACGACCGGATCGACGTCGTGGTCCACCCCCAGAGCATCGTGCACTCGATGGTCGAGTTCGAGGATGGCAGCGTGCTCGCGCAGATGGGCGTACCCTCGATGGAACTGCCCGTGCTCTACGCGATGAGCTACCCGGACCGGGTGGAGGACGCCGGGGTACCGAGATTCGATCCGGTGGCGGCGAGTCCGCTCACGTTCGAGCCGGTGCGCCACGATGCGTTCCCGACGCTGGGACTCGGCGTCGAGGCCGGGCGCGCGGGCGGCGCGGCGCCGGCGGTGTTCAACGCGGCCAACGAGGCGGCGGTCGCGCGGGTGCTCGCCGGGTCGCTACCGTTCAGCAGGATCCCCGCGGCCATCGAGGCGGCGCTCACGCGCCTCGGCGGCCTCCCAGGTGACGACAAGAACGCGCTCCTCGCCGCCGACGCGGCGGCACGGGCGCTCGTGCAGGAGTACCACTGATGCTGAGCTGGCTCGCCCCGCTGCTGGTCCTCGGACTCGTGATCTTCGTGCACGAGCTCGGCCATTTCCTCGCCGCCAAGTGGGCCGGCGTCTACGCACCGCGCTTCTCGCTCGGCTGGGGCAAGCCGCTCTGGAGCTTCCGGCGCGGCGAGACGGAGTATGCGCTCTCCTGGCTGCCGATCGGCGGCTACGTGCGGATGGCGTCGAAGGAGGACGAGACCGCATCGGCGCTCGAGGGCGGAGGGGAAGGCGGGGCGGCGGGCGAGGGGGCGGAGCCCGAGCGATCGAAGCACTGGGACGCGCACTCGATGATCCCGCACGGCCCGCTGCCGATCCCCGCGGACCGCTGGTTCGAGTCCAAGCCGCTCTACAAGCGGCTCGTGATCCTGCTGGCGGGCGTGTTCATGAATGTGGTCCTCGCACTGGTCGTCTCGACGGGGGTCTTCGCCGTCTATGGCCGCGGGTATATCCCGGCGGTCGCGGATTCGGTGGTGGTCGGCAAACCGGCCGCGCTGGCCGGGATGCAGAAGGGTGACAGCGTGGTGGCGGTGGACGGTCGCGCGATCGCGCGGTGGGACGAGATGCTGGAGGTCGTGTCCGCCGCGGCCGGCCGCGAGCTGGCGGTGGAGGTCGTGCGCGGGACGGAGCGCGTGACGCTGCGGATGACCCCGGAGGCGCAGGACGTTGCGACGCCGCCCGCGGGCGAGACGCGCCGGGTCGGCCGTATCGGGGTCGGCCCTCGCGGGATCCCCGCGCGCGAGGACGTCTCGTTCGGACAGGCCGCGGTGGCGGGCTGGGAGGCCACCTGGGGGATGGCCGGGAGCGTCCTCACCGTGCTGGGCGGGCTCTTCCGGGGGAGCGTCTCGGTCACGCAGCTGGGGGGACCCCTCGAGATCGTCCGGTCGAGCGTCGTGGCGGCGGAGTCGGGGATCGAGAACGTCTGGGCCCTGGTCGCCTTCCTGAGCATCAACCTGGCCGTGCTGAACCTGCTGCCGATCCCGCTGCTGGATGGCGGTCAGATCCTGCTGCAGCTGGCCGAGGGGGTCTGGCGCCGGCCCTTCCCGCCGATGGTCCGGGAGTGGTACGCGCGGATCGGGCTGGCGGCGATCCTGCTGCTCTTCGTGACCGTGACGTTCAACGACCTGAAGCGGATGATCACGGGGTGGTTCGGGGGGTAGGGCCGCGCGGCAGGTCTGGGTCGCCGGGGGGCTTTACAGAGGCCCAAAAGGCGCCTAACTTACCGTGCTACAACGGAATCCGGCATTTCAATCGCACTGCGCAGCGCAGGCAAGGACATCAGGGATGGCGTTCGTCAAGTCGGCGGCGATCGAGAATCACCGCCAGCACGAGACCGATACGGGCTCGTCACAGGTGCAGGTCGCGGTCCTCACTGAGCGTATCAACTACCTCACGGAGCACTTCCGCGCCCACAAGAAGGACCACCACGGCCGCCGTGGGCTCCTCAGGATGGTGAGCCAGCGCCGCCGTCACTTGGACTACCTGAAGCGAACTGCCGTCGACGCGTACCGCAAGATCATCGTCGACCTCGGCCTGCGCTACTAGCGCTTCACCCACACGAGCGCGCGACCGCACTGAAGCGGATCGCGCGCTTCGTGTACCGATCAGAGAAAAACAGAACATGATGCATCGTATCGAGCGGACCTTCGCCGGCCGCCCTCTCATCATCGAGACCGGGCGCATGGCCAAGCAGGCCGCCGGCTCCGCGCTCGTGACCTACGGCGAGACGATCCTCCTCGCCGCCGTCACCGTCAGCGACAAGAAGAGCCCGCTGCCCTTCTTCCCCCTGACCGTCGAGTACAAGGAGAAGACCTACGCCGCGGGCAAGATCCCGGGCGGCTTCATCAAGCGCGAAGGCCGTCCGCGCGATGAGGAGATCCTCTCCTGCCGGATCATCGACCGCTCCATCCGTCCGCTCTTCCCGGAAGGCTTCCAGAACGAGGTGCAGGTCGTCCTGTACGTCCTCTCGGCCGACCAGGAGAATGACGCCGACGTGCTCGGCCTCCTCGCGACCTCGTTCGCGCTCTCGGCCAGCAAGCTGCCGTGGGCCGGCCCGATCGCCGGCGTCCGCGTCGGCCGCGTCGAGGGGAAGTGGGTGCTCAACCCGACGTTCCAGGCGCTCCACTTCAGCGACATGGACATGATCGTCGCCGGCTCGGCCGATTCGATCATGATGGTCGAGGGTGGCGCGCTCGAGGTGTCCGAGGAGGACATCGTCGAGGGCCTCAAGGTCGCGCAGAAGGGCATCGCGGAGCTCGTCTCGATGCAGGAGGAGCTGCTCAAGAAGGTGAAGGTCGAGAAGATGGAGTGGGCGGCCACCGAGGTCCCCGACGACGTCCGCAAGACCGTCACCAAGGCGGCGCAGAAGCGGATCGAGGACGCGATCAACCAGAAGGACAAGGCGACCCGCATCCAGGCCGTCGAGAAGGTGAAGAACGAGGTGAAGGCGGAGATGGTGGCGGTGCTCGACCCGGCGCACCACGGCCTCGTCGGCAACATCGTCGGCGACATCGAGTACGCCGTGCTCCGCGCGCAGGTACTCGACACCGGGCTCCGCGTGGACGGCCGCAAGCCGAACGTCGTGCGCGACATCTCGGTGGACACCTCGCTCCTCCCGCGCGCCCACGGCTCGGCGCTCTTCACGCGCGGCCAGACGCAGGCGCTCGTCGTCGCGACCCTCGGCACCGCCAATGACGTCCAGCGCATGGACAACATCGACGACCCGAAGGAGACGACGAAGTCGTTCATGCTGCACTACAACTTCCCGCCCTTCTCCACCGGCGAGGCCAAGCCGATGCGCGGCACCGGCCGCCGCGAGATCGGGCACGGGGCGCTCGCCGAGCGCGCGATCCAGGCGGTGCTCCCGGCGTTCGAGGAGTTCCCGTACACGATCCGCATCGTCAGCGAGATCCTCGAGTCGAATGGCTCCTCCTCGATGGCCTCGGTCTGCGGCGGCTCGCTCGCCTGCTTCGATGCCGGCATCCCGCTCAAGGCCCCGGTGGCCGGCGTGGCGATGGGCCTGATCAAGGAAGGGAAGAAGTACGCGATCCTGACCGACATCCTCGGCACCGAGGATCACCTCGGCGACATGGACTTCAAGGTCGCGGGGACCAAGGCCGGGATCACGTCCATCCAGATGGACATCAAGATCCAGGGGCTCGACCTCAAGATCATGACCGAGGCGCTCGCGCAGGCCAAGGAAGGCCGCCTGCACATCCTCGGCGAGATGGACAAGGCGCTGCCGACGGTCCGCCCGGACCTCTCGCCATACGCCCCGCGCATCGTCACGATGATGATCAACCCCGAGAAGATCGGCGACCTCATCGGCCCCAAGGGCAAGACGATCCGCGGCATCCAGGACGAGACCGGCGCCGAGCTCTCGGTGGACGACTCGGGGCTCGTCACCATCGCCGCCGTCGGCGGCGAGGCGATGGAGCGCGCGCGCCAGATGGTCCAGGCCATCACGGCCGAGCCGATCGTCGGCGACACCTACCAGGGCACGGTCAAGTCGGTGACGGCGTTCGGCGCCTTCGTCGAGATCATGCCGGGCACCGAGGCCCTCCTCCACGTCTCCGAGATGCGCCATACGCGCGTCGAGAAGCCGGAGGACGTGGTCAAGAAGGGTGAGCAGGTCACCGTGAAGCTGATCGACCGTGACGAGCGCGGCCGCCTCCGCCTCTCGATGAAGGCGCTGCTCCCGAAGCCCGAGGGCATGGCGGAGCAGGGCGGCGGCAGCGGTGGCGAGCCGGTGGGTGTCGGCGCCGGCGAGGGCGAGGACCGCCCGCGCAGCGATCGTCCCCGCGGCGACCGGCCGCGCGGCGGCGGCGACCGTGGTGGTCGCGGAGGCCGCGGACGCGAGTGATCGACGCGTCCGTCGCAGTCGCCCCCGCAACGGGCGTGCAGCGGACCGTCCTGGCGAATGGACTGACCGTACTCTCGGAGTTCATGCCGGGAGTGCGGTCGGTCGCGTTCGGGGCCTGGGTGCGCGCGGCCTCGCTGCACGAGCCACGCGAGAAGATGGGCGTCTCGCACCTGCTCGAGCACATGGTGTTCAAGGGCTCCGAGCGGCGGTCGGCGAAGGAGCTCGCGCTCGCGCTCGAGTCGCTCGGCGGCTCGCTCGACGCCTATACCGGCCGTGAGCACACCTCGTTCCAGGCGCGGGTGCTCGACGAGCACCTGCCGCAGGCCGCCGACGTGATCTTCGACCTGATGTTCCGCCCCGCGATGCGCGAAGCGGACTTGAAGCTCGAGCGCGGCGTGGTGCTCGAGGAGATCGCGATGGTCGAGGACACGCCGGACGACGTCGTGTTCGAGTACCACGGCGAGGCGATGTGGGGCGCGCATCCGTACGGCTACTCCATCCTCGGCACCCGCGAGAGCGTCTCGGCGCTCGAGGTGAGTGACCTGCGCGCGCTGCACGCGCGCGCGTACCGACCGGAGCAGATCGTGGTGGCCGCGGCGGGGAACGTCGCGCACGACCACCTGCTCGAGGTGCTGGCCGGCGCCGGCTGGGCGGACCTCGTGCGCGGCCGCGAGCCGTCGCCGGCCGTGCCGCCGGCCGTCGCGACCGCGCCGAGCGACCGCACGATCGCGCGCGACTCGCAGCAGATGCACCTCGTGTTCGGCAACCTCACGGTGCCGCACGGCGATCCGCGGCGTCACGCGCTGCAGCTCGTCAACACGCTCTTCGGGGCGGGGATGAGTTCGCGGCTCTTCCAGCGCGTGCGCGAGGAACTCGGGCTCGCCTACTCGGTGCACTCTTTCCAGAGCTTCCACGCCACGGCGGGGATGCAGGGGATCTACGTCGGCTGCGCGCCGGAGCGCGCGGACGACGCGGTGGCGGCGGTGGGCGCCGAGCTCGAGCTGCTCTCGACTGCGGGGATCCCCGAGGAGGAGCTGCACATGGGCAAGCAGCAGATGAAGGGACAGATCACGCTCTCGATGGAGAGCGTGGGGGCGCGGATGTACCGCGCCGCGGCGGTCGAGCTCTACCACGAGCCGAGCCGCCCGCTGGACGAGGTCCTGGCGCGCGTCGACGCCATCAGCACTGGAGATGTGGTCGCCGTTTGCCGAGACTTCTATCGCCCGGACGCACAGACGATCGTTCGACTGGGGCCAACGGCCGGATGAAGGAGGGAGGATGAACGATGAAGGGGACCCTTTATCGGTTCACTCCGCCAGATTCCGCCACTGTTCGACCGTCACGCCTTCATCCTTCATCATTCATCCTTCATCATAGCTCTGACCATGAAGATCGGTATCCCGAAAGAGATCAAGACGAACGAGAACCGCGTCTCGCTCGTCCCCGCCGGCGCTGAGGCGCTCGTCGCCGCCGGCCATCAGGTGTTCGTCGAGAAGGGCGCCGGTGACGGCAGCGGCTTCACCGACGCGCAGTACACCTCGGTCGGCGCGCGCATCCTCGCCACGGCCGACGAGGTCTGGAAGGAAGCCGAGATGATCATCAAGGTGAAGGAGCCGATCGCGGTCGAGTGGCCCCGCATGAAGAAGGGGCAGACGATCTTCACCTACTTCCACTTCGCCGCCGACGAGAAGCTGACCAAGGCGCACATCGACTCGGGCGCGACCTGCATCGCGTACGAGACGGTCGAGCTCACGACGCGCGAGCTCCCGCTGCTGACCCCGATGTCGGAGGTCGCGGGCCGGATGGCGGTGCAGGAGGGCGCGAAGTACCTCGAGAAGCTCTACGGCGGCCGCGGCGTGCTGCTGGGCGGCGTGCCGGGCGTGCCCCCCGCCAAGGTCGTGATCCTCGGCGGCGGCGTGGTCGGCGTGAACGCGGCGAAGATGGCGGCCGGGATGGGTGCCAAGGTGACCATCATGGACACCTCGCTCCCGCGCCTCCGCTACTTGAGCGACGTGATGCCGGCCAACGTCCAGATGATCTTCTCGAACCGCCAGAACATCCTCGAACAGATCGCCACGGCCGACCTCGTGGTCGGCGGCGTGCTGCTCCCGGGCGCCAAGGCGCCCAAGCTGATCCGTCGCGAGGACCTCAAGCTGATGCGCCCGGGCTCGGTGATCGTGGACGTGGCGATCGACCAGGGTGGCTGCGTGGAGACCATCCACGCCACGACCCACGAGAACCCGGTCTACACGGTGGACGGGATCATCCACTACGGCGTGGCCAACATGCCGGGCGGCGTGCCGCGGACCTCGACCCTGGCGTTGACCAACGCGACCTTCCCCTACGCCTTCAAGCTGGCGAACAAGGGCTGGAAGCAGGCCCTGGCCGAGGATCCGGCGCTGCTCAAGGGCTTGAACGTCGCCGCAGGGAAGGTGACCTACCAGGGCGTCGCGGAGGCGTTCGGGATGGAGTTCCACGAGCCGGCGCAGTTCCTGAAGTGACCGAACGGCTGAGGTGAGATGGGAGATGTGAGACGTGAGGGGGCGTCCGGACGGGGTCCGGGCGCCCCCTTGGCATCGCGCCCGACGCCGGCCTCGCGGGCCCCCTCACATCTCCCCTCTCACATCTCCCCTCTGTCTTCTTGTCCGTTCCCCTGCGCGCGGGGTAACTTCCGGTGTCCCCCCACGTTGCCTGTGCGCGACCTGAGCCGTCTGTAGGGTCCAGACGAGCGAGAAAATCCCAGCGATGAAGTGGCCGTTCTCCCAAAAAGGTGGATTGTTCCGGGCGAGCGCGATCGCCGTGGATCTCGGAACGGCGAACACGCTCATCTACGTGAAGGGTGAGGGCATCGTCCTCAACGAACCCTCCGTGGTGGCGCTGGACCGCGAGACGCGCCAGATCAAGGGCGTCGGCCTGGAGGCGAAGCGGATGCTCGGCCGCACGCCCGACGGCGTCATCGCGGTGCGCCCGATGAAGGACGGCGTCATCGCCGACTTCGATGTCACCGAGAAGATGCTGCGGCGCTTCCTCGAGTTGATCATCAAGGACTCGGTGTTCAAGGTGAAGCCGCGCGTGATCGTCTGCGTGCCCTCCGGCATCACCGAGGTGGAGCGTCGCGCGGTGCGCGACTCCGCGCTCGGCGCCGGCGCCAAGGAAGTGTTCATGGTCGCCGAGCCGATGGCGGCCGCGATCGGCGTCGGGCTCCCGGTCGAGACGCCCACCGGCAACATGGTGATCGACATCGGCGGCGGCACGACGGAGATCGCGGTCATCGCGCTCTCGGGCATCGTCTCCGACACCTCGATCCGCACCGGCGGCGACGAGCTCGATGCGAGCATCGTGCAGTTCATGCGCAAGAGCTACAACCTGCTGATCGGCGAGCCGACGGCGGAGCAGATCAAGATCCAGATCGGCAGCGCCGCGCCGATGGGCGAGGAGCGCGAGATGGAGGTGAAGGGCCGCGACCTCGTCTCGGGCATTCCGAAGACGGTGCGCGTCCACTCGGCCGAGATCCGCGAGGCGGTGCAGGAGCCGATCCAGCAGATCGTGAACGCCGTCCGCCGCGCGCTCGAGATCACGCCGCCCGAACTCGCGTCCGACATCGTCGACCGCGGCATCGTGATGACCGGCGGGGGCGCGCTGATCCGCGGGCTCGACGTCCTGCTCACGCAGGAGACCGGGCTCCCGATCCACGTCGACGAGGATCCGCTCACCTGCGTCGTGCGCGGCTGCGGTCGGATCCTCGACGACGAGGAGAAGTACTGGTCGGTGTTGACCACCTGATCGGGGGCCGACCGTGCCGCGCGGCGCCAGGACCGACACGCGAGCCGACACCGCGGTGGCCGCCGTGTGCGTCACCCTCGCCCTCGTCCTGCTGATCCTGCCCGACGCGCCGCGCGACCGTGTGGCCGGGATCGTGCGCGGGAATCTCGTCGGCCCCCTGGCCGCGCTCCAGCAGCGGGCCTCGCTCGCTCGTCGCAGCTTCGTGAGCAACGACAGCGTCGTGCGCGCCGCCGACAGCCTTGTCCTGCAAGCCCAGCGGGCGGAGGCGCTCGTGGCCGAGAACTCGCAGCTCCGGCGCCAGCTCTCCCTCGGCCGCGCGCTCCGCTGGGGCTTCATCCCGGCCGAGGCCCTCGTCGGACGCGGGCTCGGGGATGAGCACACCCTCGTGCTCTCCGCGGGCGCCCGCGCGGGCGTCGAGCGGCTCAGCGCGGTCGTCACCGCGGACGGGATCGTGGGGATGATCTCCGCCGTGGATGCCGGGACGAGCGTCGCGATCACCTGGCCGCATCCGGACTTCCGCGTGAGCGCGACGAGTGCCGACGGCAGCGCCTTCGGGATCGTGAGCGCGCACCCGGGCGTCGGCGCCGAGCGCTACCTGCTCGAACTGCGTGGCGTCCCGTTCCGGGCGCGGCTCCTGCCGGGCACCCCGATCGTGAGCTCGGGTCTCGGCGGCGTCTTTCCGCGCGGGGTGCTGATCGGGACGGTCCTGGAGGAGCTCGAGGGGGTGAGCACCTGGGCACGGACCTTCGTGCTCCGCCCTGCGGTGCGCCCCGCGGACGTCACGCAGGTGATGGTCCTGCTTGCCGAGCGCAACGCCGAAGGGGTGGAGAGCGTCTGGGCGCCGGCGGTGCAGGCGATGCTGCAGCGCGTGATCGCCGGCGGGGACAGCCTGGCGCGCGTGGACAGTGTCGCCAAGGGCGACACTGTCCGGGGTCGGGACAGCTCGGTCACGCCGGACTCGACGCGACCGCCGGCCGGGAGGCGTCCGTGATCTCGGCCCGTTCGGTGACGATCGTGGCGATGTTCGCGGTGCTGGTGACGCTGCAGTTCACCCTGCGGCCGATCCTCGGCTGGCGCGCCGGGATCGACTTCCTGGTGATCGCGCTGCTGATCCTGGCGGTGCGGGTGCGGCCGGGCACGGCGGCGATCGCGGGTTTCGCGATGGGCCTCATCTCCGACGCGATGTCGCCCGAGGCGCTCGGCGCGGGTGCGCTCGCGCTGACGATCGTCGGCTTTGCGGCCTCACGGCTCAAGTCGGCGTTCTTCGCCGAGAACATCGGCGTCAACGCGATCTTCATCATCGTCGGCAAGTGCGCCGCCGACGCGATCTTCCTGCTCGCGGAACAGCGTCTCGGCGGGGGCGCGCTGCTCTCGCAGCTCCTCCTCTGGACGCCGCTGGCCGCGCTCGTCACGGCGGCGGTGGGCGTGATGGTGCTCGTGCTGGTGCGCCCGACCCTCGAGCGGCGGCGTCAGTGAGGACCACGTGAGCACCTCGAGCTTCCATCCGAACGAGGTCCAGCGGCGCGCGCGGGTCGCCTCGGGCATCCTCTTCGGCCTCTTCGTCCTGCTGGGGGGCGCCTTCTTCCGCACGCAGGTGCTGGAGAACGAGGACTTCTCGCGCCAGTCCGAGGAGAACCGGCTGCGCGAGGTCCCGCTGCCGGCGCCGCGCGGGACGATCCTCGACCGCAACGGCAAGATCATCGCGGAGAATCTTCCGGGCTATTCGATCTCGCTGCTGGCGCGCAACGAGGACTCGCTGCGGGTCACGATGCGCCGCATCGGCGAACTGATCGCGGTCTCGCCCGAGCAAGTCGGGGCGTCGGTGCGCCGCTACCGGCGCGACCCGCTCCGTCCGACGGTGCTGTTCGGCGACGCACCGTTCGACCTCGTCTCGGTGCTCGAGGAGCGCCGCGTCGAGTTTCCGGGCCTGATCATCCAGTCGGCTCCCAAGCGTTTCTATCCCGCGGGCCCGGCGGTGGCGGCGATCGTCGGCTACACCGGTGAGGTCAGTGAGGCCGAACTCGGCCAGCCGGCCTTCTCCTCCTACAAGGCGGGGCAGCAGATCGGGAAGGACGGCATCGAGCGGCAGTACGAGTCCCGGCTCCGGGGCCGCGAGGGCATCCGCTTCGTCGAGGTCGATGCGCGCGGCCGCGTGGTCCGCGAGAGCGCCCGGGAGGACCTGCTCCCCGAGGCGCCGCCGCCGCTCTACACCAACATCGACCTCGACCTGCAGCTCGCGGTGGCCGAGATCTTCGGCGACTCGCTCATCGGCGGCGCGATCGCGATGGATCCGCAGACCGGCGCGGTGCTGGCGCTCCATTCGGCGCCGAGCTTCGATCCCAATCGCTTCATCGGCGGCATCCCGTATTCGTACTGGCGGGAGCTGCAGGAGGACCCGCGCCGCCCGCTCTACAACAAGGCGATCAAGGGCACCTACCCGCCGGCCTCCACCTGGAAGCTCGCCACCGCGATCATCGGGATGGAGGAGGGGATCGTCGGCATCAACGACCGGATGCCCGTGCGCTGCACCGGCGGCTATCAGTTCGGCAACCGCTACTTCCGGTGCTGGGACGACGAGGGACACGGCGACGTGACGCTCGCGCAGGCGATCGAGAAGTCGTGCGACGTCTACTTCTACCAGCTGGGCCAGCGGCTCGGCGTGCAGAAGCTGGTCGAGGGGGGCATCCGTTTCGGCGCGCGGGCGCGCTCGGGGATCGACCTCCCGTCGGAGACGCAGTCGCGCTTCCCGGAGGATCCCGCCCGCCAGTACTACGACAAGCTCTACGGCCCGCGCGGCTGGACGCAGGCCGTCAGTCTCAACCTCTCGATCGGGCAGGGCGAGAACGCGCAGACGGTCGTGAACATGGCGCGCTTCTATACCGCGCTCGCGACCGACGGCCACGCCGCCAAGCCGGAGGTCGTGAAGGGACAGCCCGAGCGCGTGCAGCTCTTCCGGCTCACCCCGCGCCAGATGCAGGACCTGCACGGGGCGCTCGCGGCCGTGGTCGGGCGGGGCACCGCCGCCGGCTCGCGGATCGAGGGCATCACGGTGGCGGGCAAGACCGGGACGGCGCAGAACTCGCAGGACCAGGTGCAGGACCACGCCTGGTTCGTCGGGTACGCGCCGGCCGAGCAACCGCGCATCGTCGTCGCCGTGATGCTCGAGTTCGGCCTCCACGGCTCGCGCGCCGCGCGCATCGCGACGAAGATCATCGAACGCTACCTCAAGGCGAGCGTGACGGCGCTGCCGCCCACGGAGGGCGATTGAGAGGGCGCGCGATCCCCGCCGACTGGCCGCTGATCGCGCTGGCGCTCGCGCTCACCGCGTTCGGCATCTCGATGGTCTACTCGGCGGGGCAGACCGACGTGCCCTCGTTCGTCGCAGGCATCTGGAAGACCCAGCTCGTCTGGTTCCTGCTCGGGCTCGGGATGGCCTACACCATCACGCGTACCTCGGTGCGGCTGATGGAGTGGGGCGCGCTGCCGGTCTACATCGGCGCCTGCGTGATGCTGCTGATGCTGCTCTTCATCGGCAGCGGAGCCGGCACCGCCGCCAGCACCAAGAGCTGGCTCGCGATTGGCGGTGTGCGGCTCGGCCAGCCCTCCGAACTGGCGAAGATCGCCGTCGTACTGATGCTCGCGCGGGTGCTGGCGAGCCAGCGGCAGGCCGCGACGACCCTCTTCGGACTCTGGAAGCCCTCGGCGATCGTGCTGCTGCCCTGGCTGCTGATCATGGCGCAGCCCGATCTCGGCACCGCGATCGTCTTCCTCGGCATCTTCTTCGCCATGCTCTTCTGGAGCGGCGTGGCGTGGCCGCTGCTCGTGATGGCGGCGAGCCCCGCGGTGAGCCTGATCCTGGCCTTCGGTCCCGGCGTCTGGGGCGCCTGGTTCCTGATGCTGCTCGCCCTCGTGGCGTGGTATCGGCCGGCGGTGATCGAGGGCGTGCTGCTGATCGCGGCGAACTTCGTGATGGGTGTGCTCGCCCCGCTCCTCTGGGACCGGCTCGACCCCTACCAGCAGCGCCGGCTCCTCGTCTTCCTCGATCCCTCCAGCGATCCGCGCGCGTCGGGCTACCACGTCATCCAGTCGCAGGTGGCGATCGGGTCCGGCGGCTTCACGGGCAAGGGGTTCACCGAGGGCACGCAGAAGCGGCTCGGCTACCTCCCCGAGCAGCACACCGACTTCATCTTCCCGGTCGTCGGCGAGGAACTCGGCTTCCTCGGCGTGAGCCTGGCGCTCGCGCTCTTCTGCGTGCTGCTGCTGCGCACGGTCCGCATCGCGTCGCGGGCCACCAATCCGTTCGCCTCGCTCGTCGCGTTCGGCGTCACCGCCGCGTGGCTGACGCACATCATCGTGAACGTCGGGATGACGGTGGGACTGATGCCGATCACCGGCATCCCGCTCCCGTTCTTCTCCTACGGGGGCTCCTTCATGCTCGCCTGCTGGATCGGCGTCGGGATGCTCGCGCTGGTGAGTTCCGAGGGGCGTGGACGGGCGGACGGCCTGGTGATCTAGCGGCGGATCGGGGGCCCGTTCCCTTGCCCCTGCGCCCCCGGAGCCGCCACATTCCCCCGATGGCTTGGTTCCGCAAAGACAAGAAGCCCCGACAGCCCCGCGCCGAACGCCTCGAGATCCCACCGGACGTCTGGGAGAAGTGCGAGTCGTGCGACCACACGGACATCCGCGAGAAGTTCGTGCGGAACATGAACGTGTGCCCGAACTGCGAGCATCACCGGCGGTTGCGGGCGCACGAGTACGTCGCGATCCTGCTCGACGAAGGCTCGGTGGACGAGAAGGACGTGGAGATCATGTCCGTCGACCCGCTGGAGTTCCCCGAGTATCCCGGCCGCCTCAAGAAGGCGCTGAAGAACGCCGGCGACCACGACGCCATCCTCACGGTCTCCGGCCTGATGGACCAGATGCCGGTGAATCTCGGCGTGATGGACTTCGCCTTCATGGGCGGCTCGATGGGCTCGGTCGTCGGTGAGAAGATCGCGCGGCTCGGCCAGCGCTCGCTCGAGAAGAAGTGGCCGCTGATCATCATCTCGGCGTCCGGCGGCGCCCGGATGCAGGAAGGCGTCCTCTCGCTGATGCAGATGGCGAAGTCCGCGGCGATGCTCTCGCAGTTGGCCGAACGCCGCATCCCCTACGTCTCGATCCTCACCAATCCGACCACCGGCGGCGTCAGCGCGAGCTACGCGATGCTCGGCGACGCGATCCTGGCCGAGCCGGGCGCGGTCATCGGCTTCGCGGGGCCGCGCGTCATCAAGCAGACGCTCGGCCAGGACCTCCCCGAGGGATTCCAGACCTCGGAGTTCCTGCTCACGCACGGGATGGTGGACAGTGTGGTGCACCGGCACCAGCTCAAGCGCACGGTGGGGCAGCTCCTGCGCCATATGAGCGGCAAGCCCGCGGCCACGGGGTGGGCGTCCGCCTGAGCTCGAGCGCGTATCGACACGCGCTCGATTTCCTCTTCGCGCGCACCACCGGACAATGGAAGCTCGGCCTCGAGCGGGTCGAGGCATTCCTGGCCGTGATCGGCGACCCGCACCGCCGGCTTCGCACGCTCCACGTCTCGGGCACGAACGGCAAGGGGAGTGTCTGCGCCTCGCTCGACACCGTGCTGCGGGCGCAGGGGCTGCGCGTGGCGCGCTACACCTCGCCGCACCTTGTGGACTTCCGCGAGCGCTTCCTGATCGACGGGCGGATGGTCTCCGAGGAGGCGATCGTCGGATTCCTCGACCAGTGGACGCCGACCGTCGAGCGGCTCGGCGCGACCTTCTTCGAGGCCACCACGGCGATGGCGTTCCACCTCTTCGCCGAGGCCGAGGTGGACGTCGCGGTGATCGAGACCGGCCTCGGCGGCCGGCTCGACGCGACGAACGTCCTGACACCGCTGGTGGCCGGCGTCACCGGGATCGGGATCGACCACACCGAGTGGCTCGGCACGACGCGGGAAGCGATCGCCCCCGAGAAGGCCGGCATCTACAAGCGCGGCGTGCCCGCGGTCGTGGGCGAGCCCGATGTGGGGATCCGCGACCTCCTGCGCACCGAGGCGACTCGGCACGGGGCGTCTCCGATCCGCGTGGTCGCTGAGGAGGGGTGGGCGGACGCGATCCGCGTCGGGCCCTCCGGCACCGGCTTCGACTGGGTGCGCGGGGGCTCGCGGGAGACGGTCACCACCGGACTTCCCGGCCGCCACCAGGCGACGAACGCGATGGTCGCCCTGACGATGCTCGACGCGATCCCGGGGCCGCTCCGGGTCGAGTCGCGGGCCGCCGTGCCGGCGCTGGCCGCGGTGCGCCTGCCGGGCCGCTTCTCGCGCCACGGCGACTGGATCTTCGACGTGGCGCACAACCCCGACGGCGCGGCGATGACGGCCGAGACGCTGCGCGCCGTGGCCCCTGAGGGGCCGGTGTGCGCCCTGGTGAGCGTCCTCGGGGACAAGGATTGGCGGGGGATGCTTTCCGTGCTCGCGGGCGTCGTGGACCGCTTCGTCCTCACGAACGCGCCCACGGCCCCCGCCAGCCGGGCCTGGTCGGCCTCGGAGGTGCTCGAGTACGCGACCTCCCGCGGCTGGAGGGCGGAGTTGGTCGCGGACTTCGACGAGGCCTTGGCGGTGGCGCCGTCCCGGGGGCGGACAGTGCTGGTGACGGGCTCCTTCCACACGGTCGGCGACGCGATGGCGCGGTTGCAGGTGTCTCCGACGAGCGGGTAACTTTGGGGGATGAGTAGTGGAGCACTCCCCGGATTCCGCGATTTCTATCCCGACGAGCTGGCCCGCCGCGCGCACATCTTCCGCGCCTGGCGGGCCGTAGCGCGCAGATACGCCTTCGTGGAGTACGACGGCCCCCCGCTCGAACCCCTCGACCTCTATACGAAGAAGAGCGGGGACGAGATCGTCGGGCAGCTCTACAACTTCACGGACAAGGGCGGCCGTGAGGTGGCGCTGCGGCCGGAGATGACCCCGACCTTCGCCCGCATGGTCGGGGCCCGGGCCAACGCGCTCCGCAAGCCCGTGCGCTGGTTCTC
>JANNLH010000006.1:0-6686 GCA_031396725.1 Gemmatimonadaceae bacterium | reverse complement strand
CTTGAGGAAGCGCGCCAGGTCGGTGTCCTTCGTGACGCCGGGCACCACGGTCGCGTACGCTTCCGCTTCGAGCTGCGCCGTGAGCGCCGCCGCGCGCCGCATCACCGCGACCTCGGCCGGGAGCTTCACCTGCAGCCAGAGCTGCACGAGCTCCTGCGAGGGCACGAGACGCTTGGCGTATTGCGGGCCGAGAGCGCGCTCGAGCGAAAGTCGCTGCGCGTGCGAGAGGCCGTCGGCGATGCTGCTCCCGCCGCTGTTGATCGCGATGCGCGCGGCGTCCGCCTTGCGCAGCCGCTCGGCGAGCGCACGACTCAGGCCGTCCACGCCGCCCTCGTAGACCACCACCGAGTCGTGCACGCCCAGTTCGCGCAGCGCGATCGCCTCGCCGAAGCCCGAGAGCATCACCGAGCGCACGCGCGCACCCTCGCGCAGGAAGAGCACCGCGGACGGCGCCCCGGCGTTCTCGCCGCCGACGTGCAGGGCGAGCGGGTCGTTGGCGTTCTCGCGGAGCATCGTGACCCAGGCGTCCACGTTCGCCTCCCGCATCGCCGAGGGGAGGAGCCGCTCGATCCGCTCGCGGCGGATCGCCGGCCAGGGGCTGGGGCCGGTGAAGTCCAGCGACGCGGCCGGACGCGCCCGCGATGCCGCCCCCGGAGTCGCCGCGGCCGACGGCTTGAGCCACTTGTCGAAGAACGCCCAGACGCGCTCCCAGGAGTCGATCTGTTCCGGCGAGTCGTCGCGCAGCAGCGTCTCGCGATTCACGCGGCGGCTGAAGGTGTGTCCACCGCTCGTGGGCCCGGGCGTCGGATCCCAGTAGACCTTCGTCTCGGCGAGGTCGCCCTTCCGCGCGACGAGCGCGTCGATCAGCGGGCGCGACTCCTCGAAGTTCACGTCGGTGTCGTTGGTCGCGACGTGCACGAGCATCGGGCGCTGCAGGCTGTCGACGTGATAGTACGGGGAGCGGCGCACGTATTCGGCGCGCTGCTCGAAGGGGAGCCCCTGCAGGAGCGGCTGCGTCGAGAAGCTGCGCTGGTACGAGGGGCCCTTATAGGAGAGGCGGAAGATCAGGTTGGTGACCGGCACGATCGCCGCGCCGGCGACGAAGCGCGAGCGCGCGCCGCGCATCAGCAGGTGCGCCGTGATGAGCCCGCCGTGGCTCCACCCCATGATCCCGATCCGCGCCGGGTCCACCTCGGCGCGTGTGCGCAGGTAATCGACCGCCGACTCGACGTCGTCCACCTCGCGTCCACCGTAGTCGATCGCGCGGTGGTGCGCCTCGCCGTAGCCGGTGCTGCCGCGGTAGTCCGGCGCGACGATCACGTAGCCGCGCTCGACCGCCTCGATCACGAAGGGGAGGTAGTTCTGGTCCCAGTCACCGTGGACGCCACCGTGCACCCAGACCATCGCCGCGTGCGCCTGCGCTCCGCGCGGCCCGAGCGGCGAGAAGACGTACGCCGGGATCGTCATCCGGTCGGCGCCGCTCGCGTAGGTGATCTTCTCGTAGCGCATCACGCCGGCGCTGCGCGCCGCGAAGATGCTGTCGGTGCGGGCCTTCGCCGCGAGCGCCTGCGCGTAGTTCGACTCCGGATGGTCCTCGTGCCGGTTGCTCACGTAGAGCTGGGCCGCGCGCGCCGAGTCGATCGGGACCACGCGGCGCGGGGCGCGGACGGGTTGGCCCTGCGCGTCGAGTCCGGCGGGTGCGGCGAACGCGAGCAGGAGCGAGAGGCCGACAGCGATCGGACTGGCGCGCATCGGGGGTCTTCTGCCTCAGTCGAGGTGGGGCCCGCCGGTCTCGCCGGTGGGGGAAGCGGCATCGGTGGAAGCTTCGCAAATTACGTCATGATCAGCTATGACCCCAAGAACTGGCTCGGCGTCCTGTTCGACTTCCCGCGGAGCCCGGTCTTCCGCACCCTGTTCATCGACGTGGTCGGCGCGGGCGTCTGGGCGGCGCTCGTCGTCTGGGTCGAGACCGACCTGATTCGCGTGGCGGTGCCGCTCGGGCCGTCGTTCCTCTCGATCCTCGGCATCATCCTGGGCCTGCTCCTGGTCTTCCGGACCAACACGGCCTATGACCGCTGGTGGGAGGGGCGCCGGCTCTGGGGGCAGCTCGTGAACGTGTCGCGCGGCACGGCCCGGCAACTTGCGGCCACGCCCGACGACCGCCGCGCGCGGTACGCCGAGCTCCTCTCGACCTTCCCGCAGCGCCTTGCGGCGCATCTCCGCCGGCCGCGCGATGCCGACGGGCCGCACCTGCCGAATGAGGACCTCAGCCGGCTCCACGAGGAGGTCCGTCACGACACGGCGGCGGGACGCCTTGGCGAGCAGGGCCGGCTCGCCCTCGCACCGCTCCTCCAGTCGTTCGACGACGTGCTCGGCGGCTGCGAACGGATCCGCAACACCCCGATCCCGTTCAGCTACTCGTCGTACATCAAGCAGTTCGTGGTGCTCTACGCGCTGATCATGCCCTTCGGGCTGGTGCGAGAGTTCGGCTACGGCACAGTGATCGCGTCGATGTTCACCTTCTTCGCGACGATGGGGCTCGAGCTGCTCGCGAACGAGGTCGAGGAGCCCTTCGGGACCGACAAGAACGACCTGCCGCTGGATGACATCGCGGCGGTGATCGCGCGCGACGTGCGGTCGATCCTCGGCGCGCCGCCCTCAGCCCGGTAGCATGACCGGCTCCACCAGCACCTCGGCCCTGATGCTGTTGGCGATGTAGCACTGCTCGTGCGCGTGATGGTGCAGGTCGGCGAAGGACTCGGCCGACGGCATCGTGCCGCTGAAGGTCACCTGGGGGTGCAGGACGACCTTGGTGATGGCGATCTTCCCCGCGTCGTTCTTCGTCATCTCGCCGGTGGCGGCGTCCTCGTAGCGGTCGACGACGAACCCCGCGCGCGATGCGTCCGAGAGGAAGAAGAGCAGATGGCAGCTTGAGACGGCCGCCACGAGCGCCTCCTCCGGGTCCACCGCGGCCGCGACCGCGAGCGGCGGCCGCACCACGTGCGGAGATGCCGAGGCCGGGACGGTCACGCCTTCGTCGAAATGCCAGGTGTGGCCGCGGCTGTACTGCTGCTTGAGAAAGGCGTCGGGGCCGCGGGTCCAGCGGATGGTGGCTTCGTAGGCTGACACGGACAACTCCGGTCGTGGGGGAGGGATGAAAGATGAAGGATGAAAGGGACGACAGCGCGCCGTCATTCATCGTTCATCCTTCATCGTTCATCCTTCATCGTTCAGGGCTCCGCGAGCAAGCGCCGGACTGCCGGTTCCAGGCTCAGCGGCGCGACCGGCCCGATCACAGCATGGCGGATGCGTCCGGTGCGGTCGAGCAGGAAGGAGGTCGGGTAGCCGCGGACGCCGCCGAAGGTCCGTTCCGCCTCGGACCCGACGTGCGCGATCGGATAGGTGACGCCCCGCTCCCGCACGAACTCGCGCACCGCTTGGGTGGAGGCGCGGTCCACCGCGAGTCCCAAGACCACGAATCCGCGGGCGGCGTGCCGCGCGTGCATCTGCTCGAGGAGCGGCATCTCGGCCCGGCAGGGCGCACACCAGGTGGCCCAGAAGTTCACGAGGACGACCTTGCCGCGCAGCGAGTCCGACCCGATGCGAGCGCCGTCGAGCAGCGCGTACTCATACTGGGGCGTGGAGCCCGGCCCGGACCCGACTCCCACGAGGGCGCCCAGGTGCGGCAGGAACTTGGGCGCGGCCCAGACAAGCACCGCGAGAAGGAGCGCGTTGGGGATCGTCAGGTGCCGTCGGATCCCGGGCGGGATCCCGGGCGGGATCCACGCGGCTCGGCGCGGGGAGGGCGAACCTGGAGGGGCGACCATTGGTAGCAGAAAGCTATCGGGACTCCCCGACGGACGGCCGCGGCGCTAACGTGTGCCGGTCGACGGCGTCCTCCGGTCGTCCAGCCCTCCACCGCTCTGAGGTCCTCATGCGCAGCCCCGCCCTTGCCGTCATCGCGATCGTCGTCACCTCAACCGCTTGCGCCAGCAGCGCCGGCGGCCCCAACACGTCGTCCACACCGACGCAGACGACGGCGACGGGGCGCGTGGTCTCGGGCGACGGCAGCACGACGCAGATCAACGCGATGAACATCGACACCGACGTGCGGCTCTTCTCGACCGGCACACCCGACCAGGTCTGGGCGGTGCTCCCGGTGGTCTACGCTGAACTCGGGATCCCGCTCTCGATGAACAACAGCGCCACGAAGACGCTCGGCAACACCGGCTGGCGCACGCGCCGCGCGATCGCGAAGGTGCCGATGCAGCGCTATCTGGAGTGCGGGAGCTCGGGCACGATCGCGAACGCCGAGACCTACAACATCACGATGTCGGTCATCACGACGGTGCGTCCCAACGCTTCCGGGGGATCGGTGGTATCGACCGCGGTCACCGCGAGCGGTCGGAATCCGGTGACGTCGAACAGCAACGAGGTCCGGTGTGTCTCGAACGGTGACCTCGAGATCCGGATCCGGGATATGGTGCAGAAGAGGGTCGAGGCGATGTAGGCCAACGGCTTTTCACCACAGAGGGCACAGAGGGCACAGAGGAACTGCCAGTTCAACTGCAACTGCAACTGCTACTGCTGGGGGAACGGCAACTGCACAACAAGGGGGGCGTGGCGGACGAATCTGTCCGCCACACCCCCTTATTCAGTTCGGCCTTCCTCTGTGCTCTCTGTGTCCTCTGTGGTCAATTGCCGTTGAGTCGGCGCACCCATTCATCCCCACAGGCTACAACTGCGATTCGATGTCTCGTCCGATCGCCTCGGGCGTGTCGGTCGGCGCATACCTCTTGAGCACCTTCCCATCCCGGCCCACCAGGAACTTGGTGAAGTTCCACTTGATCGACTCGGTGCCGAGCAGTCCGGGGCGCTCCGACTTGAGGTACCGGTAGAGCGGGTGGGTCGTCGGACCATTCACCTCGACCTTCCCGAACATCGGGAAAGTCACGTCGTAGGTGAGGGAACAGAAGTTCTGGATCTCCTTCGCGTCCCCCGGCTCCTGCTCACCGAACTGGTTGCAGGGAAAGCCGAGCACCGCGAAGCCCTGGGGCGCGAGCCGGCGGTGGAGCGCCTCGAGGCCGGTGTACTGCGGCGTGAACCCGCACTGGCTCGCGACATTCACGATCAGCAGGACCTGGCCACGCCAGGGCGCCAGCGTGCCGGCGCGTCCGTCGATCGTCTCCACCGGGATCTCGTACAGCGCGTCGTCCGTCATCGGGTCGGGTCGAAGTCCACCGGGGAGAGTGCAGGGCGCTTGGCGGTGATGCCGTCCCCGGACGAGCGGCCGCGTGCGTGCCGCCACGCCCAAGGGATGAAATGCGTCCGGATCCACCGGAGTTCCGCCGAGGTGCGCTCGACGACCCCCGCGGCCGCGCGCGAGGGCAGCGGGGCGCTCCACTCCGCGTCGGCCCCGGGGATCCCCAGCGTGTGCGCGATGGCCGACGCGATGCGCGTGTGTCCGAGCGCGTTGGCGTGCAGCCGGTCGTCGCTCCAGAGTCGCGGGTCGGCGGCCATCGGGTGACGCGCGAGATCCACGACGATCGTCCCCGTCTCCGCGCTGACGGCGCGCACCGCGTCGTTGAACGCGACGAGCCGCGGCGCCACGCGGCGCGCGAAGGGCATCACTTCGGAGAGGTCCGGCATCGTGATCGTGACGACCGTCGCGCCGGCATCGCGAAAGGCGCGCTGCATCGTGCGGATGTCGGCGATCACCGGCTCGAGCGCGAAGCCGCGCCGGATGATATCGTTGGTGCCGGCGAACACGGAGACGAGGTCCGGCTCCATCGCCAGCGCGGGGCCGAGCTGCTCGTCGAGGATCTGCCGCGTCTTGCGCCCCCGGACGGCGAGATTGGCGTAGAGCAGCTGACCCGCTTGCGCCCGCGCGATCTCGGCGGCGAGGCGGTCAGCCCAGCCGCGATACCGGCCGTCGCCGGCCGGGTCGTCGAGTCCCTCGGTCGAGGAGTCGCCGATGGCGACGTATCGCGCGAATCGAGGAGGCGTGGAAGCGGGCGTCACCCCGTGAAGACTACGGGAGTGTCGCGCGCCTTTCCATATAGGTGTTGTACCCCGTGTCCTCGCTGAAGCCGTACTGCGCGTAGAGCCCCTGCGCGTCCTCGGTCAGCAGCGCCGTGCGCCGGAACCCCGCCAACTGCGGATGCGCGAGCATCGACTCGACCAGGAACTTCCCGACGCCCCGTCCGCGCGTCTCGCTCGACACGACGACATCGCTCCAGTAGGCGAAGGTGGCGAGGTCGGTAATCACGCGGCTGAACCCGATCAGGCGGTCGCCGTCCGCCGCGTCGTAGACGCCGAAGCAGATCGCGCCGTCCACGGCCCGTTCGAAGAGCTCGCGCGGCATCGCCGCGGCCCACTTGGTCGTGCGCAACAAGGCGTAGGCGTCGTCGCGCGGGAGCCGCGCCGCGTCGCTGCTGCAGACGAGCGAGCCGCGCGTGACCGTGAAGGGACGTTCGCCGTGCATCGGCTACGGCGTGTTGGCCTTGGCGATCGAATCGAGCTGAGCCCGCCGCGACGCGGCGGAATCCGAGGCACGGAGCGCGCCCTGCACGCCGCGCGCGCCCGGCAGACCCGAGGCGCCGACGGTGCTGTCCACCGCGCGCTGCTGTTCCGGCGTGCGCGGCGGACGCGGGGTCTCCGGCTTCGGACTGCACGCGCTGATGCCG
>JANNLH010000210.1:0-5281 GCA_031396725.1 Gemmatimonadaceae bacterium | reverse complement strand
CGCGAGCGTCTCGTCCCCGGACATCCGCCAAGCCAGCCGGTAGATGCGGTCGACGTGCGCGTCGTAGAGCTGTCGCTCTGCGCGTGGGTCGCCCCGCAGTGCCTCGGCGATGATCTCAGCGTCCGTCACGGATACTCGGTCGGTGCACCCTGGACTTCGTGAACAAGCCAGAGACAGCTGGAGGGCGCAGATGGTTGCGTGTGTGACACCCGAACTTAGGGTGATTCGAGGGAGGAGGACCCGTAGGCTCTGACTCCGACCCCCGCGTTTGGCGCTAAAGCGCAGGGGCCAAACGCTTTACGCGTGGGCCCGGGATCGCCGGAGCGGACTCCCCGAGCTGCATTTCACCACAGAGGGCACAGAGAACGGCAACTGCCCTTGGGGGGGTGCGTGGCGGACGGATCCTTCCGCCGAACCCCCTCCAAAGGCAGTTGCCGTTCCGCAGTTGCCGTTCCGCAGTTGCCGTTCCGCAGTTGCCGTTCCGCAGCTGCCGTTCCTCTGTGCCCTCTGTGTCCTCTGTGGTGATCGCCGTTCGAGATCCGGCGCACCGGACCGTCGGTCTCAGCCCCGGAGGCGCGCGAACCAGGTTCTCACGGCGGCATCCGTTCCCAGCGTCTTCGGATCGATCTCGAAGTACTTGTTCTCGAGATAGCGCTGGGTGGTCGGGAAGAATGGCGGCTTGCGGTTGGTGAGTTGGCAGGGATCGACGGTGCGATTCTCGCGCAGGCCGGTACCGCTGCCGGCGAAGGTCGCGCTGATCGCCTCCTGGATGACGCCGCCGGTCTGGTTGATGCAGCCGCCGGAGGTCGAGTTCGTGCTCGTCTTGGGACACATCGACGCGGGGTTCGTGCGCGTCGAGCCGGCGAAATCCTCGACGCCGACCGTTCCCGTGAGGCTCATCGTGACCGCATCGAGGAAGAAGTCACGATCGGGCCCGAGGAAGAGCGTGTTGCCCGCGGTCGTCGCCGGCGTCGCGATCACCTTCGGCCGGTTCATCGCGTTGTCGGCGACCATGATGTTGTCCCGCGCGATGATGCCGAGGAAGTTGCGGCAGAGCGCGTTCGGCGCCGTCGGGTCGACGTCGTAGCGGAGGTCGTCGATCATCACGACCGAACCGAGCACGTAGAGCGTCACGGTGCCGCGCAGCGTGCCGCTCACCCAGAGCGGACCCGCCGACGCGTGGATCACGCCCTTCGATTCGAGGTTGTGCGGCTTGGCGATCGACCAGAGATAGGTGCGCTCGGTCTCCTGGCGCACCGAGGCATCGACGGCCGCGAACTGGATCGCTCCGGGCGCCTGTCGCCAACTGCCGAGCGCCACGGCGAGTCCGGTGCAGCGGCCGGTGGCGGCCGTCTGGATGATGACGCAGGTGCGCGGATCGGGTGTGAAGGTCGTATCCTGCCCGCCGTAGTAGACGTCGGCGGCGCAGGTCGGGCCGGCGGCCCAACTGTACGGGTTCCCATTCGCGGGATTCGGCGAAGCCTGCCCGCAGTTCACCGCATCGACGATGCGCTCGGTGAGCAGCAGGAAGGGACTGCCAACCGGGAAGCAGCGCGCCGTCGGCAGCCGCAGGATGCGCAGTACATCGGCCTGGGTGTTGCCGCTGTAGGTGTTGGCCTGAGCGTTCGTGACCGTCGGGAAGGTGCTGGTGACGATCCGGTTCTTGACCCACGCCTGCCGGAAGACGGCGACCGGGAAGAACTCCTGGCGTCCGCCGATGGTGAAGAAGGCGCCGCACTGGTTCTGCAGGATCGGATGGCTGAAGGCCACCGGCGATCCTTCGAGGTCCGCGCGGATGCGCGACGTGTCGATGCCCGCCGCGAGATCGAAGATGCGGATGGCCCCCTCATCCTCGGCGATCTGCGCGTCGGCGTTCACGTCGAGCGCGACGAACTCGAGCCAGGTGCCGCGCACGGCGTTGCCGGCCGCGCGTCCGGAGACGTTGGTGCCGTTCGTCGTCGCCATCGCGGCGGTGCCGGAGACGGGTGCGAAGTTGAGGTTGCCGGTGGTGGCGTAGCCGGGGAGCGCGGCGAGCTTGGCCACGCTCGGATACGGGATCGTCGCGGCGCCCGCGAGGGTGGGCAACCCCGAGTAGGTCGCGGTGCCGGTGATCGTCCCGACGGCGCTGACCGTGTCGAAGTAGGTCGGACCCGGCGTGCCGGAGGAGCGCCAGTTGCCGTTGGAATGCGAACGTCCGCGGATGAACTCGCCGGTGCCGTACGCGAGCCCCGACTGCCAGGTGTTCGTGAACATCGCGAAGCGCGAGAAGCTCTCGGCGGTCAGGTCGAGCCGGCGCAGGTGGCGCGTGCCGACGTCGTCGCTGGCGCGCGCCAGGAGCGTGACGAACTCGCCGAAGCGACCCGTCGTGTCGCCGGTGAAGGCGTAGTGCATCGTGACGCGGGCGCGCGGAATGGTCGTCCCGGTCGCGTCCACAAGTACACTGTCGCGGAAGAGCGTCGCGAAGCTGTCCGCCGGGATGGCGAGCAGGGTGTCGCGATTGACCCGCGACTTGCCGAGCGCGAGCGCGGCCTCGGCGGCGTAGCGGAAGTCGCGCTCGCGTTCGCGCAGCGAGGAGACGATCGAACCGAGCGACTGCAGGTAGATCGCGGAGAGGACCAGGGCCGCCATCGCCGTCGTCATGATCAGCACGAGCAGCAGCGAGGAGCCGCGCCTTCTCTGGCCGCGGCGGCGGGGGGTGCGCGGGCTGGGGGTCATGGGATGCTCACGGTGCCGGTGGCGACCACCGGGGAGTTGGCGGGCGAACAGTCCTGCGCAAAGACGCCGTAGATGCGGTCGCCGCCGGCGAGGTCGAAGTCCTCGTACGCATACGAGGCGTCGCCGTTCGCGGGGACGTTGCCGAGCGTCGTCCACTCGGTCTCGGAGGCGAGCCGCCGCTGCACGACGTAGGTCGTGACGTCGCGCTCGCCGCCGCCCTCCTCGAGCGAGGGATCCCAGGCGATGCGGACCGAGGCCGGTGCGCCGCCGGCGTCGAGCTGGATCGCCGCGGCCACGTTGCGCGCCGGGAGCGGGGAGGTACCGCAGGTCCGTTGGCGCAGCAGGCCCGCGTTCAGGAGTCGCGTCGACGCGTAGGTCGTGCGCGTCACTTCTTCCTGCGCCCGGTCATCTCGGTAGAGCGCGCTCACCCGCAGGTCCACGATGCGGATTGAGTCGGCGAGCGCGGTCGTGTCGTCCCAGAGGATCGGCAGGGCGTTCGCCGGCACCTGCACCAGCGCGCCGGTGCCCGTCGTGCGCCAGTAGCGGAAGAACCAGCCGGTGTCGGCCGGGATATGGATGTCCCGCGCGACGAGGGTGCTGTCGCGGTCGTTCACCCGGCGCCAGAGCTGATAGAGGTCGGGGCGCCCCGAGGCAAGGTCGGGGGAGACGAAGTACGAGATCGTCTCGGCGCCGCTCAGGTTGCCCGCGGCGTCGAAGTAGTCGCGGTCCGGATAGGTCCGGGTGGTCCCGGGCAGCGCCATGGCATCGCCGTCGTCCCAGCCGGTCACGGCGAGCGAGTCGGCATCGGTATTGATGTAGACCGCGTTGGCGTCCCCCGGCGTGCGGGAGACGAGGTCCACGTTGAACGTGAGCGCGAACGGCGTCGCTTGCACGATGATCGGCTGCCCGACCTCGCCGCCGGCGAGGCGGAGCTCGCGGTCGATCGCGTTCTGGACGAAGCGCGCGTTCTGCGAGGCCTCGCTGCGGCCGACGTTCGCCTCGACCGCCTTGGACTGCACGCGGAAGAAGGGCAGCGCGATGGCGAAGACCATCAGCGAGAGCGTCATCGACAGCATGAGCTCGAGCAGCGTGAAGCCGGGGCGGCCCGCGGGCCGCCGTGTGCGGATCGTGGGTCGCATCAGAACGCCGCGATGATGGTGGACTTGCGGACCGGCGCGGTGAGTCCGCGCCCGGAGACAAGGACGGTCACGGTCACGAAGTCATCGGTCGCGGTCGGACCGGTGCGCACCGCGAAGGTCTGCCGCGTGAGTCCGTCCCACGGGCCGCCGGTGAAGGTGTCGCTGGTGCTGTGGTACGTGGCGACGATCGACCCGTACACGCGCCACCCCTTGATCGTCTCGAGCCGCGCCGAGCCGGCGTCGCTCGCGACGGTCGTTGACGCGGCTACGCGCGTCGCGGTCGTGAAGCGGCGCGTGAAGTCGGAGAGTCCGATGAGGACACCGGCCAGGATCGACAGCGCCACGATGACCTCGACGAGCGTGAAGCCCGCACGGGGCTTCTGGCGGCGCGGAGTCATGGTCGCATCCTCCGCCAGTCCGCGGTCGACCGGCGCCAGGCATCGACGCGCCCGGTGGACGGAGCGACCACCACCCCGCGCCACGAGTTCACCTCGGTGGCGGAGGATGAGACGTAGAGCTCGAGGTCGGAACTCGCCGACCCGTCGCGGCGGAAGACGACCGACGGCAGGCCGTCCCGCTGCCGCAGGTTGCTGCCCCGGTAGGGCTGGCTCGGCGCGCCGCCTTCCACGCCACCCATCGCGGGCACGCGGAACCGGACCGTCTCCTCCAGCGGCCGCATGCGGACGCGTTCGCCGTTGTTCGCGACCTCGTCGTTGTTCGTGTCCTCGAGGATCCGGAGCCGGTTGAGCGCGATGTCGACGCCGACGACCACGTTCGACTGCCGGGTGATCGCGGCGCGCTGCGCGGCCTGGAGCTCTCCACGGAGGACGCGGACCGCCGCGTCCGAACGCATCCCGCCGATCGGGAGGCGGGGGATCGCGAAGCCGACCAGCAGGCCGATGATCACGATGACTGTCGCGATCTCAACGAGGGTGAAACCGTTCGGTTCCGCGATGCCCTGCGGGCGGAGCCGGTGTGGCGCGTCCATGGCTGACCTCCGGTGCTGCGATGGAGGTCACGCTACGGGTCCACGTGCCCCGGCGGCAATGCACGCCGTCACTTCGTGTTGTGCGGAGATGACGCAACGATCGGTGGCTGCAGTCACGCAGCGCCGTGCGCGCCCAGGCTCAGAGCGCGAGACCCTTCAATCGCAGCAGCAGCGCGCGGATCTTCGCCGGCGTGTTGGCCTGCGAGGGTGCGATCTCGAGGGTGCGGACGAAGCCGTATCGGTTCGTGAGCGGGAAGAACGGCGGGCGGCGTCTCCCGTTCTCGCAGGGATCGCGGGCGCCGGCGTAGCGCAGGCCCGCGGTGCCGCCGGTCTGCAGTTGCGTGAAGGTCCGCATCACCAGGCTGCCGGTGATCCGCAGGCACCCGCCGCTGGAGTTGGCCGTCTCGCCGTGCGGACAGGACTGCGCGACGATGCCCGA
>JANNLH010000206.1:0-32077 GCA_031396725.1 Gemmatimonadaceae bacterium | reverse complement strand
GTGAGACCGCGGTAGCCCTGGATCGACGCGCCGAGCGTCGCGAAGAGCGCGCCCAACGAGAGGAAGAGCGCGCTGCCGCCGGTGCGGCCGATGGCGCCGACCCAGCGACCCTTCTTCCAGGCGCCGGCCGCGAGGGCCAGGAAGAGCAGCCCGATCGCCGCGAAGCCCACTGCGATTCCTGCTAGGATCTGCACTTCGATGCTCTCGCGCTGGTGGGTGGTGACGCTTGAAGTTACGACCTACCGCTCGCGTTCTCTTGCTCTACTGGACGGCGCGGAGAGGAGGGTCCGGGACTCGGTCGACGCGTCCACGCGCGAGCGCGTGAAGACCACTGGAAAGTATCGGTCCCGGGCCCACTGCTCGAACAGATCGCGGTAGTGCGCGCCCTCAGGGTCTCCACCCTGTCCGGGTGCATTCGTTCCCATCGCCCGATCCCAGTCCTCCAGATCGACGATGATCCGAAACGAAGCCCCGGCCGTCTGATTGTCTCCGTTCCCGGTCGCATTCACCGTCACCGCGTAACCGCCGCGAGGCAGCGGCCCCACGTCGATCCGTGCGCGCGTCGCCGAGTCCACCGCGGCACTGAGCGGATGCCGGATCAGCGCGTGCTTGTAGCCGGCCTGTCCGTACCGCCACCCCGCGACATCGGCGCCGAATCGCCGACGCAGCTCTGATTCAGCATTCACGAGCGCACGCACCAGCAGCGAATCTCGCGCCGCCGTCGGCGAATTTCCAAACTCTCCCGGCGGCATCACGAGCCACCCGACCACGTTCTTGAGCGGCACCGACCGCACCAGCCTGCGCTCGGCCTCGCGCACCATCCGCTCATACACGAGTCGCCGGAGCTGCGCCTCCCAGGCCACGTAGACCCCGGCCTCCACCGACTCGCGGTTGAGCACGCGGTCCCACGCCAGCAGCCGCACCCGCAGTGAATCCACCCGAGCATCGGCCAAGGGCACGTCGCGCAGCAGCGGCACCAACTGCCGAGAGGGGAGCGCCAGCTCATCTGTCTGCAGTCGCATCATATCCGCGACCGAGTGCCGCGTGCCGCTCGCGAGCACCTCGCTCGCCCGCGCCCACCGGTACGGATCGGCCCACGAGAACCCGATCGCATCCATATGCGGATAGTCGCGCGGGATCAGATCATTGTTCGCGCTCACGAAGAACCCCTCGGCCGGATTCACCGTGTGCGGTTTCTCGAGGATCTCGAGGTACCCGTCCCACTCGTAGTGCCCGTCGCCCGGCACCGGCACGAGACCGCTGAAGTTCCGCCGCCGCGGCGCGATGCCGACGGCCTGCCAGCCGATCGTCCCCGTGCGGTCGGCCCAGATCATGTTCTCGCCCGGGATGTGCAGGTAGCGACTGGACTCGCGGAACTCCTCCCACGTGCGCGCCTGGTCGATCCGCAGGCTCGCCAAGTAGGGCGCACCGCCGATCTCCATCCACGCCGCGCGCACTGCGAACGCCCGGTGCCGCGCGCGGTCGCGCGAGACCACCGGCCCGTGCCGCGTGTAGCGATGCTCCACGATCTCGCTCGCGCGCCCCTTCACGGCGATCGTGTCGCGGACGACCCGCATCCGCTCCCACTCGCCCTTGTACCGGTAGCGATCGGGGTCCGCGGGATCGGTCTCGTAGACGAGCAGATCCTCGCCGTCGGTCGAGAAGATCGTGAGTCCCCACGCGCCGTGATCGTTGTGGCCGATCGAGACGCCGGGGAGCACGGGCTCGCCGCCGCCGATCACGTTCCAGCCAGGGGCGTTCAGGTGGACCCAGTAGCGCAGCGAAGGTGCTGAGTGCGCGCGGTGCGGGTCGTTGGCCATGATGGGGTAGCCGCTCTCGCTCAACCGCGCGCTTACGACCCAGTTGTTGCTTCCGATGTCGAGCTGGTCGTGGGTCCAGACAGCTTCGGCGGCGTCGTTCTCCGCATCATCGCGGGCGCCTGACGTGCTCGACGTGCGTGCGCGCGCGGAGGCGATCACGTCCTCCGGCTTGAACTCCAGCGGCGCGCGGAAGGCGTTGTAGACGGCGAGGATGTCGCTCGCGAGGAGCGCCGAGTCGATGCCGGAGGCGAGCGTCAGGTCGGGATCGCCGGGGCCGAAGGCATCCAGGTACTTCACGCGCTCGGCGCCGAGTGCCGCCACTGCTCGGCCGACGGTCAGTTCCTGTGGCAGGTTGCCGAGCAGTCCCTGATGACGCGAGATCACGACTTCGGGCGTCCAGCGCTGCGGCCGCGTGCCCAACAGCCGGAACTCGAGCGGCAGTGTGCTTGGCGAGCGATTGGCCTCGTCGATGTACGCGTTGATGCCGTCGGTGAAGGCGGTGATGATGGCCGAGCCGCGCGGGTGGTAGTGGTCGAGCTCGCGCTTCAGGTCGCCGCGGAACTTGAAGAGTCGTGCGCCGCGGTCGCGTTCGAGTTCGCGCGGGCCGAGCAGCTCCGCTACGGTGCCGGTCGCTTGCCTCCTCCAGATCTCCAACTGAAAGAGTCGGTCGCGCGCGGCCGCCCAGCCCTGAGCGAAGAAGAGGTCATGTTCGGTCTGGGCGTAAATGTGGTTGATGCCCCATCGGTCGCGGAGGATCTCGACGGGTTGTTCGAGGCCGGGGAGGGTGAGGCGGGAGTCGGGGCTGTTCGGGGACTGGGCCGCGGCTTGGCCGACCGGGAGAGTGGCGCACAGAGCAAGGAGAAGTAAGGCGGCTCGGCGGGACATTGAAGGCGCGGTCATCGGCTCGCGGGGTGTGGGGGGGCACGCGAAGTTGTCGCTCGCGGCGAGATCCAGCAACGCGGAGGGAGCCATCGAGTGAGGATCAGGCGCCGCTGTGTCTCCGGACTAGCATGACACCCGAAATGGGTATAATCTTACCCAGTATGGGTACAAAGCGAGCGAGAAGAAAGCCACACCGCGTCGGAATCGCCGACGCGCTGTTCCCCGAGGTCAAACAGCGCGTACTCGCGTTCCTCTTCGGGCAGCCGGCACGCCGCTACCAGAGCGCCGAACTCATCCGACTCGTCGCCGGAGGGACGGGTGCCACGCAACGGTGCCTCCGCGACCTCGTCGACAGCGAGCTCGTGACCGTCACCGCGATCGGCAACCAGCGTCACTATCAAGCCAACGCCGCGAGCCCGGTCTTCAGCGAACTGCACACGCTGGTGCTCCGCACGGTCGCACTCGCGGAACCGCTGCGCGCCGCGCTCGCTCCACTTCGCGCGCAGATCCACGAGGCGTTCGTGTTCGGCTCCGTCGCCAAGGGCTCCGAGCGCGCCTCGAGCGACGTCGATTTGATGGTCGTCAGCGATTCGCTGCGCCACGCACCACTCTACGACAGACTGCGTGCGGCCGAAGAGAAGATCGCGCGCACGGTGAATCCGATACTCCTCACGATGGAACAATGGCGGGCGCGACTTGCCCAGGACGAATCGTTCGCCACGCGCGTGAACAGCGGTGAGAAGATCGTGATCCTGGAGGTGCTGGATGGGGCGGGAGGAGCTGGAGAACCTAGTTCGCATCGGATCGCTGGAGGCTGAGCGGTTTCGACAGGGTGAGTTCGATGGCCTCGTCGACAGCGGACGAGCCCGCCTCAAGGACGCGCGGCGTACGGAGCTCACCCTCGCAAGTCGATTCGATCTCGCGTACAACGCCGCGCACGCGCTGTCGCTCGCAGCCCTTCGGCGCGCGGGATACCGATCAAAGAACCGAATCACGGTCTTCCAGTCGCTGCCCCACATCCTCGATCTCGCTCACGGCAACTGGCGGCTCTTGTTGAAAGCGCACGGAACGCGGAATGACGCCGAGTATGAGGGAGAGAGCCATCTGGATGAGCGATTCGTTGACGACCTGATCGCTGCTGCGGCTGCAGTCGAAGCCGCGCTGACCCCGTAGCAGCCGCTCAGCCCTCGTCACTCCCCAACGGCAGCGCCTCGATCCACCTGAGCAGCGCCGCGCTCTCCTCATTCGCCCGCAGCTGCCCGAACAGCCCGAGCGCCGCGCGCGCATCCTCCAGCGCCCGCGCCGCCTCACCCGCGGCGAGATAATACTCCGCCCGCGAGCGCAAAGCCTCCGCCTGATGCAGCACCGCGCCGTGCCGATGCGTCCGCTCCACCGCGAAGTCGAGCAGGACCCGCGCCTCGGTCAGCTTCCCGTTGAGCGTGCAGGCCACGCCCGCAAGCCGCGTCGCCTCGGCCTCCCGCACGAAGTCCCCCGCCTCCGCGAACTCGCGCGCCGCACGGCGCGCCTTCGCCTCCGCGAACGAGGCATCGCCACGCATCAGCGCGAGCTCGGCCCGGCCCATGCTCGCGATCGACGCCAGGAGCGGCTCCTTCGCATCGCGCGCGAACTCCGCGCTCCGCTGCTCGAGCTCATCGGCCTGGCTGAGCCGGCCCAAGTCGCGGATGGTGATGGCCATGTTGTGGAACGTCTCGGCGAGCCCGCGCGTGTTGCCGAGTCGCTGGTGCGAGGAGATCGCCAGGTTATAGAGCGCGAGCGCGCCGGTGTGGTCGCCCTCGATGTTCGCGATCGCGCCGAGGTTGCTCATCGCACGCGCGACGAGCGCGTCGTCGCCGTCGGTGCGCGCGAGTTCGAGCGCCTCCTGAAACCCGCGGCGCGCCGCGTCGAGCTCGCCGAGCGTGAAGTGCGCAGCGCCGGCGAGCACGGTCGCGCGCCGGAGGCTGGCGCGATCGTCGCTGGCCTCGATTGCCGGCAGCACGCCCGCGAGCCAGTCACGCGCCTCGCGAGCGCGGCCGGTGCGCACGAGCGATTCGGCGAGCAGGGCCGCCATCTCGGGGTGCGCGCGGATGCGCGGCGCGTGCGACAGCAGCAGCGCGCTGGCGTCCGTCCACGCGCTCGCGGACGCGAGGCGCTTGGCCTCGACACGGAGCTCGGGAAGACCGTGTGCGTCGCTCATCGCGTCGCCTCCTCGTCCCGCGCGCCCGGCACGGCGTCGTCGGTGTCGTCCCCGACGCCATCGCGGCCGTCGAGCAAGCGCAGGAGCCGCGGCCGGGAGATCCCCAGCCGGCGCGCAGCCTCGCTCTTGTTGCCGCCGCAGGCATCGAGCGCGCGCCGCGCCGCGGTCCGGATGATGTCGGCGAGCAGCACCGGCGCGCCGGCACCCGCCGGGAGTCCGTCGGCGTCGAGCGCGACGAACTCGAAGTCCGGCGCGTCGAGCACGGGCTTGCCCACGAGCAGGATGGTGCGCTCGATGACGTTGCGCAGCTCGCGGATGTTGCCCGGCCACGCACGGTCGCGCAGCGCGCGCTCGGCGCCACGGCTCAGGGTCGGGCGCGGCACGCCGTACTCGACGCCGAAGCGCGCGAGGAAGTGTTGGGCGAGCGGCACGATGTCCTCGCGACGCTCACGCAGCGGCGGCAGCTGCACCGGCAGCACGTTGAGCCGGTAGTAGAGGTCCTCGCGGAAGGTCCCGGCGCGGATCGCCTCCACGAGGTTCACGTGCGTGGCGGCGATCACGCGCACGTCGATCGCGATCGCCCGTACGCCACACACGCGCCGGATGCTCAGCTCCTGCAGCGCGCGCAGCAGCTAGCCCTGCAGCGGCAGCGCGAGATGCCCGATCTCGTCGAGGAAGATCGAGCCCCCCTGCGCCACCTCGAAGAGACCCGGCTTGGTCGCCGTCGCGTCGGTGAAGGCGCCCTTCTCGTGGCCGAAGAGGTCGCTCTCGAGCAGGTGCTCGGGGAGCGCCGCACAGTTGATGTCCACGAACGGCGACTCGCGCCGCGGTCCGTTGTAATGGATCGCACGGGCGATGAGTTCCTTGCCGGTGCCCGTCTCGCCGGTGATGAGCACCGTGACGTTGCTGTGCGGGATCACGCGCGCGACGCGCTCGAGCGCGGCCGCGAGCGAACCGCTCGCGCCGAGGATCCCCTCGAAGGTGTACTTGCCCGCCTCGCCCGCGGCGAAGTGCCGGCGGTCCTCGCGCGATCCGATGCGCTCCGCCGCCTCGCGGAGCCAGGAGCGCAGGAGGTCCAGGTCCTCGGGCAGCACGAAGCACTGGTCGGCGCCCGCGCGCACGACGGTCGTCGCGAGTCGATGCCCCGCCTCGGCGGCGATCACCGCGAAGGCCACGTCGCTCGCCGCACGCAGCTCGCGCGAGGCGCGCGCGAGCTGCGCCTCCTCACCGCCCGCGGCCACCAGCACCACGGTGCGTGTGGGGTCCAGATCGCCCGGCAGTTGCCGCGCGCGCACCAGGGAGAGGCCGACCTCCGCCGCGAGGGCGGGGAAGGTCTCGGAGAACGAGTCGCTGAGCGCGACGACGACGAGCGCGCCGGGCGTCACCGTCACGGCCTTACCAGGCGACGACGTAATCGGTGAAGCCGAGGACGTCGGTCTCGATCTCGTGCGTCGCGATCGTCAGCCGGCTCGTCTGCCGCATCCAGGGTGCCGACACGGTCTCACGGCGCCATACCGTGAGCAGGTTCTGGAGCAGCGCATCGTCGCCGTCGACGGTGCCATCGTCGTCGAGGTCGTCGTCGGTCTCGAGGAAGCTGAACTTGAGGTCGGCCGGATCCGCGGGATCGAAGGCCAGGCCCGAGGGCTCGAAGCGCACGATCAGCTGTGCCGGGTCGACGAGCGTGATGGTGATCAGCACCGAGTCGCCGTCGGCGAAGGCCTGGCCATTGGGCCGCGTGAGGAGCGCCCGCTGCGACACGCGGAAGCGCACGAAGACGGTCGAGTCCGCGCGGCCCGGACGCGACTGGTAGTACATGAAGGCCTCGCGCGACTCGCCCTTCTTCGCCCAGAAGGTCACCACGGGATTGGCGATGGCCGGCGCACCCACCGCCGGCGCGAGCGTGTTCACGGTGAGACTCGTGTCGCCCACCGTCGGCGTCAGCGTGGGCGGTTCGGTCGGGTCCCCATTGGTGCAGGCGCCGACGATCGCGGAGAGCAGGGTAAAGGCGAGCAGGGTGGCTCGACGCGCTGAGCGGGCGAACATGTCGAAACGTCCGGGAAAGATGGTGAACCGGTGGAGCACCCTAAGTGTACCGTGCCAGATGATCGGGTGCAGTCAGGGTGCTCCAGTCGGTGAAGGTCGCGCTTCGGCGTTACGCGCCGGGGAAGCTGCCGGAGGCGATCACGACGCCCGCCGCATCCTTGACCTCGACCAGAAGGCCGTTGACGGAGGTCGGGACGGACTGTCCGCGTTCGGTCGCGAACTCGAGCTCGGCGTAGCCCAGCGAGTTGGTCGTCGCGGTGCCGACGCTCTGGCCGCCGACGAAGAACTCGACCGCGAGACCGCTTGGCAGGTGCTCGACTTCCACTTCGATCTCGCGCTTGGTGTTGTTGTAGCGCGAATCCCAGTGCGCCTTGCCCTTGGCGCTCGGGAAACGAGCGTCAGCCGGCGCGGTCAGGTAGGCGAAGATGCGGATGCGGTCGGTGCTGGGGCTCGTCGTCGGGTTCGAACTCCCGCGCGATGCGGCGAGGGCGTCGGCCGCGGAGGGGGAGAGCGGGCCGTCGGCGCAGGCGGCGAGGGCCAGGATAGCGAACAGCGAGGCGGGGGCGATGAGGCGGTTTGTCTTGCGCATTGTCGTGGGGTCTATGGGTTTGAAGGTCGAGCGGGATCGCGTGATCACGACTCACCATAGGGCAAGAGCGGCTCCATCTTGCCTCTCTGACCCAAGACCTGTTACCACAACGACTTAGCGCAAAATCAGAAGCTGCGAGCCTATAACAGAACGTTCCACCGGCCTATCAGGACGATAGTGGGAAACTGCACTCCCGCCCGCATCGTACGGTCGGCACTCCCATTCTCCCTCGACGAGCGTGGACGTGTCCTTCCTTCTCGGCGCGCTCTGCGCCTGCCAGATCGCCCTCGCGGCACCGGACACCGCGCTCACGGCCCGTGAGCTCGTCGCTCGCGCACGCACGGCGCGCTACCAGCAGGACGCCAGGCTCTCCGACTATCTCGCGATCGCGCGTCAGCGCTGGAGCGCGAGCATCGGTCTCGCCGCCGCCGGCGGGTTCGGGCCCATCGGCCGGATGCGGCTCGGTGCGCGCTTCGAGACCGTCGCTCGGATGGGGTGGCATCACAAGAATGGCGCGTGGGCCGAACTCATCGCGTCGCGCGCGGTCGCGCCGATCGTCGGGGAGGTGGAGCCCGATGTCGCCGACGACGGGATCGTGCTCACGCTCCCCTACTATCCCGGGCGCGACCGGCTCTGGCCGATGACCGAGATGCTCGACGCGCTCCCGGGCGCCGAAGGGGGCTGGATCCGGCACCCGCTCGAGGCCGGGTCCGACAGCATCTACCACTTCTCGCTCGGCGGCCCGCTCACGATCACGATGCCGGGGAACCGGCAGATCCGCCTGCGCGAACTGCTGGTGCGACCGGTGCGTCCCGACCAGCGACTCATCGTCGCGTCGCTCTGGCTCGACATCTCCGATGGTTCGCTCGTGCGCGCGGCGTACCGTCCCTCGGTCGCGGTGGATATGTGGCCCTATATGGAGCCGAACTTCGACCGCGACGACCGTCAGACGATCCAGCGCTTCGGTCCCTTCCGCGGGAATGTCGAGGAGATCATCGTCGAGTCCGGATTCTACGCCGAAGGCTTCTGGCTCCCGCGCGTGCGGATCGCGCACGCCGAGGGGACGGCGAAGGGCGGGCGTGTGACGATCTCGATCGAGCAGACGTTCGAGTACGAGCACGTCGGCGCGCTCGCGCCGGGCGAGGTGCAGGCCCCGGCGCCCGACTCGCTCCGGGCCGACGATGGATACGGCGACTACTCGCGCTATCAGGAATGGCGTGAAGGACGCGGTCGTGGCGAGGATCGGCCCTGCCGCGAGACCGGAGACACCTCCTCGCTCGCCTTCTCGCGCGATTCGCTCCCGCACGTGCGAGGCCTGCGCACGCGGGAGGTCGATGGTGTCCGGGTGCGTGTGTTCTTCCCCTGTGAGCGCGCGACGCTGCTCAACTCGAAGGCGCTGCCGGGGACGATCTATTCACCCAGCGACGAGCTCTTCACCCAACACGACCTGACGCGGCTGCGCGAGGAGACGGTGCAGTCGCTCGCGATCTCGAGCCAGGCCGCGTGGGAGCCGCAGAAGCCGATCCTCCACTACGGGCTCGAGAACGGCCTCCTGCGCTACAATCGCATCGAGGCGCTCTCGGCCGGACTCGGCGTCGAGCGGCTGCTCGGCAAGGGCTACACGCTCGACGCGGTCGCGCGCATCGGCGTGGGCGACCTCGAGCCCAATGGTGAACTGCGCATCCGCCGGAGCAGCGGCCACAGCGAACTTCGCGCGGGAGCATTCCGCCGGCTGGATGTCGCCAACGACTGGGGCACGCCGCTCGGACTCTCCGCGTCGCTCGGTGCGCTTCTCCTCGGGCGCGACGACTGGATGTACCATCGCGCGCTCGGCGTGGAGCTCGGCGGCACGCACCACCGGATCTCGGGTGGCCCCGTGATCGCGTGGCGGCTCTTCGCCGAGCGGCACGATTCTGCTGCGGTGGAGACCGGATTCTCGTTCGCGGGGCGCGTCGCGGGCACGGACTTCGCACCGAACGTCGCGGCGCGGGTAGGTACGTACGCCGGCGGCGCGGCGACCATCGCCGTCGCAGGCGGTGTCGATCCGATGGGCACGCAGTTCTCGGGCGTATTGAAAGCTGAGGCGGCGGGAGGGGAACTGAACTACGTCCGGGCATCGCTCGAGATGCGTCTCGCGCACGGACTCGGGCGCGGCCTGCTCGGCTCGTTGAGCGGTGGCGCGGGGAGTTCGCTGGGCGAGCTGCCGCCGCAGCGGGGCTGGTACCTGGGCGGCGCGCAGACCGTGCATGCGCACCGCGTGGGCGCCGCGGCGGGCGACGCGTTCTGGATGGCCCGGGCCGAACTGACCAAGGGCATCCCGCTCATCCGGCCGATCATCTTCGCGGACATCGGCTGGGCAGGCGATCGGCGCGCCTGGAACTCTACCGATCGCCTGCTCGCCGCCGGTGTCGGTGCGGCGGCGCTCGATGGACTGCTGCGGTTCGATGTGTCGCGAGCGCTGGATGCCAGCCGCCGCTGGAGCTTCGACGTCTTCGTCGAACTGCGCTGACGCTTACCTCGACGCGAGCAGCTTCCCGAGGATCCCGCCGAGGCCGCCACTCGAAGGTCCGCGTCGATCACGTGACGCGCCCTTCTGCTTGGCCAGGTAGCCCGCGACCATCATCGCGACGATCGGCAGCATCTTCTTGAGCATCGTCGTGTCAAGCCCGGACTTGGTAGCTGCGTCGGCCGCGACGGCGCGACTGCCGTCCTTGGACCCGAAGATCGAAGCCAACACGCCGTTGCCGCGGCTCACATCGGTGGGCTCGGCCGACACGACGTTATCGAGCAGGTCGCCGCCGCCGAGCTTGCTGAGCAACTCCGACAGGCCGCCGAGGCCAGTGGGCACCGCCTTCTTCTCGAATCCGTCGAGGATCGCGGGAGCCAGTGCGGCAGCACCCGTGGTCGCCTCCTGTTCGCTCACGCCGAGCTCGCGGGCCATTGACTTGAGGCCGCCCATCTGGGTGAGCATCTCACGGACATCCATGTGACAGGCTCCTCAGTCCAGAAGGCTCTGCGGTACGTTGCCGCCATTCTCGGCGACCTTCTTGAGGACGGTCTTGTGCAGCCAGATGTTCATGTCGGCCGACTCCTTCATCAGTTCCGGCGGGCAGCCGAGCTCGATCGCGAGCTCCTTGCGCGCGGCGAAGCTGTTGTCGATGTCGAGCAGCTTGAGCAGATCGACGATCGACGTGCGCCAGTTGAGCTTCTGCGGATTCGCCGCGGCCTTCCTCTCCAGCAACGCCACGACGTCGACGGTCGTCATCGCTGCGGCACCCGCCGGTACCGACACCGACGCGCTCGAGGATTGCACACCATCCATCCGCTTGGCCGGCTTGTCATCGCCGTCGCCAATACCGAGCTTCGAGAGGATCTTGCTGAACAGTCCCATGGTACGCTCCTTCGACTGGCGATCCTGCGCAGATCGACGCGATGCATGCATCGCGACTCCGCATTCAGCAATTCATTCAGCGACACTCGCGCTTGCAAGTGCGCCGCGCGCGTGCGTCATTTGAGGCGTGAACGCATCCCCGCTCCCGCGTCTCCGCAAGATCTGTCTCGCACTTCCAGCGGCTACGGAGGTCGAAGCCTGGGGCGCGCCGACGTTCCGCTGCGGCAAGATCTTCGCGATGTACGCGCATCCCGGCGATCATCACGGCGCCGGCCGACACGGCGTCTGGCTCAAGGCCGCGCCGGGGAATCAGGCGCTGATGGTGAAGGACCGGCCGAACCGGTTCTTCGTGCCGCCCTACGTGGGCCCGAGCGGCTGGATCGGCGTCTGGCTCGACAAGAATCCGCCGTGGAAGGAGATCGAGCTCCTCGTGGAAGAGTCGTGGCGGCTCGTCGCGCCTAAGAAACTGCTCAGGATGTACGATGAAGGATGAGGAGGGCGGTCCGAAGCACCCGGGCCGCCCTCCTCATCCTTCATCCTCGATCCTCAATCTTCGGTCTTCGATCCTCGGTCTTCGATCCTCGGTCCTCGATTCTAGAAGGCGTACCTCACGCCCGCCTGGATCTGCCTCGGATCGCCCAGCCCGTTGCGGATCGTCCCGTCGAAGTTGAACAGCAGCGAGCCGAACGCCGGATCGCGGAAGTTGTTCCGGCCGAGCACGTTGAACACTTCGATGCTCGCCTGGAGGCTCTTGCCGGTGCCGACCGTGAAGGGCCGGAGCAGCTTCAGGTCCCAGCTCGCGTACTCGTTGTTCCGGCGGAGCGTGTTGCGGTCCAGGATCGTGCCATTGGTGCAGATGCGGTCGGTGCCGGTCCCTGCCCGTAGCCCCGACGGCTGGTTCGCCACGCAGGACTCGCTCGCCGGCTGCGCCGACGCATAGCTGACCCGGTTGTTGAGCATCAGACGGTAGGGCAACCGCGAAAGCAGGTACAGGTTGACCCGGTGCCGCTGGTCGCGGTCGCTGTAGCCCCATTCCCGGCCGAGCTGGTCCGCGCGGGCGTAGCGGAAGGTGAACGGATCACGCTCGTTGTCGTCGTCGGAGTAGTCGGTCGAGAGCGTGTAGTTGAACTCGAACGCGTGGTTGGTCGCGGTGCGATTCGCGAAACTCACCGTGACTCCGCGGTACTGGCTGCTCGCGCTGCTCTCGACGGTGGTGAGCGACCCGATGCCGTTGCCGCCCGGCAGGCCGGTGGCCCAGGGCGCGCCGAAGACGGCCGCGTTGCGATCCACGAACCGGGTCAGTCGATCGGTGTTCGCCATCGTCACGGAGATCGCGCCGGTGAGCCCGCGGTCGCCGAGCGTGCGCTCGTACGCGATCGTCGCGCTCATCGTGCGCGGATTCCGGAAGTCCTGGTCGACGACGAAGATGCCCGGCTGGAAGGGCACCGCGTTCGGCGCCGGCGCCGGGAGCAACTGGTCGATGTTCGGAGGGGCACCGAGCACGCCCGTGAGTTCCGAGTTGCGGAAGATCGTCTGCCCGACCGACCCATTGTTGTTGCGCACCGAGGCGAAGTTGAGCGCCGCGATGCGCGGCTGGTAGATGCCGGCGCTGACGCGCAGCACCTCGGTGCCGTTCCCGCTGCGGTCCCACGCCAGACCGAGGCGCGGCTGGAACATCCCCATGTCGGAGGGGATCTTGCCGTTCGACGGGAAGGCGAAGGTGCCGTTGGCGTTGGTGACCGACGTCCCGATGAAGGGCGCGAAGAAGACGTCGTTGGGATCGGTGATCGGGTCCGGTTGACGCTGGCCCTCCCACCGCACGCCGTAGTTGATCGTCAGCGACGGGTTCGGCGTCCACGTGTCCTGCACGAAGAACGCGACGTCGGTCTGCTTGAGCGATTGCGTGCCCGACTCCTCGACGGTGCGGCCTCCGACGCCGGCCTGCTGCAGGTAGAGCAGCACGGGGCCGGTGATGGTCTGCCCGACCGGGCAGGCGCCGGTGAGACTCGTGCCCCCGCCCGAGCACTCGACGTAGCCGTTCCCGTTCGTCGTGTAGTTGATGAACCCGGTCACGCTGCTGAAGATGAACCGGCCGTTGGCGAAGCCGATGAAGGTCTGCTTGGAATCGACGAGGTTCAACTCGGCGCCGGCCTTATAGAGATGGTTCCCCTTCACCATGCTGATGTTGTTGAGCAGCTGGAGGCGGGTGTCGTAGTACTCGACCGGGATGAAGAACGGTCGGCCGATGCGCATCGGGCTGCCGAAGTCCATCGCGATATCCGGGAAGTCGCGTCCGCTTGGGAGTGTCGGCGCGTCGTAGTCGCGCGGCCGGTCCTCACGGGCCACCTGGAACCGGAACTCGTTGGCGACGGTGTTGCTGAGCTGGCTCGTGAGCGATCCGCTGAAGGCGTTGCTCGAGCCCTTCTCGATGGCGTTGGCGCTGCGTCCCCAGGTATCGACGTCGAACGTGCCGTTGGTCTGTTCGCTGTTGGTGTAGTTGTACTTCGCCGAGAAGTTATGGCGGTCGTTCAGGCGCCAGTCGATCTTGGCCAGGAACACCCGCGCGTCGTTCGTGCGGGAGATCGGGCCGAAGTCATTGGCGAGCGCGCCGCCGAACGCGGTCTGCAGGAAGGTCTGGAGCGAATCGAACCGCACGTTCGACGGGCGAGACGTCTGCTTCGTCTCGTTGTACGTCTGCTGGTCGTACGCCGTGAAGAAGAAGACCTTGTCCTTGATGATCGGCCCGCCGAGCGTGAAGCCGAACTGGTTCTGGTTGAAGTCCGGGGTGAGCCGCGTGCCGTTCCCCTTGAGGTCGGCGGAGAGCGCGCCGTCCTTGCCGAAGTAGTGGAGCGTGCCGCCGAGCTTATTCGTCCCGCTCTTGGTGATCACGTTCACGAATCCGCCCGCCGACCGACCGAACTCGGCGGTGGCGCCCTGGCTCGTCACCAGGATCTCCTGCACGGCGTCGAGATTGAAGGTGAAGGCGGGCCGCTGGCCGCCGCGCTGCTCGCCGAAGAACGGATTGTTGAAGTCGGCGCCGTCGACGCTGACGTTGTTGAAGATGCCGCGCTGGCCGGCGACCGAGAGCATGTCGCCGTCGGGGCCCTGCGTGATGGCGACGCCGGGCGTGAGGAGGGTAAGCGCGAGGAAGTTGCGCCCGTTGTTGGGGATGCCGGCGACCACCGTCTCCGAGAGCGTCGTCGCCGCCTCGGTCTTGGCACCGTCGACCGGTGTGTTGGCGCGGTCGCTCACGCGCACGGCCGTGAGCTCGGCCGCCGCCCGCTTGAGCGTGAACGACACGTCGATCACCTGTCCGAGCCGGACGACGATGTCGCGCTGCGTCAGTCCTTCGTAGCCCAAGGCGCGCACGGTCACGTCGTAGCGCCCGAGTTGCAACAGGGTGCCGACGTACTGCCCGGAGCCGACGGTGCGGACCACCCGAGTCCCATTGGTCTGTGTGTTCAGGAGCGTGACGGTGGCCCCCTGCACGGGCGCGCCCGCCTCGTCACGTACGGTCCCGCGGATGATGCCCGTGGTCGCCTGCGCCTGCGCGTGCAGCATCGCGGGAGCAAGAAGCGCCAAGGCGGCGGTGACACGGAGCAGCGAGGCGAGTCGTGCGGTTGTCCAGCTCATCGGGGATCCTCCGCGAGAATGGTATCGGAACAGCCCTGGACCACGGCGATCAGGCGGTCCAGGCGTCCCCGAAGATGGCGCACGCATCGGATTCCGCTAGTCTCAGGGCCGTCCGGTGTCGCGGGCCCGTCAGCGAGCGCCTAGCACGAGCCCCACCCGCACCCCCGCCGGCGGATCACGCACCGACGCGGCATCGACGTATCCCACCGCACCCGGTGTGCGCGCCACGAAGAGCAGCACCGCCTGATCGCTCCCCAGCACCGGCGGCGGCGACGTCCCGTGGAACCAGAGGTCGTTCCAGTACTCGGTGAACTCCTGCGCCGGTGCGCCGAGCGCGCGGCGCGAGAAGATGTCGCGCAACGCAGCGCGCGCTCCTTGATTGACCGGCCGCGCCGGCGTCCCGTCGCGCCAGAAACGCTGGCGCGCGAGGAAGAGGCGCCGCACGGTCGGCACGTCGATCCGGTCGCGCACGTCTTCATGGAGCACGACGGCCACCGAGACCGCCACCGTGTCCTGCCCGGCGAGCGGCGACGCGGCGAGGACGCCGGCGATCAGAAGAGCCGGGATACGGACAGGAACCATCCGGTCGCCACCGCCTGTGCCGATGCACCGGCCGCCTGGCGCTCCAGTTTGAACACGAACCGCCCGGGTGCCCGCCAATGCAGACCGACGAGTCCTATTCGTCCGGTCTGGCCTCCAAGTGGCCGCGAGTACTCGCCGCGCCCGATCGCGAAGAGGCCGCCGCCGAGCGGAGCCGCGAGCTGCACGAACGCGGTGCGCTCCTCGGGGCGGTCGAGGCCACGCTGCAGCCAGGTCGCCTCGGCGCGGAGTTCGAAGCCGCCGTAGCGCGCGGTGAGATCGAGTCCGGCGAGCACGCGGCCGTGACTCTCGTCGCGGTCCTCGGGGTCCTCGGGGTCCTCCGTCGTGTCGCCGGGGATCTCCGGCGGCTCCGGAGGTTCGGGGATCGTATCGTCGTCGAACGAGGACTTGGGCCGCCGCTCGCGCACGAGCCCGCCGCTCGCGCCGATCCAGACGCCGCGCACGGCCTCCAGCGCCACCCGGCCGCCGAAAGCGCCGGTGAACTCGAGCTCGTCCTCCTCGATCTCCGTCAGGTTGAGCGAAGGCGCGGCCCAGAGCGCGTAGCCCGCATCGCGTCCGGCGATCGAACCCTGACCCGCGAGCATCAATCCGGTCGAGTACTTCGCGAACGACCGGTAGCTCGCGAGCGGGCGCACCGCGGTCCAGGTGAGCGGCTCGGCGTGGATCTCATTCCACTGTCCGACCGGTGTCAGGAAACGCCCGACGCGGAGACGCAGGAGGTCGTTGTACGTCAGTTCCGCGTACAGCCGCGCGAGCTCGAACTGTGAATCGTCCTGCCGGCCCGCGTAGTTCTGGCGCGAACTGTTCACCGCGTCGAGCTCGCCCAGATAGCTTATACGAGGCGTGAGACTCCCCGACACGATCAGTGCGACGTTCCCTTCCGCGACCTTCACCGACGAGCTGTCGAGTGGTCGCGTGAGCGTGATGCCCGCGTACCCGCCCAGCTTGATGCGTTCCGGGCTGGAGGCTGGCGCCGCCGGCAACTGCGCGCGCGCGACGTTCCCCCACGCGACGGTCGCGAGGAGGAACGAGAGCAATGAGAGCGCGCGCACCCGCATCCGCCGAAGAATGGCGGGTCGCCCCCCGCGCGACCATCGGGCTTTTCCCCCAAGAACTCCTCCGTGCTGACGGCACGCGCTGCCTCGCTCCGGCTCCTCCTGGCGCTGCTCGGGTTCGGGATCATGGCCGCGGGGGTGGTGCTCGCGATCGAGTGGCAGCGCGGTAGCGCGCGCGCGATCGCCGAGGCGACGCGCACGCTCGAAGACCGTGCGGACGACGTGGCCGAACACATCCAGCGCGACGTGCTGGAACGGCTGCGCGCGGTGCGCGCGTGGGTCGCGCTCGACGTGGCGCAGGAGCTCGCCGTGGACGACGTCGACAAGCGCCTCTCGGCCACGCTCCGCGAGCTCGCGCGCGACCTCGGCGCCTCGGACCTCGCCGTCGCGCTCGACTCGACGGGGCGCATCGTCTCCGCCTCGGACTCGTCGCTGATCGGCCGTCAGGCCGCGACGCTCCTCCCCGGTCTCGACACGCTGCGCAGCTCGAGCGTGATGCGGGATGCGCGGGGGGCGGGATGGTTCGCGATCGAGCTGCCGGTGGTGCGGCACGACGGGCAGATGATCGGCCGGATTGCGATCCTTGCGCCCTGGGACCGCGTCGTCGCGAGCGGGCTCGCCGAAGCGACCGTCGCGAGCCTGCGCATCGACGGGCCGGATGGGGCGCTCTTCCGCGGACCTGAGGCGGGGACCGGCACCGACGCGGATGAAGAGAACTTCGTGATCGGCCGCGCCGAGCGCTCGCCGGTGCCGGGACTCGCGCTGACCGTCTCGGTCGTCGCCCCGCGGCAGGAGGTGCTGGCCCCCGTGCGCGATGCGCGCCGCACCGCGCTCCTCGCCGCCGCTGCGGTGCTGCTCGTGCTCGTCCCCGCCGCGCTCATGCTCGCGCGCTCCGCCTCGCGCACGCTCGCGCGGCAGGAGGCGCTCGCCACGATGGGCACGATGGCCGCCGGTCTCGCCCACGAGATCCGCACCCCGCTCGGCGTGATGCGCACCTCGCTCGACCTGCTCGAGCGCGGTGCCGACGACGCACGCCGCCGCGAGCTCGCGACGATCGTGCGCGAGGAGAACGTGCGGCTCGAGCGGCTGGTGGACGACCTGCTCGCCTTCGCCCGGCCCCGCGCGCCTGAGGTCAGTGAGGAGGATATCGACGCGCTCGTCCGCGCCACCGGGCCGATGCTCGAGGCGGTCTGCGCGCGTCACGGGGCCCGCCTCGTGCTGGCGCTCGAGCCGGCGCGCGCATCGGTCGACTCCGACCAGATCCGGCAGGTGCTCCTGAATCTGGTGGACAACGGGGCACGCGCGGCGGGGGCCGGCGGCACGGTCACGGTCGAGTCGCATAGCGGACGCGGCGAGACGCTGCTCGAGGTGCGCGACACGGGATCCGGCATCCCGAAGAAGATCCGCGACACGCTCTGGGATCCGTTCGTGACGACGCGATCGACCGGCACCGGGCTCGGGCTCGCGATCGTCCGCCGAATCATCGAGGCGCACGGCGGGCGCATCGCGCTCGTCGCCGGTGCCCCCGCCGGAGCCGCGACTGGCGCCGGCGCCCACTTCCGGATCACCTTCCCGTCCCCGTGACCCACGCCTCCATCCTGATCGTCGACGACGAGCCGCGGCTCCGCCGGGTACTCGAGATGCTCGTGACCGACGCCGGCTACCGTCCGCTCACGGTCGGCACGCTCGGCGACGCACGTCGCACGCTGGCAGCGGAGGACGTGGACGTCGTGCTCCTCGACCTCCAGCTCCCCGACGGCAACGGACTCGAACTGCTCGGCGAGCTGCAGGTGTCGACAGCCGACCTGCCCGTGATCGTGATGACCGCGTTCGGGACGATCGAGACCGCGGTGCGCGCGATGCAGCTCGGCGCGCGCAATTACATCGTCAAGCCCTTCGACGCAGCGCAGGTCGAGACCGTCGTCGCTCGGGCGCTCGAATGGCGCCGCGCACGGCGGCACGACACCTTCCGCCGCGACGAGAACGCGCGCGGGGCCACCGACCTGATCGGGAACACGCCCGCGATGCACGCCGTGCTCGACACGATCGCGCGCGTCGCCCCGACGTCCACGCCGGTGCTGCTGCTCGGCGAGACCGGCACCGGCAAGGAGCTCGCCGCGCGCGCGGTGCACGCGGCCTCGGGGCGCGACGACGGACTCTTCGTGGCGGTGAACTGCGCCGCGATCCCCGGAGCGCTGCTGGAAGCCGAGCTCTTCGGCGTGATGCGCGGTGCGTACACGGGCGCGCACGCCGACCGCGAAGGCAAGTTCGAGCTCGCCGACGGAGGCTCGCTCTTCCTCGACGAGATCGGCGACCTGCCGCTGGAGATGCAGGCCAAGCTGCTGCGGGCGCTGGAGCAGGGGATCATCGAGCGGATCGGCGGCGGGCGGCCGCACCGCGTGGACGCGCGGGTGATCGCCGCGACGCACCGCGACCTCGAGGCGATGGTGCGCGAGAAGACCTTCCGCGCGGATCTGTACTATCGGCTCGCGGTCGTGCCGATCCGGATGCCCGCGCTGCGTGACCGACGCGACGACCTGCCGCTGCTCGCCGCCGATGCGGTCGAGCGCTTCGCCCGACGGCTCGGCCGCGACGTCCGACTCGCCCCCGATGCGCTCGCCGCGCTGCGCGACTACGACTGGCCGGGGAATGTCCGCGAACTGCACAACGTGATCGAGCGCGCCGTGCTGCTGGTGGACGGCGACCTGATCGACGGCGACACGCTCGCCGAGCTGATCGCGCCGCCGATGGCCACCCCGCGCCGCGGGATGACGTTGGTGCGCGACGTGCCGGCACTCGCCGACGTCGTGGCCGCGGCCGAACGCACGGCGATCCGCGAAGCGCTCACCGCGACGGGGGACAACAAGACCCGCGCCGCGGAGCGCCTCGGGATCAGCGTGCGCACACTCTGGTACAAGCTTCGCCGGCTCGGGCTCGCAGCGGACGACGACGCCGGACACTAGGGCGCGCGGAGATCATCGTCGTCATCATCGCCGCCCGGCGGGGTGGTGGTGCTGACGCCCGTGATGGTGAGCGTGCCGGTCGCGGGATCGTAGGTGGATGGCATCGCGACGAGCGGGTTCGTGCGCTGGCCGCTCAACCAGGCGCCGTCCTTCGCGAACTTGGCGGTGTGGTTCGGGCAGGTGTAGCCCGCCGCGGTGATGTTCACCAGCGTGCCCTTGTGCGGACAGGACATCGAGAACGCCTGGTAGGTCGCCGCGCCGCTGCGGTACACCGCGACCGGCGCACCGGTGGTCGTCACGCGCGCGACGCCACCGACGGTCGCGAGCGCGGGGAAGTTGGCGAGTGTGACGGTGATGGTGCCGGTGCCGAGTCCGCCCGGCACACCGGTGATGCCGCCGATCTGTCCGTCGCCGCAGGCGGCGAGCGCGAGCGTCACGGAAGCGGCGGCCGCCGCGGAGAGGAAGGCGCGGCGGTCCATCTGTTCCATGTTGCGGCCGCAGAGTCCGCCGCAGCCCGCGTGTTCAGCGTTCGACATCGGTGGGATCTCCGGTCGCTGTGGGACGGCGTGCTCAGACCTTCACGACGGCCGCCGACCAATCCGCCGGCTGGTCGTCGGCACGGAAGAGGCGATCGACGTCCACGACGACGTTCTCGCCTTCCCGCTGGATGGCGAAGCGGTCCATCGCTCTCGTGGCGCGGCCGGCGATGAAGACGCCGTCGGGCCGGTAGCGCGACTTGTGCTTCGGGCACTGGAACTCGCCGGCCTTCGCCTGCCAGCGGAGCGCCGTGTTCTGGTGCGGACAGGTGAGCGAGAAGGCGAAGACCTCGCCGCCCGCCCGTGCCAGGATCACGTCCTGGTCACGGTCGATGGTCACGCCATCGGCTGCCGGCAGGGGATAGGTGATGGAGGTACCGCGCCGCGCGAGTGAGCTCACGAAGCGCACCGACATCGCCTTCGCCGAGGGCGCGAAGAGCGTGGCAAGGGCGAGGAGCGAGACGCCCCCGCGGATGAAGTCGCGGCGGCCGCAGCCGCCGTCGCAGGAATCGTGGTCGGACATCGAGGACTCCGGGTCAGGCATTGTTGGTGAGCATCACGCCGGCGAAGGTCACCGCGAGCCAGAGCGCCATGCTCGCGACGGAGGAGCCGAGCAGCAGGCGCCAGCGCCAGCTCGCGGCGTCGGGATCGCGCGAGAGCTTCTGCGCGGTCTTGCCGAGCAGGGCGCCGTTCGCGAGGAGCAGTGCGACGAGTCCCATCTTGGTCCAGAAGGCCGGCGAGCTGACGAAGGTCTCGACATCCGCGAGCGTCAGCATCGCACCGGTCACGAAGACGATCGAGAGTCCGATCAGCACGGGGCGGTGGATGCTCGCGATCTCGCCGAGCGCGCGACGGCGCGCGAGGAGGTCATAGGAGTGGCCGGCGCGCCAGACGATGCGGTCGGTGGCGATCGCGAAGCCGCCGCTCGTGAGCAATCCGGCGAAGTGCAGGAACGAGGTGCCGGTCTGCACGGGTGCGGCGGCCTGGTACCAGTTGGCGAACGGCTGGACGGCGCTGATCAACGTCGCGACGATGGTGGACATCTCAGTCCCTCCGGAGCGGGGGAAGCATCATGAGGTAGCTGACGAGGGCGACCGAACTCGAGGTGATCGCCATGTTCTTGTGCTGCTGCCGCTTCGCGGCCGATTCCTCGGCGTCGTCGGCGAGGTAGCCGGTGTAGGCGAATCCGGCGTCGGCGACGAGCATCAGGATGGCGTGCGCGGTGCGCCATTTGCGCCCGTTGGGGTCCTTGCGCGCGGCCCAGAGATTCCAGCCGCCGGTGACGGTGTTGAGCGCGAAGAGCCCGCCGAGCGACGCGACGACGATGCCGTGCGAGTCCTTGGCCCAGTCGGCGGCCTCGGGCCCGTTCTTGAAGAGCTCCTGCCCCGTCACGACCTCGGCGGCGAAGAGCGGGAGGGTGGCCCAGCTGGCGAGGCGGTGGATCGTCGCGCGCCGCTCGTACCAGTCGGAGTACTCGATCGCCTTGGGCCGCGGCCGGCGCCGGATGGTGTCCTGCGGCTGACGGACGCCGAGGGTGGCGCCGTCGATACGCGGCCCGGCGATGAGCGGCGCCGCGACAACGGGTCGCAGCGAATCGACCGGTGCGGCGAGCAGGGCGAACAGGACGAGATGAGCGAGCACCAGGCCTCCGGTGGGGTGGAGCGCAGCGCGCCGATCGCACGCCGTCAGGCTCCATTCATCGCACCGGTTGTGCCGACACCATCGTCACATCGCGAGTCGAGCTAAGTGCCTGTCACGCAGCAGGTTGAAGAGGTGCGTGGGCCGTTCCCCGACAGGCTGTTGAGCGCACGTCGCTGCGCGGCGCGCAAGGGGTTGCGCGGTGGGAGAGGACAGCGGCCGAACAGAAAGGAGCAAGGAGCGAGGAGCAAGGGAAAGGGGAAAGAGAAAAGGGGAAAGAGGAAAGAGGAAAGGGGAAAGCCCAAGAACTCCGGGCCGTCCCCTTTCTACTTTCTACTTTCTACTTCCTACTTCCTACTTCCTACTTCCTACTTCCTACTGCTTCCCCGTCTTCAGACGGGGAAGAGCATCTCCCGATACCGCGGCAGCGGCCAGTACTCGTCGCCGATCGTCAGTTCGAGCTTGTCTGACACTTCCCGCGCCGCGAGCATCGCGTCGGCGCCCGTGGACGTCAGGAATGCTGCGCACTTCTCGATGTCGTCGTGCATCGACTCGGCCTTCTTGATCGCCGTGTGCAGCGCCTTGGCCTTCGCCTGAAGCGCGGTCACGAGCGCGCCCGCTGCCTCGGCGGCGGCCTTCTGCGGGATGCTCTTGATGCCCGCCTGCTTGGCCTTCGCGGCGCCCTCGGCCAATGCGCCGAGATATGCGTAGCAAGCCGGCAGGATCTGCGTGTCGAGCATCTCGGCGAGCGTGCCCATCTCGATCAGCAGGTCCTTCACATAGCGCTCGAGCCGGACGTGGAAGCGGCTCTCGAGCTCGGCGACCGTGAGGATCTTCGAGCCGGTGAACAGCTTCTTCGCGTGCGGCGTCTTCATCTGCGCGAGCGCCTCGGGCGCGCGGCGCAGGTTGAGAAGGCCGCGCTTCTTGGCCTCCACCACCCACTCCGCGCTGTAGCCGTTGCCCTCGAAGCGGATCGCGCTCGTCTCCTTGAACGCCGCGCGCACGACCTTGAGCGCTGCGTCGTCGGCCGACTTGGTCTTCTTCATCTCGCTCTTGATGTCGTCCACGATCTCGCCGAGCGCCTCGGCGACGACGGCGTTCAGCAGCATCACCGGGAAGGCGATCGACTGCGACGAGCCGACGGCGCGGAACTCGAACTTGGCGCCGGTGAAGGCGAACGGGCTGGTGCGGTTGCGGTCGGTGTTGTCCTGTTCGATCTCGGGGAGCTTGGCGACGCCGAGCTGGATCATCGCCTGCTGGGCCGACGCGCCGGCGCGGCCGGCGATGATGTCCTCGATCATCTTCGTGAGCGCAGCGCCCATGAAGACGGAGATGATGGCGGGCGGGGCCTCGTTGGCGCCGAGCCGGTGCTCGTTGCCGCTCGTTCCGATGCCGGCGCGAAGGATGCCTTGGTGCTTGTGGACGCCCTTGAGCACGGCGGCCAAGAAGAGCAGGAAGCGGAGATTCTGGTGCGGCGTCTTGCCCGGCTTGAGCAGGTTGATGCCGTTGAGCGCGTTGTCGCTCGTGATCGAGAGCGACCAGTTGCAGTGCTTGCCGGAGCCGTTGATGCCGGCGAAGGGCTTCTCGTGCAGCAGCGCCTGGAGGCCGTGGCGGAGCGCGACGTCCTTGAGGCACGACATCACGAGCTGGTTGTGGTCGGTCGCGATGTCGGTCTCCTCGAAGACCGGGGCCATCTCGAACTGGCAGGGCGCGACCTCGTTGTGCCGCGTGACGATCGGCACGCCGAGCTTGTAGAGCTCGAACTCGACTTCCGCGATGCAGGCCTGCACGCGCTCGGGGATGCCGCCGAAGTAGTGGTCCTCGAGCTGCTGGCCGCGCGGCGGCGGCGCGCCGACGAGCGTGCGGCCGCCCATCACGAGGTCGGGGCGCATCGCGAAGTGCGTGCGGTCGATCATGAAATATTCCTGCTCGGTGCCCATCGTCGTGTAGACGCGGAGCACGCCCTTGTCGCCGATCAGCTCGAGCAACTCGCGCGCCTTCTCCGAGAGCACGTCGCTCGAACGAAAGAGCGGTGTCACCTCGTCGAGCGCCTCGCCGTTGTAGCCGATGAAGACGGACGGGATGCAGAGCGTCTTGGTCGCGGCCGCTTCCATGATGAAGACGGGCGAGGCCGGGTTCCACGCGGTGTAGCCGCGCGCTTCCCAGGTCGCGCGCAGTCCGCCGGACGGGAACGACGACGCGTCGGGCTCGGACTGGATCAGCTGCTCGGCCGTGAACGACTCGACCGGGAGCTTGTTCTCGTCGAAGGCGAGGAAGGCATCGTGCTTCTCGGCGGTGAGGCCGGTCTGCGGCTGGAACCAGTGACAGAAGTGCGTCACGCCGCGCGAGACCGCCCACTCCTTGATGACCTGCGCGACAACGGGCGCGATGTCGCGATCGAGCTTCTTCCCGAGGCGGATGGCCTCGACGAGCTTCGCGTGGACGTCCTTGGGCAGCTTGTCGCGCATCTGCCGCGCGCCGAAGGTGTTGATGCCGAAGTACGCCGATGTGGGGAACGGCTCCTCGGCCATCACGGGGACGTCCGGTTCCTCGACGGAACGGAGCGAGATCGCGCGGAGAGCGTTCGCGCGCGGGGTCATGGAGGCAGACATGTATGGGGAGGGGCGGCGGTTGGCGGTGATCTGCGAATTTTGCAGATTGTGCAAACCTAGCCGAGCAGTTTCCGTGCCGCAACTGGAAAACGCTGGATAAGTGAGTCGGAAACTGCAGAAAATGCGCAGTTCAACTTACAGCTCACAGCTCACGACTCACATCTGCGGGATTACCACGAAGGCACGAAGGAACTGAAGAACGGCGAAGGAAACCATTGTTTTACAACGACTTACGGCTTTCCACTTTCTACTTTCTGCTTTGTCACCACCGTGATTCGGCCACGCATCCTTTGGTGGATGGTGCAGCGGTAGGCGTAGGTCCCCGTGTCGGCCGGGGTCCAGTTATGACTCTCACCCGGCTTCAGCTCGCCCGTATCGAAGGTGTTGGGCCGCAACGCGTTGTGGCGCACGATGTCGACGTTCTTCCACGACACCGTGTCGCCCAAGTGCACGGTCAACTCCTTGGGCGCGAAGGCGACTGCCCTCATCTGGACCTCGTGGCGGGTCCCGGGGGCCGGGGGCGGCGCCTTCCGGGTCGCACAGGTGACTCCCCCGAGGGCCAGGAGGGCGATCACCAGCAGCTCTCTCACCGGCGACGCGACTTCGCCGACGCGAGGGACTCGGCGTGGCTCAGGTGAGCCGCGACGGCCGGGCGGACCTGGACCAGCAGTGCCTTGAGCTCGGCGTTCTTGGCCGACGGGATCAATGCGCCGTCGATCGCGCCCAAGACCTGCTTGTGGTACGTGACCTCGTTGGCGGCGTAGGTCGAGTCGAAGGCGAAGCCCTCGAGGTCGCGGAAGATCAGCCGCTTGGTCTCGGCGTCGTCGCGCAGGTCGAACGAGATCTCGTTGTCCACCGGCGTCACCTTGAGCCGCGTCACGAGGGCGACGGCGGCCTCGTTCACCGACTGGTGGTCCATCTTCACCATCGTCGCGAACTCACGCACGGCCTTGTCCTGGCTCTTGGCGAGCGCCAGGTCGGCGTAGAGGATGTCGGCGTTGTTGGCGGCGACGACGATCGCGGCGATGTTCGCGTCGGTGAGCCCCGCCGTGGGCGCGGCCCCGCCGGCGGACGCGCCGGCCGAGGACTCAGGCGACGCTCCGGCCATCGGGCGCAGGGCGGAGCAGCCGCCAAGTGCGCCAACGGTGGCGATGGCGAGAACGACGAGGGCCGACGAAGGGCGACGAAGGGACATCCGGGGACTCCGTTCTAGAAGGAAGCGCATCGAAGATACGAAAGCCACCGGCCATCGGATTGGTGCCCCGAGCCCACACAGTGTGACAGTGAGCAGGACCGAGGCCATTCCTTGAGACGGGGACTTCCCCCGGCTAGCTTTCGCCCCTCAAGGCGCCGTGGCCAAGTGGTAAGGCGGCAGACTGCAAATCTGCTATTCGTCGGTTCGATTCCGACCGGCGCCTCTGAAAGGCAGATGGGAGATGTGAGATCTGAGGAGGGCGGCCCTTTCGGGCCGCCCTTTCCTTTTCGGGGATCTAAGTGCCGTTCGTAGTTCGCTTACACCTCACCTCTCTCATCTCACATCTGCAGGCGTCGCATCCCGGCCACGACCTCTCCGAGCACACTGTCGTCGTGGGTCACCGAGGTGAACGCAGCCTCGAACTGGCTGGGGGCGAGGTACACGCCGTTCCGCAGCATCTCGTGGAAGAACTTCGCGTAGCGCGCGGTATCCGCGGTCTTGGCCGACTCGTAGTCCGTCACGGCAGCCGAGGTGAAGAAGAACCCCCACATCGACCCCGCATTCGCGGCGCGCAGCGGAATCCCGTTCCCCTGCCCCCACGCATTCATCATCTTCACCATCTGCTCCGCCGCCCGCTCGGCCTTGGCGAACATCCCCGGCCGTGACAACACCTCGAGCGTCTTGAGCCCGCTCGCCATCGCCACCGGATTGCCGCTCAGCGTTCCCGCCTGATACATCGTGCCCGATGGCGCGACGTGCGCCATCAGATCCGCACGGCCGCCATATGCGGCCACCGGCATGCCGCCGCCGATCACCTTGCCGAGGGTCGTCAGGTCCGGCGTCACGCCGAACTTCTGTTGCGCGCCGCCGAGTGAGACACGGAAGCCGGTCATCACCTCGTCGAAGATCAGCACGGCGCCGAGCCTTGTGCACAGCGCTCGCAGGCCTTCGAGATAGCCGGGCTTGGGCAATATGAACCCGGCGTTGCCGACCACCGGCTCGACGATCACGGCCGCGATCTGCCCGCGATGTGCGTCGGCGAGCTGCTCCACTGCGCCGAGATCGTTGTAGGGCGCGGTCAACGTGTCGGCCACGGTGCCCGGCGTGACGCCGGGCGAGTCGGGAAGGCCGAGCGTCGCCACACCGGATCCCGCCTGCACCAGGAAGGGATCCGCGTGACCGTGATAGCACCCCGCGAACTTGATGATCTTCGCGCGCCCCGTCGCCGCGCGCGCCAATCGCACCGCGCTCATCGTCGCCTCGGTGCCGCTCGAGACGAAGCGCACCATCTCGATCCCCGGCACCATCCCGATGATCCGCTCGGCCAGATCGGCTTCGGCCGCGCAGGGCGCGCCGAAGCTCATCCCGCGGCCGACCTGCTCGCGCACGGCCTCGACCACCTCGGGATGGGCGTGGCCGAGGATCATCGGGCCCCAGGAGAGCACGAAGTCCACGTAGCGGTTGCCGTCCTCGTCCCAGATGTGCGGCCCCGCGGCGCGCGCCATGAAGCGCGGCGTGCCGCCGACCGAACGGAACGCCCGCACGGGGCTGCTGACGCCACCCGGCATCAGCGCGCGGGCGCGCTCGAAGAGCTCCTCGGAGCGCGTGGTCACGCGGGTGCCGTCTGCGGTGCGCGTCGAGGTGTCCGGCAGCGTCCCCGTCATCGCGCCTGCTCCAGCCACCGCGCCGCTTCCTTCGCGTAGTACGTGATCACGCGGTCGGCCCCGGCGCGCCGGATCGCGACCAGCGACTCGAGCGCTGCGCGCGGCTCGTCGAGCCATCCGCGCTCGGCCGCGGCCTTCAGCATCGCGTATTCGCCGCTCACCTGGTACGCGACGAGCGGATGCGGAAAGCGATCGCGCACCTGCCGGATGATGTCGAGCGCGGTGCCGGCGGGCTTCACCATCAGCATGTCCGCGCCCTCGTCGGCGTCGATCTGCACTTCGACCAGCGCTTCGCGCGCATTGGCCGGATCCATCTGGTAGGCCCGCCGGTCGCCGAAGCTCGGCGTGCTCTCGGCCGCGCCGCGGAAGGGTCCATAGAACGCGCTCGCGTGCTTGGCGGCGTAGCTCAGGATCGGCGTGTCGAGCAGTCCGTAGGCGTCGAGCGCGCCGCGGATCGCCGCGACCTGTCCGTCCATCATCGCGCTTGGCGCGACGATGTCGGCGCCGGCGCGCGCGTAGCAGACCGCGGCCTCGCCGAGGAGGGGAAGGGTCTCGTCGTTGATCACGACGCCGGAGTCATCGTGCACGACGCCGCAGTGGCCGTGTGAGGTGTATTCGCAGAGGCAGACGTCGGCGATCACGAGCATCTCGGGCGCGAGCCGCTTGATCTCGGCGATCGCGCGCGGCACGGGACCGGACGGGTCGGAGGCGCCGGAGCCGGTCGCATCCTTCAGCTTGGGGATGCCGAAGAGGAGCACGCTGGTGATGCCGAGCGTGCGGAGCTCCTCGAGCTCCTTCGCGATGCGGTCCACCGAGCGCTGCGAATGCCCCGGCATCGTCTCGATCGGCTTCTCGATACCGCTCCCCTCGACGATGAAGAGCGGGTGGATGAAGTCGGACGCGCGGAGTGAGGTCTCGCGCACGAAGGCGCGCAGCGCCGCGGTGCGGCGGGTGCGGCGCGGGCGGGCAGCCGACTTGGAGAGATCGGTCTCGGCGCGCGGAGGGGCGGTCAGGTCCTCGAACATTCGTTGCTCCTCTCAGGCCGGAGTGGTGCGGCCGGAAAAACTGCGGATGAGCGCGGCGACGAGTCCCTCGTCGTCGTGCGGGTCTGCGATGGCGTCCACGGTGAGGCCGCACTCGCGTGCGGCCGCCGCGGCGACGGGTCCGATGCAGGCGACGAGCGGTCGGTCTCGCGGGTCCACCTGCTCGAGGCGAAGACCGGCGATGGCGAGTCCCTCGACCACGTGCCGCACGGTCGAGGCACTGGTGAAGGTGATCGCGTCCACGCGCCCGTCGCGCAGCGCATCGACGAGCCCGAGCAGCCCGACGTCGGAGACGGTGCGGTAGGCGACCGGCGCCACGACCTGGGCGCCGCGCGCCTCGAGCGCGTGGGTGAGCGCCGCGGAGGCGAGGTCGCCGCGTGGCCAGAGCACACGTGAACCGCGCCCCGGCTCGAGCGGCAGTTCACGGCCGAGCGCCTCGGCAAGCGCGGCGCTCGGGGTGAAGTGGACGGCAGCCCCGGCATCGCGGAATGCGATGGCCGTCGCAGGCCCGACGGCGGCGATGCGAAGGCCGATCGGCCACGGGAAGGCGCTGGCACTCGGCCCGCGCGCGCCGACCAGCGCGCGCACGCCGTTGGCACTCGTGCAGACGAGCCAGCCGAATCCATCGAGCGACTCGACCGCTTCGATGAGCGGGGCGGGGTCGTCGGGCGGGAGGATGCGGATGGCGGGCGCGATGATCGGCGTGGCGCCGAGTTCACGCAGTCGGTCGATGAACGGCGCGCCCTGCGCGGCCGCCCGCGTCACGACGATGCGTCGCGCGGCGAGCGGCAGCGGCTCAATCATCGTGTGCGCCCTGGCCGGCCGCGATCGCTTCCTCGAGCAGCGCGGCCCCGCCGTTCGCGACCAGGTCCGCCGCGACGGTGCGCCCGAGCGCTACCGCTGCTGCGGCGTCGGTCGCGGGGCCCTTCCGGTTCACGCGCGCGAGCCGTCCGTCGGGCGCGCCGACGAGGGCCGTGAGCGAGAGCTGACCGTCCTGGTACGTCGCGAATCCGGCGAGCGGGGCATTGCAGCCGGCGCCCATCGCCGCGAGGAATCCGCGCTCGGCCTCGGCGCAGGCGCGGCTGGCCGCGTGGTCGAGCGGGGCCGAGAGCCGGCGCGCGTCATCGTCGCCGGCGCGCGCCTCGATCGCGAGGATCCCCTGGGAGACCGCCGGGAGCATGAGATCCGGCTCGAAGAACTCGGTCACCACGTGCAGCCAACCCAGGCGCTCGAGACCGGCGGCGGCGAGGACGATCGCGTCGAAGTCCCCGCGATCGAGCTTCGCGAGTCGCGTGTCCACGTTCCCGCGGATGTCGAGGCACTGGACGTCGGGGCGGGCCGCCTTGAGCTGGCAGGCGCGGCGCGGGCTGCTGGTGCCGATCCGGGCGCCCTGCGGAAGGTCGGCGAACTTGCCCGCACGCGAGACGAAGGCGTCGCGCGGGTCCGCGCGCTCGGTGTAGGCGACGATCGTCATGTCGTCCGCGAGGGTGGACGGGAGGTCCTTGGCGCTGTGGACGGCCAGCCGGATCCGGCCGCTCCGGAGCGCGTCCTCGATCTCGGCCACGAAGAGCGAGTTGCGCCCGATCGCGGCCAGGGGACGGTCCTGGATCTCGTCGCCGCGGGTGCTGATGCGCTCGAAGGTGACCGCAAGCCCGGGGTTCAGGGCCTGGAGCCGGTCGCGGACGTGGTTGGACTGCCACAGCGCCAGCTTGCTGGCGCGGGTCCCGATGACGAAGGTCTTCTGGGCGTTGCCGGACAAACCCCTGACTCCTATGATTGCACCTTCCCAAGATACAATCTTGGGGCTAGGCTGTCACTCCCGGGTGTCAGCGGTCCGTGACAGTCGTGCGTTCGTGGGGGGTGCCCCCCGACTGGCGCCGAACGCCTGTTCTGATACCATATTTGACGTCTGCAGAACCCCCCATTCGAGCGGGCAGGCCTCGCCCGTTCGACTTCCGGCAGCCCGATGGCCCACACGTCCGAACATCCAGCATTCGGTCAGGCGGACCTATCGAATTGTGAGCGCGAGCTGATCCATCTCTCTGGATCGGTGCAGCCGCATGGCTGTCTGTTCGTGCTCAGCGAGCCGCGTTTGGTGGTCCTGCAGGCGAGCGTGAACGTCGAGCGGCTTCTGGGCCTGAGCGTCGAAAGCCTGATGGGCGAACCCCTCGACCGGTTGGGCGGCGAGGCCGCCGACGCGATCCGCCGCCTCCTCGCCGACACGCACCTCGCCAGCCCTCAGCCGCTGCGCGTGACGCTGCAATCGGGTACCGGACCCGTCGTCGCGACCGCGCTCGTGCATCGCCCGCCGGCCGGCGGCGTCATCGTGGAGCTCGAGGACATCCATCCCGGCGTCGCCTCGCGCACGACCCCCGGGCTCGCCCCGCGGCTCACCGACATCGTCACCAAGCTCGGCACCGCGCACTCGATCCCGGTGCTGGCCGACCTGATCGTGAAGGAGATGCGCTCGCTCATCGGATTCGACCGCGTGATGGTCTACCGGTTCGACGCGGACGGCCACGGCGAGATCATCGCCGAGGCGAAGAAGGGCGGGCTCGAGTCGTTCCTGAACCGGCACTATCCGGCGACCGACATCCCGCACCGCGCGAGAGAGCTCTACCTGCGCAACAAGGTCCGGCTCCTCTCCGACGTGCACTATACGCCGGAGCCGATCGAGCCCCGCCTGAGTCCGGTCACCGGCAAGGACCTCGACCTCTCGATGTCGGTCCTGCGCAGCATCTCGCCGATGCACACGCAGTACCTCAAGAACATGGGCGTCAACGCGACGCTCGTCGCCTCGCTCGTGCACGACGGCAAGCTCTGGGGGCTGATCGCCTGCCATCACGGCGCGCCGCGCTACCTCGCGTACGACCTGCGCGCCGCCTGCGAACTCCTCGCCGAGGTCTGCTCAACGCGCATCTCGGCGCTCGAGCATTATGCCGAGGCGCAGGCCGAGGTCCTGGTGCGCCGGCTCGAGCAGCGCCTGATCGAGGAGACCTCGACCGACGGCGACTGGCGGCGCGCGCTCTTCGATGCGCCGCGGCAGCTGCTGCAGCCGGTCGGAGCCACCGGCGCGGCGCTCCTCTTCGACGGGGAGATCCACAGCATCGGCGACGTGCCCTCGACTCCCGACCTGCGCGCGCTCTGCACCGTGCTCGACGAGTCCGGGGGCGAGTCGCTGTTCATCTGCTCGTCGATCGCCAAGGCACACCCGATCCTCTCCGGACTCACGCGGGTGGCCGCCGGCGTGCTCGCGGTGCGCCTCGGGCCCGCGCGCGGCGAGTATCTCGTCTGGTTCCGGCGCGAGCAGCTGCAGGACGTCACCTGGGGCGGCGACCCGGCCAAGGCCGTCGGCTTCGACCAGTCGATGGAGCTCTCGCCGCGGCGCTCCTTCGCCGCCTGGCACGAACTGGTGCGCGACACCGCGATCCCATGGTCGCAGCGCGACACCGCGATCGCCAAGGCGATCGGCGCCTCGCTCGGCGACATCATCCTGCAGATCCGCGCGGTGCGCGTGCTGATCGCCGAGAGCCAGCTCGCGCGCGTGCGCGATGCCGTGCTCGGCGCCGACGATGCCGTGGTGATCGCCGACGGCAACGGCCGCATCCTCGTCGCCAACGACGCGCTCGCGCGGCTGCTCCAGGGGCCATTCCGCACCTTCGACTCGCTGGACGACTTCGCGGGGCGCTTCGAGTCACCGGCGGTCGTGCTGCAGCTCTTCGACCAGTTGCGGGCCGAGAAGTCGCCCTGGCGCGGCGAGCTGCGGCTGTCGCGCCCGAACGGACCCGGCACCCCGGTCGCGTTGCGCGCGGACCCAGTGCCGAGTACCTCGGGCGGCCTGCTCGGCTACATCATCATCCTGAACGACCTCACCGCGCGGCAGGCGGGCGAACTCGCGCGCGAACGGCTCCAGCGTGCGGCGCAGTCGGCTCAGCGCCCCGGACGCCCGGTGCCGGGCACGCTGACGATGGCGCTCTCACCGGCGGTGCAGGCGCTCGTCTCCGCGATCTGGGCGAACGCGGGCGTCGCGGCGAGCGAGATCGCGGACAGTGCCGATGCGACGACGATCGCGCCGCTGCTGCAGGAGGTCGAGGCGGCGACGCGGCATGCGGAGCGGATCTCGGCGATGCTCGGGCGATACGCCGAAGGTGACGGCGCGGCGTCCTGAGATCTCGAGTTCACCACGGAGACACGGAGAGGCGGAGGAAGAACGGAGCAG
>JANNLH010000143.1:0-3380 GCA_031396725.1 Gemmatimonadaceae bacterium | reverse complement strand
AACAGTGGCTCGACAAGCTGCGGATCGTCTTCGGACGGCCGGGGTGGCGACCGCGGGAGCTGGGCGAGATCGAGCGACCGCGCGAGGTGAGCGTCGAGACGTTCGAGCGCTACGACCCGCCGGTGCCGGCGCCGCTAGCGTGGTACGGGTTCGCGCAGTTCACGGTCGCGCTTGTTGCCGCCTTCCTGCTGCTCGGGCGCGCGGACACGGTGCCGTTGGGACAGGCCGCCGTGGGCGCGTTCTTCGTTGCGGTGGCGCTGGCGGGGGTTGGAGGGGTGTTCGAGGGGGCGAAGTGGGCGGGGACTCTGGAGACGGCGAGGCTGGTGACGCTTGGCGTGGGGTGTGGGGTGATGCTGGGGATGGGTCTTGGACCCGTCTGGCTTCTCAGCGCCGGCCTGGTGTTCGTTGCGGCCTCGCTGCTGGTGCTGCTTCGGTACCGGGGGTCGCTGACCTCCGTCGAGTTGGCGCCGCTCATGTGAGTTCTCCAGCAGATGTGAGATGGGAGATGTGAGGGGCCTGTACGGATTTCTGTGTGTGAGGCTGGTGCGGTCGTCAGGCGTGATCCGTGAAGCGACTGCCGAAGAGCAGAGCGAGGTACGGCATGGCGGCCTTCCAGGCGTGATTCCCGCGCTGCCACTTCGCCTTGATGTTGCGGAGCGCGAGATAGAGCAACTTGGTCGCGGCCTCGTCGGTCGGAAAGTGGCCGCGCGTCTTCACGATCTTCCGGAGCTGCATGTGCAGGCTCTCGATCGCATTCGTCGTGTAGAGGAGCCGGCGGATCTCCGGCGGGTAGGCGAAGACCGGGGCGACGTGCGGCCAGTGCCGGCGCCAGAGCGCCGCGATCACCGGATACTTCATGCCGGTCGGGCTCGCCGCGAAGGCCTCGAGCGCGGCGGTGGCCGCGGCCTCGGTCGGGGCGCGGTAGATCACGCGGAGGGCGGGGGCCAGCGCCTTGCGCTCCTTCCAGCTCGCGAAGGCGAGGCTCTGGCGCACGAGATGCACGACGCAGTGATGCACCTGCGCCTGCGGGAAGACCGTCGTGATCGCGTCCGGGAAGCCGACCAGCCCGTCGACGAGCGCGATCAAGATGTCTTCGACGCCCCGGCTCTTGAGCTCCGTCATCACGCGGAGCCAGAAGCCGGCTCCTTCGGTCTGCTCGATCCAGAGCCCGAGGATGTCCTTGTGCCCGTCGCGATCGACACCGAGCGCCAGGTAGACCGCCTTGTTCCGCACGACGCCCTCGTCGCGGATCTTCACGCGCAGCGCGTCGAAGATGACGACCGGGTACACGCGATCGAGCGGCCGCTGCTGCCAGGCCGTGACCTCCTCCATCACCTCGGCGGTCACCGCACTGATGACGCTCGGCGAGACCTCCACCTGATAGAGCTGTTCCAGATGGGCCTGGATCTCGCGCACCGAGACGCCCCGCGCGTAGAGCGAGAGCACATTCGCGTCGAACTGCGGCAGGCGCCGCACGCCCGTCGGCACGAGCTGCGGCCGGAACGTGCCCTCGCGGTCCCGCGGGATCTCGAGCGGCAGCGCCCCGGACTCAGTGAGCACCGTCTTCGGCGTCGAGCCATTCCGGTGATTCGACTGCCCCTCGGGCTTCTCCGCGCCGGCCGCGTAGCCCAGATGCTCCGTCAGCTCCCCGGCCAAGATCCGCTCGGCGAGCCGCTTCTGCATGAACCGGAAGAGCGCCGAGAGATCCTCCGGCGTCTTGGTCTCCCCGATCAGCGCATCCAGCGCCGCGGGGTCAAACTCGGGGAACTGCTTCGGTCTGGCCATCTCCCCTCCTCAGGGTGAGTATGGCCTCACACACAGAATTCCGGATAGGCCCGTAAGGCACGACAACGCGCCCCTTACATCTCACATCTCCCATCTCACATCTGCAGTCAAGTTGCCCTCCCGACTCCCACCCCCTCCCAGTAACTTTGGGAGGACCTGAAACCCAGAGTTGAGATTGAAGATCGCAGTCTGCCTCAAGCGCGTCCCCGACATGGACGTCCGCTTCAAGATCGCCCCCTCCGGCAAGGCCGTGGATGAGACGGGGCTCAAGTTCGACATCAGCGATTTCGACGGGTATGCCGTCGAGGCCGCGCTGCAGATCAAGGAGAAGGCCAACGCCGGCGAGGTCGTCGTGATCTCGCTCGGCGGTGACGTCGTGCAGGAGACCCTGCGGAAGGCGATGTCGATGGGCGCCGACCGTGCCGTCCAGCTCAAACACGATGGCGCGCCGGTCGATTCGTTCGCGATCGCCTCGGCGCTCGCGGCCGAGCTCAAGGACGGCGGTTACGACCTCATCATGTTCGGCCGGATGAGCATCGACACCGCGCACGGCGCGACCGGTGCGATCGCGGCCGAGCTGCTTGGCCTGCCCTGCGTGACGGCGATCTCCAAGCTCGAGTTCGAGGGCAATACCGCGAAGATGCGCCGCGAGCTCGAAGGGGCCTACGAGCTGGTCGAGTGCGCGCTGCCCGCCGTCGTCACCATCGACGAAGGCATCGCGCGGCCGCGGTATCCGTCGCTCAAGGGGATCATGGCCGCCAAGAAGAAGCCGCTCGAGACGAAGCCTGCCCAACTGGGCGAACAGCGCCTGACACTCGACGCGATGGCGCTCCCGCCCGAGCGTTCGGCCGGCAAGATCATCGGCGAGGGACCGGCCGCGGTGCCGGAACTCGTCCGTCTCCTCAAGGAAGAAGCGAAGGTCCTCTCGTGAGCAACGTTCTCGCATTCGCCGAATCCCGCGGTGGCGATGTCCGCCGCGCCGCGCTCGAAGCCGTCGCCGCCGCTCGCGTGATCGCCGACGCCAAGGGTGGTCAGGTCCACGCGATCCTGTTCGGAGCCCCGGGCATCGGCGCGCACGCACCCAAGCTCGCCGCCCACGGTGCCGACAGCGTGCTCGTGGTCGAGCACGCCGGCTTCACGCACAACAACCCCGAGGCGGTCGCCGCCACCATCGCCGCCAAGGTGCAGGGCGGGGGCTATCGCGCCTTCGTCTGCGCCGCCTCGGCCACGGGCAAGGACATCGCGCCCCGCGTCGCCGCCAAATTGAAGGTGCCGCTCGCGGCCGACGTGATCTCGTTCGAGATGAAGGGTGAGGCCATCACGGCCACGCACCCCGGCTACACGGGCAAGGTGCTGCAGACGATGACGCTCTCCGCGACGCCGGCGGTCGTATCGGTGCGCCCGGGTTCGTTCCTCCCGAAGGAGAACGCGAAGGCCGGCACCGTCGAGACGCTCGCCCCCGCGGCCGATCCGACTGCGAGCCGCGTGAAGGTCACCGAGACCGCCGCCGGCAACGCCGCCAAGCTCGACCTCGGTGAAGCCCCGGTGATCGTCTCCGGCGGGCGCGGCCTCAAGGAGGCCGCGAACTTCAAGCT
>JANNLH010000105.1:0-15565 GCA_031396725.1 Gemmatimonadaceae bacterium | reverse complement strand
CCCGGGGAGGTTGCCGACGAAGGCGCCCTCGCGGTCGATCGAGCCGTTGCCGGGCGCGAGACTCCAGCTGGGCGTGAGCCCCGTGATGCGCTGGCCGGCCGCGTCGCGCGCGTCGAGCGTGAAGCGGACGACGTCGCCCTGCCGCGCGTTGGCTCGGTCGGGTGAGAGTGAGGCCGTGACGCCGGTGGCAGCGATGACCTGCGCAGCGAGCGTCGTCGATGCAGCGCCGGCGCGTGCGGTGATCGTCGCGGTGCCCGGCGCGACGGCGGTCACGACGCCCTCGGCGACGCGCGCGACGGCGGGATTGGAGCTCGTCCAGGTGACCGCGTCGTCGCGCTGATCGCCTGGCGCCGTGAGGACCACCGCGTCGATGGCGAGCCGCTGACCGGCGAGGAGCTTCGTCGTCGCGGGCGAGAGTGCGATCCGCGCGGCGGGGCCGGGGAGGATGCGGACCTCGACCTTCTGCGTGTAGGGACGCCCGCTTGGCGGCGATGCCACGATGGCGACCGGCACCGTGCCCGGCGCGCCGCCGTGTACGAGGCCGGTCGCGGGATCGAGCGTGCCCTGGAACCAGCCGCCCTGCGCGACGAAGCGGATCCGTACGCCCGGGATGACGTTCCCCTGCGCATCGAGCGCCTCGGCCGCGAGCCGCAGCGAGTCGCCGACCGCGAAGCTGCGGACGACCGGCGTGATGCGGAGCCGTGCGATGGGCGCGTCGCCGGCCTGGGCGCGTGCGGCCGCGGGCGCGGCCGCTGACGCGAGTCCGACGAGGAGCAGCGCGATCGCGCCGGAGGTCGTGAGGTGCATCGCTCGACGGGTCATGCTGGTCTCGTGAAAGGGCCGGTGTTCAGTCGCTCTATTCTGTCGATTGCGCGGTCGGGCCGTCAGTGGCCGATGGGTCGCCGCCGAGCAGGGCGATGACCTGTCGATACGCCTCATCCGGCCCGCGGTGGTCCACGCGCCAGGCATGCTGTGCCCAGACGAGTGGGGTCGTGCCGTAGGCGGTGTCCGTGAGCCCCGGTGCGGCGCCGCGGGCGAGGAGGAACTCCACCAGCGCTGCGTTCCCCTGATAGGCCGCGATGTGGAGCGCCGTCTGGCCCTCGTGGGTGTCGCGCGTCGAGATGTCCACGCCGTGGTCGAGCAGGACGTCGATCACCTCACGACGGTCATACCACGCCGCCATCATCATCGCGGCCGCGATCTCAGATCCCGTCGCGGTGCGTGTCGGCTCAAAGAAGCGCAGCATCAAGTCGGCGCGTCCGATCCCGGCCGCGTCTTCGAGACCGACCGGCGCGCCGCGGCCAGCCATGTGCGCCGCGGCCTCCGGGCAGCCGTTCGCCAAGCAGTCGCGAACGGCGCGCGCGCCGATGCGCGCGCCGCGCTCGATCAACAGGTCCGCGAGGGCGAGCTGCACCCCGGCGGCGCGCGGGTGCGCGCTCGTGACGACGAGCCCGAGCGTCGTCGCGCCGCCGCCGTACACGTCACATTCGGCGTCCACTTCCGCACCGGCATCGAGCAGCCGCCGCGCGATGGCGACGATGTTCGGCGGCGTGCGCTGCCGGTAGTTCTCGACGCCGTTGGCAGAGACATAGTGCAGGAGCGTGGCGCGGTGCTCGCGCGTGGAGCGCTCGTGCACGAGTGCGGGTTCGTCGCGGAGCAGTCGCCCAAGCGTCGTCAGGTCCCCGTCGCAGATCGCCTCGGCGGCCTGCTCGAAGGTCGAGACGCCGGAGGCGGAGAGGGCGAGCCCTTCGAGGTGGTTCACGAAGGAGGGCCAACTCGGGAATCCGTGGGCGCGCGCGACGACGAACTGCGCCTGCGCGAGTCCGGACTTCTCCTCTCCGAGCCGTTCGCGCGCGAAGGCCGCGACCTGCTGCGCACGTCGGCCGGAATCGGTCCAGCTTCGAGTCGCAGCGAGGAGTGCGTCATCGCCGGCGCGGAACGCCTTCAGCAGCGCCTTTGCGCGCTTGCGGTAGTGCTCCACGTCGGGGTGCGACGGGAGCGGCAGGACATCCTGCGGATTCGGATACACGCGATCCTCCTTTCGTGGCGCCCGGAGTCCGCACTCATCGGGCTGAAAGAAGGTTCGGGATGTGGGGACAGCGGCGGGTGGGCAAGGCCCTTCTCGCGGACTGAGTGCGCCCCGGGCGCGGGAGGGAGCTTACGGCTGCCGGGGCGCGCGGGTCAAGAGCGCACGGCTGACCACGAAGGCACGAAGAGATGAAGAACGGCGAAGGAGGCAAAGCCCCACCGCCTTGGCCGTTGCCTCCTTCGCCGTTCTTCAGACCTTCGTGTCTTCGTGGTGGATCAGTGCCCCACCGCTATCCCGTCCTTCCGCGGATCACTCCCCGCCGCGTACCCCTTCGGCAGCCGGATGATCGCCTGCGCCCCTCCCATCGCCACCGTCGGCGCGTCGATGATCACGTGTCCCATCGCCGCGAGCGCGGCGCGCACCGCATCGCCGACCGGCGGCTCGAGTGCGACGCGCTGGCCGTTGTAATGGCGGAAGCGCGGCGCGTCGATCGCCGCCTGGATGTCCATCCCGAACACGAAGTGATTGAGCAGCAGCTGCACGTGCCCCTGCGCCTGCACGCCGCCTCCCATCAGACCGAAGCTCATGTATGCCTGCTCGCGTCCGTCCACCGTCTGCGTGACGAATCCGGGGATCAGCGTATGGAAGGGCCGCTTGCCCGGCGCAACCGTGTTGGGAAGCCCCGGCGTCAGCGTGAACCCCGCGCCGCGATTGTGCAGCGCGAAGCCCGTGCCCGGCACCACGATCCCCGACCCGAAGTAGTCGTACACCGAGTTGATGAACGACACCATGTTCCCCTCGGCGTCGGCCACGGTGAGGTAGACCGTCTCGCTCTGCGTGCGGAGCGGACCCGGATCGACGCGCTCCTGCGCGCGCGCCGGATCGAGATGACTGCGCCGCTCGGCGATGAACTCGTCGGTGAGCATCCGTTCGGCGGGCATCGCGAGGTGGTCCGCGTCGCCGACGAAGCGGTCGAGGTCGGCGTAGGCGAGCTTCTTGGCCTCGATCAGGTGATGGAGATAGGCCGCTGAGTTGTGGCCCATCGTCTTCAGGTCGTAGGGCTCGAGGATGCGCAGCATCTCGAGGGCGGCGATGCCCTGGTTGTTCGGCGGCAGCTCCCACACACGGTAGCCGCGGAAGGGCACCGAGATCGGCGTCACCCAGTCGGTCCGGTTCTTCCGGAGATCGTCAAGAGTGACGAAGCCGCCGAGTGCGGCGAGCCGCGCGACGATTCGCCGACCGAGTGCGCCGCCGTAGAAGCTGCCGATGCCGTTGTCGGCGATCTCCTGCAGCGTGCGCGCGTAGTCGGGATTCCGGAACCACTCGCCGGCCTTCGGCGCGCGACCTCCGGGGAGATACGTGGCCGCGGCGGCCGAGTCGCGTTTCAGGAACTCGGTCTCGTCGCCCCACTGTGCGGCGATGATGGGGGAGACGGGGAAGCCGTCGCGCGCGTACGCGATCGCGGGTGCGAGCGCCTGTGCCAGGGTGCGTTTGCCGTGCGTGCGGACGAGCACATCCCAACCCGCGAGGGCGCTGGGGACGGTGACGGACATCGCGCCCTGCTGTGAGCCGGCTCGGAAGCCGCGCGAGAGCAGCGTTTCACGGGTCATCAGCGCGCCGGCGCGCCCGCTCGCGTTCAGGGCGACGAGCTTCTGCTCCCTGGCGAGCCAGATGATGGCGAACATGTCCCCACCGATGCCGGTCATGTGGGGCTCGGTCACGCTGAGCACCGCGGCCGCGGCGACCGACGCGTCGATGGCGTTGCCGCCGGCGCGGAGGACTTCGAGCGCGGCGGTCGAGGCGAGGGGCTGGCTCGTCGCGACGGCGGCGCGCGGGGCGTAGACGGTGGAGCGCGCGGCCATCGTGGTGGGGCGTTGGGCAGCGAGATCGCCATCTACGAGGAAGACGGTCAGTGCAAGATGTGTCAGTAGGCGGCTCGCCGAGCTCAGAACATTCATCGTGACTCCGAATGCGCAATGGTGAATGGCCGGAATGGCTGGGGAGTCTGCACTAGCGCACAGCTTCGCACGAGCTTGCGTCCGCCTTCTCGCCAGGAATCGAAGACGGCCAGCCGGGCACAAGAATTACGTATCGTGCAGACCGCGCTGACTTCAGCCTTTCCGTTGCCAGCCGTTTGACACTGTCGAGGACGCTGTTGGCTGCGCAGGCCAGGCTCGACGCCAAGTCTCTCATTGCATCACACGTCCGAAAATCAGCGAGCACAACGCGGGTGCGCGGGCCCCCGTGGGACTCGAGTCTTCAGCTGAAGCGCCCATAGTGACGCCAGCGGGTCTGCTGGAGGCAAACCGACCAACGGATTCGCTCAAGGCGCCGCCGCACAATATCTTGGCGACTGGTTGAGAGATAAGGAACCACATTCATCACCGTGAGAATGCCAGCTAAAATCACCGGCGCGGATCTCGAACTCCGAAACATTCGCGAAACAATCATCATCGCGATCGCGTCAGATGAGCAGTTGATGGAGCGACTCGTTCTTAAGGGTGGGAATGCGCTGGACATCGTGCATCGTTTGACGGAGCGCTCATCTCTCGACGTCGACTTCTCAATGTCTGACGACTTTAGTGATCAGGCCGATCTTGACGAGGTGGGAGCCCGCCTTTTTCGCGCCCTCCGGGATCGGTTTGATTCAATTGGATTCGTCGTATTCGATCAGAGGATCGAACCACGGCCGCGAAACATCTCCGCCTTCTCGGTTACGGCGTGGGGCGGATATAACGCCGTGTTCAAGTTGATCCCAAAGGAGACTTTCCGCTCGATGGGCGGGCAACTCGGTGTCGATCCCGCAGGCGAGTTGCTCGACCAGATGAGGCGCCAGGCGCGAACCTCCGGTCCCGGCTTTCAGCGGAAATTCGAGATTGAGATATCGAAGTTTGAGTACACGAGTGGTCGCGTTCTCAAAAACGTCGGAGACTATTCCTGCTATGTCTACACACCCGCGATGATTGCCGCTGAAAAGCTGCGGGCAATCTGTCAGCAGTTGCCTCAGTATCAGCGCAGAGCGAACCCCGCGCCGCGTCCGCGGGACTTCTTCGATATTCACACGATCGCAGTTCGAGCAGACTGCGATCTCGCATCGGAAGTGAATCACAACCTAGTCCGTCACATGTTTCGCGCGAAGGAGGTGCCACTGGATTTCATCCGAGAGATTGGCTCCTCGTCAGTTTATGACTTCCACGCGCAGGAATGGCAGTCAGTGGTGAACGCGGTCCGAGGGGGGGCTCCAGAGCCGTTCAAGTTCTACTTCGACTTTGTGGTTGCAGAAGGTGTGCGTCTTCTCGCAGAGCTTACAGCTGATGGCGAGGGAGGTCAGGCAACAAGCCCGCCGGGAAAGTAGATCTTCCAGTCGGCGTCATACTGCGGGGCCGGCATTCGATTGGTTAAGTAGAAGTCGAAGTGCATTCCGAGCTCTCTGAGCCTAGTCAGTGATTTCGGAGGCGCCCCGGCGTGCTCTAGAAAGAAGCCGATGGATTGGTGGTAGGGATACTTGTAGCCAAGGCGTCGCAAAGTGGCGGCCAGCACGGGAATCGATAGGCTTCGCGTGACGGCGCTACGATACACGTTTAGCACTTCAAAAACTCCGCCCGCATACGTAGGGCGTACCGCTATGTCGATCAACGTCCGTTCGAGTTTGGTTGTGCGGAGTGAGCGCCCACCCGGTGCGGGGATATCGCTGACTTCCAAGTCCCCGGTGTGCTTGCCGCTCAACAGTACGATCCGGGTGTCGTCGTAGAGGAATACATACCTCGACACTCGCGCAGAGTTCTTGAAGGCTCGATCGATGCTTGCCTGCGTGAGCGATCCTGACGGCGCTGGCTTTGGCGTTTGTTCCTTGTTCACGTAAATCGTCCGCGGAATCTGTGCTGTAAGTCCGTGCAGGAAGACGGCCGAGGCATGCGACAGATAGCTTCCTTTCCGAAGAGAAAGCGCGACCTCGTACGGGGAAGCGTCTTCCCAGACGTAGCGTGGGAACGATCTTCGCGCCTTCAGGTCGGAGTCGGCGCGCGTTTCTCCCCCACCTGGCTTGTCGGGAGGCGCTCCCTCTTCGATGATTTCGCGCTTTCGAAGTCGCTGCGTCTCGAGCAGATATCGGATCACGCGCTGGGGACGCGTGGACGGAGGGATCTGGAGCTCGTTGGCCGTTCGAGTGATCAGGCTCGTGAGTTGCTGGAGCGTGAACACTCGAGCTGGTGACGCCTCAAGGGCCGCAAGGATGTTTGACTGCCATGGGCGCTTCGGCTTTTCCTTGCTCACAGTGCATGCCTCCAATCTAACGTAGAAGTATATATACCCAATTGTAGTCAAAACTGAGGTGGCATAGTGGTCAGGTATATATACCTGACCACTGAGCTAGGATGATTGTTACATCGATGGGTTCAGAGTAAACAGTCAGCTGGTATATATACCAGCTGACTTCTTCATTCAGTTGGATGTGGCGAGTAGGTATATATACCTACTCGCACATCGCTCCAAGTCGAACACGCTCTGGGGATAGACCCGATTGACTGAACGAGCCAGACGACAGGCGGGGCCGTACGTCCTCACCCGACCGCGGTAAGTCTCCTGAAGCTCAGCCACCCGGGTGGAAAGGAACAGACCGACTGATCCCACCAGAAGCCCCGCACGACAGACACGCACCGACCTCACTCCTTGACTTCGCACGCAAAACAAACAATGTTAGGACGTGCTAAATATCAAGTCCGCCCTCGCTCCGCGCGCCAGCGCCAGCGCCCTCGCCGTCGCGGCCGTGCTCGCCCTTCTCACCACAGCCGCCTGCGACGCCACGATGCCGGGCGCGCCATCTGAAGCCGACGAGCTCGCCGGGACCATCCCGGGACTCTCAGGCCCCCAGGCCGCGATGCACGCCGCCGGCGACGCCGAGTTCGCCCGCGTCTTCGCCGCTCCCGACGGACTCGGCCCCGTCTTCGTCGCCGCCAGCTGCGAGTCCTGTCACGTCGGTGACGGCAAGGGACACCCGCTCTTCAACATCACGCGATTCGGCCGCGACGTCGGCGGCAACTTCGACCCGATGCGCGCGGCCGGCGGACCGCAGCTCCAGGATCGCGCCGTGCTCGGCTACACCCGCGAGTATCTCCCGGCCGGCGCCACCGGCGTCGCGCGCTTCACCGCGCCCGCGGTCACGGGTCTCGGATTCCTCGAGGCGGTGGACGACACGACGCTGCTCAACCTCGAGGACCCGAACGACCTCGACGGCGACGGGATCTCCGGACGCGTGCAGCTCGTGGATACCACCGACCTCCTCGCGAGCGTCACCTCGCTCGAGGCGATCGCCAACGACGGACCGCCCACGCGCGGCACGCTCATCGGCGGTCGCTACATCGGCCGCTTCGGCAAGAAGGCGCTCTCGGTCAACCTCCTCCAGCAGGTCGTCACGGCCTATCACGAGGACATGGGCATCACGAGTGACCTGATCCCGGACGAGATCTTCAATCCGCAGGTGGGCGCCTTCACCGGCGATCGAGCGCCGGAGCCCGAGGTCCCTGCGAGCGTCGTCAACGCGGTCGTCTTCTACATCAAGACGCTCAAGGCCCCGCCGCGCCGGAACACGGCAGACGCCGACGTCGTCGCCGGCCAGACGCTCTTCGACAACGGCCCCTGCGCGAGCTGCCACCTCCCGCAGCTCACGACCGGAGCATCGACCCTCCGGGCGCTCGACCGCGTCACCTTCGCGCCCTACACGGACCTGCTCCTGCACGACATGGGGCCTGAGCTCGACGACGGCTACACCGAGGGCCGCGCCACCACCCGCGAATGGCGCACGGCGCCACTCTGGGGGATCGGACTCGCCGCGCAGTTCCAGGGCGGGCAGATGCACCTCCTGCATGACGGACGGGCGCAGTCGATCGGCGAGGCCGTCTCGTTCCACGGCGGCGAGGGCGCTGCGAGCCGCACCTGGTTCACCGGGCTCTCGGCCGAGCAGCGCCGGCAGGTCATCGCTTACCTCATGTCGCTATGAGCGCTGCACCCAGCAAGATCGACCGGCGCGCGTTCCTCGCCGTCTGTGCGATCGCGCCGATCGCCGGCGCCTGCGCGCGGATGAACTTCGTCAGCGGCCGGCTCGACGCGGGGCGGGTCGTCGTCGCCAAGTCCGAGCTCGCCGAACAGCCGTTCGCGCTCGTCGAGACGCCGTCGCTCGAGTTCCCCATCTACGTCCATCGTCAGGGCCCCGACGACTACTCGGCGGTGCTCACGCGCTGCATGCACCGCGGCTGCACGGTCGAGCCCACCGACGGGCGGCTGGTCTGCCCTTGCCACGGCAGCGAGTACACGAGCCTCGGCGCGATCGTGAAGGGGCCGACGGAGCTCCCGCTCATCCGATTCAGGGTGACGACGGACGCGCAGAGCATCTACATCCACGACGTCGCGGGGGCTCGGCGATGAAGAGGAGCACGCTGTTCGTTGCCACACTGCTGATCGCGCCGATCGCGGCAATCGCACAGGTCCCCGCCGATACGGCGCGTCGCCCGGTGCAGGACGGGATCTTCAACCGTCCGGTCGTCGGCTCGCTCGGCCGCACGGCCATCGGCGGCTACGTCGAGGGCAACACGAACTACGCGGTCGAGGACGGGATCGGCGAGGGCTTCTCGATGGAGCTCCGCCGCTTCAACATATTCCTCTTCTCGTCGATCGGCTCGCGCATCCGCTTCATCTCGGAACTCGAGTTCGAGCACGGCACGGAGGAGATCGCGCTCGAGACGGCGCTGATCGACGTCACGATCAATCCCTCGCTCGTGATCCGCGCGGGGATCATCCTCCCGCCCCTCGGCGCGTTCAACGTCAATCACGACTCGCCGCGCTGGAACTTCGTGGACCGGCCGCTCGTCTCGACGCAGATCATCCCCGCGACGCTCTCCGAGGTCGGGTTCGGGGTGCACGGACGGCTCGCGCCGCGCGGGTTCGGGCTCACCTACGATCTCTATGTGACCAACGGGCTCGGCGACGGGGTGATCCTCAACGCCGAGGGGCGGACGAGCCTGACGGACGGCAAGCGCGAAGAGGCGTTCGCCGAGGACAACAACGGGTCGCCGGCGATCTCGGGTCGGGTCGCGGCGCAGCACGCACGGCTCGGCGAGCTCGGACTCTCGTTCTATACCGGCATCTACAACAGCTATCGCGCCGAAGGTGTGCCGGTGGACCAGGCGCGGCGGGTGTCGCTCTTCGCGCTCGACGGGATCACGCAGGTGGGGCCGGTGGAGCTGCGCGGCGAGGCGGCGCTGGCGTCGATCGATGTGCCGGAGGACCTGCGCGAGCTGTTCGGGCATCGACAGGTCGGGTTCCACGTCGATGCGTCGATGCCGGTGTGGAAGCCGAGGCTTCGCGGGTTCCCCAGTGCGGCGCTCAGTGCCGACTTGCGCGTCGAGTACGTGGACCGGAATGTGGGGACGTTCTCGTCCACGGACGGGAATATCGGGGACGATGTCTCGGCGGTGGTGATCGGGGCGAGCTTCAGGCCGGTGAATGGGACGGTGTTCAAGGCCAACTACCGGACGCAGCGCACGCGGGATCTGCTCAACAACGCGGCTGCGAGTCTCGGGGCGTTCCAGATCGGCTTCGCTACCTACTTCTAAAGAAGATGGGAGATGTGAGATGGGAGGTGTAAGATGAACGACACGGCTCCTGCTACTCCGCCCTTCGATCCGGATGCGGCGCTTCTTCCGGTCACGGGGGAGCTCCCATCCTCCACTGCGGGGTGGCGGCATTCGCGGCTGACGCCGTCGCTGTCGGAGGTCTATCGGACCATTCCCGTTTCCGGGGCCACCTGGTTCCGGAAGCTCCTCGCGTTCGCCGGGCCCGGGTATCTGGTCGCGGTGGGCTACATGGATCCGGGCAACTGGGCCACCGACCTCGCCGGCGGCTCCAAGTACGGGTACACGCTCCTGAGCGTGATCCTGATGTCGAACCTGATGGCGATCCTGCTGCAGGGACTCTCCTCGAAGCTCGGCATCGTCACCGGACGCGACCTCGCGCAGGCCTGCCGCGATCACTACTCGCGGCCGGTGTCGTTCGTGCTCTGGGTGCTCTGCGAGATCGCGATCGCGGCGTGTGACCTGGCGGAGGTCATCGGCACGGCGATCGCGCTCAACCTCCTCTTCGGCATCCCGCTCACCTGGGGCATCATCATCACGGCGCTCGACGTGATGATCATCCTCTTCCTGCAGCAGAAGGGGTTCCGGATCCTCGAGGCGATCGTGATCACGCTGATCGCCACGGTCGGCGCCTGCTTCCTCTTCGAGATCATCATCTCCCGGCCCGACATGGTCGAGGTCGCGAAAGGCTTCGTGCCCTCCGCCTCGATCCTCTCCGACCAAGGGAAGCTCTACATCGCCATCGGCATCCTCGGGGCGACGGTGATGCCGCACAACCTCTACCTGCACAGCTCGATCGTGCAGACGCGGCGCTACGACGAGACCTACAAGGGCAAGAAGGAAGCGGTGAAGTACGCCTTCATCGACTCCACCATCGCGCTCTCGTTCGCGCTCTTCATCAATGCGGCGATCCTGATCGTGGCCGCCGCGACGTTCCACACGACCGGCAACAACGAGGTCGCGGAGATCCAGGACGCCTACCAGCTCCTGACGCCGCTCCTCGGCGTCGGCGCTGCGAGCACGATGTTCGCCGTCGCACTGCTCGCGAGCGGGCAGAACTCGACCCTCACCGGGACGCTCGCCGGCCAGATCGTGATGGAGGGATTCCTCGACATCCGGCTCCGCCCCTGGCTGCGGCGGCTGATCACGCGCGCGATCGCGATCATCCCGGCGGTCATCGTCAGCATCCTCTACGGCGAGAGCGGCACGGCCAAGTTGCTGATCCTCTCGCAGGTCATCCTCTCGTTCCAGCTCTCGTTCGCGGTCATCCCGCTCGTGATGTTCACCAGCGACAAGGTCAAGATGGGCAGCTTCGCCAACCCGGCCTGGCTCAAGGGCCTCGCCTGGATCGTCACCAGCGTCATCGTCGCGCTCAACGTATGGTTGTTGGTGCAGACCTTCCGTGCAGGAGAGATCTTCTGATGTACGAGCGCATCCTGATCCCCCTCGAGAACACGCGCTGGGATCGCGTCATCCTGCACCACGTGCGCGAGCTCGCGCGGCTCCACCAGAGCGAGCTCCTCCTGATCCACGTCGCCGACGGCTTCGCCGCGCGCAACGTCGCACAGCTCGACCTGCGCGAGAGCGAGGAGATGCGGAAGGACCGCGCCTATCTCGATGATCAGGCCGCCGCGCTCAAGGCCGACGGTTTCACGGTCGATGCGATCCTCGCCTGCGGCGACCCGGCGACCGAGATCGCGTCGGCCGCCGACCGCGAGGCCTGCGACCTGATCGCGATGAGCACGCACGGCCACAAGTTCCTCGGCGACCTGATCCACGGCTCGGTCGCGAGCGCGGTGCGGCACCGCACGATGGTCCCGGTGCTGATGGTGCGCGGCAATCCGGAGGACTTCCGGGCGTGACCCCGCGGCGCGCGAGTGCCACGCCCGCCAGCATCCCCGCGCTGACGCTCCAGGCCGAGGACTACCTCAAGGCGATCTACGAACTGGAGCAGGGAGGCGACCCGGCGGCGACCAACGACATCGCCTCGCGCCTCTCGATCGCACCGGCCAGCGTGAGCGGGATGGTCCAGCGTCTCGCGCGGCTCGGGCTCGTGGACGCCGAGCGTTACCGCGGCGCCCGGCTCACGGCGTCGGGGCGCACCGCGGCGCTCCAACTCATCCGCCGGCACCGAATCATCGAGAGCTACCTCGTCGAACGCCTCGGGTACGACTGGGGAGAGGTGCACGAGGAGGCCGAGCGGCTGGAGCACGCCGCGAGCGACGAGTTGATCGCGCGGATGGCGGAGACGATCGGGAATCCGACCGAGGACCCGCATGGGGCGCCGATCCCGACGGCTGCCGGGCAGGTGGATGAGACCAGGTTGAGCAGTATCAACGACTTACGGGCAGGCAAGGCCGCGACGGTCGTGCGGATGAGCGACCGGGATCCGGAGTTCCTGCGCTACCTGGACGGGATCGGGATCCGGCCGGGGGCGCGGGTGCGGGTGGTGGAGCGGGCGCCGTTCGACGGGCCGATCGCGGTCGAGGTGGACGGGGTACGGCAGAGCATCGGAACCCCGGTGGCCACCCGAGTCTTCATACGGTAGTGAGTAGTTTACCGGTGAACCTTTTTGTGGAGCCTGTCTGATGAAGAAGTCGTTGCTCGCGCTGTCCGCGCTGCTCGCGGTGCCGGTGCTCGGCGCCGCTGCATTCCTGGTCGAGCCCAAGCCGTACGTGCGCGATGTCGCGCATTCGCAGATCAACTTCGTGGCCGAGTCGCAGCTCGTGGACGCGCACGGCACCTTCGACAAGTGGGAGGCGGAGGTCCTGTTCGACGCCGAGCGGCTCGAGGCGTCGTCGGTGAGGATCACGATCGATGCGAAGAGCATCAACACGCGGATCGAGCGGCGCGACTCGCACCTCAAGTCGAACGACTTCTTCGCGACGGACTCGTTCCCGACGATCACGTTCGTCTCGAAGATCGTGAACAAGCTGGGCGAGGACCGGGTGAACATCACGGGTGACCTCACGATCCGGGGGCGCACCAAGACGATCACGGTCCCCTCGCGCCTGGTCTTCTTCGACGCGGCGCGGAATGTGGGGCGGGTGAAGGGCGCGGTGACGATCGACCGGAACGACTTCGGGGTGAGTTTCCAGCCGCCGGTGAACAAGATCCAGCCGGAGATCCAGATCCAGTTCGATATCGCGTTCATGGCTCCGCGGGCTTAGCTGGAACTGCTGTCACCACAGAGGAGACAGAGAGCACAGAGGACTGCAACGGCATTGGGGGGGTGTGGGGGCCGGATCCCGGCTCGCCACGCCCCCTCAGGTCATTTGCGGTCGCTTCCGTCGTTCTCTGTGTCCTCTGTGTCCTCTGTGGTGAATGCAGTTCGCTGTCACCCCGGAACATCGGGGGTCCCGTTCGTCATTAACCTTCAGTGATGCGGGCATTCCTTGTCTTGGTCGTCGTGTCGTCCGTCATCGGGGCGCAGGAGAGCGGTGTTCGCGAGCGGCGCTCGGTCGCGATCGACCAGCGGCTCGCCGCCGACGCCAACCTCAGGATCGGCGACCTGATCGTGCTCGCCGCCGAGGCGGGGGGCACCGGCGACACCGTCCGGGTCGGCGCGATCACGAGGCGCACGGCGGATCCCTCCGAGATCGCCCGCAGCGACTTCCGGATCCGCGTGCATCTCGACCAGCTCCAGTCGCTGACCGGCGTCGGGGATCGCGTCGGGCGGTTCGCGGTGGCGGAACGAGACGGGAGACGGGAGACGGAAGACGGGAGTGGCAGCGCGACCGTCGCCGCGATCAATGCCTCGGCGTTCGGGTTCCGGGCGTACTCCTCGGCCGAGGTCGCGGTCGAGTCCTCGGCCACCTTCCGCGTCGTGAATCGCTTCCACAAGGCGATCGGCGTCATCACCATCGTCGCCTCGGCGATCTTCCTGCTCTGCATCACGCTCCTCAAGGTCGATGAACGCCGGCGCGACGTCGGGGCGCTCCGGCTGATCGGGATCTCGCGTGCGTCCGTGGTCCGCAGCGTCGTCATCGAGTCCTCGCTCGTGGCGCTCATCGGCAGCGCGATGGGGGCGTTCATCGGGTGGGGCGCCTCGGCCCTCGTGAACTGGTACTACCAGGGATTCTACGGGACTCCGCTGCGGTTCACCGTCGTCACGCCGGGGATCGTCGCGTTCGCGATCGGGCTCTCGCTCGTGCTCGGCATCGGCGCCGGGCTGCTGGCGGCGCAGCGACTCGTGCGGCGACCGCCGCTGGAGCTGCTCGGACGATGATGCTCCGGCTCGCACTCCACGCGCTCACCCGCCGCCGGACCCGAACCGCGCTCACCGTCGCCGGTGTCGCCGTCGCCGCGGCGATGCTGCTCGACATGGTGATGCTCGGCTCCGGGATGCGGGAGTCCTTTCGCGCGTTCCTCGACCAGCAAGGCTACCAGCTCCGGCTCGCGCCGCGCGGCACGATGCCGTTCGACACCGAGGCCACCGTCGGCGGCGCGGGGGCGATCGTCGCGCGGCTCCGGGCGGATCCGCAGATCGAGGCCGTCTCGCCGGTGCTCGGCGGGCGGCTCTTCCGCGTCTCGAGCGCCAACGACGCGGTGCCGGCGTTCGCGCTCGGGATCGAGCCCGCCGTGCAGTCCGACTACAAGGTCGAGGAGGGGCGCGACCTCGCCGCACGCGACGAGCTCGTGGCGAACGACAACTACCTGCGCGCGATCGGCGCCCGCGTCGGGGACACGGTGCGCGTGGCGGCCGGCTACGACCCGCAGATGCGCCGCTACGCCGGTGAACGCGCGCTCCGCATCGTCGGTCGCGCGCGCTTCGTGATGCTCGGCGGCGCCGAGCGCGCGGCGGCGTTGCCGCTGGCGACGCTGCAGGCGATGGGCGGCGACGAACGGCGCGACCGGATCTCGGTCCTCCTCGTCCGCACACGCCCGGGTGCCGATGCCGCAGCAGTCGCAGGACGCATCGAGCGCGACGAGCCCCGCCTCTCGGCGCTTTCGACCGCCGACGCGATGAAGTTCATGGACGAACGGCTCGGCTACTTCCGCCAGCTCGCGGCCATCCTCGCCTCGGTCTCGCTCGCGGTCGGGTTCCTCCTCGTCACGACGCTCGTGACCGTTTCGGTCAACGAACGCATCGGCGAGATCGCGGTGATGCGCGCGATCGGCGTCGCGCGCTGGCGGATCGTCGCGCAGGTGGTGGCCGAGGGGGTCGCGCTCTCGTTCGTCGGCGCGACGCTCGGACTCGGCCTCGGACTCATCACCGCGCAGTGGCTCAACGGCATCCTCGCGACCTTCCCGGGGCTCCCGGCGGCGTTCGATTTCTTCCTCTTCGAGCCTTCGATGGCGTTCCGATCGCTGGGTGCGCTCGTGGTCTGCGGGATCCTGGCCGGCATCTGGCCGGCGTGGCGCGCGGCGCGGCTGCCGATCGCGAAGACGCTGCGCGAGGAGGCGGTCGCGTGAGCGCTCCCGCGGCGTCGGCCCGTGACGCCGGCCGGTCGATCGTCCTCTCGGCGCGCGATGTGCGGCGTGACTATCCGGTGGTCGGCGAGCCGGTGCATGCGGTGCGCGGGCTCTCGCTCGACGTGGTCGAGGGGGAGTGGGTCGCGATCGTGGGGCCCTCGGGGTGCGGCAAGTCCACGCTGCTCAACCTGCTCGGCGCGATCGACCGGCCGACGAGCGGGTCGATCGCGATCCGCGGGCAGGACGTGGCGCGGATGGATGACGCCGCGGCGACGCGCTTCCGGCTGACGGGGATCGGATTCGTCTTCCAGCGCTTCTACCTGATGCCGACGCTCACCGCGTCGGAGAACGTCGAGCTGCCGATGGCCGAGGCGAAGGTGCCGCGCGCCGAGCGGCTGGCGCGGGCGCGGGAACTGCTCGCATACGTCGGGCTCGGGGCCCGGGCCGATCACCGGCCGTTCCAGCTCTCGGGGGGCGAACAGCAGCGCGTGGCGAT
>JANNLH010000078.1:0-7927 GCA_031396725.1 Gemmatimonadaceae bacterium | reverse complement strand
CTCTGCTGGGCGATCGACCTCATCCGGACCCGGCGTCGGCTCTGAGACTGACAGAAACGCCTTCACCACGGAGACACAGAGGGACGGAGGACGAACGGAGGCTGCAACTGCTGATGCAACAACGCTGAGGGGGTGTGGCGGTCCGTTCTGTCCGCCGCACCCCCGCTGAATCGGTTGAAGTGGCTGTCGCCTGCTCCGTTCGTCCTCCGTCCCTCCGCGTCTCCGTGGTGAACGCCGCCGAGCTCAGCGAGCAAGCTTCAATGCCGCCCGCCGTTCGCGCTGTTCTTCCTCGATCCGTCCGCACATCAGGTCGCAGAGATCGAAGACGCGCTCGTCCGCGAGGGAGTAGTGCACGAAGGTCCCCTCCTTGCGGCGCCGGATGAAGCCGGAGGAGGTGAGCTGGTGCAGGTGCTTCGAGACGTTGGCCTGGCCGAGTCCGGTGACCGCGACCAGTTCGCCGACGGAGTGCTCGCCGTGGCGCAGGGCGGTGAGGAGCTGCAGGCGCGCCGGCTCGCCGAGCGCCCTGAATCGGTCGGCGAGCTCGTCGAGGAGCGCGGGGGTCATCACGCGAGGGGCCATCGTCAGACCTCCGCGGGAACAGGGTCGCGCTCGATCGCGCCGCCCGACTGCTGCCAGGCGGTGTATCCGCCGACGAGGTCGATCGCCGTCGTCACGCCGAGATTCTGCAGCAGCGAGGTCGCGATCGCGGAGCGTCCTCCGCCCTGGCACTGGATGACGAGCGGCTTGTCGCGCGGAAGCTCTCCGAGGCGTTCGGCGAGGTAGCCCACCGGGATGTGCAGCGCGCCCGGCAGGTGCCCGGCCTCGTACTCCGAGCGGTTCCGCACGTCGATCACGGCGACCTCGCCGCTGGCGAGGCGCGACCCGAGGGCATCGGCGGTGGTCTTGGCGACCGTGCCGAGCATGTGGCCGGCGGCCGCCCATTCCTCGACGACGTTGGACGACTCCCAGGAGCGCACGCGGTCGAGCCCGATCATCGCGAGCTCGCGCACGGCGCGCTTGGCGACGGCGTCGTCGTCGGCGATCAGGTGGATGTCCACGTCGTAGGGCACGAGCCATCCGGCCCAGGTGGAGAGCGACTTGTTGAGCGGGATGTTGAGGGTGCCGGGGATGTGGCCTTCCGCGAACGCGTTCGCGGCGCGGGTGTCGATCACCGCGGCCTTGCCGGCACGTGACTGTTCGAGGGCGCGCTCGAGCGCGACGCGCCCGGCGCGCGGCGGCGTGTGGAAGCCACCGAGGATCGACGGTCCGTCGCGATTGATGCGCTTCATCTCCGCGAAGTAGCGCGGCGGCTCCGGCTGGCCCGCGAGGACCATCGTGACGAACAACGCCTCGTCGGTGGTGCCGACGCCCCAGTTGAAGCGCCGCTCATAGCCGACGGTCGAGGTCGGCACCGCGCCGAGCGACTTGCCGCAGGCGGAGCCGGCACCGTGACCCGGCCAGACCTGCACGAAGTCCGGCAATGCGCGGAATCGTTCGAGCGAGTGGAAGAGCTGGCGTGCGCTGGCCTCCATCGTATTCGCGACCTTGGCCGCGCGCTCGAGCAGGTCGGGGCGGCCGACGTCGCCGACGAAGACGAAGTCGCCCGAGAGGATGCCCATCGGCTCGCTCGCGCCGGCGGTGTCGGTGACGAGGAAGGAGATGTGCTCCGGCGTGTGGCCGGGGGTGTGCATCACCTGCAGGCGGATGTTGCCGACCCTGATGACGTCGCCGTCGCGCACGAGCGTCGCGCCTTCTTCCTTCGCGAAGGCATACTGCCAGTCGCGGCCGCCCTCGGCGGAGAGATGGAGCGTCGCGCCGGTGGCGCGCGCGAGTTCGCGCGAGCCGGAGACGAAGTCGGCGTGGATGTGCGTCTCGGTCACGCGGGTGATCGAGAGCTTCTCCGCCGCGGCGGCGTCGAGGTACTGGGCGAGGTCGCGGTTGGCATCGACGACGATCGCTTCACCGGTCGCGGCGCAGCCGATCAGGTACGAGGCCTGCGCGAGTCCATCATCATAGAAGCGCTTGAGGAACACGATCGAACTCCTGGGCTCAGGTCAGAGCGGGGTAGGCGACGAGAGATTCTGCCAGAGGATGAGCGCGCCGATCAGCAGGAGCAGCACCGCGAAGGCGCGCTTGAGGATCTGGACGGGCACGTGCTTGATGAGCGCCGAGCCCACGAGGATGCCGACCGCGGCGATGCCGCCGAACCAGAGGACGACGTTCCACGGCACGTCCAGTGTGCCGTGATACCCGGCGTATCCGGCGAGGGTGTTCATCGCGATGACGACGAGCGAGGTGCCGATGGCCTGGCGCATCGGGACGCGGGCGAGGACGACAAGGGCGGGGACGATCAGGAATCCGCCGCCGACGCCGACGAGGCTCGTGAGCACGCCGACCGCGACGCCGATGGCGAGGAAGGCCGGGGTGACGCGCAGCGGCGCATCGGACGGCGGTTCCGGGAGCGACGACGTGCGGAGCATCGAGACGGCCGCGGTGAGCATCATCAACGCGAGGACGACGAGCTGGGTGGTGCCCGAGAGGAAGTGCGCGACGCGGGCACCGGCGAAGGCGCCGACCATCGCGGCGAGGCCGAACGGGATGGCGACCCGGAGTGCGACATTGCCGAGCATCGCGTGCCGCGCGGCCCCGACGAGGGCGGCGCCGCCGACGACCGGGAGGCTCATCACGACCGCGAGCTTGGGGTCGTAGCCGAGGGCGTAGACGAAGGCGGGAACGGTGAGGATGGACCCGCCGCCGCCGAGCAGTCCGAGGATGATCCCGGTGAAGAGCGCGAGGACGGCGGCGGTCGCGGACATATATGACTATATAGTAATGTGCTGATACCCGGAAGGCAAGGAGCCGGGGTGCTATACTCCTGCGGTGACCACCTTCCCCGCCTCGGACCTGCTGCCGCTCGCCCTCTGGGGGCTGGCGATCGTCGCGCCGATCATGCTGGCGCTCTGGGCGCTGCACCTCCGGCTCGGGAATGCGGCGGTCGTGGACGTCGGCTGGGCGTTCTCGCTCGGTGTGCTGGCGGTGCTCGCCGCGACGCTGGGCGAGGGATACCCCGTGCGGCGCGTGCTCGTGGGCCTGATCGGCGCGGCGTGGAGCCTGCGGCTCACGGTGCATCTCGCGCGGCGCGTCGCCTCGGAACCCGAGGACCCGCGCTACGCCGAGCTCCGCGCGCGGTGGGGCGGGGACCTGCGGCTCAAGTTCCTCGGTTTCTTCCTCTTCCAGGGCGTGCTGGATGTGGTGCTCGCGCTTCCCTTCTTTCTTGCGGTGATCGATCCGGAGCCACGGATCCATTGGATGGCGTGGGCGGGTGTCGTGCTCGCGGTGGTCTCGGTGACTGGCGAGGGGATAGCCGATGCCCAACTCCGGCAGTTCAAGGCGGATCCGCGGAACAAGGGTCAGGTCTGCCGCGTGGGGCTCTGGGGCTGGTCGCGGCACCCGAACTACTTCTTCGATTGGCTCATCTGGATCTCATTCGCGTTGCTCGGGCTGGGGTCGCCCTGGGGATGGGTGGGGCTCGTGGCGCCGGCGCTGATGTTCTACTTCCTGACGCGCGTGACGGGGATCCCGGCCACCGAGGCGCACGCGCTCAGGTCGCGGGGGGAGGCGTATCGCCGGTATCAGGCTGAGGTGAGTTCCTTCGTGCCGTGGCCGCCGCGGGCGGGGTCTTGATCGGGGGACGGGAACAGCGATTCACCACAGAGGGCACAGAGGACACAGAGGAACTGCCGAGGCGGACAACCCCTGTCTTGGGGGTTCCCGGAGACGGATCCGTCTGCCACGCACACCCCCAACAGCCGTTGCCGTTCTCTGTGCCCTCTGTGCCCTCTGTGGTGAATAGCAGTTGCCCTTCGGGGTATCTTTCCTTGATGCGCTCCCCCCGATCCCTCCTGCGCGCAATACTCCTCTCTCTCATCGTGTTCGCCGCCGCGTGCGATGGACCGCTGCGCGGGATCGTGATGGAGGACCCGGAGCCGGCGGCGCCGATGGTGCTCACCGATGCGTCGGGTGCGCGGTTCGACCTGGCTGCGTCGAGAGGATCGGTCGTCCTCATCTATTTCGGCTACACGCATTGCCCCGACGTCTGCCCGACGACGCTCGGCGACTGGGCGCGTGCCAAGCGGGCGCTCGGCGACGAGGCCTCACGCGTACGGTTCGTGTTCGTGAGCGTCGATCCGCAGCGCGACACGCCGGCGGTGGCGCAGGCCTATGCGTGGCAGTTCGACAGCTCGTTCGTCGGACTCACGGGGAGCGAGGCGGAACTCGAATCCCTCAAGAAGGCGTGGCACATCGCCGCGTACGCAGAGGGCGATCCCCGCACGCGTGATTATGCGGTGGCGCATCCCGCCCACACCTACGTCGTCGACCGCGAAGGGCGGTTGCGCGTCCTCTATGAACCCGGAGTGCGTGGTGAAGAGCTGGCCGAGGACATTCGCAAGCTGTTGTAGTCTCATCGCGGTCCTGATCGGCGTCGCGGCGTGCGGGGCGGCGGCATCGGACACTCCTCAGGCTCGTGAGGCGGCCGACCCGACGCTCTTCGCGACGAGCGCCTGGGCGCGCGCGGCCGACAGCGCCGGGTCGACGGCCGTCTACTTCGTGATCGAGAATCGCGACACCGTCGCCGACACCGTGCGCGGGGCGAGCAGCGAGATCGCCGAGTCGGCGGGACTGCACGTCTCGACGCAACACTCGGGGATGATGCACATGACGTCGGTGCCGGCGCTCCCGCTGCCCGCCAACGACAGCGTCTCCTTCCGGCCACTCGGCGCGCACGTGATGCTGCTGGGGCTGCGCCGCGCGCTCTTCGCCGACGACACCGTCGTCGTGCTGCTCTCCTTCGGCTCGGGGAGGACGCTCGAGGTGCGTGCGGGTGTCCGTGCCCCGTAGCCGGGCGTTGGCCGTGCTCGCGGTCGCGGCGGCCGCCGGTGGCATCGCGTGGGTCACCTGGCCGCGGGCCGCGGTCGTGATCGAGATCGCGCCCGGTGGCGTGGCGACGGTCGCCGGGTCGGCGCTGCCGGAGACGCTCTTCGTGAAGGCGCGCGGTCGCAACACGGTGATCCGCGTGGTCAATCGCGACACGCTGCGGCATCAACTGGCGCTCTTCGGAGCGGATCCCGGCGAGACGCGCGACTACACGATCGCCTACCCCGGGACATATGGCGGCGTCTGCTCGACGCATCCGACCGGCAACCTGACCTACGTGGTGCGATGAGAACAAGTATTGGCCGCTTCGCGGTGCTCCTGACGGTGCTGCTCCCGGTGACGTTGCCAGCGCAGGCAAGTACACCCTGCGCGCTCTACGACCCGAGCTGCCTCCCGCCGAACGTCGCGCGTGAGTTCCGCGGGGTCTGGATCGCCGCGGTCGCGAACATCGACTGGCCCTCGAAGCCCGGTCTCTCCACCGCGGCGTCGAAGCGCGAGCTGCTCGCGCTGCTCAACCGTGCCAAGGCGAGTGGACTCAACGCGGTGATCCTGCAGGTGCGGCCCGCGGCCGACGCGCTCTACGCCTCGAAGCTCGAGCCCTGGTCGGAGTACCTGACCGGCAAGCAGGGCATCGCGCCGTCACCGGCGTGGGATCCGCTCGCGTTCGCCGTGGCCGAGTCACACCGGCGCGGGATGGAGCTGCACGCGTGGTTCAATCCGTATCGCGCGCGACACCCGTCGGCGAAGGGCGTGCTCTCGCGCCGGCACATCGCCAACACGAACCCTTCGCTCGTGCGACGCTACGGCACGCACCTGTGGATGGACCCGGGCGAGCCGGCGGTGCGCGACCGGACGGTGCAGGTGATCCTCGACGTCGTACGGCGCTATGACGTGGACGGCGTGCACATCGACGACTACTTCTATCCGTACAAGGAACGCGATCGGAACGGCTTGATCGAGTTCCCCGACAGCGTGCCGTACGGGCGCTATGTCGCGGCCGGTGGCACGATGACGCGCGACGACTGGCGGCGCGAGAACGTGAACCTGCTCGTGCACGAGCTGCACGACCGGATCCACGAGGTGAAGCCCTGGGTGAAGTTCGGCATCAGCCCGTTCGGCATCTGGCGGCCGGGATTCCCCGAGCAGATCCGCGGCTTCGACGCCTACACGGAGCTCTACGCCGACGCGAAGAAGTGGCTGAACGAGGGTTGGGTGGACTACTTCACGCCGCAGCTCTACTGGCCGGTGGCGCAGGTGCCGCAGTCGTACCCGGTGCTCCTGCGGTGGTGGTCGGAGCAGAATGCGTTCGCGAAGCATCTCTGGCCCGGGAACTACACGAGCAGGGTCGGCGAGGCGGGGCGCACACCTTGGCGCACGACGGAGATCGAACAGCAGATCGACGCGACGCGCGCCGAAGCGGGCGCGACCGGCAACGTGCACTTCTCGGCGAAGGTCTTCCTCGAGGACCGTGACGCGCTGGCCTCGCGACTCGGCAAGGGCGCGTACGTGGGACAGGCGCTGGTGCCGCAGTCCCCGTGGCTCGTGGTGCCGGAAGTGGGCGAACCGAGAGCCGAGGTGCGCAGGGCGGAGGGCGGAGCACTCTCACTGCGTGTGACTCCCGCCGCCGGCGAGCAGCCGCGCTGGTGGCTGGTGCAGCACCGCCAGCGCGACGGCTCCTGGCGCAGCGCCCTCTTCCCCGGCGGCACGCGGATGATCCCGATCGCCGCCGCCGCCGACCGCGTCGCCGTCCGCGCCGTGGACCGCGCATCGATCGAAGGGCCGGTCGTCGTGATGAAAGTCGGTCGACGGCCCTAGCGGGTTCACCACGGAGTGGCTGTGTTGGAAGTCAAGCGGTGGTGGGCCGGTCGGCCTGCCACCGCGTGTCCGTTCGGACCATCGCGTTGAGGATGACGAGGAGGCGCCGCATGCACGCTGTGATCGCGACCTTCTTCGGCTTGCCCGCGCGGACGAGGTGCTGGTAGACCGCGCGGAGGACGGGATTGGCGCGGATGGCGGCGAGCGTCGCCATGTAGAGTCCGGTGCGGACATCCGCGCGGCCCCCGCGGATCCGCCGCACGCCGCGCCAGCGCCCGGACTCCTGCACGAAGGGGGCGAGCCCGACGAGGGCCGCGATCTCGCGTGACGAGAGGCGCCCCAGCTCCGTGAGCCGCGCGATGAGCAGCCGCGCCGTCTGCGGCCCGATCCCCGGCACGCTCCGGAGCAGATCTTCCTTCGCCCGCCAGGCCGGCGAGTCCTGCAGCCAGCGATCCGTTTCGTCCGCGAGCGCCGCGAGCGCGCGCTCCAGCGCGCGGATCGTCTGCCGCACGCTCGGCTGGACACTGCGCCGCGCGACGGCGAGCCGATTCCGCTCCATCGTGAGCATCTCGACGAGCTGCCGCCGCCGGTCCACGAGCGCCGCCAGCTCCTGCGTGGCCGCGTCCGGCAGCGGCCGCGGCTCCGGCCGCACCGTGGCCGCGAAGCGCGCGAGGAGCGCCGCATCGAGCCGGTCCGACTTCGCGAGTTGCCCGACGCTCTCCGCGAAGCGCCGCACCTGGCGCGGGTTCACGACCGCCACCGGCAGCCCCGCCGCCACCAGCGCGCTCGTGACGCTCGTGTGGTACATCCCCGTGGCCTCGAGCACGATCAGCGGCGGCGCGAGCGTCGTCAGGCGCGCGACCGCCGTCGCGATGCCCGCGGCCTCGTTCGCCACCTGCCACACCGCGCCGCTTGCCGTCGCTACGTCCAGCGTGGCGGCACTCACATCGATCCCGACGTACGTCATCGTCCCCTCGCCGCGTGAGGATCGCCCGCGCCCGGTCTTGCGCCATGCGGGCTCACGGCCCCAGCGGCTGTTCGGGCTCCCAGCGATCGGTTCGACGGCGCTCCCACTCCGTGACGGGCTCTGACGGCCCCTGACGCGAGAATCGAGCTGCCGCCGCCCCGAGGACTTACCACCAACCTTGGTAGACATACAAGACGCGGAGAGACGGAG
>JANNLH010000055.1:0-3021 GCA_031396725.1 Gemmatimonadaceae bacterium | reverse complement strand
GCGAGATCCTGCCCGTGTTCGAGAAGCCGTCGCAGAACCAGATCGGCGAGATCCTCCTGAAGACGCTCGGCCACGAGCGCACGGGGAGCGGCACCGCCGACAGCGGACGCGCCGTGATCGAACGGCAGCTGCTCTCATGGGGCGCGGACTCGGCCGGCTTCGCCGTACGCGACGGCAGCGGCCTCTCGCGCTACGACTACGTGAGCCCGGCGACGATCGTCCGCGTGCTCGACGCGATGCGGCGGCACGAGCATTTCCGTGTCTTCTACGACGCGCTTCCGGTGGGCGGGGTCGATGGCACGCTGCGGCTGCGGATGCGCGGCACTCCGGCTGAGGGGAACGTGCGGGCGAAGACCGGGACGATCGACAAGGCGCGCGCGCTCTCCGGGTACGTGACCACGGCCGACGGCCGGCTGCTCCTCTTCTCGATGCTCGCCAACAACCACGTCGTGGCGAACCGCGAGGTCGAGCGCGTGCAGGACGCACTGCTTGCGTTCCTCGCGGGCCACCGGATGGGCGCGCGCTGATGCTCTCGGTACCCGAGGCGGCCGAACGCATCGTCGCCGCCATCCGCCCGCTCGCAGTCGAGACGGTCGCCCTGCGCGCGGCGCTCGGGCGCGTGCTCGCCGAGGACGTGCGCTCGCCGATCACGCTGCCGCACTGGACCAACTCGGCGATGGATGGCTACGCCGTGCGTGGGAACGATGTGCGCGGCGCGTCCGAGAGCTCGCCGGTCGAGCTGCCGGTGCTCGAGACCGTGGCCGCCGGCGCCTTCCCCAAGCGGCCGCTGGGCCGCGGCGAGGCCACCCGCATCATGACCGGCGCACCGCTCCCCGAGGGCGCCGACAGCGTGATCCGCGTCGAGGACACCGATGGCGGCCTCGCGCGCGTACGGATCCTCAAGGACCGCGACGCCGGGAAGAACTTCCGGCTCCGCGGTGAGGATCTCACCGAAGGCAGCGTCGCGCTCCCGCGGGGCATCCCCATCGCCGCGGCGCAGATCGGGATCCTCGCGTCGATCGGCGCCGCGCAGGTCGCGGTGCACCGGCGCCCGCGCGTGGCGATCCTCGGCTCCGGCGACGAACTCGTGGACCTCGACCGCTTCGACGAGGTGCGTGCCGGCCGCAAGATCGTGAGCTCCAACAGCTACACGCTCGAAGCCCTCGTGCAGCACAGCGGAGGCGAGCCCCTCGTGCTCGGCAACGCCGCGGATTCCCTCGACGCGATGCGCGCGCTGCTCGAGCGCGCGATCGACGCGGCACCCGACCTGATCATCACGAGTGCCGGCGTCTCGGTCGGCGAGTACGACTACACGCGCGCCGCCCTCGAGGAGCTCGGCACCTCGATGGACTTCTGGAAGGTGCGGATGCGCCCCGGCGCGCCGCTCGGATTCGGGCAGGTGCGCGGGATCCCCTGGCTCGGCCTGCCGGGGAATCCCGTCTCGGCGATGGTGACCTTCGAACTCTTCGCGCGCCCGGCCATCCGCAAGATGCTCGGCCACGTGCGCCTGCACCGGCGGCCCGTGCGCGTGACGCTCGAGGAGTCGGTGAGCATCGGTGCGCGCCTGACCCATTTCTACCGCGCGATCGTGACGCCCCGCGAGGACGGCACGCTCGGCGCGCGACTCACGGGACCACAGGGCTCGGGGATCCTGACGTCGATGTCGCTCGCGAACGCGTTGCTTGTCGTGCCGGAGGACCGCGCGACGGTGGCCGCGGGAGAGCAGCTCAATGCGCTCCTGCTCACCGAGGACGCGGCACGAGCGGTGCACTTTGCGCTCTGAGCTCGCGGACCTCGACCGGCGCCACGCGATCGTCGAGGAGGAGATCGCGATCGGGGAGCGTGTGATCACGCTCGAGAAGCCGCGGAACTTCGACGATCTCGTGAGTGAGGCGGACTTCGCGCGCGACGACCGGCTCCCCTATTGGGCCGATCTCTGGCAGGCGTCGCGCGTGCTGGCCAGGCTCCTCGTGACGATGCCGGCCAGGGCGGCCGTCGCTACCGTGTCCCGCCCGCGCGCCCTCGAACTCGGCTGCGGACTGGGGCTGGGGACGATCGCCGCCACGCTCGCGGGATACACGGTGACCGCGACCGACTACTACGACGACGCGATGCTCTTCGCGGCGCGCAACACGCTGCGCGCCACCGGAGAGGAGCCGCTGACGCGGATGGTGGACTGGCGCGACTTCCCGGGTGACCTCGGCACCTTCGACTTCGTCTTCGCGGCGGACGTGCTCTATGAGAAGATCTACGCGCCGTTGATCGCCGAGGCGATCCACCGGACGATGGCCCCGGGAGGGTTCGCGCTGGTCTCTGACCAGGGGCGCATCGCGCTGCCCGACTTCCTTGCCGAGGTGGAGGCACGAGGGCTCGCGCACCGCGCGATCCATCGCGAGGAGCCGCCGGAAGGGGTCCCTGGTCCGTCGATCACGGTCTACGAGCTGCACCGGAGGTGAGATGCGCCCGAGCTCGGTCTTCGTCGTCGTCAGTGTGGTGGTGCTGCTGCTCGCGATGGTGGCCGTCCGCTTCGCGGGCAAGCGCTTGCGCGCCGACCTCGGCCGCAGGTCGCCCGGCGACCCACTTGGCGACCTGACGAAGGAGCAGCTGACTGCGATCCTGCGCAACAAGCTCGCGACGCCGCTGGACCTCGCGAAGATGCGGCCGAGCGAGCGGGCGATGCTGGCCGTGGCGGCGATGCGGCTCGAGAGCGGATCGCCTCCCTCCTGAGCGTCCGCGGTCCCGAGCCCCATCGCGCGATGTTCTGGTACGGTATATACTGATATATACCAACTAGTTTCGCGAGGTACTTTCCATGGTGTCCGTCGGTGATGGGGACGACCCGCCGCTCCGGGCGAAGCTGTTCTGGAACGGGCGGTCCCAGGCCGTTCGGCTGCCGAAGGAATTCCGGTTCGAGGGGGATGAAGTGCAGATCCGACGCGAGGGGAACGCCGTGATCCTCGAGCCGGTCGCACGGCGCGAGTGGCCCGAGGGGTTCTTCGAGAGCATCCGGGCGAATGCGCA
>JANNLH010000051.1:0-10825 GCA_031396725.1 Gemmatimonadaceae bacterium | reverse complement strand
CTGTCCGCCACGCCCCCTTCGAGTGCTTCCTCCGTCCGTCCTCCGGCTCTCCGTGTCTCCGTGGTGAAGCCGTTGCAGTTCTTTGCGGTTCTTCCGGCCTTCGTGACTTCGTGGTGAATCGGTGAACGACTACGCGAGCGGCTGACGACCGCCGAACCCGTCCTCGAGCTCGTGCCAGTGCGTCACCGCCGGCTCCCCGCGCATCCAGCAGAGGTAGACCGGGCGTCCGTCGCGCTCGGCGGGGAAGTCGAGCAGCCCGCGCTCCATCGACTTGCACTCGACGCCAAGCTCCGCAAGTTCGCTCACGAATCCCTCGATCTCGGCGGCGGCGCGCTGCACCGCGCGCGCGAGACGCTCGGCCTCCGCATCGACGCGCGTCGGCGAGCTCCGCACCGCCGCCACCTCGAACCGCTCCACGAGCGTCCGCCACTCGGCGTAGCGCGCGACGAGGTCGTCGACGATGCGCCGGACCAGCGGGAGCGCGCGGTTGGCGCGCTCCACCGTCCAGGGCACGATCCCCGCGGGTGCGCTCACGGCCGGTCCCCGGCGGTGACGAGCGACGCCAGCCGCACCGTCGCTCCCCCGCGATCGGCCTCCACCACCCGCACCTCGCCCGAGTAGAAGGCCGCCTCGTTGAACGCGCGCGTGAGCGCCGCGCGCGTGCCCGGCGCGACGGCCGAGTCCGCGAGCCACATCACCCGAAGCACCGGGGACGGCACGGAGCCGAGCCGCCATTCCGCGCCGGCCGCGTCGCGCAGCGAGAACGAGACGCGTGCCGACCCGGTGGTCGCATCGCGGGCGACCAGCGCGAACCCCTCCCGCGGCCAGATCCGTTCGGTCGGATCCTCGTCCACCGCGTACGACTGCCGTACCGCCTCCCACCAACGCGGGGGAGTCACCGCGAGGCCGTCGAGCAGGAAGCTCCCGCCGGCGTTGCGCGCCGCGCTCTGCGTGATCGCGAAGCGCACGCGCAGTTCCCGGTCCTCGGTGCCGAGCGTGAAGCTGCGCGGGTCGAATCCGAAGCGATCGATCTCGGCCAGCGCTTCCGCCCCCTCGTCGGCGGCCGCGGCGACGAGCGAGTCGCGCACCGCCGTCCAGCGCGCGCGGCCGGCCGCCGTGAGTTCGCGCGCCGTGCGCACGCCGAAGATCGCCTCGAGCGTCGCCGCCGAACCCGTGCGCAGGTCGAGCACGCCGCGCCGCGAGCCGTGCGACGACTGCCCCCCGATCACGTCGATGTCGGTCCGGTGCTCGTAGGAGAGCCAGGGGCCGTGCGCGTCGAGGATGAGGAGCTCCGCGGTCGCGATCGTGCGCGGGTTCTCGTTCCCCTCCTCATCCGGTGCGAGCGGGCGCTCGTCGGGGTTCGCGGCCGCGTACGCGCGTGCCATCACCGGCATCAGCGTGTCCGCCACCAGCGCGACGGAGTCGCCGCTGATGAGGTCGCGCTTGAAGAGGCGCTGGCCAACGTAGACCGCATCGTAGAAGGAGTGATCCTCGTCCACGACGTAGAGTTCCGCGAAACGCGACCCGACCTGCGCGAGCATCATCGGCGCGCCGCGCACGCGGATGCCGTCGGCGTCCGAGCGCACCCAATAGACCGAGTCCGCCGCGGCGATGATGAACTCGGCCTGCGGGGAGGGCGGTGCCGGCACCGCGCGCTCGCACGCGAGCACCGCGCAGGCGAGGAGCAGCAGGAGCGGGCGCGGGTGCATGGGGGGAATATAGCCGGATGCCGGCTCGCCTCAGCGCGTCACCAGCCGCCGTACGCCGTCCACCAGGCGCGTCACCTCGTCCGAGGTCGTGTAGCACGACGCGCCGGCGCGCACGAGCCCGTCCGCCCCGTGCCCGAGCCGCTCCACGATGGTCGTCGCATAGAAATCGCCGTGACTCACGTAGACCCCCTGGTCCGCCAGCCCGATCGCCACGCGTTCGCTCGGGATGCCCGCCACCGTGAAGCTCAGCGTGGGGGTGCGGGGCTGGTCCGGCCCCGGCCCGTACCGCGTGACCCCGGGAATGGCGCCGAGCCCCTCCCAGAGCTGCGTGAAGAGCGCCAGCCCCTCTCGGTGGAGCCGCGCGTACGCCTGCTGCAGCCGCTCGCGCCGAGTGGCACCCTGACCGACGCCCTCTCCGAGCGAGGCCAGGAAGTCCACCGCCGCACCGGCGCCGACGATGCCCTCGTGATTCTGGGTGCCGGTCTCGAGCCGCTCCGGCGCGTAGTCGGGGGCCGGGTCGAGGCGCGGGATGTCGAGTCCCGCGATCAGCGCTTCCTTCCCGTAGATGATGCCCACGTGCGGCCCGTAGAACTTGTAGGCGGAGCAGCCGAGGAAGTCGCAATCGATGGCGCGCACGTCGACGAGCGCGTGCGGCGCGTAGTGCACCGCGTCCACGAAGACGAGGGCGCCGGCGGCGTGTGCGAGCCGCGTGGCCGCAGCGACGTCGGTGATGGTGCCGAGTGCGTTGGAGCCGGCGCCGATCGCGAGGAGCTTCGTGCGCGGCCCGAGCGACGCGCGGAGCGAGTCAAGGTCGAGCTGCCCGCGGTCGAGGTGCACATCGACCCGGCGGATGGTGACGCCGCGCTCGCGCTCGAGCGCCCGCCAGGGGGCCACGTTGGCGTGATGGTCGAGGTCGGTGATGACGATCTCGTCCCCCGGTCCCCATCCGCGCCCCAGCCCTCGCGCGAGGTGGAAGGTGCCGGTCGTCATGTTGTTCGCGAACGCGATCTCCGCGGGACTCGCGTGCAGGAAATCGGCGAGCGCCTCCCGCGCCGCGGCGAGCATCGCATCGGTCTCGGCGCTCGTCGGATATGCCCAGTGCGTGTTGGCATTGTGGTGCAGCAGGTAGTCGGCCATCGCATCGACCACCGACTGCGGCACCTGCGTGCCGCCGGGCCCGTCGAAGAAGGCGACGGGGAGGCCGTTGTGGAGGCGGCGGAGCGCGGGGAACTGGTCTCTGATAGGCATTCGAACTGCAGATGTGAGTCGTGAGTTGTGAGCTGTGAGGTCCTGCTTTCACCGTTCTACTTTCTACTTTCTACTTTCTACTTTCTACTTTTCTCCTATCTCCGCTCCCGCCAGCCCCTCGATCCACCGCACCACCTCCACGTGATCCGCCTCCTCCCCGAGCGCCGCGTGCGCCGCCCGGAAGAGCTCGGCGGTCAACTGCAGCAACGGCGACGGGACCTTCTGCTCGCGCGCCACCTGGGCGGCGATGCCGACGTCCTTGTCCAGCAGGGCGAGGCGGAACGTGCGCGGGAAGGCGCGCGTCAGCACGCGCTCGGGAAAGAGATTCATCGACGCGTTCGACCGGCCGCTCGAGGTGTTGATCACGTCGAGCGCGACCGCGGGGTCCACTCCCGCCTGCTTGAGGGCGAGCAGGCCCTCGGCGGCGGACCAGATGTGCACCGCGAGCAGGGCGTTGTTGACGGCCTTCACCGCATCGCCCGCACCCACGGCGCCGCAATGGACGATCTTCTTGCCGAACGTCGCCAGCACGGGCCGCACCCGCTCGAGGACGGCGGCATCGCCGCCCACCATCACGGTGAGCGTTCCTGCCTCGGCGCCGGCGACCCCGCCCGATACCGGCGCGTCGAGGAAGTCGATGCCGCGCTCCGCCAGTCGCGCGGCGATCCGGCGTGAGGTCGCGGGATCGCCCGAGGTGCAGTCCACGAGCGTCGCGCCGCGCTCCAGCCCGGCCAGCAGTCCGTCGGGACCGTCCAGCAACTGCTCGACGTCGGCCGATACCGGGAAGCAGGTGATGACCGCACTGGCGCCGCGCGCGGCCTGGGCCGGCGAGGTAGCGCGAGTCACGCCACGCGTGGGGCCGTGCGCGGCCGAGAAGGCGATCGCCTTCTCGGCGGTGCGGTTCCAGACGCGCAATCCGAGGTCCGCTCCCGCGAGGTGGACCGCCATCGGAGTGCCGATGGCGCCGAGGCCGAGGAAGGAGACGGGCATGAATCCGAGGAGATAGGTGGTGGGTGTCAGGACGCAGGAACGGAACCTCGCCGGGAGAGGGAGCCTCCGCCAGTCCGCTATCCTTCCCGCATGCGATTCGAGATCACGATCGCCGGGATGCTGGCGGTGCACGCGAAGTACGCGGTCTTCACGGCGCTCGGCGCGGTGGAGGGCGTCACGGGCGCGGAGGTGGAGCTCGGGCGCGCACTGGTGACGCACGACGGCCGCGTTACGGAGGCCTCGCTGCGCAACGCGATCGCGGCGGCCGGATTCGAGGTGCTCGAGGTGCGTGCTCTCCCGCGCACGCTGCCGATCCTCTAGGCGGAACTCACTGACGCGCGAAACGCCGATGGATGCCCTTCACGTCATCCACCGGCGCTTCGTGCCTTCGGTTCTGTTTTTCTGCTGCTGACCTGAGGGACAGGGGGCCGGCCGGCCCCCCACCAGCACCGACCTGCACCCCACTGCCACTCAAGTTCCAACCGTACAACCCATCTGACACGGACTACGGGAAAATGGTTTACTGGGTTTCACCGGCGGGCCGGCGGCGCCCGCCACGCCGGAGTTGAAAGTAGAAAGTCGTAAGTCGTAAGTCGTAAGTCGGAAGGTGCCCCCTTTCCACTTTCTACTTCCTGCTTTCTACTTGTCAAAAGCTGAACCAATAGGATCCCTTCACCACGAACGTGTTGTCCGACCGCGTCTTGAACAGGTTCCCGTAGTCGCGGCCGAGGTTGAAGCTCCCGGGATCGCGGTCGCCCTGGCCGCGGCCCTGCTGCCAGACGAAGAAGAGCACCGAGCCGGGCCGGTACTCCCAGCGGAGCACCGTGTTGGAACGAAATTGCTTGAAGTTGAAGTCCTCGGTGGAGACGGCCGTGTAGGGCGTGAACCGGTCCTCGTACTTCGAGGCCCGCGGATCGTCGAGCTCGCGCAGGTCCGAGTAGTCGCCCGCGGTCACGAAGGGCTGGGCATACACCTGCACCGAGAGCGTCGGGGTCAGGGTGTAGTCCACGCGCGCCGTGATCGAGGACGTCCGCTGGTTGAGATGCGCGAAGGTATAGCTCGTCCCCGACGCGCCGTTGAAGTTCCCGTACCACTGGGCGTCGTTCACGAAGTTGCTGAGGTGGAGCCCGACGTTGGCCTGGAGCTGGCTCGCGATGCGGAACCGCACGCTCGGATCGATCCCCCAGTCGCTCGTGCCGCCGACGTCCTCGGGCATGTAATAGCCCTGGAGCACGAAGCCGACCGGCTTCCGGCCGTCGGTCTCGAACCCGAACCACCCGTTCTGCCGCGTCGGGCGACGCAACGCCGGGCCGCCGCGCGAGGCGCGATCGTCGTAGACCTCGCCGAGGCCGTTCACATTCCAGCCGGCCCAGAACCACCACTGGTTCGGCAGCTCGCCGTTGATGTTGATGTTCGCGCCCGAGTTGAGCCGCATCCCCTCGGTGTTCCAGTCGTTCCACTGGTTGAGGTTCACGAAGAGCCGGCGGTAGTACTTGGTCGGCGTGTTGTACTGCAGTCCGAACCAGTTGCCGTTCTGCGTGATGTCGGCGCGCGTCAGGAAGCCCGCGTCGTTGACCTCGTACCCCGCACTTGTCGTCGTCACGCCGGTGTTGAAGCGGGTGATGCCGCCGCCGGTCTTGCCGAGGCCGACGTTGAAGCGCGTGCCGGAGAGCGACGTCGCGGTCGGATCCACCTCGAGCTTCGAGTCGGGCCGCTGGTACAGGTGGACGTTGCTCCGCTGGGTCGCGAGGATGCTCGCCTCGCTCCCCGAGACCTGGCTCACCACCGCCGAGCCGCTCACCTGGTAGTTGTTCTTGAAGAAGCGGTGCCGCGCGTCGATGCCGACCGCATAGGCGCTCGACCGCAGGTAGTCCTCCGTGTCGTCGTCGAGCGACCGGTTGGTGGCCGTGACCATCAGGCCGACCCCGGAGTTGCCGCCGCGCAGGTCCTGCTGGAGGCGCGTCGCCAGATAGTTCGTGCGGGGCTCGATCGTGCGACCCTGGCTCCCGAGCTCGCGTTCGGTCATCGCATTCAGGAATCCGACCGAAAGACCGCCGGCGGTGCGCCCGGTGAGCTTGGCCGCGCCCAGGATCGTGCTGTTGGTCGCGTTGTCCTGGTCGTAGTACGTGCCGCTCAACTGCGGGCCGCGACCGACGCGACGCGAGTAGAACAGGTTGTTGGCGAACGAGAAGATGCTCGCGCCCTCGAGGAAGAAGGGCCGCCGCTCCTCGAAGAACTGCTCGAATGCGGTCAGGTTCAGGTTCGCCGGGTCGGCCTCGACCTGGCCGAAGTCGGGATTCACGGTCGCGTCGAGCGTCAGGTTGGAGGTCAGGCCGTACTTGACGTCGGCGCCGAACGCGAAGGTCTGGTCACGATCGAAACGGCCGCCGGCCACCGGGCGGGGCGCGTTGGTCGCGACGCTGTAGGGCAGGACCTCGAGCCGGCGCGGCGTCGCGATGCCGTCGAAGCCATCCACCTCGCCCCACTGCGAGACGAACCCGGTGCGGCTGCGGCGGAAGACCGGCCACGAGATGCGCTCGTTGTGCCGGGCGACATCACGCCAGATCGCGAACCCGAAGGTGTGCGTCTCCGACTCGGGGAAGCGGAGCTGCCCGAACGGGATGCGGTACTCGGCGGTCCAGCCCAGCGAATCGACGCGGGTGGCGACGTCCCAGACGCCGTCCCAGGACGGGTCCTCGTTCGCGTCGTTCGAGTGATAGATGTCGCGCTTCACGCCCACGGGGTTCACGCTGAACCGGTACCCGGTCCGCTTGTCGTGGTAGGAGTCCACCATCAGGTGGATGTAGTCCGACGGCGTGCGCCCGTCGCGCCGCGAGAGGAGCGCCATGATCGAGTCGGGCGCAGGGTCGAACGCGCGCACGAACACGTAGAGGTACTTCGCGTCGTAGCCGACGCGAGCCTCGGTGCGGTACTTGGGGTCGCCGTCCTCGACCGGATCGTGCTGCCGGAACTGGGTGATGGCCGGCGCGGTGCGCCAGATCTCATCCGAGTCGCGGCCGTCGAGTTCGGGCGGCGTGGCCGCGCGCGCGGCGGTCGCCGTGCTGGCGGTGGGCGCGGGCACGACGCGTGGCGCCGGAGCCACGACGCTCGCCGACGGGAGCACGTCCCGCGGCGCGGGAGGTGTGGACGCGACAGCGGTCTGGAGTGCGAGCACGAACGGGATCAGCATATGGCATCCGGGTTGGAGGTCCCGGTGGGGGATCGGGTTCTCGTGGGTACCGCGGGGCGTACGCCTGCGTCGTATCAGCAGTTTCGACAGCGGCCACGCCGATAGCGTTGCGTGGCGTTTGTGAGGAATGCGTCAACTCGCGCTTGTTCACGCCTTCTCACTCGGGGCGCGCGCGGTTAGCTTCGTGTCACTTCGCAACGGTCGGGGACCTCCCATGACGCCAGAGCAGTCGTTCCGCGAGAGAGAACGGTCGGTCGCGGCGCTCGTGGCCCCGGACATCCTCGACCTCCTCGAGACCGAGCCCGCGTCGATCGCGCTCGAGACCGAGGAGCTGCACCCCGCGGACCTCGCCGACGTCGCCGAGCTGCTGCCGCGCGAGCTCGTGCCGCGGCTGCTCTCGGCCCTCGCGGTCGCGCGCGCGGCCGACGTCCTCGAGTACCTCGACGAGGACCTCCGCAGCGAGCTGCTCGAGGCGATGGACCCGGAGCAGGCCGCGCTCCTCCTCGCCCGCATGACGCCGGACGAGCGCGCCGACGCGCTCGACGAGATGGACGAAGAGGCCGCCGACGAGATCCTCGAGGCGATCCCCGAGCGCGAGCGGGCCGAGACGGAACGCCTGCTGCAGTACGAGCCGGAGACCGCCGGCGGCCTCATGACCACGGAGTTCGTCTCCGTGCCCGAGTCCCACACGGTCGAAGAGGCACTCTCGGCGGTGCGCAGCATGGCGCGCGCCGGCCATCGCGAGGCGATGAACACGGTCTACGCCACCGATGCGGCCGGCGTGCTGACCGGGGTGCTCTCGCTGCGCGAGCTGCTCGCCGCCGCCGAGGGCAGGCGCATCGCCGACGTCGCCTGGACCGAGGTCGTCACCGTGCCGCCGACCGCAGACCGCGAGCACCTGGTCCAGCTCACGTCGAACTACGACCTCGTCGCCGTCCCGGTGGTGGACGAGCAGCGCCGGCTCCTCGGCATCGTCACGGTGGACGACGTCATCGCCGCGATGCAGGAGGAACAGACCGAGGACGTCCAGAAGTTCGGCGGTCTCGAAGCCCTTGAGGATCCCTACCTGCAGAGCAGCATCGGCGCGCTCCTCAAGAAGCGCACCCCCTGGCTCCTGATCCTCTTCATCGGCCAGATGTTCACCGCCGCCGCGATGGGGTTCTTCGAAGGGGAGATCGCGAGCGCCGTCGTGCTCTCGCTCTTCATCCCGCTGATCATCAGTTCGGGGGGCAACTCGGGCTCCCAGGCCACCTCGCTGATCATCCGGGCAATGGCCTTGAACGAACTTGACCTTCGCGACTGGCGGCGCGTGATGTCGCGCGAGCTCGTGCTCGGCGTGCTGCTCGGCGCGATGCTCGGCCTCGTCGGCATCGCCCGCGTGATGCTCTGGCAGTGGATGGGCCTCTATCCGTTCGGGGAGCACTACCTGCTGCTGGCCGCCACGGTCGGCACGACCGTCCTCGGCGTGGTGCTCTTCGGCACGCTCACCGGCGCGATGCTGCCGTTCGTCCTCCGGCGCGTCGGCTTCGACCCCGCGAGCGCGTCGGCGCCGCTGGTCGCGACGCTCGTCGACGTCACCGGCGTCGTGCTCTACTTCACCATCGCCATCGCGATCCTGCGCGGCACGTTGCTGTGAGCGCGCGGTGAGCGCAGGGGTGAGCACCGCGGCGCGGGAACGGCGCGCCGCCGGACTGATCGTCCTGGCGGCATGCGGGTTCGGGACGCTCTCCGTCGTCGTGGCGCTCTCGGCGCGCGGCGGGGTCGCGCTCACGGCGCTGATGGCGTGGCGCTATGCGCTCGCGGCGCCGATCCTCGCGCTCGCGGCCGGCGGGCTCCGGCAGCTCCGGATCGAGCCGCGCCGCGCCCTCGCGCTGCTGGTCCTGGGCGGCGGCGGCCAGACCGCTGTCACCTGGCTCTCGCTCTCATCGCTCGAATGGCTCTCGGCGGCGACGCTCGGCTTCCTCTTCTATACCTATCCGGCCTGGGTCGCCGTCTTCGCCGCGCTCGCTCGCACCGAACGGCTGACCCCGATCCGCATCGGCGCGCTCTCGCTCGCGCTCGGGGGCATCACCCTGATGGTCGGCTCGCCCTGGAGCGCGCCGATGCCGCTGCCGGGGCTCCTGCGGGCGCTCGGCTCGGCAGTGGTGTATGCGCTGTACATCCCGCTGCTGCACCGGATGCGGGGACCGCTCAGCGCGTCGGTCGCGTCGACGTACGTGATCCTGGGCGCGGGGCTGGTGTTCCTCGCCATCTCGCTCCGCAACGGGACGCTCTTCGCGGCGATGACGCCGGGGATGTGGGGCTTGGCCCTCCTGCTCGCCGTGTTCAGCACCGCGGTGGCGTTCATCACCTTCCTGCGCGGGCTTGAGGTGCTCGGTCCGGTCCGCACGGCGATACTTTCCACGGTGGAACCATTCTGGACGGCGCTGCTCGCCGCGCTGGTGCTGGCGCAACCGGTGGGGATCGCCACAATCGGCGGCGGCGCGCTCATCGTGATGGCGATCCTCCTGCTGCAACGCTCGGCGAATCCCGTGATCCCCCCCGTCCCTCCTCCGGACTGATGACCGCTCCCTCCCTCCGCGCCGACACGAGCCAGCTCGCTCCTGGCACACTCTTCACGCTCGCCGCCGCCCTCGGCTTTGCGGCCGTGAGCATCCTGACCTCGCTCGCCATCGCGACCGGCCTCACCCTCGCGACGGTACTCGCCTGGCGCTACGTGCTCTCGGCGGTGGTGCTCACCACCTGGGTGGGGACGCACGAGTACAAGCGGATCCCGCCGCGGGAGATGATCCGCTTCGTGACGATCGGCGGCTTCGGCCAGGCGCTGCTGGTCTTCCTCGCGCTGAGCTCGCTCAAGTACATCCCGGCGGCGACGCTGGCGTTCCTCTTCTATTCGTATCCGGCCTGGGTCGCGCTGGTGCAGGCGGTGCGCGGCGCCGAGAAGCTCGACACGCGCCGGGGGCTCGCCCTCGGCCTCTCGTTCGCGGGCATCATCGTGATGGTCGGCACGCCGGGGTCGGAGACGCTCGACTGGCGCGGCGTCGCCCTCGCACTCTCGGCCGCGATGGTGTACGGCGCCTACATCCCGGTGATGCGGGCGCTGCAGAAGGACCATCCGGTCGCACCACCCTCGGCCTACTCGAAGATCGGCGCCGCCCTCGCCTTCCTCGTGCTCAGCGTCTCGGATCGGAGCTTCACTTGGCAGCTCACGGGCGAAGCGTGGATGATCATCATCGCGCTCACGATCTTCAGCACGGTACTGCCGAGCGTCTTCTTCCTGAGCGGCCTGATCCGACTCGGCCCCGTGCGCACGGCGATCGTCTCGACGGTGGAGCCCTTCCTGACGGCGCTGCTCGGCGTGCTCGTGCTGCGGCAGACACTGACCGTCCCGACGCTCGTCGGCGGGGCGCTGATCATCGGCGCGGTCGTCCTGCTCCAGTTCCGTCGTGACCGCGTGGCCTGATCCTCCTCACCACGAAGGCACGAAGGAGCGAAGAACGGCGAAGGAAGCGTCCACCTCCTGCCTCCTGCCTACCGACAACTGCCCGCTGCTTCACCGCGGAGCACCCGGGCCTAGTTCGGGCAGGCGCTCAATCGCCTCGGCCGTACCCAGGTCGGCGAGCGCAATGGCGTAGGGAAGGGTGGCATTGGTCAAGGCATAGGTCGACGTGTGTGGCACCGCCCCGGG
>JANNLH010000024.1:0-5802 GCA_031396725.1 Gemmatimonadaceae bacterium | reverse complement strand
CTCTGGCTGCAGGTGAAGCTCCCGGCCGAGGTCGCGGTGATGCGGCGCGCGGCGGCGCTCACGGCGCAGCTCGAAGCGGAAGCGTACGCGACCGTGGTGCCCGGCGTCACGAAGGACACCGACCTGGCGCGCTTCCTCAAGCGCCGGATGCGCGAACTCGGCGTCGAGGACGGGTGGTCCCCCGCGCAGAACCCCAGCGTGAACTCGGGCCCCGACCGCGGACACTCGCACGCCTCGGACCGCGTGATCCAGCCCGGGGACATCATCCAGACCGACTTCGGCATCAAGGTGCACGGCGTCTGGGTGACCGACATCCAGCGCTTCGCCTACGTGCTGCGCCCGGGCGAAACGACGCCTGACGCCGACGCGCGTTCCAAGTGGGAGAAGGCGCGCGCCGGCAGCCGCGCCGCATTCGCGGCGATGCGCCCCGGCACCACCGGCGCCCAGGTGGACTCGGCGCAGCGGTTGGTGATGAACGTGGGTGGCTCGACGAGCGTCCCGTGGGGGACCGGGCACGGCGTGGGCTACTGGGCACACGACGCCGGTCCCGGACTCAATCGCCGCGAGACACGTGCGCTGCGCGAAGGGATGACCTTCGCCTTCGACGGCTTCTTCGCCTGGGCGATGCCCGGCGGCACGACGAACTGGGGCGATGGCACCAAGACGATCTCGGTGGAGGAGATGGTGGTGATCACGCCGACCGGCGCCGAGTGGCTCGTGCCGCCGCAGGAGGAACTCATCCTGATCCGGTCCCGCCGGTGATCTCGCGCGCGGGACTCGACGAGCGCGTCCGGTTCCTGACCGAACTCGGCCGCCGGCTGCACGTCGCCGGTGTCTCCGCGTCGCGCCTCGAAGGGGCGGTCCGCTCCGTGGCCCGGTCGATCGGCGTCTCGGTCGAGATCTGGTCCACGCCGACCGGGCTGCTCCTCTCGCTCGGCGATGCCGACGTCCTGTATGGGACGCAGCAGACGCGCGTGCTCCGGCTCGAACCCGGCGACATCGACCTGCGTGCGCTCGTCGAACTGGACCAGATCGCCGAGCGGGTGATCGTCGGCTCGCTCAGCGTCTCGGGCGCCTGGGATGCGATGCGCGCCCTCGACCGGCCGGTGACGACCCGGCACCGCCTCGTCACCGTCGGCGCGTTCGGGCTCGCGGCTGCGGCGGTCGCGGGACTGCTGCGCACCGGATGGCTCGACATCGCCGTCGCGGGCGTGCTCGGACTCTTGATCGGTTGGCTCGCGCTCCTCAGCTCCACGCGGCCGCATCTCGCGGCGGCGTTCGAGGCGGTGGCGGCGCTCGTCGCCACGGCGCTCGCGACCGCCTTCGCGCACTTCGTGGCCCCGCTCTCGCTGCAGACGGTGATCGTCGCGGCGCTGATCGTGCTGATGCCCGGTCTCACGCTCACCACCGCGGTCACCGAGCTCGCCACGCAGCAGCTCGTCACCGGCACCACGCGCTTCGCCGGCGCCCTGATGACGCTGCTGAAGCTCACCTTCGGGAGCGTCGCCGCCTCGCAGTTGATGAACACGCTCGGCTGGGTGCCGCAGGTGGCGGCGGCGGCGGAACTGCCGCGGACGGTCGAGCTCGTCGCGGTGATCGCGGCGTCGTACTCGTTCGCGCTGCTCTTCAAGGCCGCGTCGCGCGACGTCCTGCTCGTGATGTGCTCGGCCGCGCTCGGCTACGTGCTCACGCGCCTCTTCGGCAACTGGTTCGCCGCGGAGGGGAGCACCTTCGCGGGGGCGGTCTTCTTCTCGAGTCTCATCACGGCCGCGCTCGCGAATCTCTACGGCCGGACCAAGGGCCGGCCGGGGGCACTGGTGCGCGTGCCCGGCATCATGCTGCTTGTGCCGGGGAGCGTCGGGTTCCGCGCGCTCAGCTTCGTGATGGAACGCGACTACACCCTCGGATTCGATACGCTCGTGGCCGTGCTCAGCGCGCTCCTCGCGCTGGTGGCGGGCCTGCTGTTCGGCAGCCTGCTGATCCCCCCGCGGAGGTACTTGTGAGCCGCTCCCCCCTGAAAGCGCTGGCCGCGCTCGTCGCCCTGGCTGCGCTGGCGCCGTTCCCCGCGCAGGCGCAGGACCCGTCGCAGCGCGGATCGCCGCGGACGGTGCCGCTGCGCGCCGGACTCGTGATCACCGAGTCGGTGCGGATCGCGCCCGGGACCTACCGGCTGCCGGCCGATGCCTCGACCGACTCCGCGCTGATCGTCGTGCGCGGCGACGGCATCACGGTGGATCTCACCGGCGTGCGGCTCGAGGGGATCGCGCTCGGGGCCGACCCCGACCTCGCGCAGGGCGTCGCGATCCGGATCGACGGCGGGCGCGGGGTGACGGTGCGCGGCGCGCGGATCAGCGGGTACCGCATCGCGGTGCTCGCCCGCGGCACGCGCGGTCTCACCCTCGAGGGCAACGACCTCAGCCACAACTGGAAGCCACGCCTGTTCAGCCAGGTGGGGCACGAGAGCCTCGTGGACTGGATGTCGTTCCACCAGAACGAGAAGCGCGAATGGATGCGCTTCGGTGCGGCGATCTATCTCGAGGACGTGCGCGGCGGCTCGATCCGCGGCAACCGCTCGGTGCAGGGGATGAACGCGCTGCTGATGACACGCACCGACAGCCTGGACATCCGCGACAACACCTTCTCGCACAACTCCGCGCTCGGCATCGGGATGTACCGCTCGAGCGACAACACGATCGTGCGGAACGTGATGGATTACAACGTGCGCGGCTACAGCCACGGGTGGTACCGCCGCGGGCAGGACTCGGCGGCGCTCCTGATGTACGAACAGAGCCATCGCAACGTGGTCACCTGGAACACGATGACCCACAGCGGCGACGGGCTCTTCCTCTGGGCCGGCCAGCACACGATGGACACGGGTCAGGGCGGGGCGAACGACAATCTCTTCTTCCACAACGATTTCAGTTTTGCGCCCACCAACGGGATGGAGGCCACCTTCAGCCGCAACCGCTTCATCGCGAACATCGTCGAGGGGAACGACCACGGCCTCTGGGGCGGCTACAGCTACGAGTCGGTGGTCGAAGGGAACTGCTTCGCGCGCAACCGCGTCGCGATCGCGATCGAGCACGGGCAGGACAACGCGGTCCGCGCGAACGAGTTCGCCGGCGATACCACGGCGCTCTACCTCTGGGCCAATCCGATCGAGCCCTCCGACTGGGGCTATCCCAAGCACCGCGACACGAAGAGCCGCGACTACGCGATCACCGACAACCGGATGGGCGGACACCAGACGCCCTGGCGTGTGCTGCAGACGACGGGGCTCGACACGGCGCGGAACACGATGACCGCGCCGGCGCCCCCGGCGCGCGCGCCGGGAACAGGGGCCATCGCGCCGATGCGTTGCGACCCGCGCGCGCTGCTCGGTGCGCGCTACGAAGCACTCGCGCCGAAGGTCACGGGACTCTCCCCGCGCACCGCGCGCGTCCCGGTGCCGGCGTGGCCCCGCCGCGAACGGTCGGCGATCGTCGTGGACGAGTGGGGGCCATTCGACTGGCTCTCGCCCAAGCTCTGGCCGATCGACACGATGCGGGACGCGGTGCGGCTGCGCACCCTCGGACCCGACGGTGCGTGGCGCGTCGTCGGCCGCCGCGGCCTCGCCGCCATCGGCGCCGAGCGTGGGCGCATCGGCGACACGCTGACCGTGATCCCCGAGCGTGAACACGAAGGGGACTGGGAGGTCACGCTCGAGTACGCCGGCGGCGCGACGATCTCGCCGCGCGGCGTGCGCACGGCCGCGGGCGCACCGGTGCGCTTCGCCTTCGGCCGGGACGAGCCCTCGATCTCGTGGGACGTGCGCTTCTTCACCTGGACCGACACGCTGCGCGACCCGGCGCGTGCCGCCGGCAACCTCGACGCGATCGTGGCGCAGCCGCCGGTGCTGACGCGGCGCGAATCGCGGCTCGACTATCAGTGGTACCGGCCGCGGATCGCGCCGCTGCCGCAGGACCGCTGGGCCCTCGATGCCCGCGCCACGGTCGAGCTCCCGGCGGGAGACCACTCGCTGCGCACGATCAGCGATGATGCGGTGCGAGTCTGGATCGACGGCGCACTGGTGATCGACCGGACGGCGCCGGGAGGATCGGAGCTGCACTACGCTCCGATCCCTTCCGGCCGCCGCGAGATCCGCGTCGCCTTCTACCAGCTCACCGGCTGGACCGAACTGCGCGTGGACATCGTGCGCGGCAGCAGCCGGTCCACCGGCTCAGCCGGCCCGCACTAGCTCTCCTCAGCGCTCCTCGATCTCCGCCAGCGCCTCGATCGCGGCGCGTCGGACCTCGGCGTTCGCGTCGTTGAGCGCGCGCTTGAGAGCGGGGACCGCGATCCGCGCGCGCAGTTCGCCCATCGCTTCGACGACGAGACGCCGGACATCCGGGTCCGCGTCGGTGATGTACGGCAGCAGCGACGGCGCCAACGACTCGTCCGGGATCTCGGCGAGTGCGTGGAGCGCCGCGTAGCGCAGCTCGGCATTCGGCGACTCGAGCGCACCGACAAGCGCGCGCGGTGCGGTCTCGAGGTCGTCGAGCTCGCCGATCGCCTGTACGGCCGCCACCGCGAGGCCCGCGTCACCGGCCGCTCCCTCGACGATGCGCGCGAGCACGTCGAGCGACCGCCGCTGCTGCAGCTCTCCGAGCGCGCGGACCGATGCCAGCCGGACGCGCCGGTCGGGATCGGTCGAGGCGCGCGACTCGAGGTCCCCCGTCGCCGCGACGTCCTCGATGCTGCCGAGTGCCCACGCCGCGGTCACCCGCACCTGCGCCGCGTCGTGCGCCAGCGCGCGGCGGAGCGCCGGCACCGACGCGCGCTCCTCGAACTCGCCGAGCCCCCAGGCGGCCATCGCCGCGACGGCGGGCTCCGGGGCGCCGAGCAGGCGCTCCACGCGTCCGCGCAGCGCCGGTCGATCGCGCTCTCCGGCGGCGCGAAGTGCCGCTTCGCGCGCGCGCGCCGAGGGCGCATCGAGCAGCCGTTCCAGCGCGCCCTCGGTGATGGCGCTGTTGCCGAGCATCTTGGCCGCGGTCAGCCGGACGCAGGGGTCGTTGCCGTCGAGACGCGCGGCGAGCATGCGGATCGCGGCGGGATCGGTGATGCCGCTGCTGATCGAGTCCTTCGCCGCGCGCAGCCCCGTACGCGCGTCGGAGACGCGGCCCACCCTGAGGTCGTCGTCCGACCACCAGAAGTTGCCGACCTGGTCGGAGACCATCTCGCAGACGAGAGGATCGGCGGCGCCGATCGCGTCGAGGAAGGCCACGACGCGTGCCGAGTCGGCGCCGGCGCGTCGGGGTCCGTCGAAGGATTGCACCGGGGCCGCGGTGCGCCGGGCCGCAAGCGTTGCCGCGGTCGCCCCGCTCGCGACGAGCAGCGTGATCAGCACCACGAAGGCGCGTCTCATCGGTCGGTCTCCTCACCGAGGTACTCGACCGCGACGCGCCGGACGCGGGCGTCGCGATGCGTGATCGCCATCCGGAGCGCCTTGTGCGACGCCTCCGTCTTCATCTCGGTCAGCGCGTGCGCCGCCGACTCGCGCACGTCGCCGCTCGGATCCTCGAGCATCGCGATCAGCGACGGCACGAGTGCGGTCATGCGGCGGTCGCCCGCGAAGCTGGCGGCCGACTGGCGCAGGTCGGCCGACCGGTCCAGGAGCAGGCGGCCGATCGTCGCCTCGGAGACCGGGGCTTCCATGTTCTCCAGCGCGTGGAGCGCGCTCTGCCGCACGTCGGGTGACGGATCCGATACGAGTGCGGTGATCGCGGCGATCGAGCCGCGGTCCTTCATCTCGCCCAGCATCTG
>JANNLH010000005.1:0-12241 GCA_031396725.1 Gemmatimonadaceae bacterium | reverse complement strand
CGCGCCGATGATCGTCGTGCGCAGCGTGAAGCCGCCGGGGGCGAGCAGCGGCACGAGCAGGAACGGGACCGGGAGCCAGCCGCGGTTCTTGAAGATCACCGCACCGATGCGCGCGGCCGTGGTCTGTTCGGCGGCGCTCGGGGCGGCCTGGGCGGAAGGTGCTGGGGTCGGCAATCGCGGTCCGGTTGGTCCTGCGGTTCGTCCTGCGGTTCGTCCTGCCTCGGGTCAGGAACCCGAAGGGCGAATGGTCGCCTCGACGAACTCCGAGAGCAAGCGCGTGAAGGTCGCGGCGTCCTCGAGATTGCTCGCGTGCCCGGCCTGCGGGATCACCTCAAGCCGGCTCCCCGGGATCGCCGCCGCCATCGCGCGCGACTCGGCCACCGGGGTCAGCGCGTCCTCCTCGCCGACCAGGATCAGCGTCGGTACGGTGATCGTCGCGAGCGTCGGCGTCGAGTCGGGGCGCTCCTTGAGCACATCCAGTGCATCGTGCACGGCGCGCACGCCTTGGCGCCGCATCATCGCGGCGAGTGTCGCCACGACGTCCGGCCGCGTCTCTCGCGTCGTCTTGCCGACCATTCCCGTGATCATCTTCTCCGCGATGCTTCCGACGCCCTCGGACGCCGCCACCTGCTGCATCGCGACGCGCTTGGCCTTCCCCTCGGCGTCGTCGGCCCCGGCCTTGGTGTCGGCGAGCACCAGCGCGCGCACGCGATCCGGATGACGCCGCCAGAACGCGAAGCAGAGGTAGCCGCCCATCGAGAGTCCGCCGAGGATCACCCGGTCGAGTTCGACGGCATCGAGCAGCCCGGCGAGCCAGTCGGCCCAGGCGTCCACCGATGCAGCGGCGATCGGGGCGCTCTCGCCGAAGCCCGGCAGGTCGGGCGCGACCGTGCGCACGTCGGGGATCGCGGCCGCGAGCTGCGGCGCCCAGAGCGTGCGGTCGTGCGGGAACCCGTGCAGCAGCACCAGCGGCACGCCGGCGCCGGCGGTGTCGAGCCCGACGAGTCCCGCCGGCGTCCGGATGATCATACCAGTGGACCGAGATCGAGGGGTTTTGCCATCTGCGACTTGCGCCGCGCGGGCAGCTCGAGCGTCGGCAACGGCGGCAGGTCGTCGTCCACCCAGAACATCCGCACCGCGACGACGACGGTCGCGAGCATCGGGATCGCCACGAAGAGCCCGAGGAAGCCGAACACGTACGCCATGATCACCTGCGACACGAGCGTCAGCGCCGGCGGCAGGTCGAGCTGCTCCTTCATCAGGTAGGGGATGAGGAGGTTGTTCTCGAGGAACTGGATGCCCCAGTAGAGCGCCGTGATCGTGAGTGCCATCCGCGGCGAGTCGGCGAAGCCCATCAGGATCGCCGGGATTGCGGAGAGTGTCGGGCCGATGTTCGGGATGAACTCGAAGAGCCCGGCGATGACGCCCAGCGGGAACGCCGCCTTCACGCCGACCAGCAGCAGCAGGATCGTCGTGACGACACCGATCACGAGCATCGCGATGAGCTGCGTCGTGAACCAGGTGCGGAGGGCCCCGCCGAGCGCGGTGAGGAGTTCTTCGACGCGATGCCGCCGCTCGAGCGGGATCATCAGCAGGATCCCGCGCCGGTAGGTCGCCGGGTCGGCCGCGATGTAGACCGCGAGGAAGATCACGAACACGCCCGCCGCCAGCACCGCGACGGTGGACTGCAGCACGCCGAAGGCGAATCCGCTGATCTTCTCGCTGTGCGTCGAGAGCGCGCCGACGAGGCGGCCTCCGCTCTCGGGCACGACGCCGCTCGTGTCAGGCGGGGCGATGACATTCAGGAGGGCCGGCTGCTTCTGCGCCAGCCATCCCTCGAACTTCGTCACCGCCTCTGGAAGCTTCACGCGCAGCTCCGCCGACTGCTCGGCGAGCGTCGGGCCGGTCCAGAAGGCGACGAGCACCAGCACCCCCACGACGCCGAAGACGACCAGCGGGGCGGCGACCGAGCGCGTGATCTTCACCTTCGTCTGGATCCAGTCCACCGCCGACGCGGCGGCAAGGCCGAGCAGGATGCCGAGGAAGGTCGTGAGGACGAGGAATCGCGCCGACCAGAGGAGCTGCAGGCCGACGAGCGTGGCCACGACGACCAGCGCCGCGCGGACCAGGTCCGACTGCGACACGGCGCGGATCGGGGCGGACGGCCGCGGGGAGAGTGGGGGTTGGGTCATGGATCGAGGAGGAGGACCAGTGGAAGAAGGGCCCGCTCGCGGGCGGGGGCAAGGGAGCCGGGGCGGTGTGGTGTCCCCGCCACTAGATTGTGGCGTCCGCCCACTCGTTCGCGCCTGCCGTCTCCCGTCTCCCGTCTCCCGTCCGCCGTCTCCTTGCCCCGCTCCACGACGTCCGCCGCCACCTATCTCGACACCGATGCCGCGGTCGAGCGGTGGCTCGCGTCCATCCGCAAGGCGCCGGTGCTGGCACTCGACACCGAGGGGGCGAGCTTCCACCGGTTCGTGGACCGGATCTACCTGCTGCAGCTCTCGACGCGCGACCAGCACGCGATCATTGACCCGCTGCCGATCGCGTCACCGGCCCTGCTCGGTGAGATCGTCGAGGATCCGAAGGTGGAGATCGTCTTCCACGACGCCGACTACGACCTGCGGCTGCTGTACCAGGACTACGGCTGGCAGATCCGCAACGTGTTCGACACGCGTATCGCGGCGCAGCTGCTCGGCCTCAAGGCGTTCGGACTCGCGGCGCTGCTCGAGCGGTCGTTCGGCCTCAAGCTCGACAAGAAGCACCAGCGCGCCGACTGGTCGATGCGCCCCCTCACGGCCGACATGCTCGACTATGCCGCGCAGGACACGATGCACCTCCTCGGCCTGCGCGACCTGCTGCACGACGAGCTCGTGGCGAAGGGGCGGCTCACGTGGGCGAAGGAGGAGTTCGAGCGGCTCGAGACGATCCGCTGGGCGACCGACGACGCCGCCAACGCGTTCCTGAAGGTGAAGGGCGCGCGCGACCTGACGCGGCGTGAGCTCGCGCTCTTCCGCGAGCTGGTGGTGTGGCGCGACGCGGCGGCGCTCAAGCTCGATCGCGCGACCTTCCGCGTGGTGTCGAACGAGGTGCTGTTCGAGGCGGCGCGCACGGCGCCGGCCTCGAAGGATGCGCTCGCGAGGATCAAGGGGATGCCGCGCGGGATCCTCGAGCGCGCCGGGGACGAGATGATCGCGGCGGTGGCGCGCGGTCTCGAGGTGCCCGAGGGCGACCTGCCGCGCTTCCCGAAGTCGGCACGGTGGGACCGCGACCCCGACTTCGAGCACAAGGTGGGCGCGCTCAAGGCGGTGCGCGACGCGGCGGCGGAGCGGCTCGAGCTCGACCCCGGTGTGCTCTGCTCGCGCGACCGGATGGAAGCGGTGGCGCGGCTGCTCCCGGGTGAACCGAGCGCGATCGCCAGCATCCCGGAATTCCGGCGGTGGCAGATCGCGGAGTTGGGCGAGGGATTCGTGCAGGCCCTCGCCCCCTGGGCGAAGAAGGAATCGCCCTACCGGGACTGAGCGGAGCTGGGACCGCTAGAACCCGAGGTAGGCCCGGACGCGCGGCTCGATCCGCTCCGGCGTCCACATCGGCGACCAGACGAGGTTCATCGTCACGGTGCCGACCCCCGGCAGCGTCTTCAGCTGCTGCTCGGCGTCGCTCATGATCTCGGGTCCCGACGGGCAGCCGGGAGAGGTGAGACTCATGTCCACCGTGACGTCGTTGCCCTCGACGCGGATCTCGTAGATGAGGCCGAGGTCGAGGATGTTGAGATTCAGCTCCGGATCCTTCACGCGGCGCAGTGCGAGCTTGACCTGGTCCTCGGAGAGGGGGGAAGCGGCAGCGGCGTCGGGGGACTCGGGAGCGGTCACGGCGTCTTCTTCGGGGGTGGCTTGGCGGTGGAGACTGCTGGCTTCTTGGCGGCGGTGGTCGCGGCGGGCTTCGGTGCGACCTTGGCAGCGGGCTTCGCGGTCGCCCTGACCGCCGGCTTCACCGTCGTGGTCCGCTTCGACGTGCTCGGACGACGAACCCGTGAGCGACGCGGCGGGTTCCAGTTCACCTGCCGGTCAACGCGGAACTTGCTCGGCCAGGCAACCTGCCGGAGCAGCGGCTCGTCGGTGACCGCGAGCGCGGCCGCGTCGGCGAGGTCGTTGCGCACGTCGGCGATGATCACGCCCGGACGGCGCGCCCGTGCGGCGTGCACGCGGTTGGTGAGCAGCACGACGAACATCTCGCGCTCGGGGTCGATCCAGAGCGAGGTGCCGGTGAAGCCGGTGTGGCCATACGCGCTCGCGCTCAGGTACTCACCTGAGCCGTGCTCGCCGGCGGCGGTCTCCCAGCCCAGGGCGCGATTGTTCGCGACCGACGCGGTGAAGCGCTTGATGGTCGTGTCGCTCACGATGCGCACGCCGTTGTAGATGCCGCCATTCAGCATCATCTGCGCGAAGATCGAGAGGTCGGCGGCGGTGCCGAAGAGCCCGGCGTGTCCGGCGACGCCGCCCAGGGCGAAGGCGGACTCGTCGTGCACCTCGCCGCGGATCGGGTAGCCGCGCGGTGGGGTCACCTCGGTCGGCGCGATCCGGTAGCGGATCGAGTCGGCGGGGAGGTAGCCCGTGTCGCCCATCCCGAGCGGTCCGAAGATGCGCGTCGCGACGAAACGGTCGAGCGGCATACCGGCGACGCGCTCGATGACCATGCCGAGGACCGAGGCGCCGACGTCGGAGTAGACATAGGCCGCGCCCGGGACGTTCTGGAGCTTCGACTCGAGCAGCTGCGCGCGCGCCTGCTCGGGCGTGCGGGCGGACTTCCAGAGTTCACGGCCGGCGGGGAGCCCCGAGCGGTGGGTGAGCAGGTGGCGGATGGTGACCGCGTCCTTGCCCTCGCCGGCGAACTCGGGGATGATGTCGATGACGCGCGTGTCGAGCGCGAGCTTGCCCTCGTCGTAGAGCACCATGGCCGCGGTCGTGAGGCCGATGACCTTGGTCAGCGACGCGAGGTCGTAGACGGTGGTCATCGGATCGACGGCGGCGCTCGAGGTGGTCCAGCCGAGCTTCCCGAACCCCTTCTGCCAGACGGCGAACCCGCGCCGACCGACGACGACCGCGGCGCCCGGGTAGGCCCCCGCCGTGATCCCGCGCTTCACCACGCGATCCACCGTCGCCAGGCGGTCGGCCGACATCGCGACGGACCGCGGGGCGGTCGTCGGGAGGCCGTCGCCGAAGGCGAGGGAGACGGTGAGGGAGATCAGAGGAAGGAGCAAGGAGCGAGGGGAAGAAGAAGGGGGGAGGGGAAGGGGGCAGGGATAACTACGGCGGGGGAGGGGGAAATGCTCCGGCTGGGGGGTCGGTGAACGTCGGTGCTGCCCAATGAGACCGCAAGTCCGGGACCGCCCCCGGAGGCGCCCCCGTAGTGCTTTACCTCACATCTCACATCTCCCCTCTCACATCTGCAGTTAGACGACGAGACCAAGGGCCCAAAGTCACGGCCCCACCATCACTTCGCCCCACCCGGCAACCCTTGCCGCCACCGGGGTGACTGACCCAGCGTACGGAACGCCATGGCCACCGACCCCCTCACCATCCGCCGCGCCATCAATGGCGACGAGGCAGCGCTGCGCGCCCTTTGGGTCGAGCATGCGCCTCGCATCGACGCCGTGGTCCGGAGGCTGGTCGGTGATCCCGACCAGGCGGCCGACATCGCCCAGGAGGTCTGGATCCAGATCTTCCGGGCGCTGCCGACGTGGCGGGGGGACTCGCAGTTCTCGACCTGGGCGCACCGCATTGCCGTGAATCGCACGCTCAATGCCCTGCGGTCGGTGCGGCGGCTCGCCAAGATCGAGGTCGTGATGGAGGACGACACGGTCTCGGTCGACCAAGACATGGACCGCACCTTCCTCGCCCAGAGCATCGACGAGGCGGTGCGGCAGCTCTCGCCCGGCGCGCGGTCGGTGTTCGTGCTGCACGACGTCGAGGGCTACACGCACGAGGAGATCGCCCAGGAGCTGGGGATCACCTCGGGAGGCTCGAAATCCCAGCTCTTCAAGGCCCGCGTGAAACTGCGCCGGCTGCTCGCCCATCTTGTGGACGCCACCTCGCAGCCGAAGGACCAGGAACATGTCACACCTTACGATTGACCGACTCGCCGCGATCGCGGACGACACGCCGACCGCCGACGAAGCGACGCACATCGCCGGCTGCTGGGACTGTCGCGCCGAGCTCGCCGCCTTCCGCCGCCTCGTCCGCATGAGCGCGATGACGCCGGTGCCCATGGAACCGCTCTCCGCCTGGTCGCGGCTCGCGCCACAGCTGCGCGCCGAGGGGCTCATCATCGACCTCGCCGGTCCGGCGGGCGAGTCCCACGGGGGCGGCGCGAGCGTGACCGTGATCCGGGACCGGCGCCGGAAACCCGTGTTCGAAGTGCGCACGTGGGCGTTGCGCGCCGCGGCCGGTCTCGCCCTGCTGGTGGGCGGCGCGGCCATCGGACGCGTCTCCGCGGGGCTCCCGCTCTTCGGCGGCACGGCGGCGAATGCGATCCCGGTCGCTTCGGTCCCCGCCGCGTACCAGTCGAACGACGAGGCGATGCGCGCGCTCACCGTGGCGCAGCAGCAGTACCAGTCGGCCGCCTCGTTCCTCGCGGCGCAGGACACGACGTCGCGCTTCATCGGGATGAACCAGGACGCCTACACGGCGCGGCTCGCGGCGCTGGACGAGATCGCCGCCGCGGCGCGCGCGGCGCTCTACCGCACGCCGCAGGACCCGATGCTCAACCAGTACTATCTCACGACGCTCGGCGCCCGCGAGGCGACGCTCCGGCAGATCGGCGCGACGCTCCCGGATTCCCGCCGGCTGGAGCGCTACTGATGCCCGGTTCGGTCTTTCCGCGGCGCGCGATGCTGTTCTTCGTCGGCGCGACGCTGCTTCCGCTGACCCTGCCCGCGGCGGCCCCGCTCGCCGCGCAGCAGGTGCGCGTCACGCAGCGGGATTCGCTCCCGCGGCGTGACTCGGTACTCGTGCGGCGCGTGATGCCGCAGAATGTGGACGCGCTGTTGCGCGAAGTGATGTTGCTGCGGGAGCGTGAGACGAAGCTCGCGGGTGAGCTGCGCGCGGTGTCCGAGCAGGACATGGTCACGCGGCGCCGGCTGATTGAGGAGCTGCAGTCGACGGCCAGGGAGAGCTTCACGCTGATGAGCGTCATCGAGGCGCGGTGCAACGCCGAGCGTTCGGCACCGGAGGGATTCCTCGGCATCAACCTCGAGAACACCTTCGAGGCGCTGCCCAACGGCCGCGTCGTGATGCGCAGCTCGGTCGTGAAGTCGGTCGAACCGGGCTCGCCGGCGCAGGGCGCCGGTCTCCTGGTCGGCGATCGCCTGCTCGCGATCTCGGGCCGGAGCTTCGAGAACGACCTGCCGGACCTGACCGACCTGCTCACGATCGGCCGTCGCGTGGTGGTGAGGAGCGAGCGGGAGGGGAACGCGCGCGAGGTGACGCTGACCGTGGCGCGACGGCCGGAGACGTTCGGCCAGACTTGCGGCGAGTTCGAGCGCGCGCTGCAGCCGCTGCGGATGGCGGGACCGGCGCGCATCGTGATGGACGGGAACCTGCCGCGCAAGCGTCCGATCGGCGACTCGACGCTTGCGGCCTCGCAGCCGCGACTCGGCGGCGTGCCCTCCGACGAGGTGCAGTGGTTCGTCTTCATGCCCAACTCGGGGGGCGTTACGTCTCGCGCGTTCTTCGCGGGCGCGGAGTTCCGCACACTCGACGACGAGTGGCGCGAGGTGCTCGGCCTCAAGTCGGGGGTCGCCGGCGTCTTCGTGAACGAGGTCGCGCAGGGCTCGCCGGCCTCGGTCGCGGGTCTCCGGAAGGGCGATGTCGTGACCGCGGTCGGAAAGTCGCCGGTGACCTCACCCGAGGTGATGGTGCGGTTGCTCAACGTGAACCGCGACGAGGCCACGCCGCTCACGGTGCTGCGCGGGAAGGACCGGCGCACGCTCACCTGGGCCGCGCGCAGCGCTACTCGCGTGCCTTGAGCGAGCCCGGCGGAAGCTGGTAGACGAGGCGGGCCGTGGCACGGTCCGCCTCGCTCATTTCCGTCACCCGCACGCGCGCCGACATGATGTTGGATTCGTCGGCGGTGTGGTCGAGGCCGATCAGGTGTCCCACCTCGTGGCGCGCGATCGCGCGCACCGCGTCGGTGTCGAGGCGCGGGCCGTCGAACTGGTGGAGCGCCAGCTGCAGGTTGCCGCCGACGATCCACCCGTTCTGGTCGTGCGCCCAGCGCGTGCGACCCGTCATCCGGCTCTCGAAGCGCTCGACCCAGGTGACGTGGATCTCGGCGCGCGCGGAGTCCGGCGTGAAGGAGAAGAAGATCGGCACGCCGGCGTCGGCCCAGGCGGTGAAGGCGTCGCGCACCAGCGTTGCCCAGGACGGATCGAATCCGGCGAGGCCGCTCGACTGCACCCAGACGCGCATCGGTGCGTGGCTCCGGTCGGGCCAGCGGAAGTTCATCGAGTCGTGCGCGGCGAGCATCTCGCCGAGGTAGGTGCCGGCGCTGCGCGTCGCGAGGAGCTGCGCGATGCGCGCCGGATCGCGGTCCGGCGCGGCGAGGTCGGATCGGGTGACCGTGACCTCGGGGCCGGCGGGTTCGGCCGCGATCAGCACCGAGTCGGCGAAGGCGCTGTCGGCGGCGCCGGGCGCCGAGTCGGCGCGCGCGGCGGCTTGCGAGCGCGAGGTGCGCGAGCTGCGAAGCGTCGCCGCGACCCACGCCGCGAGGAGCACGAGGACCACCAGCACGATGCCACGCGAGAGGCCGCGGCGGAGTTCGATCACGCGGTCGCCTCGTCGTCGAGGAACGCGAGCGCCGCCGCGAAGGTCGGCTCCGGATTCTCGAAGAAGGGCATATGGCCGGATTCGGGGATCCGCACGACGCGCGCGCCGGGGATCAGCGCGGCCGTACGCTCGGACTCCTCGATCGGGAGCGCATCCTGCTCGCCGTGGATCAGGAGCACCGGCGCACGCACGGTGGCGAAGCGAGTGCGCCAGTCGAACCCCTCGCGGCGCAGCTGCGCGGCCACGGCCGCACCGGTCGCGCTGCGCGAATAGGGGGGCGCGAAGCCCAGCATGCCCTGGTCGTGGAACCAGGCCGGGTACATCGTGCGGCTGTACTTCGCATGCAGGTCGGGATCGTCGGCGTGCACGGCGCGCGGATCGAGCGCCGTGAGCGCCGTCAGTTCGCGCGCCGCGCCGCGCGCGGCGAGATGCGTCAGGGCGCGCTCGTGCAGGCGATCCAGCCAACCCGAGGTGGCGCCGGCGGCGTCGAAGGTCACCACGCGCCGCACGCCATCGGGATCGGCCGCGGTCGCGAGGAGTGCGAGCGCGCCGCCCCAGGAGTGCCCGGCCAGGTCCCAGCGAGGGATGCCGAGCGCCGCGCGGAGCGCCGGGATGTCGAGCACGTCGTGGTCGACGCGCGCGGCTCGCGCCCCCGGCGGCGCCGGGGTCTCGCCGCGGCCGCGCTGGTCGTAGAGGACGACCTGCCGTCCGGCGGCCAGCGGGGCGAAGGCGGGCCAGAGGAGGTCGTGGCCGTAGATGAGCCCGCCGTTGATCGCCAGCAGCGGCATCGTTCCCGGCACCGGCGGGCTCGTCCAGACCGCGAAGTCGAGTCCGCGGGCGCGCACCGTCGAGCGCTCGAGCGGGGGCGTGCGCGGCCGGGCGCGCCGCCAGGCGAGGAGGCGGGACTTGGCGCTGCCGAGGGACTCGACGCCGTGGCTCGTGAGCACGGGGGAAAAGTAGCCGCCGCGGGGGGATCGCGGCGCGGCCCAAGACGCGTCCTAAGCGCCGCCCTAACCGGGCCCCGGCAGCTTCCCTCGCGTGACGACCGGACGGCGGATCGGCGCGTCACTCCACCCTCTGAACCCAAGCCAGGAAACCTCCATGCCATCGCTTCGACTCCTCTCCATCCGGCGTTCACTGCTTGCCCTCGCGATCGTTGCGACCTGGGCGTGCGAGGACTCGGCTCCCACCGGTCCCGCACCGATCGCCGAGGTGCGCGTCTCGCCGAGCGCGCCGAGGCTCCTCGTGGGCGAGACGGTGACGCTCGTGGCCACGCCGGTCTCCGCCCGCGATCGCCAGCTCACCGGGCGTCCGATCACCTGGTCCTCCGACAACGCGCTGCGCGCCACCGTCTCGGCCGCGGGGCTCGTGACCGCGCGCGCCGAGGGCGCGGTGACGATCACCGCGACGATCGAGGGCGTGCAGGGGCACGCGGTACTCGACGTCGGCCCGGTGCCGGCGGATGAGATCACGTTCGATGTCGGACCGCTCGACCTGCTCGAGGGCACCGGCACGGTGCTCAACGCCACCGTGCGCGACTCGCTCGGCCGCGCGCTCGAAGGGCGCACGATCGTGTGGTCGTCGGAGGATCCGGCGACGGCGCGTGTGAATGCTGCCGGCGCCGTGACCGCCGTGGGCGAGGGCACGACCCGCATCGTCGCGCGGCACGCGGGAGTGGAGGCATTCCTCGCGATCGCGGTGCGTCCCGATATCGGTGACGACCTGCTCTATGACAAGACCGACGGGGTGGGCGGCGTGTCGCGGCTCTTCCTCGCGGACCCGCGCGCGACGACCACGGCCGCACAGCCGGTCTTCGGGACGGCGGGCAACTGGCAGGCGAGCGCATCGCCCGACGGTACGCGCATCGTGTTCGCCTGCGCCGAGCCCTTTGGCCCCGCGATCTGCACTGCCGCACGCAACGGAAGCGACCTGCGGGTGTTGACGGGCAGCGACGCGGCCCACGAGGACCAGCCCGCGTGGAGTCCCGACGGCAGCCGCATCGCGTACCGGCGCTGGCCGCACGGTGCGACGCCGGGCCAGGCGAACCCTCCCGACATCTGGGTGATGGACGCCGACGGCGGCAACACGGTGAACCTCACCGCGGATGCCCTCGCGCAGCACCAGCCGTCGTGGTCGCCGCAGCCCGTGGGCGGCAAGTATCGGATCGTCTTCGTGCAGGAAGGGATGGCGGACGGGTATGTGGTCTCGAACCTCAACACGATCGCGGCCGACGGCAGCGCGCGACAGGAGCTCACGGCGTTGCAGCTGCGCAATGACACGGAACCGGCGTGGTCGCCCGACGGCCACACCATCGTCTTCATCCGCTCGGGTGGGGAAGCGACGTCGGATCTCTGGACCGTGAACGCCACCACGCGCATCGAGCGTGAGCTCCTCGGCGTCCGGCTGACCGATCCGCAGCGGCATCCGGCCTGGACGGCTAACGGCAAGTACATCGCGTTCACGTCGAACCACGAGACGAGCCCGGACGGCAACTACCGGCACCAGATCTACACGGTGCGCGCGGACGGCACGCGGATGGTCCGGCGCACGACCGATGCAGGGGACAAGGAGCATCCGACGTGGATCCGGCGTCCGTGAACACGGGTGCGCGGAACGCGGCGGCAGGGGCAGGGGTCGCCCGTGCCGCCGTGTCGGTCGGCCCGATCGAGACGGAGTATCTCAGCATCGGGCGCGGTGCCCCGGTGGTGATCCTCGACCCCGCGCTGGCGCTCGCAGCGGCGGAGGGCCTGATCCCGGTCTCATTCAGCGGCGGCCGCGTGATCGTGCCGCTGCACACGACCGTCATGGCGCTCGCCACTCCGGCGCGCGCGGGTGGACTCGCCTTCGACGTCTGGTGGCGCGGCTTCGTCGATGGTCTCGGACTCTCGGGCGTGACGGTCGTGGTCCCGTCCGCGCTCGAGGCCGATGTGCGGCGGCTGGCCGACGCCAGTCCGGGTGAGATCGTGCGCATCATCGGCCGTTGACAGGAGTGGCTCGCGCGGGAGAAGATGAGCACCACTGTGGCGACCGACATCCTGCCCGCATCCGAGAGCACGGGACTCCTCCCCGTGCCGCTCACGGCGTTCGTCGGCCGCGAGCAGGAGCTGCCAACGGTGCGTCGCCTGCTGGGGACGACCCGACTGCTGACGCTCACCGGCGCCGGCGGCAGCGGCAAGACGCGGCTGGCGCTCGCGACAGTGACCGCGATGCGCGACGCCGGTGAGGCGGAGGTCGCGTGGGTGGAGCTCGCCTCGCTCGGCGACGCCGGGTCGCTGCCCTCGCACGTCGCGCTCGCGCTCGGCGCGCGTGCCGAGGGCGCGGGGCTCAGCCGAAGAGAACTTCAAGGCAATCGCGAGCGCGATCGATTTGTGGAACAACTGGCCATCTTCGAACAGATCGGCGAAGCCTGGCATCGTTTG
>JANNLH010000208.1:0-5579 GCA_031396725.1 Gemmatimonadaceae bacterium | reverse complement strand
TCGAGATGACGCGGGCGCGCAGCTCCCACAGGTCGCGCGGCGGCGTCGCGGCCGGGAACGCGAACGTCGTCGAGCCATCCCCCAGGATGCCGATGGAGGCGTCCATCGTGGTCGGCAGGTGGCGGAAGATGAAGCCGACGCTGGCGGCGAGCTGCGCGTCCTCGCGCATGTCGTTGTCCCACTGGTACATCCACGTAGCGGGCGTGGGGTCCCACGTGAGGAGGAGTTCGCCGGCCACGGTCTCACGCTGGCCGCGCACCGCGAACGGATCGTCGAGCACGTTGCGCGGACGGCCGGGGGCCGGCACGTCGCGCGGGATGGGACCGACGATCGGCTTCTGCCAGAGGATGTTCGGCGCGACGGTGAGGTTCCCGAACGCGGCCGAGACGCCGGTCATCGCATTGATCTGGTTATTGAGCCCGGTGTCCTTCAGGCCCCAGCCGGTGAAGGTCTGCACCGAGGTCGGGCCGCCGTCGGCGACGATGCCCATCTGTGCGCCCTGCGCGTACCAGTTCCAACGACCGCGCGTGAAGGTGAGCTTGGCCTTGCCGCCGAAGGCGTCCGAGGCCCTGACCTCGTCGAGCAATACCTGATAGTTGCCCGTGCTGCCCTCGGCCACCTGGAACCGCTGGCCCACGCGCGTGGCGCCACCCCAGATGCCGCCGGCCTCGATGCCGAGGAGGCCGCCGAACATCGGCCGGGAGGTGGAGACGGCGAGCGTCGCGCGGCGCGTCTGCGGCAGCGGGATCGCGAAGGAGCTCTGCGTCTGGCCGTACGGCGCGAGTTCCTCCTGGAAGAGGCCCGTCACCGTGTACGCGCCGAGCTTGCGGCCGTATTTCACCATCGCCGACGGGTTGGCTCCCCACCACAGTTCCGGGCCGAAGGCGAGCTTGAGGCCGTTCAGCTGGCGCTTGCCGGTGAACTCGAAGCCGAGCGGTGCCGCGGCGTTGTAGATGTCGATGTTCTTGCCGTAGTTCGCTTCGCGGTAGATGCCGAAGAAGTCGCCCTCGTAGCCCCAGTGATAGTGGCCCGTGCGGTTGAAGCCTTCGAGGCGGAACATCCGCTCGTCCCACGAGACGGTGGAGCTGAAGACCTTCAGGCGTTCGATGCCGCCCATGGTGTACGCGCCGGCGGGGCCGTCGAAGGTGCGCGCGCGGCCACGGTTCTCGTAGAAGATCTCGTCGATCGGGTTGTCGGGGACGTTGCCGAGGATGTTCACCGACATCGTCGCCTGGAAGCGCTCGTTGGGTCGCGCTTCGACGCCGACGTAGAACGACTCGAGGCGGTCGAAACCGCGTGCCGACGGGCGCTGGTTCGAGCTCGCCGACGTCGAGCGCGGCGTGCTGAGGCGGTCGCCACCGGTGGTGAACGTCGTGAGTTCGGCGCGCATCCCGCTCAGGCGAAGACGTTCGCCACTGCTGCCGGCGGCGGCGCCAGCGTCGGCGCGGGCCTGCAGGACGAGCGCCGCCGGATCGATCGCGGCGAAGTGCGCGCCGATGCTCGCGAGGTCGGTGCTCGGTGCGTACGGATCGAGCGCGTACGCCTTCTGCAGGCCGTAGAAGGCGGCGCGCGGATAGAGCTGGTACAGTCCGCGGGCATCGGCAGGGCCCTTGGCCGCGAGGCCCCACCACTCCTCGTTCATGTTGTTCTCGCCGCGTACATAGTCGTACTGGTACGCGTCTGCTGCCCACGAGGCATTGATGTCATGGACGTCGAGCCGCGTCTCCTGCCCGTACTTCCACCAGCCGTCGCTCCACTGGAAGGTCATGCCGCCGATCGAGTTGCCCACCCGGCCCTTGCCGGCGGACATCTCATAGATCTCGCGCCACTGCGCCAGCACGTAGTCGGCCTGCGAGAGCTGGTCCTCGCGCCCCTCCCGCTCGTTCCAGGCGTCGGCGCCGAACTCGGTGAACATCACCGGGAGGCCGGTCTTGTCCTTGACCTCCTGGAAGAGGTTCCCGAACGAGCGGCCTCGATAGACGTTCGAGCCGAAGATGTCGAGGCCCGTCGCTTCGCGCGCGATGAGGTCGAGGTACTGGATGTCGCCATTGGCCAGGGCGACCGGGAGGGTCGGGTCCTTCGCCTTGATGGCGCGCGCCACTTCGCCCACGAGGGAATAGAGGAAGCGCGCCTTGGCCGCCTGCCGTTCGCCGACCGGGAGGTTCTCGGTGGCGGCCGAGCGCCACTCGAGCCCGTAGTTGTTCTCGTTGCCGAGGAGCCACATGAGCAGGCCGGGCGTGCCCTTCAAATCATCGACCACCGCCAGCACCTCGGCGCTGAGGGCCGCGCGCGTGCGGGCGTCGGAGTAGTCGGTCTGCGCGACGAAGGTGCCGCTGGCCGAGTTGCCGTAGCGACCGAGCGGGTGGTTCACGACGGTGAAGATGCCGTACCGGTCATGGATATAGCGGATCCAGCGCGCCGGGATGCCGTTGTAGACGCGGATGGTGTTCACGCCCATGATCCGTAGCATCCCCATCTCGCGATCGAGCGCGGCCTGGACGATATCGTCCGACTGGGTCCAGAGGCTGTAGCTGTAGTTGGTGCCGATCGGGAAGTAGTCCCAGTTGACTCCGCGCACGAAGAAGTCGCGCCCGTCCACCTGCAGGCGGCTGCCCTGCGCGTCGGTCACCACGCGCACGGCCACCCCGGCGGTCTGTCCGGCGACCGGCGCCGACCATCCGAGGAGCAGTGCGGCCGCAAGCGCCAGCGCGCCGCGAGAGGAGGGGACACCACGGGACCAGGCCGGGCTCATCGGGACCTCCTCCACAAGGGAGGTGGACGGGGTGGGACCATCAGGCGAAATCGACTTTGTTCGCTGAGAGAACAAAGTGGGATTTCCCGGGGCCCCTGTCAAGGCTGGCGCTACCGGCGGCGGTTCGGGGGAGCCCGAGCGGTGGATGGCGCCGAGGGCGCGCGCGGGGGAGTGGCCGCGATTTGAGGTGGCCCCGCACCAGGCAGGGTTCGCGGCGAGTCGGGGGAGGCGCTGCCGGGCGATGGGAGACCATCGGGACCAACGCTCGCGCTGGCGTTGGCCCCGGTGCCACCCCTTTCCCCTCAATCGGGGATCGTCTTCTCCTTGAAGTTGTTGCCCTCGTCCAACTCCGCGACCTCGGTGAAGCGGTCGAGGAACACCCGCACATACATCCGGTTGTACGCGAAGGTATTCCCGATCGTGAACGTCTTGGTCTGTCCCTCCGCGAGCTCCATCCACTTGTCGAAGTCCGCCGACGGGAGCGGGCCGTAGGATGAGCTGTTCGACGTCAGGGCCAGGTACCGGAACTTGCCCGCCGCATTCCCCTTGTTCACCACCTTGATCTCGGCGACGAACTCGGTCCGCAGCTTGTTGTAGTTGGCCTTGATCGAGATCACGTCGAAGTCGGGGCAGGGACGGTCCGCGACGCGGTCCCGCGCGTTGTTGCTCTCGGACGCTTCGGCGATCTGGTTCTGCGGGTCGACGACCACCCGGAGCTTGCGAGTCTCACCGCAGCGCGGCGTCGGGAAGTTGCTCGGGATCTTCGTCGCGACCTGTTTCGTCTCGCCGCCGCTGATGCTCGGGTGATAGACCGACTGGATCAGCTTGTCGTCAACATAGAGATCGACCTTGATCCGGGGTCCCGGATCAGCCGCAGTCCGCGTCTTGGACTGCGTGCCCGCGCTGAGCGCCGGCCCCGCGGTGTTGACGCCCACCGTCCCTCGATTCTTGAGCGCGTAGGTGATCTCGCCGAGGCTGTTGAAGCCGATCCCGCAGTTCACGAGGTCGGAGACCCCCTGGGCCGGAGGCAGGATGCACTCATTCACCTGCACCTGTCCCGCGGCGCCCTGGGCGGCACTCTGTGCCGACCCCACCTGCGCCGCCAACACCAGCGCCAGGCTCGCTCCGACGATCTCACGCATCTGGGTCCTCACGGTGTCGCCTCCTTTTGGAATGCGGTCTGCGTCGATTGCTTCAGCGCACTCGCCGCGCTGGTGAGCCGGGCCAGCGCTGCCTGCGCGCTCTCCTTGTCGGCGGCGCTCTTGAAGTCCGCGATGGCGGCTTTCACGTCGTTCAACTGCGCAGGCATCGTGTTGAGCATCTCCAGGCCGGCCATCAGCAGGTTGGTATTCTTGAAGCGACTCAGGAACGAGGGCAGGCTTTGCAGCACCGCGCCGAGGATGATGTCGAGGCGGTTGACCTGCTTGCTGCAGCAGGCGGTGGTGAATGGCGCACCGCCAGTGGTGGCGGGCGGCTTCTCGATGGCTGCGGTGAGTTCCTGAACGGTCTGGTCGAGCTCCGGCACCTGCGTCTCGAGCGGCGAGGCGAAGGCGGGCATCGCCGGCGCGAGGACCGAGGCGTTCGCGACGGCCTGTGAGTTGGGGACCACGCTGTAGCGGAAGACCATGCCGCTGTGGCCCACGACGTAGGCGCGGTCGCGGCGCGGGAAGCTCCAGGCGCGCGGACTGTCGGGGAAGCGGAACTGGCGCGAGTTCCACCGCACGCCGCCGTCCACCGTGTAGCTCATCTTCCCGTCGGTCTTCTCCTCGATCACCCAGCCGACTTCGGGGTCGGCGAATCGCAGACTGCTGTAGGTCGCGACGCTCGCGAGCAGGCCCTTCCAGGTCGCGCCGCCGTCGGTGGTGCGCGAGAGCTTCCCATCGGTGGTGCGCACGACCCCGGTGTTCTCGTCGGTGAAGTAGAGGTCGGTCGCACCCACGACCTCGGGGTCGCCCGGGCCGACGAAGAAGCGCCAGCTCTCGCCGCCGTCCTCCGTCTTGCCAAGGATGGGCGGCGGTTCACACCCCGCACCGGCACACTGGTGTCGCGCCACGAGGTAGCCGACTGACTCGGTCACGAACTGGATCCGGGTGACCTCGCAGCCGAACACCTTGTTGACGCCGCCGACCATCGCCTTGACGCTGCACTGGACCACCGGCGACCAGGTCTTGCCCCCGTCGCGGGTCTTGAGCAGCGTGCTCGGGTTCCGGCCCATCCCGAGGTACCCGGCCGCGACGCCCTGCGTCGGTGAACTCATCGCGAGCTCGTGGATGTACTGCGGGGCGGCGCCCAGGTCCTCCCACGATTCGCCGTCCTCGGTGCGCAGGATCCGGTTGTCGCGCACGGCCCACCCGTGCGTCTCGTCGACGAAGCGCAGGAGCTTGACCGGATCCTCGTCGGCCTGTGGGTCGCCGCCCATCTGCGCCGTCCAGGTGGCGCCGGCATCCTTCGTGTGGATGATCGTGCCCTTGCCCCCGGCCACCCATCCCTTGTCGACCGTGACGAAGACGACCTCGCGGAACTCGAGGCTCTCGCTGAAGCTCACGGGCTCCCAGACGCCCTTGACCGTGGGCGCGGCCGGCGCGGGCTGCTGTGCGGAGAGGGCGGCGCCGAGGAGCGGCGTGAGCGCGAGCCACCGGAGACTCGCTCGGGCGGCGAAGGAGGGGGGGCGGAGCGGCATTCGAGTGGCCTCGGTTGAGGAAGCGGCACTCGATAGGTCACCGGAGGCGCTTGGGCGTTACACCGCGCCGCGCAGCTCCGCGACGAGCGCACGCACGCGGGCGTCGATCGCCGCGAAGGTCGCCGCGAACTCCCGACTCGCGAGCGG
>JANNLH010000162.1:0-16425 GCA_031396725.1 Gemmatimonadaceae bacterium | reverse complement strand
GGCCAGATTCCAGGCCAGAATAAGCACATAGTCCGGCTCCCGCGCGAACAGCGCGTCGGCGCCGATGAGGCCGTTGCCGTTCTTCGCCGTTCTTGGAAGCTTCGTGCCTTCGTGGTGAACTCAGTTGCCGTTGCGCCCACGGCCCTGCGACGACGACGGCGACTTGGCCACGCGCGCCTGGGTCGAACGACCGCTCGCTCCACCCTTTGCCTCGCTCCGCGGGGCGCGGGGCTGGGCGCGGGGCTCGGCGCGTTGCGGCGTGCTGCGCTGCGCCGTCACGCGACCGCGATCGGCCTGCGGCGCGCTGCGCTGTGTGCTCACGCGGCCGCGATCCGCCTGCGGTGTCGAGCGTGGAGCAGGGGTCGCCCGGGCACGGTCGTCCTGGCGCGGGGCAGTGGAGCCGTTGCCGCGCGGCTGGTAGCGTCCCGCATCCGTGCGCTTGGTGGCGCTGGTCGTCGGCGGACCGGCGGCGATGCGATCCCGCCCGGTTGTCTGCGCGGGGCGCGGGCCCGTGTTCGTCCGGCCGCTGCGGTCCCAGCTGGGACTGCGCGAGCGGTCATCGTTCCCGCGGTTGTCGTCGCGGCGGTTGTCGTCGCGACGGTCGTCGTCGCGACGGTCGTCGTCGCGATCACGCTTGCGGTCACCGTCCCACGATGGGCCGTTGTTGCCCGCGTAGCGCCGGCCGTCGTCGCGACGGTGGCGATCCCAGGCCACGCGACGGTGCACATAGTTGTAGCGGTCGAACCGGTCATAGTCGACGTAGCGGTTCCGGACCGTGCGGTTCACGACGACGATCGTCGGACCGCGGTGCACGTAGATGTTGTTCACGACGATGTACGGGCGCGAGCGGTGGTACCACCCGTTGCGGCGGCCCCGCACGTCCCAGCCGTGGTAGTAGACGTGGCGGTGGCCCCAGTCCATGTCGTAGTTGAGCCAGACGCCGATCGGGAAACCGATGCCGAACGACCAGCCGCTGCGGTACACGCCGAGGTGTACGATCGGGCGCTCGTACACGATGAGCGGATCGTAGACCGGCACGTAGATGACCTGCGGACGCGCCGGCACGATGCGCACGTAGCGGTCGTCCATGTACACCTGCTGTTCGCTGGTCGTCACGAGGTTGCCGTGCGCCTGCGCCATCCGGCGCAGCGACTGCACCGCGTCCATCACGTCGCCCGGCTGCTCGGCGTAGGCCTGGCCGAGCGCGGTCGTCCAGTCGATCCGGTCGGCCATCATGTTGAGCACGGGCGCATAGTGCGCCACGGCCCGCACGCTGATGTCCCACGGCTGCTGGTCGATCCGATCGCGCCCGTACCGCGCGACGTATCGCGCTGCGTCCTCGACTTGGTCCGGATACGACGCGGCGACGAGCACCTGCGCCAGGATCGGATCGGGATAGAGCGCCACCGGCGCGAGCAGGTTATCGAGCTCCTCGGCCGTGTACTGCGCGGCGACATTGTATGCCACCGTCGATGCCTGGGCTTCCGCGTCGCTCGACGGCGCCGCCGCCGCGAACGCGATCGCCAGGCCCAGCCTCAGGGAGTTCCTCATCGTGCCTCTCCTGCGTCATGGTGCCCGGGTCGTGCCCGACGTGGGCCCGGGATGGTTTCGACTCAAGGGTCGCGGTGACGTCGGCGCGACTCTGCGGCATCCTACACCGGCCCGGTGCGAAGTTCCGTCACCTGTTGCACGCCGGTTCCCGGGTGGAATTCGAGTGTCCTCTGCTGGTGCGGACTGGACACCGGAATGACCTCAGTCGAGGACATCCCGCACGCCCACAACGACCTGCACTGGGTCACATTGCGCATGGTGCACGGGAGAGCGCAAGTTCCGGTCATGTCGCCGCGTGTTCGTCGGCCGCCGGGAGCGTCAACGCGCGCACCACTTCGCGTCCGCGCCCGGGTCGTCGCGCCCATTTTCGGGGCGCTGTTCGCCGTCACGTCGTGTCAGGGTATCGGCGACGATGCGACCGCGCGCGCCGCCAGCGCGCGCCCGCACGGGGGCGCGTGGACCACGGTGCTCGAGACCGACGCCGTCACGGTCGCGATCGACACCGCGTCGGCGGTGCGTTGGTGGAACGACACCTATGCGGTGCTCGTGCGCAGCGACCACGTGAAGCCCCGGGCCCGTGACGGCCGCGCCTGGGACCGCGAGGTCGCGAGCGTGCAGCTGCGCTGCGATTACTTCGCGACGCGCACCCGCGCCGTGCGGCTCTCGCTCGGTGACGGCGCGCCGATCCTCGACCAGCGGGAGACGGAGTCCGACGTCTGGGACCAGCCGTGGGCCGAGGCGGGGCGGGGCACCGACGAGGAGCGCGCCGCGCGTGCCGCCTGCGCGTTGCTGCAGGTCAAGCCGCGGCCTCCCGAGTCGAGGCGCGGCCAGCGCGCTGTTCCCTCCCTCTGACCGATCTCCCAATGGCCACCGTCGCTTACCGCCATTCCTCACTCGTGGCCGCTCCCCCGGAGCGCGTGTACGCGATCATCGCCGACTATCGCGAGGCCCACCCCGCGATCCTGCCGCCGGAGTACTTCGCCGACCTGCGCGTGCTCGAGGGCGGTGTCGGCGCCGGCACGCGCATCCGGTTCACGATGATCGCCTTCGGCAAGCGCAACGCGGTCGAGGCCGTCGTCACCGAGCCGGAGCCGGGACGCCGACTGGTGGAGACCACGACCGACGGCCTCGTGACCGAGTTCCTGTTCGAGCCGGCCGAGGGCGGCCGCGCGACGCGGCTCACCTTCGACACGCGGTACGAGCGCGCGGGAGTGCAGGGCCTGATCGAGCGCGTCCTCGCGCCGATGCTGCTCCGGAAGGTCTATGCCGCCGAGATGGCGCGCATCGACGCGCGCGCCCGCCTCGGCGCGCCGGTGAGCCCGCCGGTCAGCGCACGAACGTGAGCCAACCGCGGGTGTCCTTCTCGCGCCCGTTCACGATGTCGAGGAAGCGCTTCTGGAGCCGCTTGGTCACGGGTCCCACCGTGCCGTCGCCGACCGGGAGACGGTCCACGCTCCGCACCGGCGTCAGTTCGCTCGCCGTGCCGCAGACGAAGAGTTCGTCGCTCGTGTAGAGCACCTCGCGCGAGAGCGGCTGCACCTGCACGCGGATCCCCTCCTCCTCGGCCAGCCGCAGCACGGTGTCGCGCGTGATGCCGGGCAGGAGCGTCCCGTCGATCGGCGGGGTGTAGAGCACGCCGCCGTCCACCGCGAAGACGTTCTGGCCCGAGCCCTCGCTCACCATGCCGTCGGGTCCGAGCGCGATCGCCTCCTCGAATCCGTTGGCGAGCGCTTCCATCTTGATCAGCTGCCCGCCCAGATAGTTGCCGGCGATCTTCGCCATCGCGGGAATGGTGTTGGGGGCGACGCGATGCCAGCTCGCGACGCACGCATCCACGCCCTTGTCGAGCGCGTCGGCGCCGAGGTAGGCGCCCCACGGCCAGCAGGGGAGGTAGGTCTCGATCGGGCTCTCGAACGGCACCATCCCGGCGGCGCCGAAGCCGCGCAGCACCATCGGCCGGATGTAGCACGAGTCGATCTTGTTCCGCCGGACCAGCTCACGCGTCGCCTCGACGAGTTCGTCGATCGAATACTTCACCGGCATGCGGTAGATCTTGCACGAGTTCATCATCCGCTTGAGGTGCTCGCGCAGCCGGAAGACGGCCGGGCCCTGCGGCGTGTCGTAGCAGCGGATCCCCTCGAAGACGGCCGAGCCGAACTGCACCGAGTGGGCGAGGACGTGGATCTGCGCCGCGTCCCAGTCGATGAAGGTGCCGTCGCGCCAGATGTAGGAGGTCGGTGAGAGCTTGGCCACGGGGTCCAGGATGAAGGATGAAGGACGAAGGAGGGAGGAGTCGCGGCGGGTCAGAGCAGGCTCTTGATCCATCCGCCATCGACCGCGATGCTCTGCGCCGTGATGTAGCTCGCGCGCTCGCTGGCGAGGAAGGCGGCCAGGGCGGCGAACTCGTGCGGTTCGCCGACGCGGCCCATCGGGATCTGCTGCTCCCATTGCGCGAACGCGGCCTCGCGCGTGGTCCCCTTCGACTTCGCATTCGCCTCGGCCAGCTGCTCGAGGCGCTCGGTGCGCGTGTACCCCGGCATCAGGTTGTTCACGGTCACGTGGAACGGTGCGACCTCGTTCGCGAGCGTGCGCGCGAACCCGGTGACCGCGGCGCGCACGCTGTTCGAGAGGATCAGGCCCTCGACGGGCTGCTTGACCGCGATCGAGGTCACGTTCAGGATGCGGCCCCAGCGCTGCTCCTTCATCCCCGGCAGCACGGCGCGCACGAGGTTCACGACGCTGCCGAGGTTGAGCGCGATGGCGCGCTGCCAGGCGTCGTCGGTGTGGCTCTCGAAGGGGCCGGGCGGGGGCCCGCCGGCGTTGGTCACCAGGATGTCGATCCGGCCGAAGCGCTCGACCGTAGCGGCGACGGCGCGCGCGACGTCCGCCGGCACCGCCACGTCGGCCACGATCCCCAGCACCGGCACGCGGAAACGCTGCTCGAGCTCGTCCGCGGCGGCGCGGATCCCGGGCGACCGCGCACAGCACGCGATGCTGGCCCCCTCGGCCGCCAGGGCCTCGGCGATCGCGCGGCCGAGCCCGCGGCTCGCCGCCGCGACGAAGGCGACGCGCCCCCCCAGTCCGAGCTCCATCGCTACTTCTTGTGGAAGTAGGAGTCGGTGTGGTTGAGCCAGTCCGCGCGCGGCGGATCGAAGACGTCCACGTCGAGCGTGTCCTCGAGGGCCTCCGCCTTGTGCCAGACGTTCGACGGGATGTGGAGCACCTCGCCGGCGCGCACGTCGATCGTCTCGGACTCGTCCTCGCCGATCCAGAAGCGCAGGGCGCCCTCGAGGATGTAGGTCAGCTGTTCATTGTGATGCTGGTGCCGCGGCACGATCGCGCCCTTCGCGAGGTAGACGTGCGCGAGCATCATCCCCTGCCCGGTCACGAGGCGCCGGGAGATCTGGTCCGTCACCCGCTCCTTGGGCATGTCGGCCCAGCGGTGGAACGTGACGTTGGTGGTGCTGGTATTGACGGTCGTCATCTTCGGTTCGTGGCAGTTCGGGGGTGGCGGGCATCCCGCTGGGTGGCGCTGGCCAGGTCGTTCCGCGTTCAAAGCTACTGCCATCGGCGCCGTTCGGTGACCTGCGGAACCCCCGCGGCAGGTGGGCGATTCTCTGGTCGCGGTCCTATCAGAGTGTGGCACCCCGGGTGGCCCGTCCGGGGTATCACCCGTCATTCGACTGGGCGACGGCCTGTCCGTTCGCCTCCCATCCCTTTCCTATTTCCTGTGGACAACATGAGACTCTCCCGTGTGCTCCGCCCCGCCGCCGCGCTCGCACTCGCGGCGACCCTCGTCACCGCGTGTGGCGACGACGGCCCGACGTATCCCAGCGTTTTTGCTCCCGCGGCGCTGCAAGGCGACCTCGGATCGGCGTCCGCGGCGCTCAGCGCGCCCGCGACCGAGAGCTTCTCCTTCGCCGGCTACGACATCGACCTGGCCCTCGCGGCGCTGGGCGGCGGCGGCGCGGTGCTCGAGCTGCCGGCGCTGCTGCTCGAGTCGGAGTCGGCCATTCCGTCGACGCGTGTCGCCGCGCGGGTGCGGTCGATGATCGGCGCCGAGGCGCGGACGGCGAGCGCCATCCCGGCGCCGGCCCTGGGCAAGACCTTCGAGTACGATCCGCTGACCGACACGTACGGGATGGGCGAGCGCGCCGGGGCCCCGGCCAACGGCGTGCGCTTCGTGCTCTACGCGATCGATCCCGTGACCGAGCGCCCCGTGGAACCGCTGGTCGAGACGGGCTTCGTCGACCTCACGCGCACCGCGACCAACAGCAGCGCGACCGCGCGGGTGCAGGTCTACGGCGGCGGCGCCACGCTCGTGAAGGCACTGGACTATTCCGCCACCATCGACGGCACGGTCACGGCACCGACCGTGCGTGTGCTCGGCTTCGCGCGCAACGCCGCCGACTCGCTCGGCTTCTCGCTCACGACGGGCGTCTCGCTGGCGGCGCAGACGGTGACGCTCGACTGGCGCACGGCCCTCGCCTCGCGCGGGCTGTCCTCGCGCATCCGGCAGACCATCGGCGCGGGCCCGGCGGACGAGACGCAGTTCACGATCGACGCGTTCATCCAGAGCCCGAACGGCCGCGTCGACCTCGACGGCACCATCAACGAACTCACGGGCGGCTCGATCGCGGCCAAGGTCAACGGCCGGACGTACGCGACGATGACGCTCACGACCGGTGAGGACGAGGTCCCGACGATCGTCAATGCGGACGGCCAGCCGCTGAGCGCCGAGGAGCAAGATGTACTGGAGCAGATCTTCACCTGGTTCTCACAGGCGTTCCTCGTCTATCTCTCGCTGCTCGCCCCCGTGGGCACGCTGCTCGACGCGGCCTTCTGATCGGTGGGGATCCTGCCCGTGTGACCGTACGGCGCGACCGTGCAGTCACACGGGCATGGACACCCCTACCAGGATGAAGTCGATGTCGAAGACGATCTTTCGTTCGTTCCGGCCGCTGCTCGCCGGTCTGACCCTCTCCCCTTGCCACCCTCGGCGCGCTCGGCGCCTGCAGCGACTCCCCGACCGAGGTCCGCAACACGCGGCTCTCGGTCCTCCTCACGGATGCGCCCGGCGACGTGCTCGCCGCGGTCGTCACGATCGACCGGATCTATCTGCAGCCGGGCGAGGACGGCAGCGACGGCCGGATGATCCTGCGCGAGGAGGACATCACGACCGACCTGCTCACGCTCGTGGACAGCACGCTCTCGCTCGTGGACAGCGCGCTCGTGCCGCAGGGGAACTACCGCCAGCTTCGCTTCGTCATCAGCGGCGGGTACATCGAGGTCGAGAACGCGGACGGCTCGAGCAGCATCTATGCGTCGTCGCCGACCTATGCCGGGCTCCCCTTGGGCGCAGTGGTCGCGGGCGATCTCCAGATGCCCAGCTTCGCGCAGTCGGGCCTGAAGGTGAAACTGCCGAACGACCAGATCGTCTTCGCCGAGGACGAGTTCTGGCTCCTGATCGACTTCGACGTGTCGCAGTCCTTCGGCCACCAGGCCGGGGGGTCGGGTCGCTGGGTGATGTCACCGGTGATCCAGGCGACTCGAGTGGCCCCTCCCGCGGCGCCGGCGCCGTAATATCTTGGGGACATGGTCCCCGCGCCGGATCTGGTCAGGCATTTTCTCGCGGCCATCGCGTATCGCGCCCAGAAGGCGCTGCGCGATGCGCCCGCGCATTACCCCGACTTCGCGAGCGGGAACCAGATGCGCACGCCGGTGGAGATCCTCCGGCACATGACCAGCGTGCTCGGCTATGCGCGGAGCTTCGCGATCGGTGGCGAATACCCGGTCAAGCCGACGCCGCTGCCCTCCTTCGCGCTCGAGGTCTCGCGGTTCCACGAGATGCTCGAGGATGTGAGCGCGCACATCGAGGAGGACGGCTCGCTGGGTACGCTCTCCGCGGAGCAGCTGCTCCAGGGGCCGCTGGCCGATGTGATGACGCACGTCGGCCAGCTGGCGATGATCCGTCGTCTCGCGGGGGACCCCGTACCGCCGGAGAACTTCATCTACGCCGAGGTCGACAAGACGCGCCTCGGCCCGAACCAGCCGCGGCCGTCGCGGCCGGACAAGGTCTGGCCGGAGCGGCTCGACTAGGTCCGGGTCCGGTGTGACGATCCGGGAGCGGCAATCACCACCGAGGACACCGAGGACACCGAGGAACTGCCGTCCTAGGGATGAGCCGCGCTGCTGCAGCTCCCCCGGGTGTTGCAGTTCCCCCAGCAGGCGCTGTTCTCTGTGCCCTCTGTGCCCTCTGTGGTGAAACGCCGTTGCTGTTCCGGCCTCACGCTGCGACGCGGGATCCAGGCCGGCACCGATGCGATCCGTCCCCGGTGACACCATCCGGCGTCCGCCGAAGTAGTATGGAGCGACCCCCACGCGAGGCATCGTATGGAAGAGATCAAGGTCTCCGGCAACAAGCTGATGTCGAAGCTGAAGGAACTCATCAAGGAGGGGAACGTGCGCCGCGTGGTGCTGCGGAACCCGCAAGGGCGCACGCTGCTCGACATGCCGCTCAACGCGGGCGTCGTCGGCGCGGCGCTCCTGCCCTTCTGGGCCGCCGTGGGCGCGGTCGCGGTGCTCGCCACCGACTACTCGATCCTGATCGAGCGCGACCCCGGCACGACGGTGAGCAAGCCGTCCTGACACGCTCCTCACCTTCGGACTGTGCGCTTCCGCGCACGGCACGGGGTAGGGGGGGCATGAGCAGCAGAACCAACGGCTCCGGCAACATCGGTTACTCGGGCACACCGCTCGCCGAGAAGCTCGGCATCGCCGAGGGCGACCGGGTGTTCGTCTGGGATGCCCCGGCCGACTACGCGGATCTCGTCGCGCCGCTCCCGCCCCGCGTCCGGCTCAGCAAGGGCCTCGACTCCGACGTCGACATGGTCCACGTCTTCGTGAAGGCCCGGGTGACCCTCGAGCGCTCGCTGCGGACGCTGCGCGCGACGCTCCGGCCCGAGGCGCCCGTCTGGGTCTCGTGGCCCAAGCGGGCCGCCAAGGTTCGCACGGACGTGACCGAGGACGTCGTGCGCGCGGTGGCCCTCCCGCTCGGCTTCGTGGACATCAAGGTCTGCGCGGTGGACGAGATCTGGTCGGGACTCAAGCTCGTGGTCCGGCGCGAGTTGCGCTGACCGCGGTCCGTCCCGGCGGCCCGCTCGGGGGCGCCGGCGAAACCTGAGGGTCCTCCCGGCGTAGTCCCAGAGGAAGCGGCAGCTAAACCCTTCTGCCGTCAGTGCTGTCAGATGGTCCGACGCCCGCCGTTGGCCACTGACCACTCCCTCGCCCGCCCGCCAGATGCGACACCTGAAGCTCGCCATCCGGATGCTGATCAAGACGCCGTTCGTCTCGGCCGTCGCCGTGCTGTCTCTGGCGCTCGGCATCGGGGCGAACACCGCGATCTTCTCGATGTTCGACCAGATCCTCCTGCGGTCGCTTCCGGTGGCGGAGCCAGGCCAACTGGTGAACCTCAGCATGCCCGGCCCCCTCCAGGGCTCGGACTCCTGCAACCAGGCCGGCGGCTGCGACATCGTCTTCAATTATCCGATGTTCCGCGACATCGAGCGGCAGCAGACGGTGCTGTCGGGCGTCGCGGGACATCGGATCTTCGGCGTGAGCCTCGCCATCGGCGAGGAACCGTCGACCGGAGACGGCGTCTGGGTGACGGGGAGCTACTTCCCGACGCTGGGGCTGCAGCCGGCGCTCGGACGGCTCCTGGCACCGGCGGACAACGAGCCCGGATCCGACAACATGGTCGCGGTCCTCGGTCACCGCTTCTGGATGGAGCGCTTCGGCGGCCGACCGGACGCGCTGAACCAGGTGCTGCGGGTGAACGGCCGCTCGTACACGATCGTCGGCGTCGCACCCGAGCGCTTCGAGGGGACGACCCTTGGCGCACGCCCGGTGGTCTACGTGCCGATGCAGTCGCGCCTCTGGACCGGCAGCTACAACGGGCTCGTCGAGCGGCGCGACTACTGGGTCTATGTCTTCGGCCGGCTCAAGCCCGGCGTCTCGATCGAAGCCGCCAAGGCGGGGCTCGACGGCGTGATCCGGCCGATCCTGGCCGAGGTCGAGGCGCCGCTGCAGCAGAGCATGAGCGACCAGACGATGGCGCGCTTCAAGGCCAAGGAGATGATCGTCGAGCCGGGCCGTCGTGGCCAGAGCTCGGTGCACGAGGAGGCGCAGACGCCCCTCTATATGCTGTTCGGCATCACCGGCGTCGTGCTGCTGATCGCCTGCGCGAACATCGCGAACCTGTTGCTGGCGCGCGGCGCCGGACGGGCGACCGAGATGGGCGTGCGGCTCGCGCTCGGCGCGAACCGTCGCCAGCTGATGGTCCAGCTGCTGACCGAGGCCGTGGTGCTGTCGCTCGCCGGCGGTGTGGCGAGTCTGCTGGTGGCCTCGTGGACCCTGAACGGCATCGCGGCGCTGCTGCCGCCGGAAGCGGCCGCGACCTTCAAGTTCGACCTGCAGCCGTCCGTGATCCTCTTCGCGACGGGGCTCGCGGTGACCACCGGGCTGATCTTCGGCCTCTTCCCGGCCCTGCATTCGACACGCGCCGACCTGATCTCGGCGATCCGCGCCGGGGCGGGGCAGATCGCCGGCGGTCGCGCGGCGGCGCGGTTCCGCGCGGCGCTCGTGACGGTGCAGATCGCGCTCTCGATGGCGCTGTTGATCTCGGCCGGGCTCTTCCTCAAGAGCCTGGTGAACGTGAGCCGCGTGGACCTCGGCGTGAAGGTCGAGGACGTGGTCACCTTCGCCGTCTCGCCGCTGCGCTCCGGATACGACACGCTCAGTTCGAAGGTGCTCTACGCGCGGATCGAGGAGCAGCTCGCCGCGATCCCCGGGGTCAATGACGTCACGAGCTCGCTCGTGCCGCTGCTCGCCGGCAACAGCTGGGGGAACAACGTGCGCGTGCAGGGCTTCGAGTGCCTGCCCGACACCGACTGCAACTCGCGGTTCACGGCGGTCGGTGCGGACTACTTCGGGATGATGGGGGTGCGGGTCACGAGCGGGCGCGACATCACCGCGTCGGACCAGCAGGGGGCGACGCGCGTGGCGATCGTGAACCAGGCGTTCGCGGACAAGTTCAATCTCGGCAAGGACGCGGTCGGGAAGTTCATGGGGCGGGGAGGGGCGTCCGGCGACTCGCTCTCGATCCAGATCGTCGGGCTCGTCCCCAACGTGAAGTACAACGACGTCAAGCAAGAGCCGCAGCCGGTCTTCTACACGCCCTGGATGCAGGAGCGGGTCCTCGGCCAGCTCTATTTCTACGTGCGCTCGTCGCTGCCGCCGGAGCAGCTGCTGGCGAGCATCCCGGCGGTGATGAAGGGGATCGACCCGGCGCTGCCGGTGGAGGACCTCAAGACGATGCCGCAGCAGATCCGCGAGAACGTCTTCATGGACCGGATGATCAGCATCCTCTCGGCCGCCTTCGCCGTGCTGGCGACCCTGCTGGCGGGGGTCGGGCTCTACGGCGTGCTCGCGTACTCGGTGTCGCAGCGCACCCGCGAGATCGGGGTGCGGATGGCGCTCGGGGCCGACAGCGGCAAGGTTCAAGCGATGGTGCTGCGGCAGGTCGGGGTGATGATCGCGATCGGCGCGGTGGTCGGCATCGCCGGCGCGCTCGGACTCGGCCGCGCCGCGCGGTCGCTGCTCTTCGGACTCGAGGGCCATGACCCGATCGTCTTCGCGCTGTCCATCCTCTTGCTCTCCATCATCGCCCTGACGGCCGGCTTCCTGCCGGCCCGTCGCGCCAGCCAGACCGATCCCATGCACGCCCTGAGGTACGACTGATGGACATCGCCCGTGCACCGCAGAAGAAGACCAAGCGCAACCTCGTGATCGGCGGGGTCGCCGGCGTGGTGATCATCCTGACGATGGCGCTGTCGAACCTCGACCCGGCGGTGCCGACGGTGCCGCGGGCTGGGGTGCTGATCGACTCGGTGCGCCGTGGGGATGTGGTGCGCGAGGTGCGCGGGCCGGGCACGCTGGTGCCGGAGAACATCCGCTGGATCACCGCCCAGGCCTCGGCGCGCGTCGAGCGCAAACTGGTCGAGGCCGGCGACCGGGTGCAGACGGGCCAGCTCCTGCTCGACCTCTCGAACCCGGACCTGCAGATCCAGACGATGCAGGCCGAGCAGCAGGTGCGGCAGGCGCAGATCGACCTGCTGAACCTGAAGACGAACCTGCGCTCGGCGCTGCTCACGCAGCAGGGGGCGGTCGCCAGCACGCGCACGCAGTACGTGAGCGCGACGCAGGAGGCGATGGCCGCGGACTCGCTGGTGAAGCTCAAGCTCATCTCGACCTTCGAGATGGCCAACCGGAAGGCGCAGGCGGAGGAGTTCACGACGCGGCTCCGGGTCGAGCAGGAGCGACTGCAGCTGATGGAGCAGGCGATCGACTCGCAGATCTCGGTGCAGAGTTCGCAGGTCGTGCAGCTGAAGGCGATCGCGGCGCGGCAGCAGGCGCGGCTCTCGTCGCTCGAGGTGCGGGCGCCGGAGAACGGCGTGCTGCAGGACCTCACGCTCCAGCTCGGCCAGTGGGTGCCCGAGGGGACGACGCTGGCGAAGGTCGTGCAGCCGGGCAATCTCAAGGCGGTGCTGCGGATCCCGGAGTCGCAGGCCAAGGACGTGGCGCTCGGGCAGACCGCGGTGATCGACACGCGCAACGGGCTCGTGAAGGGGCGCGTGGCGCGCAAGGACCCCTCGGCGCTGGGCGGGACGGTGACGATCGACGTCGCGCTCGAGGGCGCGCTGCCGGCCGGCGCCGTTCCGGACTTGAGCGTCGACGGCACGATCGAGATCCAGAAGCTCACCAACATCCTGTTCTCGGGGCGTCCGGCGTTCGGGCCGGGCTCGGGGACGGTCGGACTCTTCAAGCTGGACCCCTCGGGGAGCTATGCCTCGCGGGTGCAGGTCGAGCTGGGCCGCAGCAGCGTCAACACGATCGAGATCCTGCGCGGGCTGGAGCCCGGTGACCGGATCATCCTCTCGGACATGACCCAGTACGCGAACGTCGATCGCGTCCGGATCAAGTAGCCCCCACGTGATCGCGCCGATCACCAACGGAGAACACAGAATGTCGAACAACGGCAAGCCGCTCATCCGCATGCAGGGGATCAAGAAGGTCTTCTACACCGACGAGGTCGAGACGCACGCGCTCGCCGACGTGCACTTCGAGATCAAGAAGGGCGAGTACGTCGCGATCTCGGGACCCTCGGGCTGCGGCAAGACCACGCTGCTCTCGATCCTCGGCCTGCTCGACGTGCCGAGCGACGGCGAGTACGACCTTGACGGGCAGCCGGTGGCGCGTCTGGCGCCGGTGGAGCGGGCCCGCGTCCGCAACCGCCAGATCGGGTTCATCTTCCAGGCGTTCAACCTGATCGGCGACCTGACGGTGTTCGAGAACGTGGAGCTCCCGCTGACCTACCGCGAGATGAGCGCGCAGGAGCGCAAGGACCGCGTGAACGCGGCGCTCGAGAAGGTCGGCATGGGACACCGCGCCAAGCACTTCCCGGCACAGCTCTCGGGCGGCCAGCAGCAGCGGGTCGCGGTGGCGCGCGCGGTGGCCGGCGACCCGGCGATCCTGCTGGCGGACGAGCCGACGGGGAACCTCGACTCCAAGAACGGCGAGGCGGTGATGGGACTGCTGCAGGAGCTCCACCAGAACGGCGCGACGATCTGCATGGTCACGCACGACCATCGCTACGCGCAGCACGCGGATCGTGAGGTGTCGCTGTTCGACGGCAAGGTCGTGGACGAGGCGGTGGCGGTCGTGGCGTAGCGACGCGCCGTGCGACAGACTTGAGGGGGTGGGGCGTGGGACCGGGCGCCCCACCCCCTCATCTCTTCCCCCCGCGATGCCCCAGCCGCTCCTGCCGTCCTCCGCGCGTCCCCGGCTCGCGGCCCTCCTGATCGTCGTGCTCGTCCTCGTGCTCCTGGCGCGGGCCGGCGCCGTGCGGCTGACCGACTGGCTCTGGTTCCGCGAGGTCGGCTTCGAGCGCGTCTTCCTGCTGAAGGTGGCGGCACAGTGGGTGCTCGGTCTCGTCGTCGGCGCGATCGCGTTGACGATCCTCGTCGTGAACGCGCGCATCGCGCTGCGCGGCATCGCGTTGGTGCGCGACTCGGTGCGCGTGCTGGCCGAGGGCGGACTGGTGATGCGGGAGCGGCTGCTGGCCCGGCTCGCGCAGCTGCTAGCCACGCCCGTGGCCCTCCTTGCCGCGCTGCTGCTCGGGCTCACCGCCGCCGCCCAGTGGCGGACGCTCGTGCAGTTCTTCTACCGCAGCTCATTCGGGGAGACGGATCCGCTCTTCGGTCGCGACATCTCCTACTACGTCTTCACGCTGCCGACGATCGAACTCGGGCTCGACCTGCTGAGCGCGGCGCTCGTGATCGCGCTGCTGGTGCTGGTGGTGCCGATCTACGTGGCGCGGGGCGAGATCTACCTTCGCGCGTGGCGGATCCGCGCCGAGGCGGGGGTGCACCTGCACCTCGCCGTGCTCGTCGCGCTGCTCCTGCTCGTGCACGCCGCGCGGCTGGTGCTCGTCACCGCTCCCTCGCTGCTCTTCCGGTCGCACGCCCCGCTGCAGGGCGCGAGCCTGACGGACCTGACGGTGGAACTGCCGGCCCTCCGCGTGCTGGCGCTGCTGCTGGCGGCCGGATCGGTCGCGGTGCTCTGGAGCGCGCGGAAGGGACTGATCGTGCGCACGGCGACCGGGATCGTCGGCGGGTACATCGTGCTCTCGCTCCTGTTCACCCAGCTCGTGCCGTCGGCGTACCAGCGGCTCGTGGTGCAGCCGAACGAGCTGGCGCGGGAGGCCCCGCAGATCGTGCACCACATCGCCGCCACCCGCCGCGCCTGGGGGCTCGAGCAGGTGGAGCGGCGTGAGCTGGACGGCGGACAGGAACTCACCGCCCGCGACCTGGCCGCGAACCGGGCGACGATCGAGAACGTGCGGCTCTGGGACCGCGCTCCGCTGCTGCGCACCTTCGGCCAGCTGCAGTCGATCCGCACCTACTACGAGTTCGTGGCGGTCGACGACGACCGCTACCTCGTGGACGGGGCGCTGCGCCACGTGCTCCTCTCGGCACGAGAACTCGACGCCGCCGCGCTCCCGACCCGCACCTTCGTGAACGAGCACCTCACGTTCACGCACGGGATGGGCCTCACGATGGGCCCGACCAACGAGATCACCGCCGAGGGACTCCCCGTGCTCTGGGTGCAGGACCTGCCGCCGGCCTCGAGCATCGCGCTGCCGATCTCGAGACCGCAGATCTACTTCGGCGAGCTGGCGAGCACCTTCGTGCTGGCCCCGTCGCGGCAGCGCGAGTTCGACCACCCCTCGAGCGAGGGGGATGAGGCCGTCTACTCGCGGTACGAGGGCAAGGCGGGCGTGCCGATCAACTCGCTCTGGCGCCGCACGCTGTTCGCGATCCGGTTCCGGTCGCTCAACATCCTGCTCTCCGGCGACCTGACGGACAGCACGCGCATCCTCTTCAACCGCAACGTGCGGCAACGCGCCGAGCGCGCCTTGCCGTTCCTGCGGTTCGATCCCGATCCGTATCTCGTCGTGACGGACAGCGGACGGCTCGTCTGGATGCTCGACGCGTACACTGCGACCGACCGCTACCCATACTCCGCGCGGCTCAGTGACGGGACGAACTACCTCCGGAACAGCGTGAAGGTCACGATCGACGCCTACGACGGCGACCTGCGCGCCTACCTGAGCGATCCCGCGGACCCGATGATCCGCACCCTGTCGCGGATCTATCCCGGGCTGTTGCGCCCGCTCGCCGAGATGCCGACGGACCTGCGCGCGCACGTGCGCTACCCGGAGGCGCTGTTCAACGCGCAGACCCTGCTCTACGCGACGTTCCACATGACCGACCCGGAGACGTTCTATCACCGCGAGGACCAGTGGCAGGTGCCGCGCGCACCCGAAGGCGCGGAGGAGACCGGGTTCGTGCGCCACATCGTGATGCGGCTGCCGGGGGAACCGAGCGCGGAGTACCTGCTGATGCGCCCCTTCACCCCGCGCCAGAAGGACAACCTCGCGGCGTGGATCGTGGCGCGGAACGACGGCGAGCACTACGGCAAGCTGATCGCGTACCGCTTCCCGCGACAGAACCTGATCTTCGGCCCGTCGCAGGTCACGAGCCGCATCAACCAGGACACCGAGGTCTCGCGCCAGGTCTCGCTCTGGGACCGCGGCGGATCGCAGGTGATCCGGGGCGAGTTGCTGGTGATCCCGATCGAGTCGTCGCTGCTCTACGTGCAGCCGCTCTACCTGCAGGCGCAGGGGGGACGGATCCCGGAGCTCAAGCGGGTGATCGTCGCGCACGAGGGCCGGGTGGTGATGGAGGAGACGCTCGAGGGCGGACTGCGCGCGCTTTTCGGTGGTGGCACCCGGAGTGCCGAACCGGGGCCGCGGGCGACGGAGGTGCCGGCGCCCGCGGCGGCGGGCGAGGATCAACGCGCCGGCTTGGCGTCGCAGGCGCTGCTGCACTACGACCGCGCCCGCGCCGCGCAGCGCGCCGACGACTGGGCGACGTACGGGCGCGAGATGCAGGCACTCGGCGAGGTCCTGCGCCGGTTGCGCGAACTGGGGACGCCACGATGATCCGCGTCTCACGCACGGTCGCAGTCGTGGTCGCGCTGCTGCCTGGAGTCGGCGCCGCCCAGCAGGTCCCGGACACGGCGTTCCGCCCGCCGGTGCCGCGACCGGCGTTCGCCGCGGCCGCCGGCCCGCGACTCTGCCTCGACGAGGCGCACTTCAACTTCCACACGCTCGAGAACCGATTCTGGGCATTCGGTGCACTGGCGCGGCGCGACGGCTTCCGCGTGGCGCCGCTGCGCGCCGCGTTCAGCGCC
>JANNLH010000152.1:0-2285 GCA_031396725.1 Gemmatimonadaceae bacterium | reverse complement strand
CTCAACGTGCGCGTGCTCGCGTTCGTGAGTTTCCTGACCGACGTGGCCAGCGACATGATCTACCCGCTGCTGCCGCTCTTCCTCTCGACCGTGCTCGGCGTCTCGGCCTCGGTGCTCGGCGTGATCGAGGGACTGGCCGAGAGCGTGTCGTCGTTGCTGCGCCTGCCGGCGGGATGGTGGAGCGACAAGGTGCGGCGACGGAAGCCGTTGGTGGTGTTCGGCTATGCGGTGGCGAGCATCGCGCGGCCGTTGATCGGGCTCGCCCAGAGCACGGGGCAGGTGATCGCGATTCGGCTCGCGGACCGGTTCGGCAAGGGGGTGCGCTCGGCGCCGCGCGATGCGCTGATCGCCGACTCGGTGTCGGCCGAGCAGCGGGGCTACGCGTATGGGCTCCACCGCGGCGCGGACAGCCTCGGCTCCGTGGTCGGGCCGTTGATCGCGTGGGTGGCGCTGACGTTCGGCCTGGTCGAGATGCGCGGGCTCTTCCTCTGGGCGGCGCTGCCGGGTGGGATCGCGGTCCTGATGCTGGTGCTCTTCGTGCGGGAGAAGCCTTCGGATCCCGTGGTCGAAGCCGTGTCGCCTGTGAAGGTCGGTCCGGCCGCCGCCGATCAGCCGCTCGGCCCTGCCTTCCGGCGCTACATCTGGGTGCTCTTCCTCTTCACGCTGAGCACATCGACCGACGCCTTCCTGCTGCTCCGTGCCTCGCAACTCGGCGTGCCGACCGAGCTGATCCCGGTGCTCTGGGCGATGCTGCACGTGGTCAAGTCCACGTCCACGGTGATGGGCGGTGCGCTCTCTGACCGGATCGGCCGGCGGCCGCTGATCCTCGGCGGATGGAGCATCTACGCGGTCGTCTACCTCGGCTTCGCACTTGCGAGCGCGCAGTGGCACGCCTGGGCGCTCTTCCTCGTCTACGGCCTCTACTTCGGGATGACCGAGGGGACGGAGAAGGCGATGGTCGCGGACTTGGCACCGGCATCGCGGCGCGGCGCGGCGTTCGGATGGTTCAACGCGGCGGTCGGTCTGGCCGCGCTGCCCGCGTCGGTGATCTTCGGCGTGGTGTGGGACCGGTTCGGATCGCCGACGGCGTTCGTGATGGGGGCGACGATCGCGTGTGCGGCGGCGGTGATGTTCACGCTGGTGGTACCGTCGGGGAACCGGGATGAAGGATGAACGATGAAGGATGAAGGAGTACGTCTTTCATCTTTCATCCTTCATCGTTCATCCTGTAGTCAGCAGCACCTCGAACCTGGTTTCTCGTACCGCGCCGATAGCCGCTCCGCGACGAACTCCTGCTCACTCATCGGCGTGCGCCCCGGATGGCACGCCTGCACGTGGGCGACGTACGCCGCGTAGTCCGGTGCGCCGATGATCCGGCGCACCGTCGCGGCGACCTTCGTTGCCCACGTGGCGAGCGAACTCATTGCCGCGCCTTGCTCCCGTTCGGCCCGATCGTCCGGTCGAAGAGTTCAAGGATCCGGCGATACTCGTCCGTCCACGAAGTGGGCCGCACGAAGCCGTGGTCCTCGACCGGATAGACCGCCATCTCCCAGCCCTCCTTGCCGAGCTCGATCAGCCGCTGCGCGAGCTGCACCACGTCCTGGAACTGCACGTTGGTGTCGATCATCCCGTGCGCGATCAGGAGTGGGTCGCTCAACCCCTCGGCGAAGAAGATCGGCGACGACTTCCGGTAGCTCTCCTTGTCGTCCTGCGGGAGGTTCAGGATGCGCCCGGTGTAGCCGTGGTTGTAGTGCGCCCAGTCGGTCACCGACCGAAGTCCCGCGCCAGCGCCGAAGTACTCGGGCTTCGTGAACAACGCCATCAGCGTGATGAAGCCGCCGTAACTGCCGCCGTAGATGCCGACGCGCTCGGGGGAGATGTTGAACTGCGAGCGCAGGTACTTGGAGCCCGAGACGTGGTCGTCCAGGTCCTTGCCCCCCATCCACCGATAGATGGCGGTGCGCCAGTCGCGGCCATAGCCCGCCGAGCCGCGGTAGTCGATGTCGAGCACCGTGTAACCCTTGGACGCGAGCAGGTGATGGAACATGTACTCGCGCGAGTAGGTGGACCACCAGTCGTGGACGTTGTGCAGGTAGCCCGCACCGTGCACGAAGATCACGCCGGCGCCATTGGGCTGTGCGCCATGGTCCTGCGGCTTGTAGATGCGCGCCGGGACCTGCGTGCCGTCCTCACCGGGGACCATCACGATCGGCGGCACCTTCCACGCGAATGAGCGGAACTCCTCGGTGGTCGAGGTCGTGAGCTTGTCCATCCGCGCCGCGCCG
>JANNLH010000116.1:0-33052 GCA_031396725.1 Gemmatimonadaceae bacterium | reverse complement strand
GCTCCTCGACATCTCCGGACGCGCACAGCAGATCGCCGGGCGGGACAAGTCGGAGCTGCCGCAGTTCCTCCCTGGCAGGGGAGTGCCCCGCTATCCTGATGAACTGCGCATGAAGAGCATCGTGGGCGAAGCGATCGTCGGCTACGCGGTCACGGAGGAGGGCAAGGTGGACCCGAAGAGTGTCCTCCCGATTCACACCTCGCATCCCGACTTCCTCCGAGCCGTCGAACGATCACTTCCGGACCAACGCTTCACTCCAGCCCGAACGTCCGGGCAGGCAACGTGCATGTTCCGCGTGGGTACCTATGTGTTCCGCTTGAACGGGCTGATCGGCCACATCGAGATCGACTAGCGATGGTCGTCGCTCGCCCAGACCTGACCCTGATGCGCAACCTCTTGTGGGTGGACTCGAGCGCAGGACTCGTGGTCGGAGTATTCGTGCTCGCGCTCTCGCCCTGGTTGGGCGGTCTGTATGGAATGTCCCGTGCGCTGATCCTCGGCATCGGCGGCGCGAACGTGGTCTACGGGCTTTTCGCGCTGTCCCTGGCCCGCCGGCAACTCAGACCACGCCCCCTCATCGCGCTGTTGGCGGGCGCCAACGCGGCGTGGGCGATCTTCTGCGTGATCACCGTCGCGGCGGTCTGGCCATCGGCCTCGTGGATCGGCCTCGCTCACCTCGGCCTTGAAGCACTGTTCGGCTTCGGACTCGCCGTTCTGGAATGGCGGCACCGCGACCTGCTCGCGAACCGCGCGGTGTCAGCTCGTCACGCGCGTGAGCCGCGCCAGGACACCGAGCACGCCCGGCATCGCTGATAGACCGAGCATCGCGGCCGCCCGGCCCATCGGATACCGCGCGAGCTTGAGCGCCGCCATCGCGACGCGCACGGGCCGCCTGGTGCGGACGTGCAACGCCGCTTGGTACGCGTCAGCCGTCGCACCCGCCACCAGCATCGCCGCCGCAAGCCGGCCCGACTCGAGCGCGATCGCCATTCCATCACCGCAGAAACTGGGGATCACTGCCGCCTGATCGCCCAGACGCCACATGCCGTCGTTCGCCGGCCGGGCCAGATGCCCGTACGGCACGCGCGCGATGGCGAGTGGGCGCGGCAGCAATGCCTCCGCGTTTGAGAGCGCCGAGAGCCCCGGCACACGGCGGAGCCGGGCCATCACCGCCGGCCAACTGCCCAGCGCGCGATACTGCCGGCCGTCGATCAGCAGGCACAGGTTCAGGCGCCCGCCCTCCACCGGCTGCAACCCGGCGTATCCACCCTCGAAGAACGTCACCGCGACCGTGCCGGCCAAGCGGCGGGAGAGCGCGGCATCGCGGAAGTACATCTTGAAGCCGATCTGGTCCGGCCCCTCCGGTCGGGGCGCCCCACGCACATCGTGCTTGCCGCTCGCCAGCAGCAGCGTCGACGCGGCCACGTCGCCCGCACTGGTCCGTGCCACACCGCGCTCCACTGAACGCACGATCACGCCGCGCTGTACGGTGACCCCGGCGGCCGCCGCCTCTGCGAGTAGAGCCGTATCGAGCACGCGGCGCGACAAGCTGAGCGCCGGGAACGGCAGGTCGGCCGAGACCTGGCGGTGACCGTAGTTGATCTGCACACGCGTGATGGGTACGGCGCCCAACGCGAGAGCGTCCACCCCGAGCTCGGCGAGCGCCGCGACCGCCTCGCCACTCAGGAACTCGCCGCAGATCTTGTCGTGTGCGCCGGCCTCCCGCTCGAGCAGCAGCGGCGCCCGACCGGCGCGAGCGAGCGCGATGCCCGCCGCCGCGCCGGCGAGACCGCCGCCGACGATCAACGGCGATCGCATCAGCGCCGGCACGACGCCACCGTCCACCGGAACGGCAGGTGCCAGCGCACCTCGGCCTTGACCTTGGCGCCGACCAAGAGGCGCCCCCAGTCCGCACGCGTGAACGCACGTCGCACCGAGAGTGCGCCATCGTGGGCGACGATGGGATGCCAGCGGGACACCGCCGCCAGCGCGCGAAAGCCGATCCACGCCGCCCAGTGGCGATGCAGATCGTTGATCAGCCACCCCACGCGCGCCCTGGCATCCATCCACGCAATGAAGGCGACCAACGCGTCGTCCGCCATGTGGTGCGCGACCAACGATGAGATGATGAAGTCCGGCTGCCAGTCGAGCGCTTCGGCGCGTCCGGTGAGATACCGGATGCCGAGCGCGGGATCGGTGACGGCGGCCGCGACGGGCGCGGAGCGCGGGTTGAGATCGATGCCGACCAGCTCCGCGCGCAGCCCGTTGCGCCGCGACCACAGGGCGATCGTCCGCAGCATATCGCCGTGGCCGAAGCCGACATCGAGCAGGCGGAACGCATCGCGACCCCGGCATTGCCGCTTCAGCCAGGTCACTGTGGGAGGTTGGGCCCGCGTGACCGCGTTCACCCGGGCCAGGTCGGCGAGCACGGCGGCGTAGACCGTCGGATCCAGCGCGGCCTCATCCATCATCTCGGGCAGATCGGCACGCCGCGAGAGATCCACGACCACGCTTAATCACCCACCGCTTCGAAGCGGAAGCTCTCCGCCGCGAGCCCCGGCCCGAAGGCCACGGCAAAGCCGGGCGCGCCGCGCGGGACGCTGGAGCCGATGCCGGCCAGGATTCGTTGGAGCACGAACATCAGGGTCGCGCTGCTCATGTTCCCGCACTCGCGCAGCACGTCGCGCGATCGGTCGAGCGCGCCCTGCTCCAGCCGCAGACCGGACTCCACCGCATCCAGGATGGCACGGCCGCCGCCGTGCACGGCCCAGACGCCGTACTCCTGCGGGGAACGCCCGTGCAGCAGATCGGCGCCCGAGGGCCCGGCGAGGGCGCGCTGCAGGATCGCCGGCACCTGGCCGGACAGCACCATATCGAATCCCTGATCACCGACGCCCCACGTGATCGCGTCGGCGGAATCGGCGATGGTAGTACCGCGGAAGTCGATCAGGGCGAGGCCCAGAGGATCGGCCGAGACCAGCGCGGCCGAGCACCCATCGCCGAAGAGCAGCATCGCCAGCAGGCTCTCCAGTTGCCCCGTCTCCTGGAAGTGCAGGCTGCAGAGTTCGAGGTTCACCACCAGCACGCGCGCCGCAGGATCGGACCGCACGAAATGGTGCGCCAGGCGGAGGGAGTTCACGGCAGCATAGCAGCCCATGAAACCGACGTGGGTCCGCTCCACACTTGGATCCAAACCCAAGCGCCGCACCAGGATCTGGTCGATTCCCGGTGCCACCATACCGGTGCAACTGGCGACCACCAGATGCGTGACGCGAGCCAGTTCGGTCGCCGAGAGGCCCAGTCCGGCGATCGCCTGCTCGGCGAGACCGGGCGCGGTGGCAGAGAAACGCGCCATGCGTCGCGCAGTGGTCGGGAAGGCGCCGGGACGGTAGAATCCTTCGGCGTCGGCTACGAAGCCGTCGGGGTTCTTGACGGGAGTGAAGAAACTCCAGCGGTGCTCGATGGCCGAGCGTCCGACCAGGCGGCGGAAGATCAACTGGTCGCGGCGATCGGTGATGAGGGTGCCGACGAAATCGACGAAGGCCTCGTGCACGTCGTTCGGCGGCAGGGCGGTGCCGATGCGATTGACGTGAGCAACTGCGGGGACGGCCATCGCGAGGATCCTTTTCAGGGAAGGCGCAGTAGGAGCGCTTGGAAGGACAAGACGCTGGGCGTCTGCGAGGTTCCCGACGCTTGCGAAACTTAGCCATCGGTTCGCCGTCGCATCCACGTCGGGCGGACCCAGACCTTCAACCCGCGACGCACCCGCGCGCTTGGCTCATGACATTTCAAGCCTATCTCGATGCCATCCGCGCGAAGACGGGGAAGACGCCTGAGCAGCTCAAAGTCGCCGCCGTCAAGGCGGGGGCGTACTCGCCGGACATGCGAGCGACCGCGCTGATCTCGTGGCTGGCGAGCGAATACGAGCTCGGTCGCGGGCACTCGATGGCCGTCTGGGCGGTCTGGAAAGGCAAGGGATGGGTCGAATCGCCGAAGGGAAAGAAGAAGTAGGCACCGGTCTCGATTGGGCGCGGGTGTGTATTCCTTGAGTGGGGACTCGTGCCAGGTCGGGTCCCGCTGCGTTCTCAGGACAGAGGCTGCATGACCGCACGCGATCGTGATCTCGCCATCGTCGAGACCGCCGCAGGACAGGTGGAACGCCTCACCGAAGTGCGCCGCGAAGAGGCCTTGCTGAAGGCCGGGGCCCTGCAGAGCGCGATCTTCAGCAGCGCCAACTTCTCGAGCATCGCCACCGACGCGAACGGCATCATCCGGATCTTCAACCGCGGCGCCGAACGCATGCTCGGTTACACCGCCGGCGACGTGATGAACCGGATCACGCCGACCGCGCCCTCTACGACGCCAAGCGCGCCGGGAAGAACTTCGTCCGCATCGCCGAGAGCGAGGCACGCGAGGCTTGACCCGCGGAGGACCGGCACCAGCTGATGCTTGCTGGCATCACGCGCGGGAGTATGCTCCTGCTGGCGGTCGAGGTCTCGTCACCCCAGACGCCGGTCGTGGACTTCGTCGGGTCGGGCGAGGCGTTCACCGCGGCGCTTCTGGTGGGATCGCTCGGTCGACGACGTGCTAGGTCACTACACCCAGGTCACCGCAGGCAGGATCGCACCTGCTCGCTGGTGGGACGAGGCAGTTGTCCGTACGTTCTGGATGCGTGGTGGCTGGACACAACTATCGGCTAGGGGGGGACTGACGATGAGTGCTTTTCGCTCGCCCATTATCGTGGCACCACTGTTGACGTGCTGCGTGATCACGGTCTCCGCTTGCAACGGCGGCGTACAGCCGATCACGCGAAGCATCACGCCGAGCATCGGCAGCCTCTACGCCGTGCGCGGCACGGTCGATGGCTTCAATCAGGCGTGCGTGACCCCGAACCCCACGCCGGCCGCGCCGAATCCGCAGACTTGGTGGGCCGGGATCGATCCGCAGACCCGGCAGTCGAAGGTGGCGGTGGGGTATGAGTTCTGGAGCAACTCCAATCCCTCCTGCGGCACCTCGCGCCATGATGTCTACCGTGGCGTCGCGTCGTACGACCTGGCGTCGCTCGCCGCGCTGTCGACGCCCTCGACGCCGATCCAATCGCTGATCACCAGCGCCAAGATACAGCTCATCATCGGCGCGGGGACACCGGCGGCGGTCGCGCTCGGCAGTTGCGTGCCGAACTTCGGCGGCGTGGCCTCCGTCGATCAGTTGCGTCCCGGCTATACGGTCCTCACGGGCCTGACGGACGTTCCGGTGGTGCCTCCCGTCGTGGGCGTTCCGGAGTTCCCGGCCGGCGCCAACAGCACGAGCCTCACGGGCGTCGCGGTCCCGGGAACATCCGGACGCCTGACGACGAGTGTCGGCGGTCTGGGTCAGACCATCGTGGTCGTGGATGTGAAAGACCTGTTGACCGGCGCGCTGACGCGGGGAGACGCGACCTTCGGGATCATGCTGGTCGGCACGGCGGAAACCTTGCTGACGTCAGCCGGCGATCCCCAAGTGGATTGCCGCACGCTCGTCACGGTCGGGACGCTCGAGGTGCAGCACGTGTGATCTCCGGGCGCTTCGACCCGTCGCCCGCGCGCCTTGCTGCCCGCACACTGCTCACCGAGGCATCGCTACCTGGGCGCCTCGCACACCGCTCTCCTGGCGGCGCCCGACCGGTTCGCGCCGCGGGCGGATGCGCGCATCGGGCGAAGTCAGACCGGGGCGTTCTGGACGTCGATGACGATGTACGAGCGTAGATTTTTCCCGCAGCCACCCCACGGGAGCGCATGACCGACCCGCTCGCCGCACTCTCCGCCGCGCTCACCGGTCGATACGTCATCGCCCGTGAGCTCGGCGCGGGCGGCATGGCCACCGTCTACCTCGCCGAGGACACGAAGCACCACCGGCAGGTGGCGGTGAAGATGCTCCGCCCCGAACTCGCGGCGAGCCTCGGCGCCGAGCGGTTCCTGCGCGAGATCGGGATCGCGGCGCGGCTGCACCATCCGCACATCCTCGCGCTCCACGACTCGGGTGGCGAGGGCGACGTCCTCTACTACGTGATGCCGTTCGTGGAAGGGCAGTCGCTGCGCGACCGCATCGCGCGCACGGGGGCGTTGCCGATCGACGAAGCCGTGCGGATCATCCGCGAAGTCGCCGACGCGCTCGAGTATTCGCACCAGCAGGGCGTGGTGCATCGCGACATCAAGCCCGAGAACGTGCTGATCGCCGGCGGTCACGCCATGGTCACCGACTTCGGCGTGGCCAAGGCCGTGAGCGAGGCGGGCGGTGCCGGGTCGCTCACCGCCACCGGAGTGGCGGTCGGGACGCCGTCATATATGGCGCCCGAACAGATCACGGCCGATCCCGCGCTCGATCATCGCGTGGACATCTACGCGCTCGGTGTGATGGCGTACGAGATCCTTGCCGGGCGCGCGCCGTTCCTGGGCACCACCCTCCAGCAGGTCATCGCCGGACACCTCGCGCAGCGGCCCGATCCGTTGGCGGTGCATCGTCCCGCGGCGTCGCCGGCTCTGGAGGCCTTGGTGATGCGCTGCCTGGAGAAGAACCCGGCGGACCGGTGGCAGTCGGCGGGCGACGTCGTGCGGGCGCTCGATGCGCTCGCGGCATCGAGCGTCGCGACGGGGACGGCACTGGCGCCGGCGCCGCGCGGAACGCGCGGTCGCAAGCGGGCGATGGTCGTGGGCGCGATCATCGGCGTCCTGTTGCTCGTCGGCGGGATCGCGTGGTCCGGGCAGGTGGGGCGTGCCGGCACGATGATCGGCGACGACCTGCTCGCCGAGAATGACGTGGTGCTGGTCGCTGAGTTCGAGAATCGCACGACCGACTCCACGCTCGCCGCGACGGTGACCGACGCCGTGCGAGTGGAGCTCCAGCAGTCGCGCACCGTGCGGGTGATGAGTCAGGCGGCGATGTGGGCCGGGCTCTCACGCATGGGGCTCGAACGCGGCACCACCTTGCCGCGCGAGAAGGTGCAGGAGCTCGCCGAGCGCGAGGGAGCCAAGGCCTATGTCGTCGGCGACATCGCGCGGATCGGCGGTGGCTTCCAGGTCTCGGCGCGCGTGGTCGCCACAGCCGGCGGCAGCGAGGCCCTCGCGGCGCGCGCCACCGCCGCGACCGAGGCGGAGTTGATCGGCGCGGTCGAGGACGTCGGGCGTCAGCTGCGCCGCGGGATCGGAGAGTCGCTGCGCTCGGTGATGGCCGCGCCCGCGCTCGCGCAGGTGACCACCGCGTCGCTCCCGGCGCTGCGCGCGTACACGGCCGCCAGTCGCGCCGAGAACGCTGGCGATCGGCCCCAGGCGGTCGCGATGGCCAAGGACGCCTTGGCACTCGACTCGACCTTCGCGGCCGTCTGGAGTCTGCTGGCCGTGTCGTACGCGAACATGGGCGCGCTGACCGAAGCGACCGATGCGGCCGAACGCGCCTTCGCGATGCGCGATCGCCTCTCCGAGTTCGAGCGCCTGCGTGCCGAGGCACGGTACCACGGAACGCGGAACAACGCGGTCGCGGAAGAGGCGGCCTGGGCACGACTGGCGGAGATGGGGCGCGACGAGACCAACTACGCGAACATGCTGATGGAACAGGGGCGACTGGTTGAGGCGGAGGTGATGGCACGGCGCGCGGTCATCTCCGTTCCCAAGTCGGTGATCGCGTGGTGGAACCTCGCCGAGACGCAGGTGGCGCAGCAGAAGTTCGCGGCGGCTGATTCGACGGCGAAGGCGATGGAGGCCCATATCCCGGCGTCCAACGCGTACCGGCTCTGGATCCCGATCAGCATCCTCATGGAGCGCAGGGACTTCGATGAGGTCGAAGCGCTCCTGGGTTCGGGGCCGCTCGCCGGGTATCCGGATGTGCCGGAGTTGAAGTGTCTCGTCGACCTGCAACGCGGTCGTCTGCGCAGCTGGAAGCGCTGCGCGGAGCACGACAAGCTCGTCGACGAGAGCGCGCAGCTGCCGCTGACCGAGTACCGCATGACGGGCGACACCGCGTTGGCGCGCCGGGCGTACGCCCCGTTCCTCTCAGCCAAGCGCGACGAGCGGGATCTCGATCGGTATGCGATCATGATCGCGCTCCTGGCCGATGTCGGCCGCATGCGCGAGGCGCGCGCCCTGCTCGACGAGTGGCGTGTCCGCTCAGGACCGAACAGCGGCGGCTTTCTCGCGGACTCGGCGCTCGCCGTGGGGGCCATCGCGGCCGCCGAGGAACGCTGGGACGACGCCGTGGATGCCTTCCTCGCGTGGAACACCGCCCCGATGCCGACGGCGTTCCACTTCTACAGTCGAGGTCTGCCGGAGGCGGCCACCATCCTCAAGCGGATCGGCCAGCCGGACTCCGCGATCGTGCTGTTCGAGCGGGCGCTCGCCCGGCCGTCGCTCGCACGCGGCATCGACTATGAGGCCGGCTGGTACTCGGAGGCGCTGCAGATGCTTGGCGAGCTGTACGAGGCGCGCGGCGACCGGGCGAAGGCGGCCGAGTACTACGGGAAGTACGTCGATCTGTTCGATGGCGCGGACGCGGCGCTGCAGCCGCAGATCGCCGCGGTGAGGGAGCAGCTCCGGCGGGTCACGTCGGAGCCGGGGGCGCGAGGACCGACCCCGTGAACCTGACCATACCCCCGCCCCGCACTCCGGGCCTACACCTTAGAGTTCGGCGCCCCGCTGCTGGCCGCTCTGTCGTCGCCTGCAGCACGAACGCCGGCAGCCACCGTGGGGCCGGTAACTTGAACGCCGTGCGGCGCGCTTCCACGGTCGGCTCAGACACCAGATGTCGACTTCTCGACTATTCGTGCCAATGTCGGTCAGTGCAGGAAGCGGCGCCGAGCCGTCCGCGCCACTCAGGCCCCGGTCCGCTGCAGCGTCGCCGAGCCGAAGTTCACCGCGAACCGCCGGCACCAGACGGACACCGACTTGTACCGCGCCAGGTCCACCCCTGCGGGAACGAGATAGTTCTGGTCCCCGATGGTCCCCTTGAGCGCGCCGAGGTCGATCACCTCGGCGCGCTTGACCGTGCGCGACCCTTCGATGCTGTCCGCCGCGACGAGATAGATGCGCACGTCCGGACCGTTCGAGGTCGAGAAGCCCTCGAGGCGCAGCACGGTGCCGTCCGCGGTGTGCTGCAGCACGACGCGCCCTGCGGTCTCGTGCGCATCGGAGACGAATGTGCCGCGCGCGAGCACCGGTGCCGGCGTGGAGGCCGCGATGGCCGGTGCTTCTTCATTGACGCGTCGGTCGATGAACAGGAGCTCGGGACGGAAGAGATACCAGACAGCCGCGCCGAGGGTGGCGACCGCGATGAGGATGGTCGGTCGGAGTCTTGTCATGGCTGCGAGTATCGGCATCTCCCGTGAAAAGTTCCGGGGTGATGTGCGTGCGAGCGGGCGGGAACTCCGGCGCGGGCTCCGCGATACTTGGGAGCGCGACACTCAACAGCACGCATCCGCACACACCGGAGACACACCGTGACACTCGCTCGCTTCCGCACCATCGCCCTCCTCTCGCTCTCGTTCGCGCTCGCGGGCACCGCCACGGCGCAGCAGCCGATGCAGGACAAGCAGACCTACACCGTCATCCTCAAGGGCCGCTGGACCGCGGCGCACTTCCCGCACGAGTATCCGGTCGGCGCTCACTTCTCGGGCCTCATCGGCGCGTCGCACGTTGACGGCTACGCGCTCTTCCGTGAAGGTGCGATGCCGAGCGTCGGGCTCGAGCGCCTCTCCGAGACCGGTCGCCATACGCCGCTCGACGGCGAGGTTCGTACCGCGATCACCGCGGGCCGCGCCGGGATGCTCTTCGAGTCCGGTCCGCTCAAGGACTTCGGCGACTCCATCGTCACCACGATCACCGTCGACGCGAAGTTCCCGTTGGTCTCGCTCGTGGCGATGATCGCGCCGAGCCCGGATTGGTTCGCCGGCGTCGCGTCGGTCGATCTTCGCGAGATGGGTGGCTGGGCAGCGCGGAAGAGTGTCGACCTGATCGCCTACGACTCCGGCGGCGACGACGGTGCGACGTACACCGCGGTGGACGCGGACACGTCGCCGAAGCGTGCGACGATGCGGGCGACGACGCGCCATTTTGCGCCGGACGGCAAGGCGATGCCGGTGGCGACAGTGACGTTCGTGCGGAACTGATGGCGCGCTGAACCGCTCGCCGATCCATCCTCCCTTCCACCTGCACGGCTTCTTCTCCCAGGTGTTGAAGGTCAACGGCAAGGCGACCGAGCGACTGTCCTGGGCGGACAGCGTGAACGTGCCGCTCGCCCGCCCGCCCCGGTTGGTGCCATCTTTCAGGTGACGACTTCCCGCTGGAGGCACCCGAATGCACAAGGCGCTTCAGGAAGCCCTGGGGAGCAACTACCGTCTGGAGCGCGAGCTCGAAGGCGGAGGCATGTCGCGCATCATCGTCGCGCGCGATGAGACGCTGCAACGCGAGGTGGTCATCAAGGTGGTGCGCTCCGACCTCGTCGGCAGCGGCATCGACCGGTTCCGGCGGGAGATCGCGATCGCCGCCCGGCTCCAGCATCCGCACATCGTCCCGTTGTTGTCCACGGGCGAGGTCGGCGGTGTTCCCTTCTACATCATGCCCTTCGTCCGCGGGGAGTCCCTGCGCGCGAGGATCGCCGCGCATCCGGCGGGACTGCCGGTCGCCGAGGTGATGCGCGTCATTCGCGACATCGCATCCGCGCTGGCGTATGCGCACGGTGAGGGGATCGTGCATCGCGACATCAAGCCGGAGAACGTGCTGATCACCGGCGGAGTCGCCGTCGTGACCGACTTCGGCGTTGCGAAGGCGATCGATGCGAGCTTGAACGAGGAGGAGCGCGGGCTCACCACGGCGGGTGTGGCGCTGGGCACTCCGGCGTACATGAGCCCCGAGCAGGCGACGGCCGACCCCGGGATCGACGAGCGGACCGACCTCTACTCGTTCGGGTGCGTGGCGTACGAACTGCTCGCGGGCAGGCCGCCGATCATCGGGCGCAACGCGCAGGAGGTCCTCGCCGCGCATATCACGCGACCCGCGCCACCGTTGCCCGAGAGCCGACAGGATGTGCCGGCCCAACTCGCCGAGCTGGTCCTCCGGTGTCTCGAGAAGGATCCGGCCAGGCGACCGGCATCGGCAGCGGCCGTGGTCGCGACGCTCGATGCGCTCACGACACCTCAAGCCGCCACTCCGCGCCCCGGACCGAGACGAAGACGCCGCCTGCTCTTTGTCGCGGGGGCGCTGGGGGCCGCGGCCATCACGGGCTTCCTCTGGATGCAGCGTGGCCCCCCGACGCCACGGGTGACCGGCACGCAGGTCATCGCATCGGCGCCAGGACTCGAGGCGGATCCCTCCATCTCACCGGACGGGAAGCTCGTCACCTACGTCGCCGGCCCGATGGGCTCGATGCGTGTGTATGTCCGGCAGATCGAGGGCGGAGCGCCGCCGCTCGCGGTCGCACCCAGCCTCCAAGGGAATCAATGGGCGCCACGATGGTCGCCTGATGGCCGCCACGTGCGCTTCGTCCAGCGCGCCGGCCGGGAGCAACTGGGCGGCGTCGTCTACAGCGTTCCCTACACCGGCGGCACTCCTCGTCGCCTGATCGCGGGCGACTCCACCGTCATCTCGGCCGACTGATCGCTGGACGGCCGACGCGTGGCCTACACGACCGGCACGGCACTGATCGTCGCCGACAGCGATGGGACCAATCCGCGGGTACTCGTGCGCGGATCGGAGATCCACTCGCCGGCCCTGTCCCCCTCGGGGGATCGCATCGCCTACGTGAGCGGCGACTTCTGGCGCCAGCAGTTGTTCGTCGGCAACGGCGCGAGCGCGATCCTGACGGTGGCGACCGATGGGCAGCAGGATCCAATCGCGGTGACCCGCGATTCGATGGCGAACTTCAGCCCGACCTGGGACGTGGACGGCAGGGCACTCTTCTTCCTGTCGAACGCGGGCGGACAGGTGGATGCCTATCGCCAGCGGCTCGGACGCTCCTGGCGGCCCACGGGTCCGCTCGCGCGGATCAGCACGGCGTTGGGTGCCGCCGCGTTCCGGGTCTCGGCGCGGGGCGATCAGGCCGTCTACAGCGTCGTGGACGTCCGCTCGAGCATCGCGGTGGCCGACATCGAGATGACCCCGGACCGCACCACGCGGCGGCCTATCGGTCTTGAATCGCAGTACGTGGAAGGGCTGGACCTCTCGCCCGACGGCCAATGGCTGACCTTCGAGTCGGATCGCAAGGGGAACTCGGATATCTGGAAGGTCAGCGCCGACGGAGGGGAGCCCGTTCAGCTCACGTCATCGTCGGCGCCGGACTTCCAGCCGCGGTTCTCCGGGGACGGGAGGCAGATCCTGTACTACTCGATGCGCAGCGGGCATCGGAACATCCGCCTCATGGACGCGGATGGTCGGAACGATCGGGCCGTGACGGACGACAAGAGGCAGTCCGGATATGGCGTCATCTCGCCCGACGGCTCGCGCATCGTATTCATGACGGCCTGGACGGACTCGGCGGGACTCTGGGCGGTGCGGCTGCTGCCGGATGGCACCTGGGGAGATCGCCGATCAATCGTGGAGGGTCACGGCATGAGCCCCCGCTGGTCGAGTGACGGCAGGTGGCTCGTGTTCATCAGCAGCGAAGGTGTCGTGATCACCGACACGTCATACTCCGCGTCCCGCGTCGTGGCGCGCCATGACCTGTTCGACGCGCCCGCCAGCTTTCTGGCCTGGGATCCGATCCGGTCCGCCATCATGGTCGCGACCCAGAGGGAATCCTCGCGAAGCTTCTGGCGGCTCCCATTGAGCGGGCCGCCGCGACTGGTGGCGCGGTTCACCACGGAAGGTCCGGAGCGCCAGGAGTTCGCGACCGACGGCCAGCGTGTCTTCATGATCTCGCGCCAGCTCGACGCGGACATCCGGATGATCAGCTTGAAGCGCTGACGCTCATCCCGGCGGCTGGAGACGATGATGGCGGACCGGGTGATGCGTTCGCCGAAGGTGCGGAGCCGGTGCTCAGGCGTCGCCTGACTGCATTGCGCAGCGAGCGAGGGTAGCGTTCAGCATGCGCGACGCCGCACCACGACGCCGCGGCGCTTGCTCTCCAGCTGGAGGTCGCAATGTCGGTCCGAGTATCCCGCTCACTTCGCAACAGCCTGTTGATCCCGCTCGTCGTCGCCGGAGGACTGGCCGGTTGCGGTGGCGACTCGCTCTCCCCGTTCCAGCCGGAGATCGTGAACTCCGCGAACGACTTCCAGTTGCAGGCGACGGCCGTCACGAACGTGACGGCCACCGAGCGATACTCGTGGACGAACGCCGGGACGCGCGCGACGGTCAACCATTCGACCAGCACGACGGCCGGCACCGCGGTGCTGGTGATCAAGGACGCGGCCGGAGCCACGGTCTACAACAGCGCACTCAGCCTGAGCCTCAACGAGGCGACGGCGATCGGACAGGCGGGCACCTGGACCATCGAGGTCCGGCTGACCCGCTACAGCGGCACGATCAACTTCAGGGTGCAGCGGCTGTAGTTCGTGGCGGCAGTCAGCCGTGCGTGCCGCCGTGACCGCCACCGGAACCCCCTGACGAGCCCGTGCCGCCGGAACTCTTCGAGCCGGTCGAGCCGTGCTTCGCCTGCTTCTTCTTCGCGCTCTGCGTCTTTCCGGCGTCGGTGCCCGATTGGCCCTTGCCACCTGCCCCGCCGGGGAAGCCTTGCTTGACTTTCTGGTGGCCCTTTCCCGTTGATTCGCGCGTGCGTGCCATTGTGTCCTCGATTCGCGTGGTTGCCCCGCGGCAGTGCTGGCACGGCGTGTGCTGCCTGTCGCGCCCAGACTCGTCGGTCTATACCCGCTCATCGCGACAACGATTCCGACGTTTGCGCCGGCGGGCGTGGCGTCAGGACAACAATCGCCGCGCGAACGCGAGCAACGACTGCACGTCAGCGAAGTTCGTGACCAACCCCACCGACATCCGCACCGCGCCGCTGGACCTGCCGTCGATGCACAGACGGAAGTCGTCGAGCGAGAGCCTGTTCTCATGGCCCGGCGACGCAAAGCACACGTCCAGCTCCACGCGGGAGATGCCGAGGGCGATCTCCCCGGCGCCGGGGTTGCAGAAGCAGCCCGTGCGAAGCGAGATGTTGAGGCTGTTCGCCTCGCTCTCGATGAAGCGATGGTCGAAGGCCTTGCCGTCCTTGTCGTAGAAGTTGACCGTGACGGCGCCGCCCCGGCCTTCGGTGGAGGTCGGCCCGAACACCCGGACCAGTGCCTCGCCCGTGCTGTGCTTCATCTGCGTGAGATTCTGCAAGAGCCAACCGGTCAGCGTGTCGACGCGCGCACCGATGACATCGTAGCCGATAGATGCGAGGTGCCGAAGACCGATCTCGAGCGCGGGGATGTCGAGGTAGTCGAGCGTGCCGTCCTCGAAGGCGGCGGTGCCTTCGGCGAGATAGTGCTTGTCGGCCTGCACCGACGCGACGGTGATCGTCCCGCCGGCGAACCAGGGACGATGCAGTCGGGCCAACGCGGGCCTGCGGGCGAGCAATGCGCCCAGCCCGGTGGGATAGCCGAACATCTTATAGAACGAGATCGGCACGAAGTCAGGCCTGACCGTTCTCAGATCCAGCTTGCTGGTCGGGACATACGCGGCGGCGTCGAGCAGCACATCCCAGCCGAGGGCCTGGGCCTTCCCGATCCACTCCAGCGGGTGCTTGACCGAGGAGAAGTTCGATTGGGCGGGATACGCGAAGAGGTTGTGACCGCCCGGGGAGGGTCGGGCCAGCTCCGCGTCGAGCTGCGACGCGTCGATCCGCATGTCCGGGAGCGTCACCGGGATGTACGTCACCGGCGCGCCGCGGGCGTGGGCGAACTCCCGGATCCCATTGACGGAGTTGTGATTGTCGAAGGTCAGGAGATAGCGGCCGTTCGCGAATGGATAGGACTCGCCGACCAGCTTCAGCGCGCCGCTGGCATTCGCCGTGAAGATGACCGCGTACTCGTCCGGATCCGCGTTGAAGAACTCCAGGATGTACGCGCGCGCGCGCTCGACGAGCTCGGTCGCCGCGCGCGATGTCGGATTGGTCGAATGCGGGTTGCCGTACACATTCTCCCGCAGCAGCTGATGATGCTTCTGCACCTGCGACTCAGCGTAGATGCCGCCGCCGGTGTAGTCGAGATAGACGTGCCGGCCCGCATCGAGGCGCCCATAATCCTCCTTGCGCAGCACATCCAGCGATTCAGTCCCCGCGTACACCGGGTATGCTCGCAGAAATGTCTGGTACTCATCGGTGACCATGCTCACCGCCAGCTGTTGAGGATCCGGACGTAGTTCGCGCGGTCGAACGCCGACGGGTCCGCCACGTTGGCGCGGCTCATCGCACCCCGCAACTCGGCGACGCTCGCATACGCGCGCTCCTCCATCCACGTCCGCAAGCCATCCCGGAGCACTGCGAGGTGCCCCGGGCCGTGCCGCAGCAGGGCGGCGGTGGTCATCACGACATCCGCGCCGGCGAGAAGGTACTTCACCACCTCCCGGAAGGTCGCGACACCGGTCGTGGCGCCGAGCGAGAGGCCCACGCGGCCACGGAGTGCCGCGATCCAGAAGAGCGGCAGCCGGATCTCGGTCGGGGAGCTGAGCGCCAGGCTCGGCTCCACCTCCAGCTTGTCGAGGTCGAAGTCGGGCTGATAGAACCGATTGAAGAGCACCAGGCCGTCCGCGCCGGCGGCGGCGAAGCGCGCAGCCATCTCGCCCATCGCGCTGAAGTACGGTCCGACCTTCACCGCGAGCGGGATGCGGATCGTGCGCCGGATCGCTTCCACCGTCCGTACGGCCCGCTCCTCCACGGACCGTCCCGTCTCGGTGGGATCCACCGGGAGATGGAAGATGTTCAACTCCAGCGCGCTCGCGCCCGCGCGCTCGATCTGCGACGCGTAGTCCACCCACCCCGCGTCGGTGGAACCATTCAGGCTCGCGATGACCGGCACGTGCACGGCCGTGCGCGCGTCACCGATGAAACGCAGGTACTCCTCCGGCCCCGCGGGCGTGGTGTCCACGGACGGGAAGTACGACAACGACTCCGCCACGCTTTGCGTGCCGGCGTCGAGGTAGCGCGCGAACGACGCGTTGTCCATCAGGATCTGCTCCTCGAACACCGACGCCAGCACGACGGCCGCCGCGCCGCCGTCCTCCAGCGAGCGCACGCCATCGAGCGACTTGCCGAGTGGCGAGGCCGACGCCACGATGGGATGGGCCAGCGACAATCCGAGGTAGGTCGTGGAGAGGTCGGTCACGCGGTCTCCAGGGCGGCGAGGTCCTCGTAGTGCCGCCAACGGCGCGCGATCCCCGCCTCGGCCTGAGCGAAGAGGCGCTCGGCCTCAGCTGGATTGGTGCGCGTCAGCAGGCGGAAGCGCAGCTCCTCGTCCGCATAGTCGCGGAACGCGACGGTGGGTCGCGGCGAGTCGAGCGTGAACGGGTTCGCGGCGTGGTCGCGCAGGGCAGGATTGTACCGCATCAGCGGCCAGTAGCCGCTGTGCACCGCGCGATACGCCTGGTCGAGCCCGAGCCGCAGGTCGTAGCCGTGCGCGATGCAGGGACTGTAGGCCAGCACCAGCGACGGCCCGTCGTAGGCCTCGGCCTCGCGGAGTGCGAGCAGGGTCTGCTGCGGGTTGGCACCGAGGGCGACGCGGGCCACGTAGACGTTGCCGTAGGATATCGCCTGCAGCGCGAGGTCCTTCTTCTCCGTCTGCTTCCCGGAGGCGGCGAACTTGGCGACCGCGGCGAGCGGCGTCGCCTTCGACGCCTGGCCGCCGGTGTTCGAGTAGACCTCGGTGTCGAGCACGAGCACGTTCACGTTGCGTCCGCTGGCGAGCACGTGGTCGAGTCCGCCGGAGCCGATGTCATAGGCCCAGCCGTCGCCGCCCACGATCCAGACGCTGCGGCGCACGAAGTGATCGAGCACGGCCAGCAGGTGCTCGGCGTCCGGGCTGCCGGACGCCGCGAGCGGCTGCAGGAGCCTGCGTGCGGTGGCGACCCGGACGCGCTGTGCACGGATCTCCCGCTCCTCGCGCTGTGGCGCCGCGACGAGCGCATCGGCGAGGTCCTCCCCGAGTGCCTGTCGCAGGGACCCGGCCAGACGCTCCGCTTGCGCGCGTTGGCTGTCCGCCGCCAGACGCATCCCGAGCCCGAACTCGGCGTTGTCCTCGAACAGCGAGTTGGACCACGCGGGCCCCCGCCCCTCGGCGTTCGTCGCCCACGGCGTCGTGGGCAGGTTGCCGCCGTAGATGGAGGAGCACCCGGTGGCATTCGCGACAAGCATCCGGTCGCCGAAGAGACGCGAGAGCAGCGAGAGGTACGGCGTCTCGCCGCATCCGGCGCAGGCTCCGGAGAACTCGAAGGTCGGCTCCAGGAACTGCGCGCCGCGGACGGTGGAGAAGTCCACGTGGCCGCGCTCGATCACCGGGAGCGTCTCGAAGAAGGCCACGTGCTTCCGCGCGTCGTCGATCAACGGCTGGCGCGGCGCGAGGTTGATCGCCTTGCGTCCGGAGACGGCGCGGTCCTTGGCGGGACACGCCTCCACGCAGAGTGCGCAGCCCGTGCAGTCCTCGGCGTACACCTGCAGCGTGTAGCGCGTGGTCGGGTAGCCTCGTTCGTCGATCGGCGCCGAGCGGAAGCCATCCGGCGCCGCCGCGAGATCGGCCGCGTCCGCGATGCCGACGCGGATGACCGCGTGGGGGCAGACGACGGCACAGTTGCCGCACTGGATGCAGGTGTCGGGCTCCCACACGGCCACGAAGTCCGAGATGTTGCGCTTCTCCCAGCGTGACGTCGCGCTCGGATAGGTGCCGTCCACGGGGAAGGCGCTCACCGGCAGGTCGTCCCCCTTGCCCGCCAGCATCGCGGCGATGACCGTCTCGACGAACGCCGGCGCGCCGGCCGCGACCACCGGCAGCAAGCGACGACTCCCGCTCGCGCGCTCGGGCACCTGCACCTGCTGCAGCCGCGCGAGCGTCGCATCCACCGCCGCGTAGTTGCGCTGCACGACGTCGGTGCCCTTGGCCCCGTACGTCTTCGCGATCGCGGCCTTGATCCGCTCGAGCGCCTCTTCACGCGGCAGGACGCCCGAGATCCCGAAGAAGCAGGTCTGGAGCACGGTGTTGGTGCGACCCGGGATCCCGGCCTCGCGCGCCACGGTCGTCGCGTCGATCACCCAGCACTTGAGCCGCTTGGCGATGATCGTCTCCTGCACGACCACCGGCAGCCGCGCCCACGTCTCATCGGGTGGGTAGGGACTGTTCAGCAGGAAGGTCCCGCCCGGCGCCGCCACGCCGAGCACGTCGATGGATTGCACGAAGCCGAACTGATGGCAGGCCACGAACTGGGCGTCCTGCACCAGGTACGCCGACCGGATGGGCGTGCGACCGAAGCGCAGGTGCGAGACGGTGCGCGACCCGGACTTCTTCGAGTCGTACACGAAGTAGCCCTGCACGTGGAGGTCGGCATCCTCGCCGAGGATCTTGCAGGTGTTCTTGTTGGCCCCGACGGTGCCGTCGGCACCGAGCCCGTAGAACACGGCGCGGAAGACATCCGGCGCCTCGGTACGGAAGGAAGCGTCCACCGCCAGGCTGGTGCCACCGACGTCGTCGTCGATGCCGACCACGAAGCGCCGACGCGGCCGCTCGCGTGAGAGCTCATCAAACACGGCCTTGACCATCCCCGGCGTGAACTCCTTGGACGACAAGCCGTATCGGCCGCCGACCGTCCGCGTGTCGCGTCCACCCTCGGCGAGGGCCGCCATCACGTCCAGATGGAGCGGGTCGGCGGCCGCACCCGGCTCCTTGGTGCGGTCGAGCACCGCCACCATGCGCGCACTGAGTGGGAGCGCACGGAGGAATGCCTCGACGTCGAAGGGGCGGTAGAGCCGGACCTGGAGGACGCCGACCGTCTCGCCCGCCGCGTTCAGCGCATCCACCACCTCGCACGCCGTGGTCGCACCCGAGCCCATCAACACGACCACGCGTTCGGCGTCCGGCGCCCCGTGGTACTCGAACAGATGGTAGTGGCGACCCGTGCGCTCGCCGAAGCGCACCATTGCGTCGTTCACGATACCGGGAGTGCGCGCGTAGAACGGGTTCGACGCCTCGCGACCCTGGAAGTAGACGTCGGGGTTCTGCGCGGTGCCGCGGATGAACGGACGGTCGGGGTTGAGCGCCCGGTCGCGGTGCGCGTGCACCAGGCGGTCGTCGATGAGTGCGCGCAGGTCGTCATCCGAGAGCGGCTGGACGCCGCCGAGCTCGTGCGAGGTGCGGAAGCCGTCGAAGAAGTGCACGAACGGCACCCGCGACTCGAGCGTCGCCATCTGCGCGATCACCGCCAGGTCCTGCGCCTCCTGCACGGTGCCCGACGCCAGCATCGCGAACCCCGTGGGACGCACGGCCATCACGTCCTGGTGGTCCCCGAAGATGCTGAGCGCGTGCGAGGCGATGGAGCGCGCCGCGACGTGGATGACGGCGCTCGTGAGTTCGCCCGCGATCTTGTACATGTTGGGGATCATCAACAGGAGCCCCTGCGACGCCGTGAAGGTGGTCGCCAGCGCGCCGGCCTGCAGCGCGCCGTGCAACGTCCCGGCCGCGCCCCCCTCGCTCTGCATCTCGATCACCTGCGGCACCGACCCCCAGATGTTCGCGCGCCCCTGACTCGACCACTCGTCGGCGAGTTCGGCCATCGTGGACGAGGGCGTGATCGGGAAGATCGCGCAGACCTCATTCAGCCGGTACGCGACGCCGACGCACGCCTCGTTGCCATCCACGATCAGGGGGCTCATCCCGCACCCGCCGGCTCAGGGACCATCGCGATGGCGCCGCAGGGGCACTGCTCATAACAGGCCGCGCAGCCCGTGCAGCGGTCGTAGTCGTAGCGGTATCGCTGGCCGGCACCGAGCTTGACGACGGCGTCCTCCGGACAGGCGGCGACGCACCCGTCGCATTCGAAGCAGTTGCCGCAGGAGAGGCAGCGCTGGGCCTCGAAGCGCGCCTCGTCCTCGGAGAGGCCGTGCAGGACCTCGCCGAAGCCCTCGCGGCGCGCCGCCGGCGCCGCGCGTTCCTGTGCGCGCTGCGTGACGTCGGTGAAGAAGCGCAGGTGCAGCGTGTCGAAGGTCGCCTCGGCCGTGCGCACCACCCGCTCGTACTCCGCGCCGCGCAGCCACGCGTCGATCGCGCGGGCGGCATCCTTCCCGTGTCCGACCGCCACGGTCACCGAGCGGTCGGCCGGGACCATATCGCCTCCGGCGAAGAGTCCCGGACGTCCGGTCATCAGCCGGGCATCGACCTCGACGGTCCCGTCGGGGCGGAGCGTCACGCCGGCGACGGTGGAGAGGAAGCCCGTGTCGGAGTCCTGCCCGACCGCGAGCACGACCGCATCGGCCTCGATCTCCTCGAACCGCCCGGTGCCGCGGGGCTTGCCGTCCTCGCCGATCTCCATCACTTCGACGCGCAGGACGTTGGTGTCCACGGAGGCGATGCGGCGGAGCCAGTGCACCCGGACGCCCTCTTCGAGCGCTTCATCGGCCTCGAATGGCAGGGCGGTCATGTTCTTGTAGTCGCGGCGATACACGATCAGCGGCTCGTGGCCGAGCCGCAGTACCGTGCGCGCGGCGTCCATCGCGGTGTTGCCCCCGCCGTAGATGGCCACGCGGCGCCCCAGGAGCGGCGGGTCGCCGCGCTCGACGTCGCGCAGGAGGGTGAGGGCGTCCACCATCCGCACGGCATCGCGCGACGGGATGTCGATGCGCCTCGAGAGGTGCGCGCCCACCGCGACGAAGACGGCATCGAACGCGCCCTCCGTCCATTCGCGCTCGAGGTCCTCGATGCGATGGTCCGGCGTGAACACCACGCCCATCGCCTTGATGTGCGCGATCTCGCCGTCGAGCACCTCGCGCGGAAGCCGATACGCGGGGATGCCGTAGCGCATCATCCCGCCGGGTGTCGGCTCGGAGTCGCGCACCTCCACCGCGTGGCCCAGGCGCGCGAGGTGATAGGCCGCCGAGAGTCCGCTCGGCCCGGCGCCGACGATGAGGACGCGCTTGCCGGTGGGTGCGCCCGGCGTCGGCATCCATCGCTCGGCGAGCGCGCGGTCCCCGAGGAAGCGCTCGACGGCGTGGATGCTCACGGTGGAGTCGAGCTGCGTCCGATTGCACGACCCCTCGCAGGGGTGGTAGCAGACGCGGCCGTGCACGGCCGGCAGGGGATTGGCATCGAGGATCCGCTCCCACGCCTCGCGATACTTGCCGGCCTGCGCGAGCGCGAGCCATCCCTGGATGTCCTCACCGGCGGGGCACGCGGCGCTGCACGGCGGCCAGCGATCGACGTAGAGCGGTCGGCGCTCGCGCGAAGCGCCCGTACCGCCCTTGTACGTGAGGTCGGCTGGGCGAGTGAGGTCCCGGTCGTGCGAGGACGGATTGGTCACTGGTCACCCCAGTTCCGGTCGGCTTGCACTGATCACTCGAATGGTCGGTCGCGTGGGCAGCGGTCGCCGTCGGACCTCTCACCTGAGGGGTGTAGGGGAAACCTTGCCGTGCTCGCGCACGCCAGGCTGTCTACGGTGGCGGCGTCGGCGCGCGCGCGGATATTTGGATGGGCCCTTCTCGCCCTGACCCGTCCGGACCGGAGACACCCTTGGCCGCACCAGCGCTGAACCCGCGCAACGCGTGATCTCCGGGCGCTGGGGCAAGCCGTCCGAAGTGCTGCTCGACCTCGCGGTCGGGCCGGATGGCTCCGTCAGCGGCATCGCGAACCCCGGCCGACACGACGCCGCGATCCGCCGCGGGCATTTCGGCGCCGCCACCGGCGCGGTCGACCTCGAGGGTGAACACCCAGGCCCCGACGGGACCGGGGTTCCGTTCCGCATCACCGGGCGGCTTGTGGGGCGCACGCTGAGACTCTCCTTCCTGTACGGCGAGATGCAGGGCAAGGCCGCCCTCGTGCGCGTCGAGGAGTATGTGCCGCCGCGACTCACGCTCTGGGAACGGATCGAGCCGCATCTCGCGGCGGTGCGGCGGCGCATCAACGCGCGTTCCAGGCCCAGCGGCGAGGCCAACGCGCGACGGCTCCGAGCGCGCGGCGAATCACTGGACTCGATCATCTTCCGCGATGCCGTCGCGTCGGACACCCCCGCGCTGGCCGAGTTGCACGTCACGACCTGGAACGCGACCTATGGGGTGACCGACGCGTCGAAGGGTCCGACCATCGCCACCCGCACCTGGCAGTGGAACAAGGTCTTCGCCGAGCATCACCGACGGGATTTCGTGCTCGTCCTCGAGGACCGCGCCGGGCGACTGATCGGCTTCACGTGGGGCAAGCCCTTCCCGGGCAACTTCGACGGAGAACTCAGCAAGATCTACCTGCGCTGGGAGTATCACGGCCTCGGGCTCGGCCGTCGGATGCTGGCCGAAACAGCACGGCGCTTCCTCGACCGCGGCATGCGCTCGTGCATCCTGCTCGCCGACCTCAACAATCCGACGCTCGGCTTCTACGACCGCATGGGCGGCGAGCGGCTGTACGACGACCGCGGGCGATTCGAGGGCGCGTATGCCTGGCGTGACCTGACGAGGCTCGTCGCCGGATGAGAACGGCCTTCGTCGCGCTGCTCGCGATCGTCGCGGTGCCCTCCCGAGCGGCGACCCAGGTCCCCGCCCCACCGCCGGCGTCGCAGAATCCGTCGCCGATGGTCGAGACGACGCGTGCACACGAGCGCCTCACGCAGACCGAACTCGGCGGCACGCGGCGCCCCTTCGCGGGCCCCGCGGGTCGCATAGTCGAGCTCCGTGTCCCCGACGCCCTGCGCACGGCGGCGCTCTTCGACCTCGTCGTGCACTTCCACGGCGCGGCCTGGCTCCCCGAACAGGCGGTCGCCGCGCTCCCCCAGCCCACCGTCTCGGCGGTGATGAATCTCGGCGCCGGCTCCGGCGCCTACCATCGGGCCTTCGCCGATCCCGCCGCGTTCGACTCGCTGCTCACCGGCGTGATGCGGGAAGTGTCGCTGGCCACCGGGACCGCTGCTCGCCTCGGACGCGTGACGCTCGTGGGCTTCTCCGCCGGCCACGGCGCCATCCGCGCGATCCTCCTCACGCCGCGCCACTTCGCGCGTGTCGGTGCCGTGCTCCTGCTCGACGGGATGCATACGTCGTACGTCCCCGAGGGGCGCACGCTCGCAGACTCCGGGTCGCTCGACACGACGAACCTCGCCGCCTTCGCCGAGTTCGCGCGTGCAGCCGCGCGCGGCGAGAAGCGGTTCGTCGTCACGCACTCGGAGATCTTCCCCGGCACCTTCGCGAGCACCACCGAGACCGCCGATTGGCTGCTCGCGTCCCTCGGCCTGCGGCGCCTCGCCCTGCTCGCGTGGGGGCCGCGCGGCATGCAGCAGTTGAGCGAGGTGCGCGCGGGCGGGTTCGAACTTCGGGGCTTCGCCGGGAACACGGCGCCGGACCACATCGATCACTTCCACGCGATGCCGGAGCTCCTCGCGCGGCTGCTGGCGCGCTGAGTCAGCGCTTGGGCGGCGGCGCGGTGGGCAGCCGTCCCTTCGTCCAGATCACGAGCGCACCGCAGCCGCTCAGCCCCAGCTGGAACTCCATCGGGGTCGAGGCGTCGGTGTAGATCTCGATGCCCCGGATCCGCGCCGGCGTCACCATCCCGTCGATCTCGTCGGCGGACATCGTGAAGAAGTAGATGCCGTCGATATACAGGTGGGGATTGCAGTGCCCCCCGAACGAGTTGCGGACGACGACCATCCGATCGAACCCCGAGCCGTCGATCCGGACGCCGGGCATCATCTGGAAGAGATCGGAGGTCCAGGTCGCGCTGCGCCGCGCGATCTCCTCGGCTGTCAGGTAGCGGCCCTGGCCGATCCGGCGGCGCCGGTCGAAGCCGCCCTCACTCCGGTCCGACACGCGTGATGAGACGACGCGGACGGTATCGAGTACGGCTTGGAAGTTGAAGAGCCCGACGCGCACCGGTGACGCGCCAGGGACCACGTCCATCGCCCGCCGCTCCGGATAGTAGCCGATCGCCCGGACCTCGAGCACGCGCGTGCCCCCCGGCGCGTCGGTGATCGCCCACTCGCCATTCGCGTTGGTGCGCGCCTGGGGGCCGTCCACGACGCGCACGAGTGCGCCGGCGAGCGGCCGCACACTGTCGGCGGTGAAGACCGTCCCGCGTACCATCGCGCTCGCGGCGCCCAGGCGGAGATCGCGCCTGAGGACGCCCGAAGCCGGGACCTGGAGTTCGACGAGCGCGGTGCTGTCGCTGCCGTGCGTCGCACGCACATAGAGTGAACCGGCGCCGGGCACGTCGCAGAGCACGAACGCGCCGTTCTCGCCCGCGGTGACGACACCGCGCGCCTGCCGTCGCTCGATGCTCCCTTTGCGCAGCGTCATCTCGACCCACTCGGCCGAGATGCTGGCGCCGGCAACGGGTGAGCCGTCGGCGGCGGCGCGCACGACGCCGAGCAGGAGCCCGCTGGTGCCGGCGGTGCCGACGCGCTTGGGAACGCAGAGCGCCGAGGCGAGCGAGTGGACCGTCGGCGTCGCGAGGTCCGCGCGCACGGCGCGACGGCCCACGCGGACCTCCTGCGTGGCCGCCTGCACGCCGAGCGAGTCGAGCAGCGGATGGAAGAACCCGATCGCATAGCGCCCCGCGGGAACGCTGTCGATGCGATAGCGGCCGACGGAGTCGGAGCGCGCCGTGCGGGTGAAGGCGGCCGTGCCTTCCCACGCCACGATCTGCACCCACGCGCCGGCGACCGGCCGGCGCGCGAGGGTGTCGCGCACCACCCCGCTCACGGCCACGGGCGGCGCCGCGGTCTGCGCGGCAGCTGCCGGCGCGAGGATCAGGAGGGCCGCGGCGAAGCCCGCACGGATCGCGTTCACGGGGAGAAGGTACCGCGCGCCGAAACCTTCTGCACGGGGTGTCGTATTGGAGTCCCATAGGACCACGCCGGACCCGCCCCGCCACCCTGCTCGCGGAGAGCACCGAATGAACGCCACCGTCCTGCAAGGGAGGAGCGCCGACGCATCGCCACGGACGACCGGGCGACTGGCCGCGCTCTTCTTCCTGCTCACGATCGTGCTCGGCGTGCTCGCGCAGAGCTTCGTCAGCGAACGCCTCGTCATCCCCGGCGACGCGGCGGCGACCGCGGCCAACCTCGCGAGCCACGAGGCGCTCTACCGGTTCGGATTCGCCGTCTACCTGGTCGAGATGGCGTGCCAGATCACGATGGTGGCGCTCTTCTACGACCTGCTCCGGCCGGCCAGCACGCGCCTCTCCCGCCTCGCGGCGATCTTCGGCCTCGTCGGATGCACCATCAAGGCGCTGAGCCGACTCTTCTACATCGCCCCGCTGCTGCTCCTGGGCGACGCGGGTAACGCAGAGTACCTGCGCGTGTTCAGCGGCGAACAGCTCCAGGCGCTGGCGCTCGTGCTGCACAAGGTGAATGACGGGGGCGCGGCGATCGCACTGGTGTTCTTCGGTGTGTACGCCCTGCTGAAGGGGTATCTCATGCTGCGCTCGACCTTCCTCCCGCGCGCGCTCGGCGTGCTCTCCCTGATGGGCGGCGCGGGGTGGCTCACCTTCCTCTCGCCGCCATTCGGGATGCAGGTCTTCCCCGTCGTGGCGTTGGTCGCACTCGTCGGGTCGGTGGCCACCATCGGCTGGCTGCTCGTCGTCGGGGTCGACGACGAGCGGTGGCGGGCCGCCTGGCTCAGCCGCGCCAGTGCGAGTCGAGCTCCGTATTGACCGCACTCACGACACTGGCATCGGCCGCCAGTCCTTCCTCGACCAGCATTGCCAGCACGCTCGCCGGCACGACGTGGTGCAATGCCATCGCCGCCTTGGCGTAGTCCTTGTGCAGCGCCGCGGCGAGGTTGGCGACGGGTGTGTCGCTGAGTGCCTTGGCTGTCGTGAAGAGCATCGCGTACCCGACGGTCGCGAGCGCGATCACGGTGTAGTCGTCGCGCAGGTTCTTGGGCACGCGCTCCGATCGCACGAGATCGATCGCCGCGGCGCCGACGCCCAGGATCACCGAGCCGGCCTTCTTGAGGCCCTCGGCGAGCGTCCCGACGCCCATCTCTCGTTGCTCGATGAGCGACTTGAGTTGCTTCGCGTGGCCGGTCGCCAGCGCCTCCACATCGTGAAGCACGGCCGAGAACTTGGGGTGATCGTCCTTCAGCGCCGCCTGCTGGCCCTGAACGGCGGTAAAAATGTGCTCCTCGAGAGCCAACATGTCGGTGAGGTAACTGTTGATGGCTTCGGCAGGCGTACGGGACATCGTGTACTCGGTGTTGAGGGTGGGTGGAGCGGGCTACCAGCCCGGGGCGAACTGGAAGCCGAAGTACCCGGACTTTCCCGGGCGATGGAGCGGTCGGACGTAGAAGATCTCGACCACCGCGTAGCCGAGCAGGTTGATGCGCGTCGCGACGCCGACGCTCACGACCGGCACGCGCTCGGCGGTGCTCCGGTCGAAGCGCAGGGACGGCGACTCTGAGGCGCGCCAGGCGACGCCGGCGTCCACGAAGGGCGTGAGCTCCGTGGGCAGGAACGGGAAGTTGATCAACCCGAACCGGTCGTTGCCGATCAACGGGATCCGCAGTTCCAGGTTCACGAAGGCGATGCGGCTGCCGTTGAGCCGTGAGAACTCGGGGCACTCGTCGCCACCGACCGGGGCCGCGGAGCACTCCCCGATCGAGAAGGTGTGCGCCTCGTAACCGCGGATCGCCTGCGACTGGCCGACGAACAGGTCCCGGAGCAGGCCGCTCTCCGCATCGGCGCCGTAGCGCCCGAAGTGCACGCCGCGCATCGCGAGCGTGAGCGGGCGCAGGAAGAAGTAGCGGCGATAGTCGACCAGTGCGTCCTGGTAGGTCAGCGTGCCCGCGTTGGCGCCCAGCTCGAGCCGATAACGCGTCCCGGCGATCGGCCCGGTGAACCCACCGAAGGAGTTGTCGCCGACGAATGCGACCGCCCCGCGCGCGAAGTTGAGCGACGGTCCACCCGACTGCGTGGTGCGCGAGCGGTCGACCAGCGAGTTGCCGATGACGAACTGGCTGTCGATCTCGATCGACGACCCGATCCGCTGCCCGCCGCCGCTGATCTCGAAGCGCCGCGACCGCGACAGCGGATACTGCGCGAACAGCTCGGCGTTGTCGAAGTAGACGCGCTGCAGCTGCTGGACGAAGACGGTGCCATCGACGGTGCCGCCGCTGCCGTCGTCGAAGGTCACATCCTCAGCGGTGCCGAAGGCGCCCGAGTACGGGATGTGCGACGCGAGCCCTCCCCAGTTCCATCGCCGCTTCAGGTTGAGGTACTGCACGGAGCCACCGATGTCCTTGATGTCCCCCTGCGCCTGCACGACGAACCCGAGCTCGTGGTCGCCGAGCATGTCGCCGAATCCGAGGCCCACGCCGCCGCCGAGTCCGCCGCCACTCCCGCCCCCGAAGGTGACGCCGACGCTCGGGCCGCCGATGTAGTCGAGGCGGAGCCGGCGATCGGGGCGCATCGGTCTGAGGTCGGCCGGGCCGGCAAGACCCGTGCGCTCGTCCGCGAGCGCCCGCGCGACGAGTCCCTCGTCGGTCACCTGGGTGATGCCACCCACTGGGATCCCCGCGTCGGCGACGACCGTCGTCGTCGGAGCGTCCAGCGCCCGGATGGAGAAGCCGGAGCGATGGAAGACGGAGAAGATGAGCGCCCCGGTGGAGCGCGCGACCGTGATCGCCGGCGAGAGACCCGAGATGCCGCTCACGCCGGTCGCGACGTTCGTCACGCGGTACACGGCGCCGGCATCGTCGACCCGGTAGATGTCACTCACGCCATCCTGGTCGGAGACGAAGTAGATCGAGCGTCCGTCCGGCGCGTACTGCGGATTGATCGACTTGCCCCTCGGGAAGGTCGGCCTGAGGAGCACCTGGGGCGCTTCGCCGGCGGTGCCCTCGGTCGGGATGGTGGCGAGGCGCATCTCGCCGAAGCGCAACGCACCGAAGTCGGTCGCGTCGCCGCGGTCGGTCGCGAACGCGATGGTGCGGCCGTCGGGGCTCCACGCCGGCTGGATCTCGGCCTCACGACCATTCGTGAGCTGGCGTGCCGCGCCCGTGCCGAGGTCGTAGACGTACAGGTCGCTGATGCCGCCGCGCGATCCGGAGAAGGCGATGGTGTTCCCGTCAGGGCTCCAGGCCGGATCCGCCATCGCCGTCACCCCGCGCACCTTGAGCCGGCGCACGACGTCGCCGTCGGACGAGCGGAAGATCGTGATATCGTTATCGCCTCCGCTGAACGTCACCACGGCCAGCCGCTCGCCATCGGGCGAGAAGCTGCCGGCGGAGTTGATGAAGCTGAGGGCATCGAAGTGCGCACTCGCCGTCACCTCCGTGAGCTTGCGCAGCACGCGCCCGGTCGCGACCTCGGCCAGATAGATGTCGATGCCGAAGAGGTCGCGGCTCGAGAAGAAGGCCACATAGCGCCCGTCGGGGCTGACCGTGGGGGCGATGTTCTGGTCGCCGTTCTCCGTCGCGCGGATGACCGTACGTCCGATGGAATCGGGTGCGCTGCGCCCCGCGAAGCTTGGTCCGTACTGCTCGCGGATCGCGGTGTGCCAGAGCTTGCTCAGGGAATCCGGCTTGACACCGAGTGCCGCGGTGACGCCCGTGTCCCACCCGCCCGAGAGCGCGGCGCGGAAGACGCGGGGCACCGCATCGTCCCCGTACCGCGCGCCGACGAACGCCCAGAAGGCGTGTCCGTAGCGATACGGGAAGTACCGGGAGTCGGTCGTGAGCTGCTTGAGCGTGGGCAGGTCATTGCGACGCGCCGCGTCGCGCAACCACATCGCCGTGTTCGGGTCTTCGCGGCCCAGGCTCAGGTACTCGGCCATCCCTTCGATCAGCCAGAGCGGGATCCCCTCGAGGCTGCGCAGCCCGTTGCGCGTCGCCTTGGCGATGCGGTACTGGAAGACGTGCACGAGCTCGTGCCCGAGCACGTGGTCGGTCTCGGCGTACACGCCGGTGAGGGGCATGATGACACGTTCACGCGATCCCTCCGTGACGCCGCCGGTGCCCTCGCCGATGAAGCCGCCGATGACATTCGACTGCTGGAAGTCCGGATGGTCGGCGTAGAAGATCAGCGGGCTGCGACCCGTCTCGAAGTCGAGCAGCGCGCTGTGCCGCGCATACCATCGCTCCGCCATGCGCGCGGCATCCCGCGTCGCGATCGATTCGGCCGGGTAGTAGTAGACGTCGAAGTGCTCGGTCGCGAGCGCGCGGAAGTCGAACGGATCGTAGCGGACCTTGTTGCGTCCGAAGTACTGCGCGTCGAGCGTGCCGTGCGGTGCGACGAACATGATCGCGAGCAGTGCGAGCAGCGCGCGTGAGTGGGAGTGGGGCGTCGTCATGCGTGTTCCTACACCGCGGGTGCGAATCGCCGGCGAGGCGCGTACGCCACTCGTGTGGAGGGCCGCCGACAGCGGACCGCGATCCCCTCTGGACAGGGACTTCTGCCGGCTCCATTCTCCTCCGCATGACCGACCGACGCAGCTTCCTCACGAGCGCCACCACTGCCGGCGCCGCCCTCGCGCTCGGCGCGCGGCCGGCCGAATCGCAGGGCGCGAGCGCCCTGCCCCCCGCGATCGCGGCGTTGCGTCCGATGAAGGAGGGCGTCGTGCCGATCAGCGTCGCCGAGCGGCAGGCGCGACTCGAGCAGGCGCGGCGGTTGATGCGGGCCGAGGGCGTGGATGCCCTGATGCTCACCGGCGGCACCTCGATGGTCTACTTCACCGGCATCTCCTGGGGACTCAGCGAGCGGTTGCTGGCCGCCTTCATCCCGGTGAGCGGGCGGCCATTCCTCGTGACGCCGAAGTTCGAGGAGGAGCGCGCGATGGAGCAAGTCGCGCTCGGGCCGATGGCGGGCGGCGCCGACGTCTACCCGTGGGAGGAGAACGAGGATCCGTACGCGCTGGTCGCCGGCGGTCTCCGTGCGCGCGGCCTCGCGACCGCCACCATCGCGGTCGAGGAGACCGTGCGCTGGCAGTTCAGCCACGGCGTCTCGAAGCTTCCGGCGGTGCGGCTCACCGACGGCACGCCGGTGACGGCGGGTTGCCGGATGGTGAAGGACGCGCACGAGCTGGCGCTGATGCGGCACGCGAGTGCGGTGACGCTCAAGGCCTACGAGGCCGCTTGGAGGTCGCTGAAGGAGGGGATGACGCAGTCCGACTTCGCGCGCCTGGTCTCACTCGCGCACACGCAGCTCGGCTGGTCCGGCGCGGCGGGCGTGCAGGTCGGGAAGTACTCCGCCCTGCCCCATGGCTCGGCGACGCCGCAGGTCGTGCGCGAGGGGAGCATCCTGCTGATCGACGGCGGCTGCAAGGTCGAGGGCTACAGCTCCGACATCTCGCGCACCTTCGTGCTCGGCACGCCGACGCAGAGGATGAAGGATGTGTTCGAGATCGAGCATCGCGCGCAGAGCGCCGCACTCGCGGCGGCGCGCCCCGGACTCGCCTGCGAGGTGGTGGACGCCGCGGCGCGGAAGGTGATCGTGGACGCCGGGTATGGTCCCGACTACAAGTACTTCTCGCATCGCGTCGGCCACGGGATGGGGATGGACGGGCACGAGTGGCCCTATCTCGTGCGCGGCAACACGCTCCCGCTCGCGCCGGGGATGGTCTTCAGCGACGAGCCCGGGATCTACATCCCCGGCGAGTTCGGCGTGCGGCTCGAGGACGACATGGTGATCACGGAGACGGGGGCCGAACTCTTCACGCCGCAGTCGCCGAGTCTCGAGAAGCCGTTCGGCTGACGCTCGGCCGATGCCGGGCTGACGCTCAGCGCAGGAAGCGCCGGGCGACCTGCTCGAGCCGGTCGTCCTCGGCCTTCTCGGCCTCGGCGAGTATCTCCTCGACATAGGGCTTGAGACGCGGCTCGCCCCAGTAATAGCCGGTCGCGCGCTCGGCGAGCTGCGTCTCGCTGACGCGGGCGGCCTCGAGCAGCGCCCGTGCGGCGACGCGATCGTACTCCGGGTCGTCCCGCGCGGGGAGGCCGTAATTGCGGCGGGGCATCTCCCCTTCCGCGTCGTCCCGCAGGAATGCCCTCGACATCATTGAATACTGTCCGGTGTCGGGGCGCCGCGCTACCATTCCCATCCCTCACCGCCACCCCCGGAGCACGGCGATGCCGAATCACACGGATACGATGAAGCAGGTGTACGCCGCCTTCGCCGCCGGCGACGTACCGACCGTGCTCGGGGCGCTCGCGCCGGATTGCGTCTGGACCGAGGCCGAGGGGTTCCCATACGGCGGGCGGTACGTCGGACCGGACGCGGTGCTGCAGGGCGTCTTCATGAGGATCGGCGGCGAATGGGACCCGTTCACCGTCGAGCCGCAGGAGTACGTCGCGAGCGGCGAGACGGTGGTGGCGATCGGCGAGTACAGCGGGACGTACAAGGCCACCGGCAAGAGCTTCCGCGCGCCCTTCGTGCACGTCTGGAAGTTCCGCGACGGCAAGGTCGCGACGTTCCATCAGCATACCGATACCGCGGTGGTGCAGCGGGCGCTGCGGTAGGGCCCGGAATGCGACGCCTGATCGCCATCCTCGCGTGCCTTTCTTGTGCGGCACCCGCCCCGCGGCAGGAAGAGGCGCCTGAGGCGCGTCTGCTCCTGGAGGGGGCTGAGCGCGCGCTCGGGCCCGCCGCACCGGGGATTCGCACACTCCATACGCTCGCCGACGTGACGAGCCCCACTGGCTCGTTCCGCACCGAGGTCGTCGCGCACCGGGATGGCCGCGTGCGCATCGTGCTCGGCGCCGGACTCAGGGCCGGCATCGATGAGAGCGGCGGCTGGAAGTGCGACTCGGACGCACGTCAGGTCACGCTCGACCCGGGAACGCGCACGGTCGTGCGCGGACACGAGCTCCATATGCTGGCGCTCGCACCCTTGACGCGGCTCAGCGATCCGGTCGCGGTGGGTGATACCCTCTGGGGCTCGGAGCCCGTCCACGCGGTCGCGCTCCGCGACGACCTCGGCGCGCGCGCGACGATGTACCTGCGCGTCCACGATACACTCCCGGCCGGCTTCGAGCTCGTGAACCATACGGGCGAAGGCGCGCGGCGCGTCGAGCTGTACTTCTCGGACTGGGTCGAGCAGACCGGCGTGCGGCTCTTCCGGAGCGCTCGCTTCGTGCACGGCGGGAACGTGTTCGACTACGCCTTCACGCGACTCGAGGTCAACGGAGCGGCAGACGCCGTGTTCCGAGCCGAGTGCTGACGCGCCGCCCTTGCGGAGTCTCCGCGGGGGCGGAGGTTTGGACGGTCCCCCTTCACGGAGCGCGCTTGTGTTCGGACTTGGCTTGATCGAGATGCTCATCATGCTCGCGATCCCCATCCTCGTGATCGGGGGTATCGTGCGAGTGGCGAGCGGCGGCCGCGGACGCCGGCAGGTCGGCTCGGGCAGCGACCTCGCGGCGCTCGAGGAGCGCACGGCGCGGCTCGAGGAGAGCCTCGCGAACATGCAGGACCAGATGGCGCGGCTCGCCGAGAACCAGGAGTTCACGACGAAGCTCCTCTCGGACCGAAAGTAGGGTGACGACGATCCCGCTCACCGCCACGGCGGCCCCGACGTCCTACCGCTACGCCCACTGGTACTTCACCGCCGCGCTGGCGGCGATCGTCGCCGGATTCTGGCCCTCGTTCTTCCGGCCGCTGGGGTCCTCGACGGCCGCACACACGCTGCACGGCGTGACCGCGACGCTATGGGTCTGCGCGCTGATCGTGCAGTCGTGGTTGATGTCGCGCGGACTGGTGACCTGGCATCGACGCGTGGCGCGGTCGGCGTTCGTGCTGCTGCCGGTGCTCTCGGTGAGCGCGCTCTACATGGTCGCGGTGATGTTCGCGAACCCGAACATGCCACCCTTCCTTCCGCCGCTGCTCGCCTTCATCGACCTCCCGAGCGTGATCTTCCTCGTGGTGCTGGTGCTGCTGGCGCTGCGGAACACGCGCACGCCGGCGGCGCACAAGCGGTTCATGGCGGCGACGGTGCTGCTCGCCTTCCCGCCGGCG
>JANNLH010000071.1:0-17013 GCA_031396725.1 Gemmatimonadaceae bacterium | reverse complement strand
CTCTGTGGTGACCGCCGTTGGGATCCAGATCGGAACGCTGAGGCGGGCGACCGGGGACGACCCTCTCCCGAACGACTATCTTGCTCTCGCGTCTCTCGTCCCCCGTCTCCCGTCCGCGCGTGTCTCTCCTCGATCAGATCTCGATCGTCATCCACAAGGTCCAGGACCCCGTCAACATCGCCGGCACCGTCCGGGTGATGAAGAACATGGGCCTGACGGACCTGCGGCTCGTGCAGCCGGTGCCGTACGACCCGTGGCGCATCGAAGGGGTCGCGCACGGCACGCGCGATGTCGTCGAGCGGATCCGGCACTTCGGGACGCTCGACGAGGCGCTCGCCGACTGCGTGTACGTCGCGGCCTTCGGTGCCAAGCGGAGGGCGCATCGCTGGCCGGTGACCGATCCGCGCGCGCTCGCGCCGGTCGCGCTCGCCAAGGCCGAGGAAGGCCGCGTCGCACTCCTCTTCGGACAGGAGGACCACGGGCTGCCGAACGACGCCATCGATGCGGCGCAGGTGCTCACGATCATCCCCACGACGGAGCACGCCTCGCTGAATCTCGCGCAGGCGGTGCTCGTCGCCGCCTACGAGCTCCACCTCGCGGCAGGCGACCGCACGCGCACCATCGCGCGGCACAAGCACCACGCCGCGCTCCCCAAGCACGACGAGTGGGAGCGCGCGCTCGCCGACATCGACCGCGCACTCGCGGCGATCGCGTTCTACCGCACGCGGAACCCGGAACACATCATGCGCAGCGTGCGTTCGCTGCTCAATCGCGCCGGTCCCGACTCGCGCGAGCTCACGCTCGTGCGGGCGATGGGCATCGAGGTGCTGCGCACGATCGACCGGGTGAAGCGGGGGCTGGACTGACCGCCGGAGGGCCGCCGCCGGGCGGTCGGCGAAGGACCGCTAAACTGGCCGTGTGCGCACACTTGCGAAGGTAGTGGGCACGGGTCATTTTTCCGTGTCGCTTGGCGGCTTGTGAAATCGTTCACAAGCCGAGTGGACCGTTCGGAAATCCCTCACTCCGGGTTCTGCCGCATGACCGGTCGCAGCAAGTGGGTCGTCATCCCAGGCTTGGTCGCCATCGCGCTCGCCGCGACCATGATGTCCGCGTACGCGGGCGCCCGCACCGCGCAAGGCGCTGCCCAACCGGCCGCGCAGCCCGCCGCCCAGACGGCGGCCGGCGCTCCTGAGACCGCGACGCAGATCGCCAACCGCGAGGCCTTCGGCAAGGCCAAGCCCGGAGCGTGGGCCTACAGCGGCGCCTCCGGTTACACGAACTACCTCGGCGGCGGCATCGGCCGCTCCCCCGTGCAGCCGGTCGTCTTCCCGCATCCGGTGCACGTGAACACCCTCAAGATGAACTGCGCGTTCTGCCACAACGCCGCCAATCAGTCGCCCGACCCCGGCCTCCCGGCGGTCGGCACCTGCATGGCCTGCCACGCGATCGTCGGCGGCGACCGCCCCGAGATCCAGAAGCTCGCCGGCTTCTACAACAAGCGGCAGCCGGTGCCCTGGGTGCGCGTGCACAAGGTGCCCGAGTACGTGCACTTCCCGCACATGCGCCACGTCAACGCCGGCGTCACCTGCCAGACCTGCCACGGGCAGGTGAACAACATGCCCCAGGTGTTTCAGGCGCAGTCGCTCAACATGGGCTGGTGCGTCAGCTGCCACGTGAACGGTTATCTGCCCGCCGACGGCGTCCGCGCCGCCGGCTATGAGCCCGACTCCGCGACGCTCGCCCTGCCGCGCAAGAAGGCGACGTACGACTGCGCCACCTGCCACTACTAGGATCGCGGAATGACTCCTCCTGACACGAAGGACGCCGCCGCCGCGGTCAAGCGCCGTGAGTTCCTCAAGGTGCTCGGCATCTCCACGGCGGCCACCGCCGCGGTCGGATGCTCGACCGGCGACGTCGAGAAGCTGATTCCGTACCTCGTCTCGCCGGACAACACCGTCCCCGGCGTCTCGAACCATTACGCCACCACCTGCCGCGAGTGCGCGGCCGGCTGCGGGCTGATCGTCGAGGTGCGCGACGGCCGGGCGATCAAGGCCGAAGGGAATCCCGCGCACCCGGTCAACAAGGGCGCGCTCTGCGCGCGCGGCCAGTCGGGACTCCAGGGCCTCTACAACCCGGACCGCTTCCGCCAGCCGATGAAGCGCGAGGGCGACCGGCTCATCCCGACGACCTGGGACGAGGCGATCCAGACCCTCGCCGCCAAGCTCGGCGAGGTGAAGAGCCGCGGTCAGGGCGCCAGCGTCGTCGTGATCAACCAGCACGAACTGGGCTCCTTCCCGGCCTTCCTCGACACGGTGCTCGGCGGCTATGGCATCGCGCCGCACATCAGCTACGACGCCGAGGCGCCGGTCGCCGTCGTGCAGGCCAATCGCGCCGCCTATGGCACCTCGTGGCCGCACCACGATCTCTCCGCCGCCTCGCTCATCGTCTCGTTCAGCGCGGACTTCCTCGATGGGTGGGGCGTCCCCGTCCCGCAGCAGCTCGCCTTCGCCGATGCCCGCGGCAAGATCGAGGGCGCGCCGCGCTTCATCTATGTGGGCGCGCGCCGCTCGCTCACCGGCCTCAACGCCGACCAGTGGATCCCGGCGCGTCCGGGCACCGAGCTGCAGATCGTGAACGCGCTCCTCGGACGCGGCTCGCTCGCCGCGGCTGCCGAGGCGGCGGGTGTCGCCCCGGCGCTGCTCGAGGGACTCGCGCGCGAAGTGCGCGGCGCGTCGGCGAGCGCGATCATCTCCGGCGGCTACGGCGAGAACGCCGGTGAGCTCGCCGCCGCGGTGGCCGAGCTGAACAAGGCGCGCGGCAACGTCGGGCGCACCATCTTTCCGGACCGCGGCCTGCTCGCCTTCGATGGTGCGGCCGGCAACGCCGAGGTACGTGCGGCCGCCGAGCGGATGAATGCCGGCACCGTGCCGATGCTGATCGTGCGCGGCGCGAACCCGGCCCACACCAGCGCGCCCGGCATCGGGTTCGCCGCCGCGATGGCCAAGGTCCCGTTCAAGGTCTCCTTCTCGAGCGTCCCCGACGAGACGACGTCGCTCTGCGACCTCGTGCTCCCGGATCATCACGCGCTCGAGAGCTGGGGTGACGCCGAGCCGGTGCGCGGCCTGCTCTCGCTGCAGCAGCCGACGATGGACCCCGTCTTCGATTCGCGCGCGACGGCCGACGTGCTGCTGGCGCTCGCGAAGGGCGACCAGTCGATGGCGGCGCGCTTCCAGTACGCCGATTATCGCGGGTGGCTCGCGAGCCGCCTCGGCGGCAACGGCGCGCTGAAGGACGCGCTGACCACCGCCCTCATGAGCGGCACTGCCGCCGCGCGCACGGCCACGCCGGCGCGCGTGACGCCACGCGGTGTCACGGGTGACAACACGGGTGAGTACTTCCTGCTCGCCTATCCCTCGCCGACGCTCGGCGACGGACGCGGGGCCAACAAGCCCTGGCTGCAGGAACTCCCGGACCCCGTCACGAAGATCTGCTGGCAGACGGTCGTCGAGATGCACGCCGAGACCGCGAAGGCGCTCGGCGTCGAGGACGGCGACCTCGTGACGGTGCGCACGGCCGCGGGTGAGCTGACCGCGGCGGCGCTGATCTACATCGGCATCCGCCCCGACACGATCGCGGTGATGCTCGGCCGCGGCCACACCGCGGCGGGTCGCTACGCGACCTCGGGCGCGAACGCCTACCAGCTGCTCGTGGCGGCCGAGGACGCACGCTCCGGCGCGGCGGCCTACGGCGCGACGAAGGCCACGCTCACGAAGGCGAGCGGCAACGAGCGTCTCGTCACCACGGAAGGCTCGGGCCGTCAGCACGGCCGCGGGATCGCGCAGGCGATCGCACTCCCGGCGCTGCTGGCCGGCGAGGCGGGAGAGGGGCACCACGTGTTCGAGGGGCAGGCGAGCGCCGAGTTCCTGCCGGGGCTCCGGTCCCCCACGGCGAACGATGCGCAGGGCGACCTCGGCGTGCCGGGCTCGAAGGACAAGGGTCAGTACGATCCCGAGCACTGGTCGGGCGCCGCCAAGCGCCGCTGGGCGATGACGATCGATCTCTCGCGCTGCACCGGCTGCTCGGCCTGCGTCACCGCCTGCTACGCCGAGAACAACATCCCGACCGTCGGCGCCTCGTGGCAGGGTCCGCAGATCCTGCCGGACCGCACCGGCTTCGGCGCCAACATCACGCGCAGCCGCGAGATGGCCTGGATCCGCCTCGAGCGCTACTGGGAGCTGGACCGCGAGCCGAAGGACGTGGTGTTCGACTCCGCGCACCCGGACTTCGAGACGCGCTTCATCCCGATGATGTGCCAGCACTGCGGCAACGCGCCCTGCGAGCCGGTGTGCCCGGTCTATGCGACCTACCACGCGCCGAACGGGCTGAACGTGCAGGTCTACAACCGCTGCGTCGGCACGCGCTACTGCTCCAACAACTGCCCGTACAAGGTCCGCTACTACAACTGGTTCGGCTACGGCGACCCGTCGCGCAGCCAGTACGCGTTCCCGGAGCCGTTGCACTGGCAGCTGAACCCGGACGTGACGGTGCGGCAGAAGGGCATCATGGAGAAGTGTTCGTTCTGCGTGCAGCGCATCAAGGAGGCCGAGCATCGCGCGTCGCTCGAGGGGCGCGAGCTGCAGGTGGACGAGTTCACGACGGCGTGCGCGCAGGCCTGTCCCTCGCGCGCGATCGTCTTCGGCGACGCGGCCGACGAGAACTGGTCGGTCGCCAAGTGGGCGAAGGACCGGCGGGCGTACCACGTGTTCGAGGAGCTGAACACCTTCACGGCGGTGGTCTACTTGAAGAAGGTCAACCATCCGGCGCCCGCGGCGTCGGCCACGGCGTAAGGGGGCGCGGAGACCAATGGCAACCCTCGCGCACCCCGCTCCCGACGAGCCGCGCCGCCCGAACATCGCGACGGCGGACATCCAGCTCCCGGCGGTCAAGGACTACGAGCAGGTCGACCGGGAGATCCTGGCGATCCTCAAGCCGACCAAGGCCTGGTTCGGCGGTCTCCTGATCGCGCTGACCTGCCTCGGGCTCGGCATCTTCAGCTGGACCTACCAGATCCACCAGGGACTCGGCGTCGCCGGCTACAACCCGCCGGTGATGTGGGGCGTCTACATCATCACGTTCGTGTTCTGGGTCGGCATCGGTCATGCGGGCACGCTGATCTCGGCGATCCTCTACCTGTTCCGGGCCGGCTTCCGCACGACGATCTACCGCGCCGCCGAGGCGATGACGGTCTTCGCGGTCATGACCGCGGGGCTCTTCCCGATCATCCACATCGGCCGGCCCTGGAAGTTCTTCTGGCTGATCCCGTACCCGAACTGGCGGCTGATCTGGCCGAACTTCAAGTCGCCGCTGGTCTGGGACGTGTTCGCGATCACGACCTACCTCACGATCTCGACGACCTTCCTCTTCGTCGGGCTGATCCCGGACATCGCGGTGCTGCGCGACCGGGAGACGAACCCGCTCCGCAAGAAGATCCTCGCCTTCCTGAGCTTCGGCTGGCGCAACACCGAGCGCGAGTGGCGTCACTTCGCCCGCGCCTACCTCTTCCTGGCCGCCTTCTCGACGCCGCTGGTGCTCTCGGTGCACTCGGTGGTGTCGTTCGACTTCGCGATGGGCATCGTGCCGGGCTGGCACACGACGATCTTCCCGCCCTACTTCGTCGCCGGCGCGATCTTCTCCGGCTTCGCGATGGTCTGGACGATCATCATCCCGATGCGGAAGTGGTTCGGGCTCAAGCACTACGTGACGCTGAACCACCTCGACGCCTCGGCCAAGATGGTGCTCTTCACATCGATGGTGGTGGGATGCGCCTACATCGTCGAGTTCTTCATCGCCTGGTACGGCGGCGTGCAGTACGAGCAGGACTACTTCTGGAATCGCGTCTTCGGCCAGTGGTGGTGGGCCGCCTGGATCATGCTCACCTGCAACATGATCCTGCCGCTCTCGCTCTTCTCGCAGAAGCTGCGCCGGAACCCGGCCTGGCTCTTCATCCTCTCGATCTTCATCAACATCGGGATGTGGTTCGAGCGCTTCGTGATCGTCGTCCCGTCGCTCTCGCACGACGTCGAACCGTGGCAGTGGTCGAGTTACGTGCCGACCTGGGTGGACTACGGGCTGCTGATCGGGTCGTTCGGCTGGTTCTTCATGTGGTTCCTGCTCTTCGTGAAGCAGCTGCCGGTGATGGCGCTCGCGGAGATCAAGGAGATCGTCCCGCCGAAGATGAAGAATGCCCACGGCCATCACCACGGGGGGCACTGAGATGATGCGCGGCATGCTGGGCGTCTTCGCGGAGCTCGACAGCACCGTGGACGCCATCAAGGAACTCAAGCAGAAGAAGCTCGGGGACATCACGGCGTACACGCCGACCCCGCGCCACGAGCTGGAGGAGGCGATCGCGCCGCCCCGGAGCGGGGTGCGCAAGTTCACGCTGATCGGTGCGCTCTGCGGCGCCGTCTTCGGGTACTGGCTCGCGATCTGGGGCTCGGAGTACTGGCCGTTGGTGGTCGGCGGCAAGGCGATCTCGACCTGGATCCCCTACACGGTGTTCGGCTTCGAGGTGATGGTGATGGTCGGGGCGCTCTCGACCGTCTTCGGGATGTTCTACCTGGCGGGGATCCCGCGGCTCACGATGACCGTGGGCTACGACACCCGCTTCAGCGGCGGCAACTATGGCGTCTGGTGCGAGTGCGCCCCCGAGAAGCTCGCCGAAGCGGAAGCGATCCTGCGCCGGCACGGCGCGGTGGAGGTGCGTGGTGAGCGATGATCCGATGCAGCGCCTGAGCGCGCGCCTGGCACTCCTCCTCCTGCCGCTCGCGCTCGTCGCCTGCACGCAGGAGGAGTGGCTGACCGACATGAAGCAGCAGCCGTCGGTGGGCACCTGGCAGGTGGCCACGATGGACTCGACGGGCGAGGCGATCCCGTCGCGCGGCCAGCCGCAGGGCTCGGTGCCGGTGACCGGCGTGACCGTCGCCTCGTGGCAGGTCTCCTACACGCCGTCGATCGCGGCGGTCGAGTCGCTGACGCCGGTGCCGAATCCGGTGGCGGCCGACGAGCGCTCGCTCGCGAACGGGCAGAAGCACTACCAGATCAACTGCGCCGTCTGCCACGGCGAGATCGGCGACGCGAACGGCACGCTGAAGCAGCTGAATCCGGCGTACGGGTTCGCGCCGAGCCTGCTGGCGGCGTCGGCCGTGGGCCGGAGCGACGGCTATCTCTGGGGCATGATGCGCAACGGCCGCGGCCTGATGGCGTCGGCCAATCGCATCCCCGAGCGCGAACGCTGGGACGTCGTCAACTACCTCCGCGGGCTGCAGGGACGGTATCCGGTGCGCACCGGCCCGGTCGGGTTCCCCGGCCAGACCGGCACCGCGCTCCCGGGATACTCGGCGATCGGGCCGACCGTCCCGTCGGCGTACAACCGGCCGAGCACCGCGGGCATCACGCCCAAGGCCCCCAAGGCCGAGGCGCCCAAGACCGAAGGCGCGAAGACCACCGGAGGCCACGAATGAGCGGGCAGCACCATTACTCGCCGCCGCGCGCCGAACTGATCGGCGCGATGCAGGGCAAGTCGATGCCGGCCCTCGCGAAGAAGGGCGGACTGATCGTCGGCGCGCTGGGGATGATCCTCTTCGTGATCGGCGCGGCCACCGGCGAGGCGCGCGCCTGGCAGGCGTTCCTCGTCAACTGGCTCTTCTTCACGACGATCGCGTCGGCGGCGGTGATGTTCGCCGCGGTGCAGCGCATCACCACGGCGCGTTGGTCGCGCGGCGTGATCCGCTTCCTCGAGGGGTTCGCGGCGTTCCTGCCGATCGCGGCGGTCGGGCTGCTGATCATCATCTTCGGCGGCCGGGGGCACATCTATCCCTGGTGGGACCTGGTCGGCACGGGTGAGCTGATCGCCGAGAAGGAGACCTGGTTCAACCACACCTTCTTCTGGCTCCGCAACATCGCGGCGTTCGCGCTGCTGATGGGACTCCAGCTCTGGTACATCTGGACGTCGGTGCGCCTCGACGTCGGGATCACGCCGGAGCACGGGGCATCGTGGGCCGCCGGGCTGCGCGCACGCATGCGCGCCGGCTTCGGCGAGGAGCGGCGCGAGCTGCACGCGACGCACTCGCTGCAGGGGAAGATCGCGGTGGCGATGGCGATCGTCTTCGGCTTCGGCTGGTGCCTGCTCGCGTGGGACCACTCGATGTCGCTCGACTACCACTTCTTCAGCACGATGTACGGCTGGCAGGTCTTCATGGGCGGTTGGGTGGTGTCGCTGATGACCTTCGCCATCCTGCTCCGCTGGTGGAAGGCGCAGTTCGCGGAACTGCCCGAGCTCGTGACCGACAAGCACTATCACGACGTCGGCAAGCTCTGCTTCGCGTTCACCGCGTTCTGGGGCTACCTGACCTTCTCGCAGTTCGCGATCATCTGGTACGGCAACCTCGCCGAGGAGACGCACTTCTTCACGCTCCGTCTCACCGGCGTCTGGACGACGACGACGATGCTCGCGGCGGTGCTGATGTTCGTGGTGCCGTTCTTCGGGCTGCTCTCGGTGAAGGCGAAGCTGTACAGCCCGACGATGATCCTGTTCGCGCTGGCGTCGATCGTCGGCCTCTGGTTCGCGCGCTACACCGAGGTCTATCCGTCGATCCACGGCACGCGTGTCGAGCACCTCCCGCTCGGCTTCTGGGAACTCGGCATCACGGCCGGCTTCCTCGGGCTCTTCGCCTGGAGCTACGCGCAGTTCATGGACGCGTTCCCGAAGGTGCAGGTGTTCAAGATGACGTCGCCGTACCGGGATGAGGTGCAGGTCCCGGTGAACCCGGAGACGATGGAGCCGCTGCCGGCGCACGAGTAGACGGGAGACGGGAGACGCAGAGGGGCGCTTCCGGGGATCGGGGGCGCCCTTCGGCTTTACCGGCAACGGCCATTCACCACAGAGGACACAGAGGGCACAGAGAACGACAACTGCCTTTCAGGGGCGGCGCGGCGGCCGGATGCGTTCGCCGCGCCACCCCTCCAAATGCGGTTGCCGTTCTGGTGTCGCAGTTCCTCTGTGCCCTCTGTGTCCTCTATGTCCTCTGTGTCCTCTGTGTCCTCTGTGGTGACCGCCGTGGCGGGAGGACTCTCCTCGCCCCGACCCTGCCATCCCGGACCCTCGCCCACCTATATTTCCGTGTCACGACCGCGGGGCGTTAGCTCAGCTGGGAGAGCACCTGCTTTGCAAGCAGGGGGTCGCCGGTTCGATCCCGGCACGCTCCATCATCCACATCGCACCTTCCTCCCGAGACCAGACGTGACCCTGACGGTCCCTGCGGTCGGCGCTGCTGCGCCCGAGTTCTCCCTCGACACGACCAGCGGCGCCAAGGCGACGCTTGCGGCGTACAAGGGGCAGAAGCACGTGTTGCTGGCGTTCTTCCCGCTCGCCTTCACCTCGACCTGCACGGCCGAGATGTGCGCGTTCACCGAGGACTACTCGGCGTTCGAGGGGCACGACGTCGTCGTGCTGCCGGTGAGCGTCGATGCGGTGCCGTCGCTCAAGGCGTACAAGGCCCAGTACGGGATGAAGGTCGAGCTCGCCTCGGACTTCAAGCGCGAGGCCTCGCGGGCCTACGGCACGCTGATGGAGAGCACCTTCTTCTCCAACCGCGCCTACTTCCTGATCGACAAGCAGGGCATCATCCGGTGGTCGCACATCGAGGCGACGCCGGGGATGCGGCGGGAGAATGGGGAGATCCTGGCGGAGATCGCCAAGTTGCAGATGTGAGAGGGGAGATGTGAGAGGTGAGGGGCGTCGTCCGGGAGATCATCCCGCCCGGCGCCCCTCTTCCATCTCCCCTCTCACATCTGCCGTACTTCGATCTTCTTCGCCTTCGGCAGTTCCGCCTTCGGCACGCGGACCGTGAGCAGTCCATTCGCGAAGGTCGCCTCGATCCGGTCCTCGGCGATGTGCTGCGGCAGCTGGAAGGTCCGGCGGAAGGCGCCGCTCACGCGCTCGACGATGTGCCAGCGCCCCTCCTCACCCTCGTTGCGCTCGGTGCGCTTCTCGCCCTGCACCGTCAGGACGCCGTTGTCGGCGGTGACCTCCACGGCGTCGGGTGCGACGCCCGGAAGATCGATCTCGAACCGGTAGGCGGCCGGCTCCTCGCGCACGTCCACCGCGGGGGTCCACGTGGACGCGGCCGCGCGGGGGCCCTCGAACAGACGGTCCATCTCGCGCCGCAGCGTGAAGAGCGGCGTCAGCGTCGTGCGATACACCATGGGTCTGATCCTCGTGTTGTGGTCGTGGTCCGGCGGGTCGAAGCCCGCTCCGGCACTCCCCTCGGGCAACCGGCGTGCCGGTCCCCGCTTGCCACCGCGGCGGAACCGCCTGCCCACGGGACACACGCGGCTGTCAGGATGACCGCCGCCGCGCTGCGCAACCTTGTATGCTCCCATTGCCGCCCGTAGCTTCCGCCGGAACGCCCACCGTGCCCACGAGAACGTGACCCAATCCGCCACCCCGACCGACAAGGAGACCGCCGAAGGCCGGGCGGCGCGCGCTCTCGCGGCGCTCGCCGGCATCAGCGCCGACCTGGCCTCGGCGCGGCCGCTCGAGTCGAGCATCGAGCGCGCGCTCGAGCGGATGCGCGCGGTGATCGACGCGGCCGAGGTCTCGCTCTGGCTGTACGCGCCGCTGGGGCTGACCCGCGGCTGGGGCGCGGGGCCCGAAGCCGTGACGGCGGCGCAGGTGCGGCTCGGGGTGGAGCCGGACGGCGCGACGGCGGGGGACGCGGAACTGGCCTTTGCGCCGATCGAGCTCGGCGAACGACGCGTCGGCGCGCTCGCGGTTCGGCTCACCCGGGCGCTCGGCGACGAGGAACAGCTCGTCCTGACGGCGCTCGCGAACCTGCTGGCCCCGGCGCTGGCGCACGCCGAGCGGTCGCGGCAGCTCGAGGTCGAGGTGGCCTCGCGCACGACCGAGATCGAGCGGGGCCGCCGCTTCACCGAGAAGATCATCGACTCGCTGCCGCTCGGCCTGTATGTGATCGACCGCGAGTACCGGATCCAGAGCTGGAACCGCAAGCGCGAGACGGGGATGCAGGGCGTCTCGCGCGAGGAGGCGATCGGGCGCACGATCTTCGAGATCCTGCACCGCCAGCCGCCCGAGATGCTGCGGCGCGAGTTCGACGAGGTCTTCTCGTCGGGCCGGATGCAGGAGTACCAGATGGAGTCGATCGCCTCGGGCGAGGCGCGGACCTATCGCATCACCAAGATCCCGATGCGGCTCGGGGACGGCCCGGTGACGCACGTGATCACGATCGGCGAGGACGTGACCGACTGGAAGGAGGCGCAGGAGCGCTTCTCGCAGGCGGAGAAGCTGGCCGCGATCGGCCAGCTCGCCGCGGGCGTGATGCACGAGATCAACAACCCGCTGGCGACGATCGCCGCCTGTGCGGAATCGCTCGGCTACCGCATCGACGACCTCGACAAGTCCGGCGTGACGATCGCGCCGGAGACGCGCGACTTCCTTGGCATCATCGAGAACGAGGTCGTGCGCTGCAAGCAGATCGTGGACGGTCTGCTCGACTTCAGCCGGCCGAAGCAGCCGCGCAAGGAACGCGTGAACCTGAACGAAGTGATCGAGCGGACGCTCTTCCTGCTGAAGCACCACGTGCGCTTCAAGCGGCTCGGCGTCTCGGTGGACCTGGACCCGACGATCGGGCGCGTGCCGCAGGCCAACTCGGAGCAGCTGGTGCAGGTCTTCATGGCGCTGCTGCTCAACGCGATGGACGCGATGGGGGAGCGCGGCACGGTGCGGATCGTCACGCGCGCGGGGACCGACCCGGCCCTCGGCGCGTTGGCCGAGGTGATCGACCAGGGGCACGGCATCGCGCGCAGCGAGCTCTCGAAGATCTTCGAGCCCTTCTACACGACCAAGGCGCCGGGGCAGGGCACCGGCCTGGGTCTCTCCATCTGCTACGGCATCGTGCAGGAGCACGGCGGGCGCATCGAGGTCGAGAGCGCGCTCGGGCAGGGGAGCACATTCCGCGTCATCCTTCCGGTGGTGGCCTAGATGAAGGTGCTCGTGATCGAGGACGACCCGACGGTCGGGCAGTTCGTGAAGCGCGGGCTCGAGGAACAGCGGTGGTCGGTGGACCTCGTCGCCGACGGCGAGGAGGGCGAGGCGCTGGCCCGGTCGCAGCCCTACGACCTCGTGGTGCTCGACCTGCGGCTGCCGGGGCGCTCCGGGCAGCAGGTGCTGCGCAACCTGCGCGCGCGCGGCTTCGAGAAGCCGGTGCTGGTCCTCACGGCGCAGGACGCCGTGGACGCCAAGGTCGAGACGCTGCGCGCCGGCGCCGACGACTACGTGACCAAGCCGTTCGCGTTCGAGGAGTTGTTGGCGCGTGTCGAGGCGCTGGCGCGCCGTCCGCGCTCGATGGTGTCGCCGCGCATCGAGGTCGCCGACCTCGTCGTGGACCTCGACGCGCGCGAGGTGTCGCGAGCCGGGCAGCGCGTGGAGCTCACGCCGAAGGAGTTCCTCGTGCTGGAGTACCTCGCGCGGCACGCCGGCCGGGTGCTCTCCCGCACGCTGATCACCGAGTACGCGTGGGGCTACCATTTCGACCCGGGCACGAACATCGTCGACGTGGTGATCAACCACCTGCGCAAGAAGCTCGACGCCGGGCACGCCAAGAAGCTGATCACCACCGTGCGCGGCGTGGGCTACGTGCTCAAGGGCTAGGCGGGGGCGCGGCACGTGAACTCGATCCGCTCGCGGCTGATGCTCGCCTACGCGCTCGCGCTGGGCGGTTCGCTGGCGGTGGTCGCGCTGGTCTTCTGGTCGGCGTCGATGGGCGCGGCGCGCCGCACGCAGCAGCTCAGGGTGGACGGCGTCGCGCGCCTCGCGGCGCGGCTGATCCAGCAGGCCGGCACCTCGGGCGTCTCGGTGGTGGTGACCTCGGACTCGCTGGTCGGGCGTCAACTTGAGCCCGGACTCCGGCGCATCCTCGCGGCGGCTCCGGGTTACGTGCTCGTCGCGGACTCGAGCCGCGTGCTCTACACGAGCGCGCTGGTGCGGGCCCTGACCCCGCGCGACGGCGCCGGCATCACCAGCGCGGTCTACCGGCTCACGCCGGACCTTCCCGCGGCCGAGGTGCGCCTCGACTCGGTGCGTCTGCTCCTGGTCGCGAACTTCGAGGCCGGGGCGCCGGGGACGCGCGGCCTGCGCGTGATCGCCGGGGAGTCCACGGCCTCGCTGGCGGTGATCCGGAACCAGATGTTCCGCCCGGTGGGGCTCGCGCTGCCGGTGATCTTCGGCATCTCCCTGCTGATCGCGTGGATCGTCGCCGGGCGGGCGGTCGAGCCGGTGGACCGCCTGATCCTGGAGCTTGAAGCGATCCGGGACGGTCGCTCGCTCCACCGGCGACTCCCGGTCGAGAGCGAGACGGCCGAACTCGACCGGCTCGCCGAGACGATCAACGCGATGATCGCGCGCCTCGAGTCGTCCTTCGCGGCGCTCCGGCGCTTCACCGCCGACGCGAGCCACGAGCTCAAGACGCCGCTGACGGTGCTGCGGGCCGACATCGAGCGCGCGATGCAGTCCTCGAAGATGAGCTACGACCAGCTGCCGGCGCTCGAGGAGGCGCTGGCCGAGACGGCGCGGATGGCGAACCTGGTGGACTCCCTGCTGACCCTGGCGCGGGCGGACGAGGGCCGCTTCGACGTGCACAAGGAGGCGGTGGAGCTCGAACCGATGATGCGCGAGGTGTTCGAGACGTCCACGATCCTCGGGGAGGAGGCGGGGGTGACGGTGCAACTCTCCGTCGCCGATCCGGTCACGGTGCACGGGGATCCGGTGCGGCTGCGACAGCTCTTCCTGAACCTCGCGACCAATGCGCTCAAGTACACGGCGCGCGGCGGGACGGTCACGCTGGCGCTCGAACGTCGCGGGGAGCACGTCGCCTTCTCGGTGCACGACACGGGGCAGGGGATCGCGGCGGCGGACCTGCCGTTCATCTTCGACCGGTTCTGGCGCGCCGACCGGGTGCGGTCGCGGACGCCGGAGCGCGGGGGCTTCGGCCTCGGCTTGGCGATCGCGCAGTGGATCGCGCACGCGCACGGCGGATCGATCAGCGTGGCCTCCCGCCTTGGGCGCGGGAGCACCTTCACGGTGCTGCTGCCGGTCGGTCCGGACGCGGTGGCGACCGAATCAGGTTGAGCCGCACGAACTTCACCGAATCGTCATCGTTCCCGTCGGTCCGGGTTCATCCAGCCGGGGTATGTTCCCCCGAGGCCACGATGCCGACCGTGCCGCGTCGTGGCGGGCGAATGTTCACAGGGCATTAAGGGAAACTTAATCTTTCCCCGATTCCCCTTCGAGCTGGAGCCGGTAGCTTCAGGCACGGTCGACGCTCCGCGATGCAGGGCCAGTGCGCGAGCGCCGTCACGCGACTTTTCACGACTGGAGACGTACGCGTGTTCAACAATCTGATCGAGTCGAGGCCGAAGAAGCAGCGGACCTTCGGCGCGACGCTGATCTCCGCGATCTTCCACGGTGCCGTCATCGGGCTCTCGGTCTACGCGACCGCGAGCGCGGTGCAGGAGGAGGAAGAGGCGATCGTCCAGAAGGTGGACTTCGTCGAGATCAAGAAGGACGAGCCGCCGCCGCCGCAGGACCAGCCGCCGCCGCCGCCCGACGTCGTCGCCGCGCCGCCGCCGCCGAAGGGGTTCCAGGTGCTGACCGCGCCGGTGAACATCCCCGACGTGATCCCGGAGATCGACCTCTCGAAGAAGCTCACGAACGAAGCGGACTTCTCCGGCAAGGGTGTGGCCGGCGGTCTCAGCACGGGTGTCGTCGGGGGCACCGCCCCGGTGAACACCGACCAGCCCTACTTCGACTTCCAGGTCGAGAAGCCGGTCGCGCCGCTCGCGGGCTCCGGCACGCCGCGGTACCCGGACATCCTGCGTTCGGCCAGCGTCGAGGGCCAGGTCGTCGCGACGTTCGTCGTCGACACGACCGGCCGCGTCGAGGTCGCGACCTTCAAGGTCATCACCTCCACGCACGACCTGTTCGTCACGGCCGTCCGGCAGGCCTTGCCGCAGATGCGCTTCCTGGCCGCCGAGGTCGGCGGCCGCAAAGTGAAGCAGCTGGTGCAGCAGCCGTTCGTGTTCAACTTGACCAAGTAGTCCAGGTAGCCTTCCTCCCCGTCTTCCCGTTCCACCAATCCCCAGGAGATCAGTTCCATGAACATGTCCATCGGTTATATCTGGGAACACAGCCCGCTGTTCGCGAAGGGCATCTGGCTCGTGCTCGCGATCATGTCGCTCTGGTCCCTCACGGTGGCGTTCGGCAAGTGGTGGAACCTGCGCAAGGCGCAGGCCGAGACGCTCAAGTTCGCACCCGAGTTCTCGCAGTTCCTCGAGGAGGACAACCTCACCGAGGCGATCAACCTCGCGCAGACCTACAAGAAGTCGCACGTCGCGCGCGTCCTCGGCGGCGCCCTGGATGAAGTGAAGCCGCTGATCCTCGACGGCTCGGTCACGGTCTCCGACATCAACTCGGCCGAGCGTGCGGTCGAGCGCAACATGCTGGTCGAGATCGTCTCGCTGAAGCGCGGCCTCGCGATCCTCGCGACGGTCGGTTCGACGGCGCCGTTCGTCGGCCTGCTCGGCACGGTGTTCGGCATCATCAACGCCTTCGCCGCCATGGGTTCGTCGGCGTCCACGGGCATCGCGGCCATCACGGTCGGCATCGCCGAGGCGCTCATCGCGACCGGCTTCGGCCTGCTCGTGGCCATCCCGGCGGTGTGGTTCTTCAACTACTTCCAGACCAAGATCGACAATCTCACGGCCGAGATGACCTACGTCTCCAAGGAGATGATCGACTACCTGATCAAGGGCGTGTCGGGTGAGTTCGGCCGCTCGCGCTTCACCCGCGAGTTCAGCACGAAGGCGCAGGCCGGTTCCGCCCCGATCTCGCAGTAAGCGCGCCGTAAGCGACCAGACCCCAGGAGGGTTTCGCGATGGGTATGTCGGTGAGCACGGGGAGCGGCGTCAAGGCAGAGCCGAACGTCGTCCCCATGATCGACGTGATGCTGGTGCTCCTCATCATCTTCATGGTGGTGACGCCGGCGATCGCCGCCGGATTCTCGGCCGAGCCGCCGTCGGGCATCAACCTCAAGTCGCACCCCGAGGCCGATGACGACCAGGTGCTCGGGATCGACAAGTACGGCCAGTACTACCTGAACAAGCAGCCGATCAAGAACGAACAGCTCGGCGAGCTGCTCTCGAGCATCTACACGGCCCGTACGGTCGACCAGATCCTCTATGTGAAGGCGGACAAGAACCTCGAGTACGGCAAGCTCCTCGACGCGATGGACATCGCGGCGAAGAACGGCGTGCGCGTGGTCGGCGCGATCACGGACCAGGTGCCCGGGACGGAGTCCGGGGTCGCCGGGGACGAGATCAAGCCGAAGAACTGACGCAACAAGGGGACGAGACCAATGGGAATGAGCGTAGGCAGTGGCGGCAGCGGGCTGAACAACGAGCCCAACGTCGTGCCGATGATCGACATCATGCTGGTGCTGCTGATCATCTTCATGATCATGCAGCCGATGATGCGGAAGGCGGTGGACCTGCAGCTGCCCGACCCGCAGCCCGCGGTCGTGACGGCCAACCAGGCGTCGGACCAGATCGTCCTCGAGGTGCTCCCGGGCGGCAACTTCGCCGTCAACAAGGAGCCGCTCACCAAGGACAATCTCTACACGCGGCTGAAGGCGATCTACGATCCGCGGCCGGACAAGATCATCTTCGTGAAGGGTGATCCGACCGTGATCTACCAGGACGTGATCTTCGCGATGGATCAGGCGCGCGGGGCCGGGGTCAAGGTCATCGGCGTGCCACCCAAGGACACCAAGTAGCTCGGAACTGCCTTCACCACGAAGGCACGAAGGGCGCGAAGAACCGCGAAGACGGCAACTGCGTTTGACGGGGGCGGGGGGGGGGGGTGTGAAACCCCCCCCCCCC
>JANNLH010000060.1:0-2929 GCA_031396725.1 Gemmatimonadaceae bacterium | reverse complement strand
AAACGGTCGGCTCGTAAGGCCGGTTTAACGAACGGTGGGGTGCATATCCTGCGGCACACGTTCTGTTCGCATCTGGCGATGCGTGGCGCGCCGGCACGGGCGATTCAGGAGTTGGCCGGCCACAAGGATCTGTCGATGACTCAGCGCTACATGCATCTGAGCCCGGCTGGGCGCGCCGCTCAGAAAGTAGGCCATTCGCCGCTCGGAGAGTAGGCCACCTGAGGGTCTGATGGCGGACTTGCCGGATCGAGGCGATCCGGGGTCCGCTGGGAGGATGCTCAGGATGGATCAGGTGCATGTCGTCCGGCACAAGGTGCTGGTGGAGGGGCGGTCGCAGCGCGCGGTCGCTCGGGAGCTGGGAGTGGCGCGGGACACGGTCCGCAAGTACTTGGACGAGGCGGCCCCGGCTCGGCAGGCCGAGGCGGGGCCGCGGCCGCGGCCGGTGTGGGAGGCGGTGGCGAAGCGGGTGCAGACGTTGCTGGCCGAGTCGGTGGGCTGGACGGGCGGCAAACAGCGGCTGACGGCCACGCGGCTACACGCGCTGGTGGTGGCCGAGGGGCTCTGCGTGGGCGTCACCGTCATCAAAGAGGCGGTGGCGGAGTGGAAGCGGTTGCGCCGCGAGGTCTTCGTGCCGTTGACGTATCGGCCGGGGGATCTCGCCGAGGTCGACTTTTTCGAGGTGCTGGTCGACGTCGACGGGAGCCGCCGCAAGGCGTGGCTCTTCCTGATGCGCCTGATGTACTCGGGGCGCGACTTCGCGTGGATCTACGAGCGGCAGGATCAAATCAGCTTTCTGGACGGGCACGTCCGGGCGTTTGCGCACTTCGAGGGGGTGCCGGCGCGCGTGGCGTACGACAATCTGCGGGCGGCCGTCGTGCGGATCCTGGTCGGCGGCGCGCGGACGTTGACGCCGCGGTTCACGGCGCTGGCCTCGCACTACGTGCTGGAAGCCTGTTTCTGTCGGCCCGGCGAAGGCCACGATAAGGGCGGCGTCGAGGCCCGCGGCCAAGCCGTGCGGCACCAAGCGCTGGTCCCGATTCCGAGCGGGCCGACGCTCGCGGGCATCAACGAGGCGCTACTGGCGCAGATGGACGCGCGACTCGAGACCACGCGGGATGCGGCCGGGCAGACCATCGGGGCGCGTTTCGCCGAGGAGCAGCGCCTGTTCCGACTGGCTCCGACGCCCTTCGCCCCCGAGGCCACGACGTTCGCTACGGTGACGCCGCGCGCCCTGGTGCGGCTGGAGGGCGCCGTCTACTCGGTGTGGAGTCGGTGGGCGGGGCTGGACCTCGTCGTGCGCGTCGGCGCCACGACCGTGACGATCGTGGGCCGCGACGGGACCCGCGTGACGCATCCGCGGAAACGCGTTGGGCAGCGGTCGATTGACTACCGGCATTACCTGCCCGAGCTCGCGCGCAAGCCGCAGGCGGTGCGCCAGGTGCTGCCGGACCTGCTGCGGGATCTGGGCGCGCCGTTTCCGGCGATCTGGGATCAGCTCCACGGGGCCCACGGGCCTCGGGACGCCGCACGGCTCTTCGCCAAGGTCCTCGGCCAACTGGAGGCGCACGGCGCCGCCGTCGTCGTGCCCGCGCTGACCGCCGCGCTCGCCACCGGGACGCCCCTGCTGCTCGCGCTCCCGTCGGCGCGGATGGCGATCGATCGCCTCGAGCCGGACGCGGTGCCCGCGCCCCTCCGCGCCATCGAGGTGGGGAGTGGCTGTGCGGCCGACTACGACGCCTGGCTCGTGGAGGTGGCGATATGAGCGCGGCCCTGACGCGCGATCTCCTCGTCGCCCAGACGCGGGCCCTCAAGCTGCCGGGCATCGCGCGCACGTTTGAACGCCTCGCCCGACAAGCCCGTGAGACCCACTGGCCGCATGAAGACTACTTGCACGAGGTGCTGAGCGCCGAGCAGGCCTCGCGGCACGAGTCCGTGATCCGGCAGCGGCTCCAGGAGGCGCGCTTTCCCGAGGTCAAAACCCTCGACACCTTTGACTTTGCCGCGGCCGAGGGCGTCAGGGCGACCCAGGTCCATGCCCTCGCCCGCGGCGAGTGGGTCACGGCGCCGGAGAATCTGATCTTCGCCGGCCCGATCGGGACCGGCAAGACGCACCTCGCGATCGCGCTCGGCGTCGAAGCGACGAAGCAGAAACGCCGCGTCCTCTTCACCCGCGCCGCCGACCTCGTGCGCCAGCTCGTGGAAGCCCGCGACCAGCGAGAGCTGACGCGCCTCCAGCAGCGGCTGCGGCGCGTCGATGTCCTGATTGTCGACGAGCTCGGCTTCGTCCCCTTCGACCGGACCGGCGGGGAGCTGCTCTTCAATCTGCTCACGGATCGCTACGAGCGGCGCGCCACCGTCGTGACTACGAATCTGGCATTCGCCGAATGGGTCACCGTCTTTGCCGGCGACGAGAAGCTGACGACGGCCCTCCTCGATCGCTTGGCGCATCACGCGACCGTGCTCACCACCAAAGGCAAGAGCTATCGCATGCGCAAGCGCCGCACCCGCGAGGAACCGTCATGATCCCGTCGAACCGGCGGTGGTCACCTCGCCACGTCCATCTTCGCCGTACTCGGTGGGCGCTCGCCGGCCCAGGCCGGCTCACGCTGCCTGGAAGACCCTGAAGGAGGGGGGCAGATCTACTGTCGTCAGGTCAGAACCGCGTAGAATGAACCGCCCTCAGGTGGCCTGCTTTCTGAGCGGCGTACTGGCCTAGTTTCCGAGCGGCGCGCGCATCGCCAAACACGAACGTCCGAACCATCGCGACACCGGCGCTGCCCAATACGCCCAGAACGCCGACCGGAAGCGCAAGGGCGGCGGTGAGCTGGTCCTTCCGGTCCAGTTCGAAATCGTACCGGTCCTTGATGAATTCATCTTTCATCGGTGCTCCATCATAGAAGGAGTCCCCGGCCGGATGGTCGAGGGCTTT
>JANNLH010000038.1:0-17604 GCA_031396725.1 Gemmatimonadaceae bacterium | reverse complement strand
ATCGAGCGCCAAGGGTAGATAGAAGACCGTCACCCTTTGACAGCCCCCGCGTGACGAGGGTAGCCGGGCGCGAGTCCATCGGCTACCATCCCGATACACCCCAACGGAAGGAGGGAGCGATGCCTGAGAATGCGTTCGTGGTCCGTACCTTCCACAACAGCGTAGAAGCGGAGTTCGCTCGCGCGGTACTCGACGCCAATGGGATCGCGTCGATGGTGTTGAAGGACAGTGCCAGTGGCATGCTGCCGTTCCTGGACGTGATGCACCCCGTCCGGCTCGTCGTGCGGCAGATGGATGTCGATACCGCCGTGCGCCTGCTGGATGCGACCGTGGCGAGCGATCCGCACGCGCCGCCACCGCTCCTCAGCTAGTTGAGATAGCTCCTAGCGGGTGAAGGCCGCGAGCGTCGCGCCCATCGCGTCGATCGCCTCGCGGGCACGCCAGAGATCGCGACCGTTGTAGATGAAGGCGAAGGCCAGGGGCTCGCCGTTGCGCGCGGTCACGTAGCCGCCCAGCGACGTCACCTCGTTGGTGGTACCGGTCTTCGCCTGCAGGTTCCCCTGCGCAGCGGTCGCGCGCATCCGCCCCCTGAGGGTCTCGGACATCCCCGCCACCGGCAGCGAGGCGCGGAGGACCGGGCCCCAGGGTGCGGAGTCGGCGTACTGCAGCAGCTGCACCATCGACCGCGGCGTCACGCGGTCCAGCGTCGAGAGGCCGCTGCCGTCGGCGGCGAACACCGCATCCGGCCGCACGCCCACGCGCTCGCGCAGGAAGACCTGCAGCGATTCGTTCGCCGCACCGGCCGAGCTCACGCCCCCTTCCACGCGCGCCGCGTTGCGGAAGAGCAGTTCGGCGAAGTGATTGTTGCTCTCGCCGTTCATCGTGGCCACCAGCTGTGCGAGCGGCGGCGACGCCCACGCGGAGAGCCGGAGCGCGGAGAGCGGGGCCGACGCGACGCGCACGTCACCGTCCACGACGATGCCCCGCGCCTCGAGCGCCGCGCGGAAGGCGCCGGCCGCGAACTGCTCCGGACGCTCGACGACCACCTGATAGATCCGCGGCTTGCTCAGCGACCCGATCCAGCCGCTCACGCGGAAGCGCTCGGCGGTCGTGTCCTGCCAGACGCGGATGGTCGCGTTGCGGCTCCCGGGGCGCACGGTCACGGTGCTGGTGATCGCGATGCCCTTGACCGGATACTCGAACGACACGTTCGCGCCGCGCGCCGAGGGCGTCACAACGACGTGAGCGAGATTCTCGTTGAACGAGAGCGCCGAGACGCGGGCCGCGTAGCCCGCCTGCAGGTAGCGCGTGCGCCAGCCGGCGGGCACGCGCTGGTCGTCATACGCGCTCGCGTCGCCGACGATGTCGCCGGTCACGCGCTTCACCCCGGATGCGACCACGAGGTCGGCGATGGCGTCCATCGGACGCACGCCGTCGTTCCAGCTGGCGTAGCGGGGGGAGAGCGAGGGATCGCCCGCGCCCTTGAGGTAGAGGCTCCCCGTCACGGTGCCGTCGGCCAGCAGCTCACCGTCGCGCAGGATCTCGGTGCGGAACTGGTGCGCGGGGCCGAACCGCTCGAGCGACATCGACGCGGTGTAGAGCTTCATCGTCGAGGCCGGCAGCAGCAGCTCGTCGGCGCCCTGCTCGTAGAGCGTGTCGCCGCGCGCGAGCGAGACGACGATCACGCCCCACTTGCCGCTGTTGGTGGACAGCTGGACGAGCTGGCGCAGGTCGCTCGCCAGCATCGTCGCGTCCATCGGCGCGCGCGCGCGGAGCGCCGGGAGCGGTGCGCGCTTCGGCGCGGGGCGCTTCCCCGCGCCCGCCACCGTGGGCCGTGCTACGCTCCTGGTCGGCGTCCTTGCGGGCGCCTTGGACGCAGGGGTTCTTGGGTTGGTCGCGGTGCCCCCCGTGGTCCCGGTAGCCCCTGCCGGTCCGTTGGACACCTGCGCGAGCGCCGCCGCGGCCGGGAGGGCCGCGAGCGTGGCGTGCATCAGGAATCGGCGGAGGCGCAGGCGCATCAAGTTGCTTACCCGGGTGATGGGAATACCGATGAGTATCGGTCGGTGTTCGGCGTGCAGGGGGCAGACGACCGCCCGTGGCCCATCGCCACGAGGCTCGTCACGTCGGGTGTTCGGGTATTGTTCGGGTGTCCGGACGCTGCTCAGCAGGTGGGGTCCGATCCCACCTCCGCATACCTCAAGCCACGCCCACCTGCGCACCGGCCCGGTCGTCGCGCGCGGAGGTCGTCCACTTGAAGAAGATGACCGACGTCAGGAGGTAGAAGAAGAGTCCGCCGGGGATCCACATGATGAGTCCGCCGAGCCGCTGGTCCTCGAGCGGGGAGAGTCCCCAGAGCCGCGGCGCGCTCGCGTAGGCCGGATAGAGCACGTGGTCCGAGTACACGATGAAGATCGAGATGACCGTCATCGGCAGCGTCATCAGGAAGCTGTAGAGCATCTGCCCGGGGTAGCTCAGGCGCGGCAACTCGGGGAGCGGGCTCAGCAACGGCCACCACATCAACACGGCACCGACAAGGAACATCAGGTGCTGCAGGATGTGCACCTCGTGGTAGAACATCGCCGAGTTGTAGAGCGGGGGCAGGTGCCAGGCGGCGAGGATGAGATTGAAGATCGTGAAGGCTGCGCGCGGCGTGGAGACGAAGCGCGCGACGGCGGCGACCGTGGGGACGCCGAGCGCGGGACGGAGCATCCAGCCGGGCGTGCCGAGCAGGAGCAGCGGCGGCGTGACGATGGTGAGCACGAGGTGCTGCACCATGTGACCGGTGAAGAGGTAGTAGTCGCTGATGTCGTGGATCGGCCCGTTGAGGGCGAGGAACATCACCAGCAGGCCCGCGGCGAAGGTCGCGTACTGCAGCGGCGTCGGTCGCTCGGCGGGATCGCGGCGGCGATGGACGGCGGCGCGCCAGAGCCAGAGCGCCCCGAGCGCGGCGAGCCCGATGACCGTGCTCCAGTGGACCGTGAAGCCCGACTGGGAGAGGTCGACGTTCGGGTGGAGGAAGAGGACAGGGGTCATCGACGGAGGCGGATGCTGGCGCGGAGCGGGGTAGAACAGCAATCTAGGGGGGTATGCCCGGCGGGCGCAGTCCGCCGGCACGCGGTGATCGGGAGGCTCCGATGGGGAACGACGCGCGGGTGTGGAAGGAGGGGATCGTGGCGGGGCTCCTCGGCGCGGCGGCGGTCGCGTTCTGGTTCCTGATCGTCGACCTGATCGCGGGCGGGGCCTTCGCGACGCCCCAACTCCTGGGCCAGACGCTGTTCAGCGTGCTCGGGAAGGGGATCTCGTGGTCGCCGATGACATACGTCGCGGCGTATACCGTCGTGCACGTCGCGGCGTTCGTGATCGTCGGCGTGGTGGTGTCCAAGGTGGTCGAGGCCTCGAAGCGGACGCCGGGCGTGCTGGCGGGCCTGCTGCTGCTGTTCGTGGTGTTCGAGGTGGGGTTCTACCTGGCGATGATGTTCCTCGCCAAGGGTTCACCGCTCGGCAATCTCGCGTGGTACCAGATCGGCGCAGCGAACCTGCTGGCGGCGGTGCTGATGGGGAGGTATCTGTGGCGGGAGCATCCGGAGCTCTCGGCTCGCATCGAGGGGGTGCTGTCTGGAAAAGCCTGAACTGCAGATGTGAGATGGGAGATGTGAGAGGTAGGGAAACGAGAGCGGGGCGCCTCCGGATCAGGGGCGCCCCGCTGTCGTCGCAGTCACCTACACCTCACATCTCCCATCTCCCATCTGCCGTTCAGAACCTGATCGACAACTGATGGAACAGGAACAGCAGCGCCGTGATCGTCCCCATCGCCACGATCAGCGGGCCGGTGAAGAGGGCCTTGAAGAGCTTGTGGTCGTACTTGAGGTGCATGTAGAACATCACCACGATCGCGAACTTGGCCGCCGACATGATCAGCAGCGCCGGATTGAAGAGCGGCGAGGCGACGAGGGCGGGGACGTAGTAGGCCCAGACCTCGATGGCGGTGATCAGCGTCAGGATGACGCCGACCTTGATGTAGGTCCAGCCGGTGGGATGGGTGTGCGCGGCTTGCTTGTCGTGTGACATCTCGGCCCCGGCCTACTGGATGAGGTAGACGAGCGTGAAGATCGCGATCCAGACGACGTCGACGAAGTGCCAGTAGAGCGCGGCGATGTCAACGTTGAGTTCATCGGCGGGTCCGGCGAGTCCGCGCTTCATGTCGATGAAGAGCAGCGTCACCAGCCAGAGCACGCCGACGGTGACGTGGGCGCCGTGGAACCCGGTCAGCGTGAAGAACGACGAGCCGAAGAGGTTCGTCTTGATCGTCAGCCCCTCGTGGACGAACGAGGTGAACTCGTACGCCTGGAAGCCGAGGAAGGTGGTGCCGAGGAGCGCGGTCATCAGCAGCCAGCCCTTGGACGAGCGCTGGGCGCGGGTCCACCAGCCGGCGTCGGCCGGGAGCGGGACGCCCTTGAGCTGGACGGCCTGCAGGGCGAGCACCATCGCCAGCGATGACATCAGCAGGACGAAGGTGGAGGCCGAGGTGACGGGGATGTCGAGGATCGGCTTGAAGACGCGGCCGGCCTCGTTGACCCATTCGGTGTGCGGGAAGGGCCCGACGATCGAGCGGCCCTTGTAGATCAGGTACGTCGAGATCAGCGACGCGAACAGCATGCACTCCGACCCGATGAACGCCCAGACGGCGATCTTCCGGTTGTCGAGACCGGTGGTCGTGTAGTGATGGTGCGCGTGGCCGTCGTCGTGGGCGGCAGCGGCGTGAGAGGACACGGTCGTGGGTCTCCGGTTACTCGAGCGGGCTGGTGAGCCAGCTGTAGAGGCCCGCGATCATCGACGCGGCGCCACCGAGGATGAGGGTCATGGCGACGGCGAACATGTCGTTGCGCATGAAGAGCAGGCCGCAGAACATCACGACCAGGCTGAGTGCGGTGAAGAGCGGCTTGGCGGTCGGGAGGGGCATCGGGATGCCGAGCTCCTTCGCGGTGTGCCGCTCCGTCTCCTCGTGGACCGGCACCGCGTGGGCGTCGGTGATGGTCATCGCGTCGGCGTGCGAGTGGTCGATGCCGGCGGTCTTCTCGGGAGCCTTGAGGTCCCAGAGCGGGTAGCGCGAGGTGACCTCGGGGATCTGCGCGAAGTTGTACTCGGGCGGCGGCGAGGGGATCGACCACTCGAGCGTGGCGCCGCCCCACGGGTCGTTCCCGGCCACCGCGCCGCGCGTGCGGCTGCGGAGGAAGTTCACGACGAAGAAGCTCGTGGCGACCACCAGGATGTAGGTGCCGACGGTGGCCATCATGTTGAAGAGGTCCCAGCCCTGGCCGGCATCGTACGTGTAGATGCGGCGCGGCATCCCGAGCATCCCGCTGAAGTGCATCGGGAAGAAGGTCAGGTTCATCCCGATGAAGGTCAGCCAGAAGTGCCAGTTGCCGATCGTCTCGCTCATCAGCCGGCCGGTCATCTTCGGGTAGTAGTAGTAGATGCCCGCGAAGATGCCCATGATCGAGCCACCGAAGAGCACGTAGTGGAAGTGCGCGACGATGAAGTAGGTGTCGGTCTGCTGCAGGTCGGCCGGCGGCGACGAGTGCATCACGCCGGAGATGCCGCCGATCGTGAACATGCCGATCAGCGCGATCGCGAACTTCATCGCCACCGTGAAGCGGATCTCGCCGCTCCACATCGTCGCGATCCAGTTGAAGATCTTCACGCCGGTCGGGATCGCGATGAGCATCGTCATCATCGAGAAGATCGAGTCGGCGACGGCGCCCATCCCGACCGCGAACATGTGGTGGGCCCACACGCCGAAGCCGAGGAAGCCGATCATGATCCCCGAGTAGACCATCACGTTGTAGCCGAAGAGCGGCTTCTTCGAGAAGGTCGGGAGCACCTCCGACACGAGGCCGAAGGCGGGGAGGATCAGGATGTAGACCTCGGGGTGGCCGAAGACCCAGAAGAGGTGCTGCCAGAGCAGCGGGTCGGCGCCGGCGGCGATCGCGTAGAACGTCGTGCCGAAGAAGCGGTCCATCAGCAGGAAGAAGAGCGCGATCGTGATCGGCGGGAACGCCAGGATCAGCAGGAACTGCACCACGAACGACATCCAGGTGAACATCGGCATGCGCATCAGGGTCATCCCCGGCGCGCGCATGTTGATGATCGTCGTGATGAAGTTGAACGCGGCCGCCAGCGACGAGATGCCGAGGATCTGCAGGCCCATCACCCAGAAGTCGATGTTGGGGCCGGCCGAGAAGCTGTTGGTCGTGAGCGGGGCGTAGCCGAACCAGCCGCCGTTGGGGGCGACCTTGAAGAGGATCGGCAGCGTGATGAAGATGCCGCCCAGCAGGTAGACCCAGTACGAGAACGCGTTCAGCCGCGGGAAGGCGACGTCGCGCGCGCCGATCTGGAGCGGGATCAGGAAGTTGAAGAACGCGGCCGAGAGCGGCATGATGGCGAGGAACACCATCGTCGTGCCGTGCATCGTGAAGAGCTGGTTGTACGTCTCGGCCGAGACGAAGCCCATGTTGGGCTGGGCCAGCTGGGTGCGGATGAGGACGGCCTCGAGGCCGCCGACGAGGAAGAAGAAGAGTGCGGTCCAGAGGTAGAGCGTGCCGATCCGCTTGTGATCGACGGTGGTGATCCAGCTCCAGATCCCCGTGTTCTCCGCATACGCGTCGCCAGCGGACGCGTACGACGGGGCTGCGATGGTGGCCATGTGGTCGGGTCTCCGGGGGATTACTTGAGCGCCATCAGGTAGGCCACGACGTCAGCGATCTGCTGATCCGTGAGCCCACCCTGCGACATCGGCCGCTTCATGATCGGGTCGTATTCGCCGATGCCGATGACGTTCATCAGGGCGCCCGGCTTCATCTTCTTGGCGTTCTTGATCCAGCGCGCGAGGTGCGCGCCGTCGTTCGGGAAGAGCCCGCCGCCGATCGTGTGCCGCGAGGCGACGTGCGTCAGGTTCGGCCCGATCGGCGAGATGGCCATCGGGTTGCCGGCGATCGCGTGGCAGCCGATGCAGCCGCCGAGCATGAAGGCCTGGATGCCGCGCGTGGGGTCGCCCCCCGCGAGCAGCGCGTCGTCGAAGGTGAGGCCCGCCGGGATCGGCGTCCGCGGCACGACGTGTGCCGGCAGTTGCTCCTTTGGGAACACGTATCCCATCGGCTCGGTCGGGAGCACCGTGGGCTGCTGCGCCGAGGCAGCCGCGGGGACGACCGGGGTCGTGGCAGGCGCTGCGGCGGCCGGGCCGCCGCCCGGGAAGACCGCTGCCTTGGCCTGGTGCGCAGCCCACGAGGCGAACTCGTCCGGTTGCACGGTGAAGAGCCGGAACTTCATGTTGGCGTGGCTCGAGCCGCAGTACTCGGTGCAGAAGCCGTTCCACGCCGAGGTGCCGAGGTCGGCGTTCGGCGTGAACCACATGTAGTTGGTCTTGTTCGAGATCAGGTCGCGCTTGCCACCCATCTGCGGGATCCAGAAGGAGTGCAGCACGTCGATCGTCTTGAGCTCGAACGAGGCGGTGCGCCCGACCGGGACGTAGACCTCGTTGGCGGTGGTGATGCCGAGTTCGGGGTAGCGGAACTCCCACCACCACTGGTGGCCGATGACCTCGATCCGGAGGGCGCCAGCGGGGGCCGGGGCCTGCGTCTCGAAGATCGTCTTGACCGTCGGGACCGCGATCAGCACCAGGATCACGGCCGGGATGGCGGTCCAGGTGATCTCGAGGGCCGCGTTGCCGTGGATCTGCTTGGCCGCGGGACCGCCCGGACGCTTGCGGTAGCGGATGATCGTGAAGACCAATGCCGCTTCGACGACCACGAAGACGATCGTGCCCCAGAAGAGGAGCCGATCCCAGAGGGCGTCGATCGAGGTGTTGAGGTCCGTGTGGCGGTTGAACGTGGAGTTGGGATACTCCGTCTCACCACACGCGGTGAGCACCAGCAGGACTGCCGCGAACAGCAGGGCAGGTGCTGCCTGGCGCAGGCGCAGCATCGACATCGGGGGTTGAGGCTGGGGGGAGTTCGCCGCGGCCGTCGGCTCGGTTCGGACCGCCACTTGCACTGGACTTCACAAGCCTCCGCAAACTATGCCACCCGTTCGGGTGGGGCAAGGCGAACGGCGGCCGGACAAGCGTAGGTCCGAGGCCCCTTTAGGCGGTCGGGCGGACCTGTTGCCCCGCGCGACCTTACTCGTCTCCGCCCGCGGTCTCGATCTTCACCGCGTGCTGCTCCTTGACCTTGGACTGGGCGATCTCAAGCGCCTGGCGGATCTGGCCGACGTACTCGCGCAGCGCGCGCACCTTGAGTTGGTCGCCGCCGCCGCGCCCGCAGGCGAGGATGAGCCCCGAGACCTGGTCGGCGATCATCCCGAACTGCCCCTTGAGCTGCCCCTGTAGCGGCGTCGCGATGCGCTTGATCTGAGACGGGATGATCCCGGCCCCCCGCTGGTTCTTGACGTCGATGGCCATCCGCTCGGTGTGGCCGTGGATGGTCTGGAGCTGGACCAGGGCCTCCTCGAGGGCTTTCATCTTGGAGGCGCCAGCGCCGTCGAGTTTTACGCCTGCCATGGGAGTGCCTGGTTGGGGGGAGTAGAAAGTAGAAAGTAGAAAGTAGAAAGTAGAAAGTAGAAAGTAGAAAGTTGGCCGGTGCGGCGGCCCGGATCCTGGACGTCTTTCTACTTGCTACTTGCTACTTGCTACTTGCTACTTGGTCCCCGCCGCCATGCGGCGGGGATCCAATATCTCGTCGATCTGCGCGCGCGTCAGCAGCTTCTTCTCCAGCAGCAGCTCCACCACGCCGCGGCCGGTCTGGAGCGCCTCCTTCGCGATCTCCGTGCACACCTCATACCCCAGTTCGGGCACGAGGGCCGTCACGATGCCGATCGAATGCTCGACGTACGCGCGCATCTGCTGCGGATTGGCCTCGATCCCGTCAATGCAGCGCTCGCGGAGCATCGCGCAGGCGTTCTTGAGCGCGCTGATGTTGCGCAACAGGCGGAAGGCGATGATCGGCTCGAACACATTCAGCTGCAGCTGCCCCGCCTCGGCCGCCATCGTCACCGTGATGTCGCCGCCGATCACGTCGAAGCAGACCTGGTTCACGGCTTCGGGGATCACCGGGTTCACCTTCCCCGGCATGATGCTCGAGCCCGGCTGCATCGCCGGGAGCCGGATCTCGGCCAGGCCTGCCCGCGGGCCGCTCGAGAGGAGCCGCAGGTCGTTGCAGACCTTCGAGAGCTTGACCGCGCAGCGCTTGAGCACGCCCGAGAGCTGCACGAAGGCACCGGTGTCGCTCGTCGCCTCGACCAGATCGGGCGCGGTGATCAGCGTCAGGCCCGTCACCTTGCTCAGGTGCGCGCGCACCTTCTCGGCATAGTCGCGCGGCGCGGTGATGCCGGTGCCGATCGCCGTCGCGCCCATGTTGATCTCGCGGATCAGCGCCTTGGCCTCCTCGAGCCGGTCCACGTCCTCGGCGATCGTGTGGCCGAAGGCGGCGAACTCCTGGCCCAGTGTCATCGGCACGGCATCCTGCAGCTGCGTGCGGCCCATCTTCACGTGCGGGGCGAACTCGACGCCCTTCTTCAGGAACGACGCGACGAGCGCGCGCATCTGCTGCTGCAGCCCGCCGATCGCGTAGTGGAGCGCGAGCCGGATGGCGGTCGGATAGACGTCGTTGGTGCTCTGGGCGAGGTTCACGTGCTCGGTCGGGTGCACGCGATCATAGTCGCCGCGCGGACGTCCGAGGAGCTCGAGGGCGCGGTTGGCGATGACCTCGTTGGCGTTCATGTTGCTCGAGGTCCCGGCGCCGCCCTGGATCATGTCCACGCGGAAGTGCTCGTGGTGCGAGCCGGTCTCGATCTCGCCGCAGGCGCGCACGATGGCGTCGAAGACGTCGTCGGGGAGGTCGCCGAGCTCGTGGTTGGCGCGCGCGGCGGCCTCCTTCACCTGCGCGAGCGCGATGATGAGCTCGGGGAAGTCGCGCATCGTGACGCCGGTGATCGGGAAGTTCTCGATCGCGCGCAGGGTCTGCACGCCGTAGAGCGCCGCCTCGGGGACATCGCGCTCGCCGAGGAGGTCATGCTCCTTGCGCGTGGGACCGGTGCCGAGCGCGAGGCGGTCGCGGCCGGAGAGCGAGGCGTCGGCGGACTTGAGGCGATCGGCGATGACGCGCGCGACCCGCGTGAGCAGCCCCGCGTAGAGGCGCGGCTGGTCCTTGAGCAGCGGCTCGAGCGCCTCCTTGCTGAAGCGCAGCGTGGTCAGCGGAAGGACGACGCGCCCCTCCGTGTGATGCGTCTCGCTCTGGAGGAGCAGGTTCTCGCCGACGACGTCGCCCTTCACGAGGGTCGCGAAGCGCGTGGGGCGGTCGCCGAAGCCGGCCTCGATGGCGAGGGTGCCGTCGAGGATGACCCAGAACGCGGCCCGCGGCTCCCCGGCGCGGAAGAGGCGGTCCTCGGCGGCGTAGGCGTGCGGCTCGGCGATCTTGCCGAGGTGCCAGAGGAGCTGGTCGGGCAGGTCCGCGAAGAACGGGATCGCGGCGAGTGTCGGGGCGGTCATCTGCTGAATCTAAGCGGCGCGTCCGGCGCTTGCTCCCGGGATGGTCGCGCGTCGTTCACCACGGAGACACGGAGGGACGGAGACTGCGGGGAGAACTGCAACTGACTTGAAAGGGGATGCGGCGGACAGTTCCGTCCGCCACACCCCCACAAGAAGCAGTTGCAGCCTCCGTCCTTCCTCCGTCTCCCCGTGTCTCCGTGGTGAACGCCTACATGCCAGGTCCGGCGGAAAGCTTTTTCACGAGGCGGAACATGAACTCCAGACCTTCGTAGAAGGCCTTCGAGGAAACGTGCTCGTTCATGCCGTGCGCGTTGGCGTTCTCGTAGAAGAGGCCCGAGACGCCGTAGACGGGGATGCCGGCGCGGCGGAGGTAGAGGCCGTCGGTGGCGCCGGTGCTCATCGTCGGGACGACGGGCATCCCGGGCCACATCTCCTGCGTGGTCTGTTCGATCGTGCGCAGCAGTTCGGGCGTGAGCGGCGAGGGGGGCGAGTCCTGCGCGCCGCGGGACATCGACACCTTGACTCCTGTGTCCGCGATCGCGCGCTCGAGGGCCCGGCGGATGTCGTCCGGCGACTCGTCGGGGAGGATGCGGCAGTTGACCGTCGCGCGGGCGCGCTGCGGGAGCGCGTTCATCGCGTGGCCTCCTTCGAGCATCGTCGCGACGCAGGTCGTGCGGAGCCGCGAGTTGTGCGCGGGATCCTTCGCGAGTGTGGCGGCCGCGGCGGCGTCGCGCTCGTTGGCGATCACCGCGCGCATCGCCGCACCGCTCTCGCCGCCGACGATCGTCGCCTGGCGCGAGAAGTAGGCGCGGGTGATCTCGTTCAGGTGGACGGGGAAGTGATGGTCGCCGACCTTCGCGAGCGCCCGCGCGAGCGAGTAGATCGCGTTGTCGGGACGCGGCACCGAACTGTGACCGCCGGAGTTCGTCGTCTCGAGCGTGAAGTTCGCGACCTTCTTCTCACTGGCCTGCACGTCGTTGGAGATCTTCTTCCCCTCCTCGACGCGTCCGCCGCCCCCCTCGTTCAGCGCATACGCGGCGTCCAGGAGGTCGCGGCGGTTGTCGAGCAGCCAGGCGACGCCGTTCGCGGGCCCGCCCTCCTCGTCGGCCGTCAGCGCGACGATGATGTCGCGGTCGGGCACGAAGCCCTCGGCCTTCATCCGGAGCAGGATCGTGAGATGGATCGCGCTCTCGTCCTTGTCGTCGGCGACACCGCGCCCGAAGAAGGTGCCGTCCTTCTCGATGAACTCGAACGGCGGCAGCGTCCAGTCGGCGGGGTTGGCCTCGACGACGTCGATGTGCGAGAGGAGGAGGATCGGCTTCTGTGTGCGCGAGCGCCCGCGGAGCCGGACGACGAGGTTGCCCTTGCGCGGCGCGTTCTCGACGACCGTCACGTCCTCGGCGGGGAATCCGGCCGCGCGCATGTGCTTCGCCATCGCCTCGGCGGCGACGACCGTGCTGCCGACGCTGTGGGTGGTGTTGATCTCGACCAATTCTTCCAGAAGCGCGCGGGCCTGCGACTCCCAGCGGGAGAGCGCGGGGGCGGCGGGCGCGGCCTGCGCACCGAGTGTGGCGGCGTGAGGAAGAGCCGCGAGCGCGGCGAGGGCGAGCAGGGAGCGGAACAGGCGGCGCATCGGGTTCCTCGGAGGACGGAAGTAGCGAACTCGGAAGTTGGCCGTGGCTGGTTCACAGGGCAACTTCCTTGGCGATTACGGACCGGGCCCGGAATGGCTACGATTCGACTGCACCCGAACCTCAAACCAGCCGATGCCGACACGCCGCGACTTCCTCGCCGCTTCCGCCGCCGCCGGAGCGGCCAGCCTCATCCCGACCATGGCCGCCGAGGGCGCGCCGCCCTTGGCGCAGGGGGCGGCGCCGACTGCTGCCGGTGCGCGGCGGGCGCGTCCGGTCGTGATCGCCTCGAGCAACGGCATCCGGGGCGTGAGGGTCGCGTACGACCGGATCGTCCGGGGCGAGGACACACTCGACGCGATCATCGCCGGCGTGAACATCCAGGAGCTCGACCCCGACGACCAGTCGGTCGGGCTCGGCGGGCTCCCGAACGCCGACGGCGTCGTGCAGTTGGATGCGAGCTGCATGCACGGCCCGACGCGACGCGCGGGCGCGGTCGCCTGCCTCGAGGACATCGCGACGCCGAGTCTCGTGGCGAAGGCGGTGATGGACTACACGGATCACCTGTTGCTGGTGGGGCCGGACGCGAAGAAGTTCGCCGTATCGCTCGGGTTCAAGACGCAGAACCTGCTGACCGAGAAGACGCGGCAGGACTGGCTCCGCTGGAAGGCGAGGCTCAATCCGAACGACAACTGGCTCGATCGCGAGGACGACATCCGGGTGAAGTTCCACACGGGCACGATCAACATGAACGCGGTGAACGCGGCCGGTGACCTGAGCTCGGTGACGACGACGAGCGGCATGGCGTGGAAGATCCCGGGGCGGGTGGGCGATTCGCCGATCGTGGGAGCTGGGCAGTACTGCGACAACACGGTCGGCGCGGCGGGCTCGACGGGCCGCGGCGAGGCGAACATCAAGGCGTGTGGCGCCTTCCTGGCGGTCGAGTTCATGCGGCAGGGCCTCTCGCCGGAGCAGGCGCTCCTCAAGACGATGGAGCGGGTGATCGCGATGACCGAGGACCGCCTCCTCGATGCGCGCAGGCGGCCGCGGTTCGACCTGCAGTTCTACGCGGTGGCGAAGGACGGGCGCTATGCGGGGGCGACGGCGTATGAAGGGGCGGACTTCGCGGTCTGCGACGACCGCGGCGCCCGGACCGAGCTCTGTGCATATCTGTTCAAGGCCAGCGAGCGGCCTCGCTGAGATCGTGGCTTGGATGGATCGAGGCGTTCACCACAGAGACACGGAGGGACGGAGAACGGCGAAGCAAGCCACTGCAACTGACTTGGAAGGGGGCTCGGGGGACAGTGCTGTCCGCCGGGCCCCCTTTACCTGTAGTTGCGGTTCACAAGGCGGTGCAGTTGCCCCCTCCGTCGTGCTCCGTCTCTCCGTGTCTCCGTGGTGAAGACGCCCGACTATCTCGCCCCGAGGATGCCTGCTGCGCCGGAGACCTTGTCAGCAGCAGAGACGAGGGCGTTCGCGGCGGCGGCGATCTCCTGGGTGCTGGCGCTCTGTTCCTCGCTCGCGGCGGCGACGTCCTGCATCGCGTTCGCGAAGGACTGCGTGCCCGCGGAGAGGGAGCCGAGCTTCGCCGTGATCTCGGCCGCCAGCGCGTTCCCCGCGGTCGCGGTGCTCGCCATGTTGCCGGCCCACTGGTCGGCCTCGTCCACTGCCAGTTCGACCTGCGTGAAGGCCTGACGGCCTCTCGACGTCGCGCCGCGGACAGCCTCGACCGTGTTGAGTGATCGCGCGCTCGACTGGCGGGCCGTCTCCATCTGCGAGATCAGGTCCTCGATCAGCTTCGCGGTGTGCTCGGCGGCCTCGGCCGAGCTCTGCGCGAGGCGGCGGACCTCGTTGGCAACGACCGTGAAGCCCTCGCCCTGCTCGCCGGCGCGCGCGGCCTCCATCGCCGCGTTGAGCGCGAGGAGCTTCGACTGGCGCGCGATCTTCTGCACGAGCGTCACGAAGCCCTGGATCTGGTCCGAGGCGGCGGCGAGCGACTCGGTGGCGCGCGCGCTCTCCTGGACATCCGAGGCAAGAGCGTCGAGCCGGCGCGCGCTCTCGTCGAGCAGCTCGTGGTTCTCGGTCGCGAGTGCCTTGAGTCGCTGGTTCCGGGAGATTCCGTCGGAGGCGCCCGAGGCGACACTCGCCGCGAGCGTCGTCAGCCGGTTGGCGTCGAGTGCGAGGAGGCGGATCGTGTCCGCCATCTCCGTGGACTGCAGGCTCAGCGAGCTCGCGGTCTCGGCGATCCCCGAGGCGGCCTGTGCCATGTGCTCGGTGCCGCCGGTGATCTCGGTCGAGCGGTGGACCGTCTCGGCCGCATTGGCGCGGATCAGGTCGGCGAGGCGCCGGAGTTCGGTGGACATCGTCACCATCGCACGAGCCAGTCGGCCCAGCTGGCCCCCCTCCTGCACCTCCTCCGGCGTGAGCGAGAGGTCGCCGCCGGCGATCGCCTCGGCGACGTCCGCGAGGCCGCGGAGCTGGTTGCCGACGATGGGCGAGATGATCCAGCGAAAGACGGCAGCCGAGGCCGCGATGGCGACCGCCAGGATCAGGCCGGCGACCAGCCAGAGGTGGCCGGCGGTGGCCATCGCGGAGATGCGCTCGCGCCCGACAAGGAGGAGCACTCCGAAGAGGGCACCGCCGCCGATCGCCGTCCAGCCGGCGACGAGGTCGATGATGTGCGTGCGCACCTCCTCCGGTGCGCCGCCGCGTTTGGCTCCCGCTGTGGGGGCGGCTAGATTGCTCAGATTCCCTTCCATAGAAGATGACAGCATCCGTCCCGCCAGCTCCCTCGGGCTACCCAGAGAACGTCGCTGAAGAGCCGATCGGCTACGACCCGTCGGCCGTCGAAGCGCGTTGGCGCCAGCGGTGGGCCGATCGCGGCACCCATCGCCCGGACCTCGCGAAGGGGGAGGATCCGTTCTATGCGTTGATGATGTTCCCGTACCCGTCGGCCGAAGGACTGCACGTCGGGAACCTCTTCGCGTTCACCGGATGTGATATCTATGCGCGATTCCAGCGCCTGCAAGGGCACACGGTCTTCGAACCGTTAGGATATGACGCCTTCGGCATCCACTCCGAGAATTTCGCACTGAAGGTCGGCGTCCACCCGACAGAGCTGATCCCGCGCAACGTCGCGAACTTCCGCCGCCAGCTTGACCGCGCCGGCCTGATGGTCGACTGGTCACGCTCGGTGGACACGACCGATCCCGCGTACTACAAGTGGACGCAGTGGGTCTTCCTGCAGCTGCACAAGCAGGGGCTCGCGTACAAGAAGGCGGCGGCCGTCAACTGGTGCCCGACCGACAAGACTGTGCTCGCCAACGAGCAGGTCGAGGACGGGCGGTGCGAGCGTTGCGGCACGGTGGTCGAGCAGCGCTTCCTCGAGCAGTGGTTCTTCCGCATCTCCGACTTCGCCGGGCGCCTGCTCGACAACCTCGACACGCTCGACTGGTCGCCGACCACGAAGCAGGCGCAGCGCAACTGGCTCGGCCGGAGCGAGGGCGCCAAGCTGCGCTTCCGCGTGGTCGATCCGCTCACCGCCGCCGGCAGTTCCGCGGTCGCGGTGACGACCGAGGTCGTGCTCAAGGGCACGGAGATCGAGGTCTTCACGACGCGTCCGGACACGATCTTCGGCGCGACCTACCTCGTGCTCGCGCCCGAACATCCGCTCGTCGATGGGCTCACCGCGCCAGCGCACCAGTCGGCGGTGCGCGCCTATCGCGACCGGGCGGCCAAGCAGGACCTGATCACGCGCAAGACGAACAAGGAGAAGACCGGCGAGTTCACCGGCGCGTACGCGGTGAATCCCGCGACCGGCGACCTGATCCCGGTCTGGATCGCCGACTACGTGCTGATGGAGTACGGCACCGGCGCGATCATGGCGGTGCCGGGGCACGACGAGCGCGACCACGAGTTCGCGCTCAAGTTCACGCTGCCGATCGTGCGCGTTGTCGCGGGCGAGGGGCAGACCGCGCGCTCGCCGGTGATCGCCGAGGCGTACACGGGCGACGGCGTGCTCGTGAACTCGGGCCAGTTCGACGGGCTCGGCGTCGAGGAAGGGAAGGCGAAGGTGACCGCGTGGCTCGCCGGGCGGCACGCCGGCGAGGCGGTCACGAACTACCGCCTGCACGACTGGTGCATCTCGCGGCAGCGGTATTGGGGCCCGCCGATCCCGATCATCTACTGCGATGATTGTGGCACGGTGCCGGTGCCCGAGGCCGACCTGCCCGTGGTGTTGCCCTTCATCCCCGACTTCAAGCCGGACGATTCGGGGATCTCGCCGCTCGCGCGCCACGAGGAGTGGTACCGCGTCGCGTGCCCGACCTGCGGGAAGATGGGGCGTCGCGAGACGGACGTGAGCGACACCTTCCTCGACAGCGCCTGGTACTTCCTGCGCTATCCGAGCGTGCCGCGCACCGATGTAGCGTTCGACGCGGCGATCACGAAGAAGTGGCTCCCGGTGACGACCTACATCGGCGGCAACGAACACGCGGTGCTGCACCTGCTCTACGCGCGCTTCATCACGATGGTGCTGCACGACGCGGGGATGCTCCACTTCGAGGAGCCGTTCACGAAGTTCCGCGCGCACGGGCTGATCATCCGCGAAGGCGCGAAGATGTCGAAGTCGAAGGGGAACGTGGTGAACCCCGACGACTACATCGACCAGTGGGGCGCGGACTCGTTCCGCACCTACCTGATGTTCCTCGGTCCCTTCGAGGAGGGGGGCGACTTCCGCGATGCCGGCATCAGCGGCGTGAAGCGTTTCCTCGACCGGCTCTGGGCCTCGGTGCGCGACCGTACAGCGGCAGGCGCGCCGGACCCCGAGGTGCTGCGCAAGCTGGCCGCGACGATCAAGAAGGTGGGTGAGGACACGCCGGCCTTGAGCTACAACACCGCGATCGCGGCGATGATGGAGTACATGAACACGCTCCGGAAGGGCGAGCGCCCGTCGCACGTGCAGGAAGTGGAACCGCTGGTCCAACTCGTCGCCCCCTACGCGCCGCACATCGCCGAGGAGCTCTGGGAGATGCTCGGCCACAAGGAGAGCGTGATGGACGCCGGCTGGCCCAAGTTCGATCCGTCACTCCTGGTGAGCGACACCATCGAACTGGTGGTGCAGGTCGGCGGCAAGACGCGCGGGAAGATCGTCGTGCCGAAGTCGATCACACAGGACGCCGCCCTCGCCGCCGCTCGTGCCGATGCGTCCGTCGGGAAGTTCATCACGGGCGAGCCGAGTAAGGTCATCCTTGTGCCGGGGCGGCTGCTGAACGTGGTGCTCTGAGATCGCGTCGTTCACCACGGAGTGGCTGTGTTGGAAGTCAAGCGGTGGTGGGCCGGTCGGCCTGCCACCGCGTGTCCGTTCGGACCATCGCGTTGAGGATGACGAGGAGGCGCCGCATGCACGCTGTGATCGCGACCTTCTTCGGCTTG
>JANNLH010000037.1:0-23691 GCA_031396725.1 Gemmatimonadaceae bacterium | reverse complement strand
CAAGCCGAAGAAGGTCGCGATCACAGCGTGCATGCGGCGCCTCCTCGTCATCCTCAACGCGATGGTCCGAACGGACACGCGGTGGCAGGCCGACCGGCCCACCACCGCTTGACTTCCAACACAGCCACTCCGTGGTGAACGCCTTTGCAGTCTTCGCCGTTCTTCAGCCCTTCGTGTCTTCGTGGTGAACGAGACGTCACGCTCTGGTGAGCAGCGTCCGCAGCAGGCGCAGGAGCGCGTCCGGAGTGTCCTCGGGCACGAAGTGGGAGGCGCCGGGGATGACGTCGAGCGTGGCGTCGGGGATCGCGGCGCTCAGGCGCTCGCCGAGTGAGACCGGGAAGAACGGATCGTCGCGTCCCCAGATGACCGCCGTCGGGATCCGCAGTTCGCCGAGCCGCGCCGAGAACTCGGCGCTGTCACAGCGGCCGAGGGCGGCGAGATGGAGCGCGAGCCCGTCGCGTCCGGCCGGCGTCGCGAAGGCCTGCAGGCAGGTGTCGAGTGTGAGGCGCGCGCGATCGGGGTCGGCGAAGCCGCGCGCCACGGACCCGTGCACCAGTCCGGCGAGGAGTCCCGGCGGCGCGTGACGTGCGAGGGGCCCGAGCGCGCGCGCCATCCGCGCCATCCGCCGCGGCGCGACCCCGAAGCCGCAGCTGCTCACGAGCGCGAGGTGCGAAACGCGCTTCGGCCATCGGATCGCCATCACCTGGGCGACGCCGCCCCCGAGGCCGTGGCCGACCACGCAGGCGCGGGTGAGCCGCAGGTCGTCGAAGAGGGCGAGCAGCGCGTCGGCGTGGCCGACGCAACCGACGGTGCGCTCGCGCGGTGGGTCGCTGCGCCCGTAGCCGAGCAGGTCGCAGACGAGCAGCCGGTGTCCGGGCGGGAAGTCGCGCACGACAGCGTGCCAGAGTCGCGACGACATCGGGAAACCATGCAGCAGCACCACAGGCACGCCCGCTCCCCGGGTGCCCGCGGCGTAGTAGTAGAGACGCGCCCCCCCGATGTCGACGAACTCACCGCGCATCGCGGTGAATCTGGCGCTTTCAACGCAAAATGGTATCCTTCACATCTTCCGCGGGGTACACCTCTCTCGGAAATCGCGAATATCGTTGATGGACATGGTGTTAGCCCCGGACCAAATCGCGTGACAACACCCATCGTTACACCCGTTTCGATCTTTTCTCCGCCGCCGCCGCCGCAGGAAACACTCAGGTTTCCGCTGGAATGGCTGCTCAATAACGCGTCACCACCGGTTCAGTATCGCGCCATCATAGACGTAGCGAAGCTCGGGGAGAGGACTCCTCCCGGTGTCTCGAATCTCCCCTACGCCTACGCCCCGGCGCTTGAGCTCGCCATTCAGGCCGCGGTGGACGGCGTCTGGAATGGCTCGATCCTCACCGTCCCCTCCCAGCGCGCCGAGCGCTGCGAGGGCGTCGGGACGGTCCCGGCCTTCCGACGGCTGACCGAGTACGGATGGGACAAGGACGCGCCGCCGCTCTATCACTCGCGCCGCGTGCTCTTCCGGCTGCTGGCCGAGGACACCGACCGCTCCCAGCTCTTCGAGCTCACACCGACGAAGGCGAAGGTCGAGGAGGAGGTGCTGCTGGCGAGCCGGCAGCTGCTGCGCGAGGGCGCCGGCGCGGCGCTCGCGGGGATCGGATTCGAGAGTGATCCGCGGCTGCGCGGGGTCGCACGCCGCACCGCGGACCGGATGGCGGAGTTCTTGCGCTCGCCGCTCGCCGAGAAGCCCTGGATCCGGGTCGGCAACAAGCAGGTGCTTCACCCGGAGGCGTTCCCGCCGACGATGCACACGCTGCATCTCCTCGCCCACATGCCGCTCTTCCAGAGCGAGCACTACGAGGCGATGGAGCTGTTGTATGACTACCTCACGCGTCCCCTGCCGCGGCAGGACCTGGTGCAGCAGATCGGCACGCAGCTCGTGCCGGTGCCGCACGTCGTGCTCGGCGACCATCTCCCCCACCGCAACGCGGTCGAGGATGACGTGCCGGCCGCGCTCGCCTGGCTCGAGCTGATGGCGCGACTCGGGTTCCTGCGCCGCAACGAGAACTGGAACAAGATGTACGAGCGGTTCATCGACGACTCCGATCGCAGCGGCGTCTGGCACCCGCACAAGGGACTCGCGATGCCGAGGAGCACGAATCCCTACGTCTGGCCGATGTTCCCGCTCGAGCGATCCCACGGCGGCGAGGAGCGCTGGGCCGACGTGACGTTCCGCATCGGACTGATCGCGCGGCTCGCGGGGCGCCCCGTCGAGCTCATCTAGGACGCATCCCCACCCGGCTCGCTCCTGACGAGTGGTTCCCGGCCGGCGTGCCGGGGATCACCGCACGCCGGGTCGTGCTGCGCTCGGGGATCGCGCTCCGGGTGCTCGAGTCGGGGCCGGCGAACGGGTCGCCGGTGCTCCTGTTGCACGGCTGGGGTGTCAGCGCGTATCTCTGGCGCCACAACATCCTGCCACTGGCCGCGGCGGGGTATCGCGTCGTGGCGGCGGACCTCCCCGGGCACGGCCTCTCGGATGCGCCGGCCGACGGCGGACGCTACGACCTCGCGTTCTTCACGGCGCGGACGTTCGAGCTGCTCGATGCGCTCGGCATCGGGCGCGCCGCGATCGTTGCGCAGTCGATGGGGGGCAAGGTCGCACTGCAGTGCGCGCTGGACGCGCCGTCGCGGGTCAGCCAGCTGCAGCTCTACGGCCCGGTGGGGTTCGGCGTGATCCCGCCCTGGCAGGCGCTCGCCCCGATGGTGCCGCACCTGCCGGGCGAGCTCCCGGCGATGATGGTCCCGCGACGCGTGATCGCCTTCGTGCAGTATCGGGTCTACGGCAAGCTCGGCTGGTTCAGCGAGCGCGACGTGGACGAGTACTGGGCCCCGACGCAGTTCCCCGCGGTCGTGCGCGCGCAGCTCCGGATGCTGAAGGAGTTCCCGTGGGCGCCCTGGGAGCCGGCCCAGCTGCACGCACTGCAGGTGCCGACACTGGTCGTCTTCGGCACGCGCGACCGGACGGTGCGGCCGGTGCACGCCGCCCGGCTGGCCGCGGAGCTGCCGGACGGCCGCCTCGAATGGATCGTGGACGGCGGCCACGTGGTGATGGAGGAGGTCCCCGGCCGGATCAACGCGATGCTGCTCGAGAGACTGCGCGGCTGAGGCGGGCCGACTAGGTTTCGGGACGATGACGACGACGAAGACCAAGGCCGCCCCGAAGAAGAAGGCGACGCGCGCCCCCGCGGCCACGCCGTCGCTGCTCGAGGCGAGCGCGGAAACGCCGATCGTGGTCCCCGCCGGCCTCAGCCTGGCCGAGGCCGAGGCGAGCACGATCCAGATCCGGTTCGAGGACCTGGGATTGAGCGAGCCGATGCTGGCCTCGCTCCGCGCGGCCGGCTACACGCGCCCGACGCCGATCCAGGCGCAGGCCGTGCCGCTCGCCCTCAAGGGGCGCGACCTGATGGGGCTCGCGCAGACCGGCACCGGCAAGACCGCCGCGTTCACGATCCCGATCATCGAGCGCCTGATGGGCGGGCCCAAATGCACCCGCGCGCTGATCCTGACGCCGACGCGCGAGCTCTGCCAGCAGGTCGAGGAGAGCTTCGCCAAGTACGGCCAGGGCACCGGGCTCGAGGTGATCTCCGTGTATGGCGGCGTCGGCTACGACCCGCAGGTGAAGGCGCTCCGCGGCGGCGTGGACGTGATCGTCGCGACACCCGGGCGGCTGATCGACCATCTCGAGAAACAGAACGTGGTGTTCGACGAGCTCGAGGTGCTGGTGCTCGACGAGGCCGACCGGATGCTCGACATGGGCTTCGCGCCCCAGCTCCAGAAGATCGTGGCCACGATCCACCCGTACCGGCAGACGCTGCTCTTCTCGGCAACGATGCCGCCGGAGGTCGAGGCGCTGGCGCGCCGGTACCTGCGCAAGCCGGTGGTGGTGCAGGTCGGCCGGCGCTCGGCGGCGGCGACGACGGTGCGCCACAACGTGTATCCGGTGCCGAAGCACAAGAAGACCGAGTTGCTCACGCACCTGCTCCGGGAGATGGGGGAGAAGGACTCGATCCTGGTGTTCACGCGCACCAAGCACGGGGCCGACAAGGTCGTGCGGCACCTGCTCGACGCGGGCTTCAACGCCGACGCGCTGCACGCCGACAAGACGCAGTCACAGCGCGAGCAGGCGTTGGCGCGCTTCAAGGCCGGCGAGGTCCAGGTGCTCGTCGCCACCGACATCGCACAGCGCGGGCTCGACATCTCCGGCATCTCGCACGTGATCAACTACGACGTGCCGCAGCAGGCCGAGGATTACGTGCACCGGATCGGCCGCACGGGACGCGCGGCGAAGGAAGGCGACGCGTTCACCTTCATGTGCGCCGACGAGATCGGGATGGTGCGGACGATCGAGCGCGTGATCGGACAGGAGATCCCGCGGGTGTCGGTGGCGGGGTACGATTTCGGGACTTGAAGGGCGGATGGGAGGTGTGAGGTGTGAGGGGGCCGCCCGTGCGGGCGGCCCTACTGCGTTCCCCCCCTCTCACCACGAGCGGCGCATCCGGCCGAGTCGGCTCACGGTCACCGTCTCCGCGCGTGCGCCGAGGCTCACGATGATCGTCGAGTTCGCCACGCCGTAGCCGAGTCCGCTCGGCGCGTAGGTGACGGTGTCGCGCGAGGCGCGGAGGGCGACGCGGTGCATCGCGCCCAGGTCGCGGCGGAAGAGCGTGTCGCGTCCCGACTCGACGCGGACCTCGCGGCGGGAGGCGTCGATCACCACGCGGGCGTAGTCGGCGCGCCGGATGGCGGCGGCTCGCGCGAGGGTGACGGCCCCGGAGACCTCGAAGGCTGCCTGCCGGAGCCGGATCGCGTCGATCGCCCCCGATGCGCGCGGCAGGGCGATGCCGGCGACGAGCCCGGTGAGGGTGCAAACGAGGATCAGTTCGACCAGGGTGAGCGCGGCGCGCGCGTGCATGGCTTGCCTCCGAGCGGGACGCGCGCAGGATGCGTAGGTTCCCGCCGAAGCGCCGCATCCTGCCGCCGCGCGCCGCGCCATTCCATTCCGTTCGAGGTTCCCGATGCCCCGTCCCCGTTCACAGACCCGTCCCCGCGCCGCGCTCGCCGCAGCGTGCCTCGTCGCCGCCGCCTCCGCGAGCGCCTGTTACGAGGATCCGAACGACAAGCTCAACCAGCTGCAGCAGATCACCGACATGACGGATGCCGTGAACGAGTTGAACGCGCGCACCTCGGAACTGCTGTTCACGGTGGACTCGCTGCGCGGGGTGATGGCGCGGCAGGATACGACGATCGCGCGGCTCGCGAACCTGGCGGGGGTGCCGTACCGCTGACCCCGGTGCCCGTGGGGGCAATGCAACGGCTTTTCACCACAGAGGGCACAGAGGGCACAGAGGGCACAGAGAACGTCGACTGCCTTCCGGGGGGTGCGGACCGGGCTGCTGGGGGAGGAATGGACCGGGTCGATCGATGAGGGATAGACCGGGTCGATGGGTGAGGGCCGGCGCCGCCCGGCCGTTCTCCGTGCCCTCTGTGTCCTCTGTGGTCCCCCGCCGTTACACTTTCCTTGTCTGGATGAGTGGCCCACGACACCTTACACCTCCCTCCTCCCACCCAGCTCCTCGAGATGCGCCTCAACATCGAATACTGCACCGTCTGAAACTACGAACCCCGGGCCGTCAGTTTGGCGGCCGCGTTGCGGGAGTCCTGGCCGGATGCCGAGGTGGGGCTCACCCCGTCCGGCGGCGGCGTGTTCGAAGTGACCGTCGACGGCGCGCTCGTGTTCTCCAAGAAGCAGCTGGGACGCCACGCGCAACCCGGCGAGATCATCGGACTGATCGCGGATCGAATCAAGCAGTGATCGCAGTTCTCATCGCACCGCGAGGTGGCAGGTCCTCCCACCTCCCACCTCCCACCTCCCCCCTGTAGCCACTTGCGTCTCGCGATCTCCACCGGCGGCGGTGATGCCCCGGGCCTGAATGCCGTCATCCGCGCGGCCACGCTCTCCGCGCTCGACCGCGGCTGGACGGTGCTCGGCATCAAGCGCGGCTACGCCGGGCTGCTCGGCGAGGACGAGGTGATCCCGCTGACCGCCGACACCGTGCGCGGCATCGCCCACCTCGGCGGGACGATCCTCCGCACGACCAACCGCGGCGACCCGTTCGCCTTCCCGGTGCTGCAGCGCGACGGCACCTACCGCGAGGTGGACCGCTCCGGCGAGCTGATCGAGAACGCGCGCAATCTCGGCATCCAGGCGCTGATCTCGATCGGCGGCGACGGGTCGCTCGCGATCGCGCAGCGCCTCGTGGACAAGGGGATGCGCATCGTCGGCGTGCCCAAGACCATCGACAACGACGTCGCCGGCACGGTGACGACCTTCGGATTCGACACGGCCGTACAGACGGCGATCGAGGCCATCGACAAGCTGCACACGACCGCCGAGAGCCACGACCGCGTGATGGTGCTCGAGGTGATGGGCCGCGACGCGGGGTTCATCGCCCTGCACTCGGGGGTCTCGGGCACCGCCGACGTGGTGCTCATCCCGGAGATCCCGTGGAGTCTCGACAAGGTCTGCGAGGCGGTGATGGAGCGCGATCGGAGCGGGCGCAAGTTCGCGATCATCGTGGTGGCCGAGGGCGCGCACGACGAGCGCGGCGAGGTCTCGATCATCGGCGAGTCGATGCCCGGCCAGAACCGGCGCGTCGGCGGCATCGCCCAGCGGCTCGAGAAGGCGATCCAGGCGCACACCGGCAAGGAGTGCCGTTCGATGGTGCTCGGCCACCTGCAGCGCGGCGGGATGCCCACGGGGTATGACCGGCTGCTGGCGACCCGTTTCGGCGGAGCGGCCGCGCAGGCGGTGGCCGACGGGAAGTGGGGGCACATGGTCGCGCTCCAGACCCCGAACATCGTGACGGTGCCGATCGCCGAGGCGCTCAAGGCGCCCAAGCGCGTGGACCCGGCGCACGACGTCGTGCAGACGGCGCGCGCGATCGGGATCAGCTTCGGCGACTGATCGGCGACTGATCGGCCCTTCGGTGCCGGGGCGCCAAGGGCTGAACCTCACTGTGCCGACGGGGTATCTTCCCTCGTCCTTCTTCGGTGCCTGACTTGCGTACTTCCCCTCTGATCGCGATCGCGCTGCTGACCCTCACCGCCCCCGTGGCGGCCCGGGGCCAGGCGGCTGGCGCGCCGGCTGGGGAAACGGTGATCACGATCCCCAAGTCGATGTTGCCGCCGGCAGGGAAATGCCGTGTCTGGATGCCGGACGTCCCGGCCTCGCAGCAGCCCGCCCCGACCGACTGCACGACGGCGCTGCGCCAGAAGCCCGCCAATGCCTACCTCGTGTTCGGCCCGGCCAAGCGGGACCTCTCGCCGTTCGACGTGCGGAATCCGTGGGGCCCCAATGGGAGCGAGACGGCGCGCCGTGCGGCCGCGCGCGGGGACACCACGACGCGCGCACTGCCCGGGGTCCGGAACGGCCTGACGGCGAAGCAGCCTGCACCGCGTGCGGAACCTGCGCGGACGCCGTCGACGCGCCAGATTCCCTCCACCCAGACCGCGCCGGCCGCCCGTGAGGCACGCCCCGCGGTGAAGGACCCGCCGCCGCCACCTCCGAAGAAGCCGGAGAAGCCGTAACCGACCCGTCGCTGCGTCCCGTTCGTGATCCGTACCTCCCACCCGATCACGACGCGTTCGTGGCATCGGGCGGAGCGCGCGGCCGCATCATCGTCATCGCGCCGACGCGCGCTGCCTGCGAGACGATCGAACTCGGGTTCGGCCTCGACATCGAGACACTGCTCTGGTCCACGCGCGGGCCGGAACTGCGCGCGCTCGCGGAACGCCTCGCCGTCGCGACCGCGCGGCCGCGCGAGGGCTTCGGCATCGTCGCCGGCACGGGCACGGGCAAGACGCTGGCGGTGAAGCCGATCGCCAAGGCGCTGCTCGACTCGGACGAACTGCGCGTCGGCGTCGTGAATCGCGAGCGCGAGGCGACCCCCGAGACGCCGACCTGGAACGTCGTCATCGTCACGACCGGCATCGCGCGCCGCTGGTTCCAGGACGGCGACATCCGCCCGCACGACACGCTCGTCGTGGACGAGATCCACCAGACCTCGGCGGAGCTCGAGCTCTGCCTCGCGCTCGGCAAGCGCACCGGGTGCCGGTTCATCTGGCTCTCGGCGACGGTCGATCCGGCGTTCTACGCCAAGTACCTGCACGCGGCCGAGGTGATCGAGTCGAGCGCGTTCGATCCGGAGAAGGCAGCGCGCGTGGAGGTCGAGCGGAAGAAGCCCGTCTACTTCCTCGACGACCGCTTCCTGCAGAAGGCGATCAAGGACAAGCGCGGCATCGGCGTGTTCCTGCCGACGCGCGCCGGGGTCGAGGAGGTCGCGGCGGACGTCGGCGCGCGCTATCCGCGGATGCAGGTGACGTTCTACCATGGCGGCGAGCCGGTCCGTGTGCTGCGGCCCTTCCTCGAGGGGGAGGTGGACAAGCCCTTCCTGCTCACGATGACGGCGGCCGGGCAGAGCGCGCTCAACGTGCGCGGGCTCGACACGGTCGTGATCGACGACACGCGCTTCGCGAACGTCGTCGAGAACGGGCGCAACGTGCTCACCCGGCTGCATCTCGGCGCGAACGAGATCCTGCAGATGGCGGGGCGCGTGCATGGGCGCGTGGCGGGCGGGCGCGTGTACATCCTCTCCGACCGTGACATCCGGTTCGACCAGCTGCGTCCGACGGCGCCCGAGTTCCAGCTCGCCGGCGACTCCGAGCGCGTCGCCCTCACCTGCGCCGCGCTCGGTGTGCGCGCCGATGAGCTCGACCTGCCGGTACCGCTCGACAAACTCGCCTACCGCCGGGCGCTCGGCTTCCTCGAGACGCGCGGGATCGTCGAGCAGGGGCGGCTCACGCGCTATGGCAAGGCGGTCGAGGCGATGCCGGTGGATCGCGTCTGGGCGGAGCTGCTGGTGCATTGCGATGACGAACTGCTCCCGTACGTGGCGGTGATGGCGAGCGTCGAGTCGCTGCACCGGATGACGCGCGAGGACCGGGACCTCGCGGGACTGGTGGTACAGGGGAGCGATCACCTCTCGACGTACAACGCCTACGCCGAGGCGTTCACCAAGTGCGGGTACCTGGGTGAGGTGTACGGGCTGCCGCGGCAGATGTTCGACGCGAGCATCGAACGCTGGGCGGAGCACCGGGGCGTACTCGTGAAGTCGGTCGAGGACGCGGCGCTGGCGATGGCGAGCATCTACCGGTCGGTGGGCCTGCCGCTGCCGACCAGGATGCCGCGCACGACGCCGCAGATCGAACGGCGGTTCATCGAACTGCTCGCGCGGATCCAGCCCTTCGACCTCGTGATCGACGAGCAGACGGCGAGCGGGGACGAAGCGCGTGTCTCCAAGACGAGCGTCTGCGGGAGCTGGGGCGCGATCGCGGGCACGCTGCGCTACTTCGCCGACAAGTTCGGCGTGCCGCGGGCGGCGATTGAGGGGACGCAGATCCCGCGTGACCTCGTGCGCGCCAACGCGACGACGCATCCGCCGCGGCTCGTCTACGACGCGGACCACCGGGAGCGACCGCTCGCACTCGAGCGCCGCGTGTCGTACTTCGGGTTCGAGCTCGAACGCGAGCGCGAGGGGGTGCAGGAGTTCCCGGCGGGGCTCGAGGACGAGGCGCGGCGGGTGCTGGCCGAGGCGCTCGCGCGCGGGGAGGCGCGGCACCAGGCGATCCCGCGCAACCGGCAGCTGATCGAGGATGTGCGCGAGGTCTGGCGCCGCTCGGGGGGCACGACCACGCGCATGGGGCAGGCCGAGCTGACGGCATGGTATCTCGCGCAGCTCGCGTCGGTGCGCGACCTGCACGGCTTCCGCGCGGCGAACCTGCGGTTCGATGCGGACACGTTCGTGCCGGCGGCGGAACGGCATCGCCTGATGTCGCTGCCGGGCGCGGTGCTGATCCGCGACCGCACGGTGACGATGCACTACGAGATCGAGGAGGACGCCGCGGCAGGGACGCTGCGCGGTGTCGTGCGACTGCAGCTGCCGGAGAAGCTCGCGCGCACGATGGTCGAGGAGGAACTGCCGGCACTCGACCGGCCGATCCGCTTCGCGGTGAGCCGCGGCGGACGCGGAACGATCAAGGCGGACACGCTGGCCGAGGTGCAGGAGCTGCTCGACCGGCCGTGGATGGAGTCGGAGCGGCAGGAGAGCGGACGGCGCGGCGGCGGAAAGCCGGGGAATGACCGTCCGCGCTCGGGTCCTCCCGGCCGGCCACCCGGCCGGTCAGCGGGAAGACCTCACGGACGGCCTCCCGGAAAGGGAAAAAGGCGCCGCGGATAGGTAGTACTCAGGGACCAATAAATCGGACCGGGGGCCAGATATGGCATCCGGTCCTATTCGTTGTCTAGGTGGTAACAGTATGAAGCAGAAAGGGTTAAGTCGAAAGTACCATGGTCGACTTGCGGTTAGGACCGGTTGGTCCAATACTTCCGCCCGTGAACCAGCGCAGAATCCAGATCCTCGACGCCGCGGCGGAACTCATCGCCGAGAAGGGCTTTCTCCAGACCTCCGTGGACGACGTGATCGAACACGCCGGACTCAGTGGGAAGAGCCACTTCTACCACTACTTCAAGTCGAAGGACGAGCTCGGCCACGAAGTGCTCGCGCGGCAGTTCGACGTGCTCGGCGAGCGTGGTCTGTCGATCCTGCGCGAACCGACGCTCGACCCGATCGAACGGCTGCACGTCTTCATCGACTCGGTCGTGGCGATCCAGGCCGAGCGTGGAATGAAGACGGGCTCGCCCTTCGGGGCGCTGGCGACCGAGATGGCCGAGAAGGATGAGGGGTTCCGCGTGCGGATCGCGCGGGTGTTCCGGAGCTGGACCGACGAGATCGCAGGGCTGCTGACGCAGGCGAAGGACCGGCTGGAGGAGGACACCGATCCGCACCGGCTGGCGCGGTTCATCGTCGCGACGCTCGAAGGCGCGACGACGATGGCGCGGATGAAGCGGGACGTGAGCGTGATGCACGGCGTGGCGACCGATCTCAAGCGATTCGTGGCGGGCCATGTGCGTCGTGGCACCGCGCACCTGGGTTCCTGAAGTCTCAGACGGGGGAGAGGACGATGGCATCGATGGCGGCAGGACTCAGTGCATTCGGCGTCGGCGAGCGGCTGACCGAGCGGGAGCGGACGGAGCGCCGCGCGCGCTTCGACTCCGAGGCGATGGCGCAACTCGACGCGCTCTACTCGTTCGCGCTGAAGCTGACGCGCGCCCGCGAGGACGCGGAGGATCTGGTGTCGGACACGATGCTCCGCGCCTTCCAGCGCTGGGAGCAGTACCGGCTCGGCACGAACATCCGGGCCTGGCTCTTCACGATCCTCTACCACGCCTTCGTGAGCCGCAAGCGCCGCGTGGACGCGCGCGAGGTGCAGCCGCTCGAGGACGAGGAGGGGCGCGAGGTGTTCGAGCCGGTGGGGGAGACCGACCCGGAGGGCGCGTTCTACGACTCGTTCCTCGACGAGGAGATCGTCTCCGCCATCCAGCGCCTCCCTGACGAGTACCGCTCGGCAGTGGTGATGAGCGACCTGCACGGGCTCAAGTACTCCGAGATCGCGCACGCGCTCGGCGTGCCCGAGGGGACGATCAAGTCGCGGCTCTTCCGGGGACGGAGGATCCTGCAGTCGCAGTTGCGGGGGTATGCCGAGGAGATGGGGTATATCAAGGGTGCGGTGGCTGGCTGAGTTGCCGGGGCTGGGTTCTCCGGCGTTCAGGGCCTGATCGCGTCCACTAACTCTTCCGGTGCGCCGCCCTCGATCTCCCGGCCTTCGCCCGGTTGCCGCAGGTCCGCATGTCGCACCACCGCCGAGTATGGGACCTCGTCAGATCGATGAAGGCGCGCGGGCAACGGCGGTCCGCGCAGGTGCGCACGCGGGCGAGCTCTCCGCTCACCAGTGAATCGACCGCTGACTCCACCACCGGGATGACCAGTCCCGCGAAGACGTCGCCGACGGGGACGAAGCTGCGCGCGTAGCCCCCGTCGCCGAGCGCCTCGACGCGGCGGGTGCCGACGGAGCGACCGAGGACGCGATTCAGTTCCGCGAGTGCCGCTTCCTTCGTGCGGGACCCTTGCTCGCCTCGCGCCGGCTCGGCCAGGGCGCGCAGTGCGGCCCGCACGCGCCGCGCCTCGACGAGTGCCGCCGCCGCGCCGGAGGGCTGGGCGATCGCGCGGCGGTGCAGCCCGGCGGCGCGCTCCGCGTCGAGGACGCGGGCGGCCTCCAGCCAGCCCACGAATCGCTCGAACGAGGCGATGGTGTCGACGCGGATCCCGAGCCGTGCGTCGTCGGTGTTCACGAAGTCGAGCCAGAGGCGGCCACCGACGAAGGTGAGATCCGGGAGGGAGGGCACGCGGCGAAGATAGCGCGCCGCCCCTACATTCGGCGGATGTCCGATGCCATCCGCACCGTCGCCGTGGGGTCCGGCAACCCGGTGAAGCTCGCCGCCGCCAAGGCGGTCATCCTCACGCTCGCCCCGCACGCGGTCCTCACCGCGCGGCCCGTGCCGAGCGGTGTGCCCGATCAGCCGTTCGGCGACGAGGAGACGATCGCGGGCGCGCGCGCACGCGCCGAGGCCGCCCGGGCGGCCCTCGACGCGGACCTCGGCGTCGGGCTCGAAGGGGGCGTCGTCGATGGTCCCGGCGGGATGCGCTCCTGCGCGTGGTGCGTGATCGTCGACCGCGACGGTCGCGAGGGGGTCGGGGGTTCACTCGCGATGCCGCTCCCAGACGCGGTCGCGGCGATGATCCGCGGTGGCGAGGAGCTCGGCCACGCGATGGATCGGCTCGTGGCCGCGCGAGGGACGAAGCACGGCAAGGGCGCGGTGGGGATCCTCACCGCCGGCCGGATCGACCGGCAGGGCGCGTACGAGGTGCTGGTGACGTACGCGCTGGCGCCCTGGATCTCGCCGGCACTCTACACGCGCTAGCCCTTCGCCGGCCGCAGCACGAGCACCGGCCGCGCGGCGATCCGGATCAGCTTGTCGGCGACCGAACCGAGGAAGAGGCGCGAGAGGCCGCGTCCCTGCGTCGCGATCGCGAGGCAGTCGGGATCGGTCTGCTCGACGTGCTCGCGGAGCGCCCGGGTCGGCGAGACCTCGATCCGCACCGTGGCCTTGGCCTTCACGCCCGCACGCGCGAGATCGGCCTCGATCGCGTCGAGCGACTCCTTGGCGCGTGCGGCTTCGATGTCGATCCCATAGGGATCGGGCCGGTCGGCGGTGAGCGTCGTGACGACGTCCATCGGCACGTAGGGCGCGACGATGCGCACGAGGTCGAGTTGCGAGCCGAACACCGCCGCCAGGTCGCGCGCGACCGGGAGGATCGTCGCGGCGCGCTCGCTGCCGTCGAGCGTCACCATGATCGTCCGCGGGGTGAAGGACCGGCCCTTGTGCTCGTCATTCTCCGGGAGCGCCAGCACCGGACGGTGCGAGTGCCGGATCACCGCGTCGGCGACGGAGCCGAGCCAATCGGGCGCGAAGCCGCCGTGGCCGTGCGTGGTCATCACGATGAGGTCAGCCAGCACCTCGTCGGCCACCTGGGTGATGAGCCCGGCGGCACTGCCGTCCTCGGTGTGTGCCACGACCCTCACGCCCCATTCCGTGTGCAGGGCCGCCGCCTTCTCGTCGAGGTATGCCACGGCGCGGCTGCGCAGCATGTCGTCGGCCGCCAGCATGTCCTGCGTGAAGACGCCCTCGGCGGTCGCGCCGACGATCGCCAGCGGGACGTGGGCCCGGACCAGGTGCACCTCGCCGCCCGTGCGGCGGGCGATGTCGAGCGCGATCGAGAGTGCCCGCTCCGCGAGCGTGGAGCCGTCGAGCGGCACGAGGAGGGTGCGCAGCATGGGGTTCTCCTGCCGGGGTTCTCGTCAGATGAGGCGGCGCCGGGGACCACCGTCTCCCGATCGATAGCATTCTATACTAGGGTACACCGTAAGTATTCCCCTCAAGAACTGTCAGGTGACCCCCGCGTGACCCCTCTCATGAGCCTCTCGTGATTCCATCGCCGGACGCGCTCCCCTTCGCCGTGCGCGAACGTGTGCGCTGGAGCGACTGCGACCCGCTCGGGATCATCTACTACGGTGCCTACATCCGCTACTTCGAGGCGGCCGAGCACGAGATGTTCCGCGCGGCCGGGCTCCCGTACGACGTGATGCGCGTGCAGAACCACGTGCAGCTGCCGCGAAAGGCGTTCCAGGTCGAGTTCCACTCGCCGGCGCAGATGGACGAGCTGCTCGAGATCCGGACCGGCATCGCGCGCATCGGCGCAACGGCGATCACGATGCGGTTCGAGGCCTACAATGCCGCGGACGGCGCGCATCGCGCGTCGGCGTCGCTGACGGTGGTGAGCGTGGACAAGGCGAGCATCACGAAGCGGCCGCTGCCGGGGTTCGTGAAGGACGCGCTCAGGCCGTTCCTGATCCCTTCATAGGGTCGTCGGTCATCGGGCTCATTGAGCGGCTCCGCGCCTCCATCGCCTTGCTGACGCGCTTCTGCAGCCGCTGGAGCCCGTCGTACGCGGCGTACTTGAAGGAGTCGGCCAGCGTCGGATAGTTGAAGACGCTCTGGATGAAGTAGTCGAGCGTCCCGCCGAACTGCAGCACCGCCGCCGGGACGTGGATCAACTCGCAGGCGCCCTCGCCCATCACGCTCGCGCCGACAAGGCGCTGGTCGTCGGTGCGGAAGACGAGCTTCACGAATCCCTCGGTGTCGCCGATGATCTGGCCGCGCGGATTGCCGCGGAACGAGGCCTTGCCGATCTCGACCGGGATGCCCTTCGCGTGCGCCTCGTCCTCGCCGAGTCCGACCGTGGCGAGCTCGGGGACGGTCCAGACGCCATAGGGAAGGACGGGCGAGACCTGCGACTTGTAGCGCAGGTCGAAGGCGTGGCACATCGCGACGCGGGCCTGTTCCATCGCGGTGCTGGCGAGCGCGGGAAAGCCGATCACGTCGCCGGCGGCGAAGATGTTGAAGCTCGTGGTCCGGAACTGCGGGTCCACCCGGATGAAGCCGCGCGCGTTCACCTCGACGTCGGCCGCCGCCAGTCCGAGATCGTGCGTGTTCCCCTCGCGCCCGGCGCAGTACAGGACGCAGTCGGCGTCGATGGTGCGGCCGTCGGCGAGGGTCACGCTCGCGAGCCGTCCGTCGGTGCGGACCTCCCGGACGACGGCGTCGAGCACGACCTGCACGCCGAGACGCCGCGTCATCTCCACGCGCAGGGCGTCGGACAGGTCGGTGTCGAGCTGCATCAGCAGGCGTTCGCGGGCGTTCACGAGCGTGACCTTCACGCCGAGGGCGGCGAAGATGCCGGCATATTCGCAGCCGATCACGCCGCCGCCGATCACGACCAGGCGGCGCGGGATGGCGGCGAGCGAGAGCACGTCGTCGCTGTCGACCACGACGGCGCCGTCGAACGGGATCTCCGCCGGATGCACCGGGCGCGACCCGGTGGCGATCAGGAAGACTTCGGCGGTGATGCGCCGCGGCTCCTCCTTGTAGCGCGTCACCTCGACCGTGTCCGAGGCCGTGAAGCAGGCCTGCCCCTGGACGCAGGTGATGCCGTGCTGCTCCAGGTTGCGCGAGATGACCTTCCAGGCGTTGTCGACGACGGCGCGCTCGCGATGCATGAAGTCGCCGATCGTGATGTCCGACTTGACCCGGTACTCGATGCCGTAGAGGCCGCGCTGGCGGAAGCCGCTCAGGTAGAGGGCCGTCTCACGGAGGGTCTTGGACGGGATGGTCCCGGTGTTGACCGCGGCACCACCGGGCTTCGGCGCGCGTTCGATAAGGCAGACCCGCTTGCCGAAATAGGCCGCTTGGGCGGCACCCTTTTCGCCGGCCGGCCCACTGCCGATGACGCAAAGGTCGAAGTGGTCTGACATTGGGCGCGAACTTACGCTACACCGCGGCGCGGCGCGAGCCGTCCCCGAGGTCGTTCCACCCGAGCACGGCCTCCCCCGCACCCTTATCTTCCTCCCATGGCGCCAGAGTCCACCTACTTCCGGAAGGGATTCGGCCTCAAGTCCGAGGTCGAGGCCACGTTGACGGCCGACTACGACGGCCACCTCGTGGACCTGCTGCTCGCCCGCGAGCACACGCTCACGGCGGGTCCGGTCACGATCCGGCTCGCGAAGGAGTTCGGCTTCTGCTACGGGGTCGAGCGGGCGGTGGAGTACGCCTACCAGACGCGGGCCAAGTTCCCCGACAAGCGGATCTTCCTCGCCGGTGAGATCATCCACAACCCGCACGTCAATGCGAAGCTGCGGGAGATGGGGGTCGTGTTCCTCAAGCCGAGCGACACGGGGTTCGACTACTCGCAGGTGGAGCCCGCCGACGTCGTGATCCTGCCCGCCTTCGGCGTCACGATCCACGATTTCGACACGCTCCGCGCGAAAGGCTGCGTGATGGTCGACACGACCTGCGGCTCGGTGCTGAACGTCTGGAAGCGCGTCGAGGCCTACGCCCGCGACAGCTTCACCTCGCTGATCCACGGCAAGTACTACCACGAGGAGACGCGCGCGACCGCGTCGCAGGTGGAGAAGTACGCCGGGGGCACCTACCTCGTCGTGCGCGAGATGGCGCAGGCGGAGGACGTGATCGCCTACATCGAGGGGCGGTTCCCGGGCGGGCGGGAGGCCTTCGTCGCGAAGTATGCGCACGCGGCGAGCCCGCACTTCGACCCCGACCTGCACCTCCTCCGGGTGGGAGTCGCGAACCAGACCACGATGCTGGCGCGCGAATCGCTCGCGATCGGCGAGGCGGTGGGGCAGGCGATGGAGCGCGTGCACGGCGCGGCGCACCGGGCCGAGCACTTCCGCACCTTCGACACGATCTGCTCGGCGACGCAGGACCGGCAGGACGCGGTCAACGCGCTGCTGACCGAGCCGCTCGACGTGATGGTGGTGATCGGCGGCTACAACTCGAGCAACACGATCTCGCTCGCGGCGCTCTGCGCCGAACGGGTGCGGACCTTCCACGTGGAGGATGCGGCGGGGATCGATCCCGCGCACCGCACGGTCCGCTATCGCGACCTCGCGACGGGCAAGGAGCTCGAGACCACGGACTGGCTGCCGATGGAGGGTCCGGTGCGGGTCGGCATCACGGCCGGTGCGAGCACGCCGAACAACAAGATCGGCGAGGCGGTCGCCCGCGTGCTGGCCACTCGCGGCGTCGACGTTGCTTCCATCGTCTGAGCCGCCGGGTTTCGTCGCGCTCGAGGGTGGCGACGCCCGGGTGGAGGTCGTGCCGATGCAGGGCGGCCGCGTGCGGTCGCTCCACCTGTTCGGGCGCGAGTGGCTGCTGGAGGGGGACGAGAACTCCGCACCGCGCGCCAATGCGTCGCTGCTCGCCGGCGCCGGCTGGGACGAATGTGCGCCGTCGGCGGGCGGGGGCCGGATCCCCGACTGGGTGAAGGGCTTCGGCAAGAAGGTCGTCCCGTACGGCGGAGAAGCGCGACTGCAGCCGATCGAGGCCCTGGTGGCGACCGACACCGAGGGACATCGCGTCACCTGTGTCTGGCGCGGCGAGACGATGCCCTGGGTGCTGACGCGGACGCTGCTCGTGCGCGCGGACGGCGTGGTGGAAGCGCGCTACGAGGCGCTGGCCACCGGCCGGGAGCGCGTGCCGTTCCTCTGGAGCGCGCTGATGCTCTTCCCGCTGACCTCGGCGACGCGGCTCCTGCTGCCCGAAGGGGCACGGTTGCGGATCGCGTCGCTCGGACGGGCGACGCCGACGGGGAAACCGAGCGACATCCAGGGCGTCTGGCCGCGCCTGACGCTCGACGGGGTGCCGCGCGATCTTTCGAAGCCCTGGTCGGTGCCGAAGCAGATGGTGGTGTCGGCCTGGGTGGACCTGGCGGCTGGCCGCACGATGATCCAGGTGCTGGAAGGGGACGAACGGCTGACGATCACCTGCGACGGGGCCGGGCTGCCGTTCTGCGGCGTCGTGATCGACCGCGGCGGCAAGGAGTCGATGCGCGGCCTGCGCGTGCCGTTCCGCCGCGGCGGGGTACCGGTGTTGGCGCTGCGGCCCTCGCTCGGCGCGCCGGACCGGCATTCCGACGCGCTGGGCGAATGGCAGTCCGCGACTTGGTTGACGCCGGGGGAGCCCCGGCGCTGGACGATGACGATCCGAGGGGGCGCATAGGGTGGAGACCGAGATCATCGTAGGCCTGCTGACGCTGACGGCGCTCGAGCTCGTGCTCGGCATCGACAACATCATCTTCATCGCCATCCTGGCGTCCCGGTTGCCGAAGGAGCAGCAGGCGAAGGCGCGCTCGCTGGGACTGATCGGTGCGCTGGTGACGCGCATCCTCTTCCTGCTCTCGATCGCCTGGATCATGCGGCTCGAGCGGCCGCTGTTCTCGGTGATGGACATGGACTTCAGCGGTCGCGACCTGATCCTGATCATCGGCGGGCTCTTCCTGATCGGGAAGGCGACCTACGAGATCCACTCCAAGCTCGAAGGCGGGCACGAGGAACAGACGGCGGCCGCGGCCGCCACGTCGCTGGCGGCGGTGGTGGCGCAGATCATGGTCGTGGACATCGTCTTCTCGATCGACTCGGTGATCACCGCCGTCGGGATGGTCAAGCAGGTCTGGGTGATGATCGTGGCGAACGTGCTCGCGCTCGGCGTGATGCTGACGGCGGCCGGCCCGATCTCGGCGTTCGTGGACAAGCACCCGACGATCAAGATCCTCGCGCTCGCCTTCCTCGTGATGATCGGCGGCAACCTGCTCGTCGAGGGCTTCGGGTACCACGTGCCGAAGGGCTACACGTACTTCGCGATGGCCTTCGCGATCGGCGTCGAGATGATCAACCTCAAGCTCCGCGCGAAGGGCAAGCCGGTGCAGCTGCACGGGCCGGGCGAGACGTGACGAGCGCGTCGGCGCTCGACGCGCTGCTCGCCGGGCTCGTCGACTATGCGGGGCTCTTCCCGCCGGCGGCGCTGCCGATGGGGGAGGCCGCGGTGAACTACGCGAACTACCGGCGTGGGCCGCATCGCGCGATGCTCGGTCGATTCGTGGTGCCGGCGGCCCGGCTGGGTGAACTCGGCGCCGCCGTCGGGGCGATGGGGCAGGGCGCGCATCACGCCGTGAGCCTCGACGGCGAACGGCTCGGGCCCTGGCGGATCGCCGCCCTCGCGAGCCCGGCCGAGGGGGATCTCGTCGCCGGCTTCAACGAGAAGCATCGCGGGCGTCTCGTGATCGACACGATCGAGACGAAGGCGGAGGACCTGCCGGGCATCTGGCGCGCGGCGGCCGCGTTCGACAAGACGTTCACGGTCTATGTCGAGATCCCGGTGGAGGAGGACCCGACGCCGCTCGTGCAGGAGCTCGCGACGCGCGGGATGCGCGCCAAGATCCGCACCGGGGGCGTGACCGCGGGCGCCTTCCCCGCCTCGGCCGCGGTGCTCCGGTTCCTCTCGGTCTGCGCCCGCCACGGCGTCCCGCTCAAGGCGACCGCAGGGTTGCACCACCCGATGCGCGGCGAGTACCCGCTCACCTACGCCCCCGATGCGGAGCGCGGAACGATGTACGGGTTCCTGAACGTCTTCCTCGCGGCGGCGCTCCTGTACGACGGCGTCGACGAGGCGGCGGTCGCACCGCTGCTGGAGGAGCGCGACCCGGCGGCGATCGTCGTCGGCGACGAAGCGATCTCGTGGGGGGCGCACCACGTGACGCGCGACGAGATCGCGCGCGCGCGCGATGGCTTCGCCGCGTCGTTCGGGTCCTGCTCGTTCGAGGAGCCGGTGCGGGACCTCGCGGCGCTCCACCTCCTGCCGGCCTGACGATGACGTCCGACGCGACGGCCAACGCGGTACTCGACGCGACCCACGACCCCGCCCTGCGCTCCTGGGTCGGGTCCGCCCACGCCCCCGGCGCCGACTTCACGCTGCAGAACCTCCCGCTCGGAGTGTTCCGGCACGCCGGCGGCGGCGCGCCCCGGCTCGGTATCGCGATCGGCGACCGCACGCTCGACCTCCAGCACGCCCGCGACGAGGGGTATCTCGACGGACTGCGCGCGGAACTGGTCGAAGCCTGCGGCGGTACGGCGCTCAACGACGTCTTCGGGCTCGGCCGGGCGACGATGACGGCGCTCCGCGCGCGCGTGAGCGCGATGCTCCGCGCGGACACGCCCGAAGGGGTGCGCGCCCGCGCCGACCTTGCGCTGCTGGTGCCGATGTCCGAGACCGAGGCGCTGCTGCCCGCGGAGATCGGCGACTACAGCGACTTCTACGCGAGCATCGACCATGCGACGAACGTCGGATCGATGTTCCGTCCGGACAATCCGCTGCTGCCGAACTACCGGCACATGCCGATCGGCTATCACGGGCGCGCCTCATCCATCGTCGTGAGCGGCACGCCAGTCACGCGGCCGAGCGGTCAGACGGTCAGCGCGCCCGAGGGGCCACCGACCTTCGGCCCGAGTGCCCGGATGGACTACGAGCTCGAGGTGGGTGCATTCATCGGGCTCGGCAATGCGCTCGGGGCGCCGATCCCGCTCGCCGAGGCCGAGGCGCACATCGCGGGTCTCGTGCTCGTGAACGACTGGTCCGCGCGCGACCTGCAGACCTGGGAGTACCAGCCGCTCGGGCCATTCCTGGCGAAGAACTTCGCGACGACGATCTCGCCCTGGGTCGTGACGCTCGATGCGCTGGCGCCCTTCCGCGTGCCGGCGCGCACGCGCGGTCCCGAGGAGCCGGCGACACTGCCCTACCTCACCGACGCCGGCGACCGCGCGGCGGGTGGCATCGCGCTGACGCTGGAGGTCTGGCTGCGGACGGCACGGATGCGCGACGAGGGCGTCGCGGCGCACCGGCTGAGCCACGGCACGTTCGAGCGCATGTACTGGACGCTGGGACAGATGCTCACGCACCACGCGAGCAACGGCTGCAACCTCCGACCCGGGGACCTGATCGCGAGTGGCACGGTGTCGGGCCCGGCGAAGGACGCGCGCGGTTGCCTGCTCGAACTCGCGTGGCGCGGCACCGAGCCGGTGGCGCTCCCGACCGGCGAGACGCGCGCCTTCCTCGCCGACGGCGACGAGGTGATCCTGCGGGGCTGGTGCGAGCGCCCCGGTACCGCCAGAGTTGGGCTGGGCGAATGCCGCGGGATCCTGCAGGGCTGAGTTCCCTTTCCATCGATGGCGGAGGACGGATGCGGTCCGTGAGGAGTGTTCGCGCAGGAGAGCTCACGTTGCTGGCGTTGCTCACGCTGTTCGGCGCACCGGCACTTGGCGCGCAGGGCGGCACCGACGTCTGGGTGGCGACGATCGCCGAGAACGGCAGCCGGATCACCATCGGCCGGCCGCGCAACCTGACGGACCGCCCCGGCTACGACAACCAGCCGTCGTTCACCCCCGCGGGCGATGCGATCCTCTACACGTCGATCCGCGAAGATGCACAGGCCGACATCTGGCAGGCCCGGCTTGCGGGGGGCGCGGACGAACGGATGACCGGCGGGCCCGAGAGCGAGTACTCGGCGACGCCGATGCTCGACGGCGCGCACTTCTCGGTGATCCGCGTCGAGCGGGACTCGACGCAGCGCCTCTGGAAGTTCCCCTTCGACCGCAGCGGTGTGCCGTCGCTCGTCCTCACGGCGCTGCGCCCGGTCGGATACCACGTCTGGGTCGGGGAGAACGTCCTCGGTGCCTTCGTCCTCGGCTCCCCGAATGCGCTGGTGGTCGTGGACGCGCGCACCGAGAAGGCCGACACGGTCGCACGGAACATCGGCCGCGCGCTGACGCGCGTGCCGGGGCGTGACGCCTTCACCTTCGCGCAGATGGCCAGCGACACCAACTGGATCAGCGAGGTGGACGTGCGCACGCGCGCCGTGCGCCGGATCGCGCCGCTCCCGCCGCGCGCCGAGTACCACGTGTGGACGCCGGGAGGTCAGCTCATCGTGACGTCCGGCTCGCGGCTGCTCCTGCGGGTCGACGGCCGCTGGGACGTGCTCGCCGACTTCGCGGAGCTCGGCGTGCGTGGGATGTCCCGCCTCGCGCTGAGCGCACGCGGCGACCGGATCGCGTTCGTGGCCGAGGACCGACCCGCGCCGTGACGGCGCCGTGACCGCGGACGCCGCGACCGGTTTCGCCGACCACTTCTCGGCGCACGCGGCCGAGTACGCCGCGCACCGGCCGCGCTATCCCGCGACGCTGTTCGACTGGCTCTCCCGCATCGCGCCGGGGACCCAGCTCGCGTGGGACGCCGGCACGGGGAGCGGACAGGTCGCGCACGGCCTCGCGACGCGGTTCGCGCGCATCGTGGCGACCGACGCGAGTGCCGAGCAGATCGCGAATGCGCTGCCGCACCCGAGGATCGCGTATGCGGTCGCGCGGTACGAGTGCGGGCTCCCCGATGCCTCGGCGCAGCTGGTGACCGCGGGACAGGCCATCCACTGGTTCGACGTCGACGCGTTCTGTGCGGAGGCGCGGCGCGTGCTGCAGCCCGGCGGGGTCCTGGCCGCCTTCGCCTACGGCCACAATCGCGTCACACCCGCGGTGGACGAGGTCGTCCGTCTCCACCACGACGTGACCCTTGCGGCGCACTGGCCGCGGGAGCGCTCGATCATCTTCGAGGGCTATCGCGACCTTCCCCTGCCGATCGACGAACAGGTCCCGCCGCCCCTCGAGATGCAGGAGGAGTGGTCGCTCGACCAGTTCGTCGGGTACCTGCGCACCTGGTCGGCCACGCAGCGCTTCCTGGGCGCAGGCGGTGCGCCGGCGATCGCGCAGTTCGAGACCGCGCTCCGGGAGCGATGGGGCGACGCGCCGACCCGGTCGGTGCGCTGGCCGCTGGTGATCCGGGCCGGCGTGGTGCACTGACCTGCGCCAGTCGTCCGTTCGGTCGCCTCGCAGATGACGTGCGGGTGACTTGCGCCGCCGTGGCGCCCGGGTGAGGTTGCACTTCCCTTCAGCTTCTGTGCTTCGATGCCCTCGAACAAAGCTCCCGCCCGCACCTCCCAGCCTTCGTCGCGTCCCGTGCGGGATGCGGCCGACGCCCTCTACCGGGCCGCGAAGGAGAGCTGCCATCAGCACCAGCGGCTCGCGTTCGTGCTCGGGCTGGGCGTGGATGACATGGAGCTCGAGGGCGTCGCCGAGGTCGCGGCGCATTGCGACCGCATCCTCGAGGCGCAGACGGCGCGCTACGAGACGGTGGCCGCCGTCGGCCGCGGGAAGGAGACCGAGGAACTCTGGCGCGCCGCGAACAACCTCTGGATGGCCTGCCGGGAGTACTGCCGTCGCCACGCGCAGGGTGACGTCGCCGCGACGCGGCTCAAGCGGCACTCCGCGGCGCAGTTCGGGGAGTTGACGGTCGAGTACGAACTGGAGATGTCGGCACGGCTGGCGCTCAAGCAGACGCTCGCGGCGTACGCGGAGTTGCGGCCGGATGTCGCGGAGCGGCGGGCGGTGGCGAGGGGTTGACTGGTCTTAGTGGTTGGGCCCTGAACGGCGGTCACCACAGAGGACACAGAGGGCGACGAGCAGAGCCTCACCGGAGCAATCAGCCTGCGGGGATTCTATCTGCGGCGGGCCTTCCGGATTTTGCCGCCGGCGCTGGCTTTTGTCGCCGCACTGTGGGCGGCGGGCCTGTTCATTTCAGGCTGGGAGCTGGCGGGCGCGATCCTTTTC
>JANNLH010000034.1:0-13355 GCA_031396725.1 Gemmatimonadaceae bacterium | reverse complement strand
GCCGATCGTCGCCTCGGAGACCGGGGCTTCCATGTTCTCCAGCGCGTGGAGCGCGCTCTGCCGCACGTCGGGTGACGGATCCGATACGAGTGCGGTGATCGCGGCGATCGAGCCGCGGTCCTTCATCTCGCCCAGCATCTGTACGGCGTGCGACCGCACGTCGGCATCGGTTGACGCGAGCAGCGCGCGGATCGGCGCCGCGGGCACGCCGCGCGGGAACTGGCCCAGCGAGTGGAGCGCCGCCTTGCGCACCTCCTCGTCCTCGTCCTCGAGCGCGGCGACGAGTGGCGAGATCGCCATCGGGTCTCGCATCCGTCCGAGGGCATCCGCGGCCGCGCGGCGCACATCGACATCCTCGTCGCGGAGCCGCGCGATCACCGCGCGGACCACGCTCGTGTCCTGCTTGGTGCCCGCAGGTATCGCCGCTTGTTCGTCGCCTTGCGGCGTTTCCAGATTCGGCGTCCGAGGCTCTGCCTGCGACATCCGCACGGCGCCCGCAACGCCCGGCGCGAACGCCGTCGTCAGCGCGAGCACCCCGGCCGCCAGCGCGGCGACGCCCCACCGTGAGCGCGGGGCCTGGCCGATCGAACGATCAAGGAGTCGCGTGACGCGCGCGGTGAGTTGCGAGCGCTCTTCCGCGAAGCCGGCCACCGGCACGCCGAGGGGTGAGGCCTGGATCCATTCGGCGACCTTCACGAGGGCGCGCGCGAGCGGCACCCCGCCGGTGCGGCGCGCCGCCCAGTCGTCGGCGAGGTACTCGGCCGAGGCCTGAATCCCGCGCCGTGCGAGCCGGTTGAGCGGCTGGAAGAAGAGCGCGCGTTCGATTACGCAGGCGAAGGCGAGCCACTGCGGGTCGCGCCGCACAAGGTGCGCCAGCTCGTGCGCGAGCATCGCGCGCTGCTGGGCGGGCTCCAGTTCGTCGAGCGCAGCGGCCGGGAGGCAGATCTCGCTCCGGCCGAGCGCAACGGGTGATGAGATGGCGTTGGACGACGTGAGCCGGACCGGAGCGATCACCCCGGTCTCGCGGCAGAGCGCGGCCAGCAGCGCCAGCGCATCGCCATCGTCCACGACGCGCCGGTCCCCGAGCCGGCCGATCAGCACGAGCCGGCGGGCCGAGTACGCGACGACGAGGATCACGGCGACCGCGAGCCAGCCGAGGGCGAGCAGTGAGGCGAGGGAGAGCGGTGCCGGCGCGTCGTCGAGGGGGGACGAGTCCGCTTCCGCGTTCGTCCCCGCAATCACTCCTTCGTTCGTGGGGAGCGTCGCGCGCTCCGTCGTGCGATCGAGCGCGAGTTCCGCCGCCGTCGGCTCAGCTGCGACCTCACCGACCGAAGGGGCGATGATGATGGAACCGGCCGGGCGCAGGTCGAGGGCCGACTGCGTGGTCGCGGTGAGCAGGCCACCGACGAGCGCGGCCTTCCAGAGCACGTCAGCCGTTCCGGGGCCGACGCGTCGCGAGTTGACGATGAGCCAGGTGAGGCCGAGAAGGATCGTTGAATGCAGGGCGTAGGTGAGGAGCCACGCCGCCAGGGCCTGCGCGAATGTCGGGATCAACGTTCCTCCGGGGTGTCTACGTTCTCTGGGTCCGTCTGGGCGTTCGCGTCCGCTGTTTCGATCAGGGTGCGCAGCCGGGCCAGGTCGCCCGGCGCGATCTCGTGTGCCGTGAGCAGGTGATTGACGAGCGCCGTCACGTCCCCCGCGAACATCCGTTCCGTGAGGTCGCCGACGAGCGATTCCCGGACCTCGGCCTCGCTCACCAGCGCGCGGTAGAGGTATTGCCGGGCTTCGGCGCGCCGAGCCACGACCCCCCGACGTTCGAGGCGCGACAGGAGTGTCGCGACCGTGGTCTGCGCGAGGCCGCGCTCGCGGTGCATCTCCGCCCAGACGTCGGCGACCGACGCCTCGCCGCGGCTCCAGAGGATCCGCAGCAGAGCGATCTGCAGTTCGGTGAGTTCGAGCGGTTCGGCCATCTCTTCTCCTGGGTCGCAGGACTAACTACAGCCGTAGAACTACAAGTGTAGAGTCAATCTGTCAAGAGGGGAGGGAGACCGGAGGGCTCGGAGGGGGTATCTTGAGGGTTCACCTCGACATACCCAACCCTCCTCGATCCCCGATGTCACGCGTTCTCCGACTTCCGCTCTTGTTGGTCCTCGCGCTGGTCTCGCTCTCGTGCCTCAGCGACAGCCCGTTCGTCCCGAAGATCGAGGACACGAACTTCGATCCTTCGCTCGGGGTGGATCTCGCGGCCTCCACGCGCACCGCGACGGGCCTCTACTACCGCGATATCGACGTCGGCCTCGGCGCGCTGGTGCCCGCGACCGGCAACACGACGGCGGTGAGCACGACCTATTCGCTGTTCCTGAGGACCGGCCAGTTGATGCAGTCGGGGAACTTCAACTTCAACGTCGGCACCGGTGCGGCGATCCAGGGCTACGACGAGGGCGTGCGCGGGATGCGCGTCGGCGGTCGGCGTCAGCTCATCATCCCGCCGAGTCTCGGCTACGGGTCGTCGCCGTTCGGGGACATCCCGCCGAACTCGATCCTCGTGTACACGATCGACCTGACGGCGATCAACTAGCGCCGAGGGGCTCCGACGTGGTTGCGCGGAGCGCGGTCCCCTCGTCGGCCCTACATTGAAGATGTCCACCTGAACCAGAGCGGCCGATGTCCGAGTCCACGTCACAGAAGCAGTCGCCCGACGCCGGGCTCGCCGCCGCCGAATGGCGCGCCATCGTCTCGAAGTATGCCGGTCCGGACGTCCGGGACTCGCTCTGGCAGGTGTTCGTCACGTTGACGATGCTGATCGGCGGTCTGATCCTGGGCTACTGGCTGATGTCGCGGGCCCCGTGGGCGACGGCCCTGCTGATCATCCCGCTCGCCGGGCTGCTGATCCGCACCTTCATCATCATGCACGACTGCGCCCACGGTTCGTTCCTGCCCTGGCCGCGCCTGAACGACGCGATCGGGTTCGTGACCGGCGTGCTGACCTTCACGGCGTTCAACCAGTGGCGGCGCGACCACGCGCTGCACCACGCCTCGTCGGGCGACCTCGATCGGCGCGGCCACGGCGACGTGACCACGCTGACGGTGGCCGAGTACAAGGCGCTCACGAAGTGGGGTCGCTTCAAGTACCGGCTCTACCGGCACCCGTTCGTGCTCTTCGGGATCGGCCCGCTCCACATGATGGTGCTGCAGCGCTTCCGTTCGCCCAGTCTCGCGACCGGGTCGAAGCAGCTCTGGAGCGTCTGGCTCACGAACATCGCCCTCGGCGGGTTGATCGCGATCGCGATCCTCGCCTTCGGCTGGAAGTCGGTCTTCCTGCTCTACGTGCCGGCCTACTACATCGCGGCGGCCGGCGGCATCTGGCTCTTCTACGTCCAGCATCAGTTCGAAGAGGCGTACTGGGAGCGCGGCAAGGAATGGGACTATGCGACCGCCGCGATCACCGGCAGCTCGCACCTGCGGATGCCGGGCGTGTTGCACTGGTTCACGGGTCACATCGGCCTGCACCACGTGCATCACCTCGGGCCGAAGATCCCGAACTACCGCCTCAAGGCCGCGCACGAGGAGAACCCGATCTTCCACGTGGCCCCCGAGCTCACGCTCTGGAGCGCGCTCCGCACCCTGCGGCTGACGCTGTGGGATGAGACCACGGGTCGGATGATCGGCTTCCGCGAGTTCCGGCAGCTGCAGCGCGCGGGGTGACCGCACCGCTCCCGGAGACGCGCGACACGCTCGTCGCGGCGCTCGCGTCCACCGGGGACGAGGCAAGGGGACGCGCGCTCGACCTCATCGCGCGCGCCTATCACGCACCGGTCGTCGCACTGCTCGCGCGCCGCTGGCAGCTCGAGCGGGCCGACGCCGAGGACCTCGCCCAGGGGTTCTTCGCGCAGGCGATCGAGAAGGACTGGTTCACGCGCTACGATGCCGCGCGCGGGCGCTTCCGGCCCTTCCTGCGATCCTGTCTCGACGACTTCGCGCGGAGCGAGTTCCGCGATGCCGGCCGGCTCAAGCGCGGGGGCGGCGCGGCGCACGTCGCGCTGACCGAGGTGGAGGTCGCCGATGCCGATCCGGGGATCGAGCGTCTCTTCGAGCAGGAGTGGGCGCGCAGCGTGCTCTCCCTCGCCTCCGGCCGGCTGCGCGACGAGTGCACGGGCACCGCGCGCGAGCCGGCGTGGCGCATCTTCGAACGCTACGACCTCACCGACGTACCCGACGATCGCCGCCCCACCTACGCGATGCTCGCCGCGGAGCTCGGCGTGCCCGCCACCCCAGGTGACGAACCACCTCGCCTGGGCGCGGCGTCGCATGCGCGATCACGTCCTCTCGACGGTCCGCTTGCTCACGGGCGACGAGACGGAGTATCGCGATGAGGTGCGCGCCCTTCTCGGGATCGAGGCGCCGTGAGCGCTCTCCCCGACGAGGCGGTGCGCCGGCTGCGGAGCCAACTCGCGCTGCCGCCGTTGATCGACGGGCGCTATGCGCCGCAGGAGATCGTCGGACGCGGCGGGATGGGAGAGGTCCACCGCGCGACCGACGAGCGGCTCGGACGCACGGTCGCCCTCAAGGTGCTGGCGGCGGACGCCGCGGCGAGCACGCTCGCCGAGCGCCTGCGCCGCGAGTCGCGAGTGCTCGCCCGGCTCGAGCACCCGGGGATCGTGCCCGTGCACGACGCCGGCGTGCTCGAGGACGGCCGCGCCTGGTACGTGATGCGCTTCGTCGAGGGCACCCGGCTCGACGACCACGCGCGGTCGGGCGCCGGACGCGGCGAGCTGCTGCGCATCGTGCTGCGCATCGCCGAGACGGTCGCCTTCGCGCACGAGCGCGGGATCATCCACCGCGACCTGAAGCCGGGGAACGTGATGATCGGTCCGTTCGGCGAGGTGCTGGTGCTCGACTGGGGCGTCGCGAAGGTGCTGGCCGAGGAGGACGCGCCACGCTCGGGAGTCGCACCCGCGCCGATGCCGCGTGGCAGCGACCCGCTCACGGCTGACGGCACCGCAGTCGGCACGCCCGGCTACATGGCCCCCGAGCAGGCCCGCGGGCTCGAGGTGGACCAGCGCGCCGATGTCCACGCCCTCGGCGTTATCCTGCGCGAACTGCTCGCCGAGAGCCCGGACCCTGTGCCGAAGCCGCTCGTCTCGATCGTCACGCGCGCCACGGAGCCCGACGCCCCCAGGCGATACCGGACGGTCGCCGAGCTCGGGGCCGACCTCCGGCGCTGGCTCGACGGCGAGGCGGTCCTTGCGCATCGCGAAGGTCTCGCCGAACGTCTCTGGCGCTTCGTCCGCCGTCATCAGACGGCGATCCTGCTCCTGCTGGCCTACGCGGTGATCCGGACGGTGATCCTGCTCTGGCGCGGGATCTAAAGGACGGACCGGCGGACGGCTAATGCATCGGTACGGGATCGGGCGCACCTCCGCGCCTCCCGCCACCACCCAAGCACCACCCACCGGTCCATCCTCGATGAACAAGCCCGTGCTCGGACTCTCGCTCGGCGCAGGACTCGGCGTGCTCGACGGCCTCACCGCCCTCGTCTCTGCGCCGGAGACGGCACCGGACATCGCGATGATCGTCGTCGGTTCCTGCGGCAAGGGACTCGTCGCCGGCCTGATCATCGGATTCTTCGCGCGCAAGGTCAGCAACCTGACGGCGGGGATCATCTTCGGCATCGTCACGAGTGCCCTGATCACGCTGCCGATCGCGCTCGCGCCCAACCCCTCGAACAACAACGAGCCCTACTTCTGGGAGATCATCATTCCCGGGATGGTCGTCGGCCTGATCGTCGGCTTCGCGACGCAGCGGTACGGGACCCGCGCGCCCCAGCGCGCCTGACCCCCTCTCGAGGACCGACCAATGGCGGATGCAGAAGCGGAACTCCAATCCATGCTCAAGAACTTGAAGGAGAAGACGGGGAAGGACATCGACGCGTGGGTCAAGCTCGCCAAGGCGAGCGGCGAGGAGAAGCACGGCAGGATCGTCTCGCACCTGAAGGACCAGCACGGACTCACCCACGGCTACGCGAATCTCGTGGCGCACTCGATGCTGAAGAGCGCGGCGGTGATGGCGGGGGAGGGGGAGGACCTGGTCGGCGCGCAGTACGCCGGCCCCAAGGCCGCGCTCCGGCCCTGGTACGACGCACTCGCGAAGTCGATCGGCGCCTTCGGCAAGGACGTGGAGTTCGCGCCCAAGAAGGCGTACGTGAGCCTCCGGCGCTCGAAGCAGTTCGGGCTGATCCAGCCGAGCACGGCCACACGGATGGATATCGGGCTCGTGCTGAAGGGGGTCGCGCCGAAGGGGCGGCTGGAGGCGTCCGGGAGCTGGAACGCGATGTGCACCCATCGGGTGCGGGTCGAGAGCGCGGGCGGGATCGACAAGGAGTTGCTTGGCTGGCTGAGGCAAGCGTACGAGTCGGCGTGAGGGGAGAGGTGTGAGGGGTGAGGTGTGAGGTGTGAGGGTCGGGAGTGTAGCTTTAAGGATGCCTACGAAAGCCGCCGCCCCCGAGACCCCAACAGCAGTCCTGGGCGCCGGTTTCACGTCGCTCGCGCTCGACCCGCGTGTCCTCTCTGCGCTCACCGCGCTCGGCTACGAGGAGCCCACGCCGATCCAGCTGGCCGCGATCCCGCCGCTGCTCGCGGGGCGCGACGTGCTCGCGCAGGCCGCGACCGGCACCGGCAAGACCGCCGCCTTCGCGCTGCCGCTGCTGCACCACCTGCGCCCCGACGCGCCGCCGCGTGAGCGGACCTCGGCGCTCGTGCTCGTGCCGACGCGCGAGCTCGCGATGCAGGTCGCCGAGGCGATCCATCGCTACGGCAAGGGATTCGGCGCGGTGGCGCTGCCGATCTACGGCGGCGCGTCGATGGAAGGACAGATCCGCGCGCTCAAGCGCGGCGTGGACGTCGTGATCGCGACGCCGGGGCGCGCGCTCGACCACATCCGCCGCAAGACGGTGCACCTCGCCGCGGTGCGGACGGTCGTGCTCGACGAGGCCGACGAGATGCTCGACATGGGCTTCGCCGAGGATCTCGAGGCGATCCTGGCCGAGACGCCGAAGGACAAGCAGGTCGCGCTCTTCTCGGCGACGCTGGCGCCGCGCATCTCGGCGATCGCGCGGACGCACCTGCGCGATCCCGAGGTCATCCGCATCGACCGCGAGGTCGTGAAGCCGGGGAAGTCGGCGAAGGTGCGCCAGGTGGCGTACATCGTGCCGCGCGCACACAAGATGGCCGCGCTCGGCCGCATCCTCGACGTCGAGCAGCCGACGTCGGCGATCGTGTTTTGCCGCACGCGCACCGAGGTCGACGAGCTCGCGGAGACGCTCAACGCGCGCGGCTATCGTTCCGAGGCGCTGCACGGCGGGCTCTCGCAGGAACAGCGTGACCGCGTGATGAAGCGCTTCCGCGCCAACACCGCCGACCTGCTGATCGCGACCGACGTCGCGGCGCGCGGGCTCGACGTGCAGCACGTCTCGCACGTCGTGAACTACGACGTGCCCGCGGCGGCAGAGGCGTACGTGCACCGCATCGGGCGCACGGGGCGCGCCGGGCGCACCGGCGTGGCGATCACGCTCGCCGAACCGCGCGAGCACCGGATGCTCAAGAACATCGAGCGCGTGACCGGGCAGAGCATCGAGGTGGCGGCGGTGCCGACGGTCGCCGATCTCAAGGCGCGGAAGATCGAGCTGATGCAGGCCAAGCTGCGCGAGACGATCGTCGCCGGAGAACTCGACGCCTACCGCGGCGTGATCGCGGCGCTGGCCGAGGAGTTCGACCTGATGGACATCGCCGCGGCGGCACTCAAGCACAGCGATCCGGCCGACGCGGAGGGCGAGGCGGCGGAGATCCCCGCGGCGGCGCCGGCGCGCGAGCGGCACCCGGCGCGTGAGCGCGAGGCGATGCGCGCCGAACGGCGTCCTGCGCCCGGCGCCAAGCCCGAGGTGAAGTACGGCGCGAAGCCGGCTGGCAAGGGCCCACGTTCGTCGGGTGGACCGGTGGCGAAGCTCTACATCGGCGCCGGCCGCAAGACGAAGCTGCGACCGGGCGATCTCGTCGGCGCGATCGCGAACGAGACGGGGATGGATGCGACGGCGATCGGCGCGATCCAGATCCTCGAGCGGCACTCGATCGTCGAGGTGCCGGATGCCCTCGCGGACGAGGTCGTCGCCGCGCTGACGGCGTCGACGATCAAGGGGAAGAAGGTGCTCGTGCGGCGCGATCGCGCCTGAAGCGCACCTGAGACGCGGCTGACGGGCTCCTGAGCAGCGCTACTTCCTGACGGCCGCGGTGTCGTACAGCGGCTTGCCCACGCCGGCGCGGATCGGGCGCGAGAAGAGCGAGATCATCAGCGAGTCGTAGCCGAACGCGTCGGCGGTGCCGGGGGTGAAGGGGTTCCCGGTCGAGAGCCGCAGCGTCAAGATCAGCGAGCGCTCGGTGTCGCGCGTCGCCATCCCGCCGAAGCGCGTGATCGCGACCGAATCGTCCGCGATGCGGCGGTATCCGTCGGCGGTGAAGACCCGCGCGACGATCAGGGACGAATCCGCCGAGACGGTCGAGTCGGCGCGGATGTAGCGCAGCGCGAGCTCGTCGAGGAGCCCCTCGGTCCGCTCGGTGATGCCCCGCACGTTGCGGTAGCGGCCGCGCCAGTCGGCCGGCAGGTCGAGCGCGATGCCCGTCGCCGAGTCCAGGAAGATGTGCCCGAGGCTGACCGGCGCTTCGGCCACCGCGGCCGGCTTCTCCTCCCCCCCGCAGGCGACGCCGACGAGCCCGGAACAGGTGAGGACGAGGACGGTGGCGAGACGGCGGGGGGCGTGCATCGAGCGGACTCCGGTGGACGTGGTCACTATATGGTAGCGGGAGGCCCGGAGGATTCCGAGGGGGACCTGTCCGGTGTGACACCCCTCGGCCCAACGCTTTCCGACCCCCCTGTGTCCAACCCCGCGAACCAGATGACGACCCCTGCCATCGCCCTCGAGGCCCCGGACGCGGGGCCGGACGAGCGGACCCTGATCTCCCGGATCGTGGCCGGGGATCGCGTGTCCGCCCGGACGCTCTATGACCGGCACGCACGGCGCGTGCACCGGGTGGTCTTCCGCATCTGCGGGGACGACGAGCTCTCGTGCGACCTGACGCAGGACGTGTTCGTGAAGGCCTTCGCGCAGCTGCCCGGATTCCGGGGCGATTCGGCCTTCACCACATGGCTCCACCGGATCGCGGTGACCACCGCACTCAACCAGATGCGGAAGGTGAAGCGGATCCGCGCGCACGAGGAAACGCTGGAGGACGACGCGCCACACGCGGCTCCATCTCGCGAGGCGGACCCGGACCTGAAGACGCGGCTCTACGCGGCGATCGATGCGCTGCCGGAAGCGCTCCGGATGACGGTGCTGTTGCACGACGTGGAAGGCTACACCCACGGCGAGATCGGGGAGATGCTCGGGATCGCCGAAGGGACCAGCAAGGCCAGACTGTTCGAAGCGCGCGCGAAACTCCGCGTGTCGCTGGCGGACTTCGCATAAAGGATGACGAGATGAACGACGACCGACTGCAGGACCTCCTGAAGGATGCGGCGCGCGAGTATCGGGTGCCGAAGGATCCCCCGCTCGACGCGATGTGGGCGCGGATCGAGCGCGAGCACTTCGATGCGACTGCTCCAGTGCGCAGCGCCGACCCGCGGCGCTCGCACCGCTGGCTGCGCGCCGTGGCCGGCATCGCCGCGACGCTCGTCGTGGGCTTCGGCATCGGTCGGGTGACCGCTCCCGGAGACGGTTCGTCGCTGCCCGCCGCAGCGGACCTCGCCTCGAACGCGGTCGTCCGCACGCCGGCGGATCCACTTCAGCGCACGGCCTCGGCCTATCTCGACGACGCCGAGTTCCTGCTGGCGTCGCTGCCGCGCGAGGCGTCGGCGCTCGACTCGACCTTCGTGACCCGTGCCCGGCAGATGCTGGTGCGCACGCGCGTCCTTCTCGACTCCCCCATCGGCGCCGACCCCGAGCTGCGCAACATGCTCGAGGACATGGAACTGGTGCTGGCCCAGATGGCGCGCCTGCGCACACGGCCCGGCGCCGAAGAACTCACGTTCATCGCCGCGGCGATGGACGAGCGTGACGTCGTGCCGCGCCTGCGCACGGCCGCTGCCGCGCTCTCGAACTCCGACTACTGAGGGTCCCCTGATGTCGATCCGCTCCGCACTTCTCCCGATCCTGCTCGTCGCCGCGATGCCTGTGGCTCCCGCGCTCGGGGCGCAGCAGCGCCCCTCCTGGGATCCGCCGACACCGCTGGCGCCCCTGCCGGCGCAGGCGCCGATCGCGGCGACAGCACCACTCTCTCCGATGGCCCCGCTCGCGCCGATGGCGCCGGCGCAGGGATATGGCTACGCGTACGTGCCGGCCGTCGGCTCGACCTTCGGTCCGCCGCAGCGCTCGTATCCGCAGGACCCTGCCGATTCGCTCTATCGCGCGGCACGCACCCTCCTGAACCGCGGCGAGTACCGCAAGGCGGCGGAGTCCTTCGCCCGCGTCGCCGATCATCGCCCACCCTCGGCGTACGCGGCCGATGCCCTCTACTGGCAGGCCTTCGCGTTGTATCGCATCGGCGGCACGCCGGAGCTCCGCCAGTCGCTCGCCGCGCTCGACGCGCGCCGGAGCCGCTATCCCGACGCGCGCTCCGAGAGTGAGGCGACGACGCTCGCCACCCGCGTTCGCGGCGCGCTGGCCTCGCGCGGAGACGAGGCGGCGAAGGCCGCGCTGGCCCGCGACGCGCGGGCCGGCACCGCCGAGTGCGACGAGGAGGAGCTGGCCGTGCGCTCGTCGGCGCTGAGTGCGCTGCAGCGCTCCGACCCGGAGGCGGCGCAGCAACTGCTCGTCCGTGTGCTCGACCGCAAGGACGAGTGCTCGGTCTCGCTGCGCAAGCACGCCGTGATGATGATCGGCACCCAGGGCGACGCGGCGGCCAAGGCCAAGCTCGCCAGCGTCGCGCGCAGCGACCCGAACGCCTCGGTGCGCGCCGACGCGATCGGCTATCTCGCGAAGGTCTCGGGTGACGAGGTGGTCGCCACGCTCGACGCGGTAATCCGCGGCGACGACGTGGAGAGCGTGCGCCGCTCGGCCGTGCGGGCGCTCGGCGCGCACGAGAGTCCGCGGGCGAAGACCGCACTGCGCGCGCTGGTCGAGCGCACCGAGGCGCCGGAGGCGCTGCGGCTCGAGGCGCTCTCCACGTTCGATCGGTCGGGTGGCTACGCATACAGCGTGAGCTCGACCACCGGGCAGAGCTACGCCTGCGCCGGTCCGAACTGCGATCGCGTCACGGTGGTCTCGCCGATGCCGCCGACCCCGCCCACTCCGGCGGCGGCGCCGCGTCCGGCCGAGCGTCCGACGCCCGCGCCGCGGCCCGGGCAGGCCTCGGTGAGCGGTGCGGCGGCCCCGGCGGCCGTGGCCGGTCAGGCCGCCGGCGTCTGGGACATGAGCACCTCGTCGAACGAGCGGCGCATCTCGCCGGAGGATGCGGCGTGGCTGCGCGGGGCCTATCCGCGCCTCGACACGCAGCGACTCCGCTCGCGCGCCGTCGCCGTGCTGGCGCGGGCGCAGGACGAGCCGACCCAGCGCTGGCTGATGGACCTGGTCAGCCGTGACGAGGAGTCCGCGGAGGTGCGCGCGACGCTGGTCTCGCGACTCGGCCGCGACCTGCCGATCGCATCACTCGCGCGACTCTATGACAACGCCTCCGACCGCACCGTCCGCCAGCAGATCGTCTCGACCCTTGGCGACCGCAAGGAGCCCGAGGCGACCGACAAGCTGATCGACATCGTGCGCAGAGGGACCGACCCGCAGCTCCGTCGCTCCGCCATCTCCGCGCTGGGCCGCAAGAAGGACCCGCGCACCACGCAGCTGCTCCTGGAGCTCATCGACAAATGAGACCGATCCTGATGACCCTGGCCGCGCTCTCGTTGAGCGCGGCGACCGTGGGGAGCGCGTGCGCGCAGGGCGGGGCCCAAGGCACGAGCGGGCTCGAGCGGCGCGTGAGCGCGACCGCGAACGGCACGCTGCAGTTTCACTTCGCATCGCGCGAGGACGCCTGCGGCGACGGACAGCGCTTCTTCCGCACGGGCGACGATTCGTGGTACGGGACCATCAATTCGAGCGACCCGGCGATGCACACGCAGTGCGCGCGCGGCCCGGTGCGCGTGGTGATCACGATGGCGGAGCGCGAGGTCGTCCGTCTCGAGACGTTCATCGGGCCGCTGGGTCGGGCCGAGGATGCGACGGACCTGGGTGCCGTGCCGGCGCGCGAAGCGTCGGCGTGGCTGCTGCAGCTGGCCTCGCGCGGCGACGGGCGTCCCGCGCGCGACGCGATCCTGCCGGCGGTGATGGCCGATTCGGCGACGCCGACCCCGGGACTGCTCGCGATCGCGCGCGACCAGGATCGGCCGCGCGAGACGAGGCGCAGTGCGATCAGCTGGTTGGCGCGGAGCCCCGACGCCTCGGTGGAGTCGGCGTCGCGGGCGCTGACGGCCCTGGCGCGCGACGAGCGCGACGCGCCGACGGTGCGGCAGCAGGCGGTGAGCACGCTGATCCGGCTGCCGCGCGGCGCCGGGATCGCGGCGCTCGCGGATCTCGCGGGTGAACGCACGGACACCTGGCTCGGCCGAGAGGCCACCAAGGTGCTGGCGCGCAGCGGCGACCCGCGTGCCCGCGACTTCCTGCGCCGCGCGGTCGCGGACGCCCGGCTCCCCGAGGACCTGCGGGCGGCCGCGATCAGCGGGCTCGGCAACGACCTCGCGACCGGCGCCGATGCCCGGCTGCTGCGCGAGTCGTACCGCTCGCTCACCAATGACAGGACGAAGGACGCAACGCTCGCGGCGGTCGCGACGGTCGGCGGCAGCGCCAACGCGGAGTGGTTGATGAGCGTGGCGCGCAACCGGGAGGAGACGCCGGCGCTCCGGCGCCGGGCGATCTCCCTGTCGGAGCGCGCCGGCGCGACCGGCGCCGAGCTCGCCGCGCTGTATGATGCGGTGGAGGACACCGATGCGAAGGGCGCGGTGATCGGCGCGATGTCGCAGGAGGGCTCGAAGCCGTCGCGCGACAAGCTGCTGACGATCGCGGCCTCGAGCGAGCTCTCGGCGCTCCGGCGCCGGGCGATCAGTGCGCTGGAGAAGTTCGACGGGCCGGAGGTGCGGGCTGCGCTCGCGGGGATCGCCACGAGGCCGTAGGACGATCCTGCCGTTCACCACGGAGTGGCTGTGTTGGAAGTCAAGCGGTGGTGGGCCGGTCGGCCTGCCACCGCGTGTCCGTTCGGACCATCGCGTTGAGGATGACGAGGAGGCGCCGCATGCACGCTGTGATCGCGACCTTCTTCGGCTTG
>JANNLH010000019.1:0-6823 GCA_031396725.1 Gemmatimonadaceae bacterium | reverse complement strand
TTCCTTCCCGAGTTCAACGAAGGGGCACTGACCGTGAGCGTCGTCACCGTGCCGGGCACATCGCTCGCCGAGTCGAATGCGATCGGCCACCGTGTGGAGCGGATACTGCTCGCGAATCCGGCGGTGGGAATGACCGATCGCCGGCAGGGCAGAGCCGAGCTCGATGAGCACGCGCAGGGGGTGAACGCCGCCGAGATCGACGTGACGCTCAAGGAGGAGGTCGACAAGGAGGCGTTGTTCGCCGACCTGCGCCGGGAGTTCTCGTCGATCCCGGGCACGAACGTGACGATCGGCCAGCCGATCGGCCATCGCATCGACCATATGTTGTCGGGCACCCGCGCGAACATCGCGGTCAAGATCTTCGGGCCGGATCTGGGCGGCTTGCGGCAGGTCGGCGCGAGTGTGCGGGATGCGATGCAGGCCGTGCCGGGCGTCGCGGATCTCCAGCTCGAGCAGCAGATGGACGTTCCGCAGCTGCGCATCGAGGCCGACCGCGGCGCGCTGGCGCGGCACGGGATGACCGTCGGCGACCTGGCCACCGCCATCGACGTCGCGTTCAACGGCGAGGTGGTATCGCAGGTCCTCGAGGAGGGGCGCAGTGTGGACCTGGTGGTGCGGTTCCCGGACGCGATGCGCGAGAACGCGGCGTCCATCGCCCGCGTGGTGTTCGACACGCCGTCCGGCCAGCGCGTGCCGCTCGGGCAGCTCGCACGCGTGGTGAGCGAGCGAGGGCCGAACACGGTGTCCCGGGAGAACGTCCAGCGGAAGATCGTGGTGCAGGCGAACGTCGCGGGTCGTGACTTGGGCAGCACGGTCGCCGACATTCGCGAAGCGGTGGCTGCCGGTGTCACATTGCCGCCCGGGTATCACCTGGAGTATGGCGGACAGTTCGAGGCCCAGGAGGATGCGACGCGCACGCTGTCGGCTCTCTCCTTGCTGTCGGTGGCGGCGATCTTCCTGATACTCTTTGCGGAGTTCAGGTCGGCCCGGACGGCGACGCTCGTGATGGTGAACCTGCCGCTGGCCCTGATCGGCGGCGTGATCGCGGTGGCGATCACGGGCCGCATCGTCAGCATCGCGTCCCTTGTTGGGTTCGTCACACTCTTCGGCATCGCGACGCGGAACGGCATCCTGCTCGTGTCGCACTACCGGCACCTGCTCGCCGAAGGTGTGCCGTTCCGGGAAGTCGTGCTGCGGGGATCGCTGGAGCGGCTGTCGCCGATCCTCATGACCGCGCTGACCGCCGGCCTTGCCCTCATCCCCCTGGCGCTGGGCGGCGGCGAGCCGGGCAATGAGCTTCAGACGCCGATGGCGATCGTGATCCTCGGTGGGCTACTCTCGGCCACGGCGCTCAATATGCTGGTCCTGCCGGCGCTCTACTGGCTCTTCGGCGATCGCACGCCGGGCGTTCCGGTGGATGAGTTGGCGATCGACACTGATGCTCTTCAACTGGAGGCTCGCCCGACTTGATCACGAGATCTTCACCCTGGCTGCTGCGCGCGGCCGTACTGCTGCTGGTGATCGGCCTGCCCACCGAGGCGTGGGCACACGGGGTCACCGCGGGTGACAAGGGATACATCCAGCAGGTGTCGGGAGTGCTGCTCATCCCGTTCACGTACCTGGGCGCCAAGCACATGGTGACCGGCTACGACCATCTCCTCTTCCTGCTCGGCGTCATCTTCTTCCTCTACCGGCTGAAGGACATCGGGCTCTACGTGACGCTCTTCGCCGTCGGGCACTCGGTCACGCTGATCGCGGGTGTGCTGACCGAGGTGAGCGTCAGTGCGTTCCTGATCGATGCCATCATTGGACTCTCGATCGTGTACAAGGCGCTCGACAATCTCGGGGCGTTCCCGCGCTGGTTCGGCGTGAACCCCGATGCGCGTGTGGCGACGCTGGGATTCGGCCTCGTGCACGGGTTCGGGCTTGCGACCAAGATCCTGGACTATGGCGTCTCGCCCGACGGGCTGGTGCCGAACCTCATCGCGTTCAATGTAGGCGTGGAGCTCGGGCAGCTGCTCGCGCTCGCCGGGATCCTCATCGCGATGAACTACTGGCGGCGCACCCCAGGCTTCATGCGGCATGCCTACGGCGCGAACGTGGCGATGATGGCGGCTGGCTTCCTGCTGGCGGGCTATCAGCTCGCGGGCTACTTCATCATCGACGCAGCCTAAAGGAGAGACACGATGCCCATCACGGATACTCCCGACATCAATGCACTTCCCTCATCGCAGCGGCTGCTGCGCTCCACGGTGATCGCGCTCGTCACCGCGCTTGTGATCCTCGTCGTGGCGGTGCTGCCGGCCGAGTATGGTGTGGACATCACCGGTGCCGGCCGGGTGCTCGGCTTGACCGAGATGGGCGAGCTCAAGGTCGCGCTCGCGAAGGAAGCCGCAGCGGCCGACGCTGCCGAGTCTGCGGCCGCCGCGGGCGGCCAGGCGGCGCCAACGTCAGCGGGAGCACCCGCAACCGCGAGCGCGCCCGCCGACTCCGGCTGGACGCACGTCACCGAGATCCCTCTTGCACCCAACGAGGGCAAGGAAGTGAAGCTCGTGATGCTGAAGGGAGCACGCGCGCAGTTCGAATGGTCGGTCGCCGGCGGCGTGGTCAACCACGACACGCACGGTGACTCCACCGGGGCGCCGAACAGCTATTACAACTATAGAAAGGGCACCGGAGTGTCCGGCGACCAGGGCGAGCTCGTCGCTGCGATGGACGGCGCGCACGGCTGGTTCTGGCGCAACCGCTCACGGGCGAGCGTCACGGTGACGCTCCGCACGAAGGGCGGTTACTCGGAGCTGAAGAAGATGTACTGATTCGGCTCGGCGCGATCTTCGGCTGCTCAGTCCAACCGAATGAACCCCCGCCGGAGCGCCGTCGTCACCGCCTCCGTCCGGTCGTGCACGTCCAGATTCTGCAGGATGTCCTCGTCGGAGGACCCGGATGAGCCGCTGCCCAGCCAATACCAACGTCCTATGGATGCGGCTCCACGGCGCGCTGAGATTCGCGTACGTGCCGCGAACGCGTGAAACGCTCGATCACAGCCGACATCCACGCCGGAGTATCCAATGCTCGACCGACTCGTCCACACCATCTGCTGCGCGGCGCTGGTCACCGTCGGCGCGTGCACCGCCACCGAAGCCTCGCCGTCCAGGACAGCGGAGGCCGCGGAGATCGCCCCCATCGGCGTCCGGACCGAGAAGTACTTCGACGTCCCCGCCGCGGCAAACGGGCCGGCACTCCCTGCGGGCAAGGCGTATCGCCTGCAAGACCTCGGCAAGGGTCTGCACCTCATCACCGACAACGCCTACCAGTCGATGTTCCTCGTCCACGAGAGCGGGGTCGTCGTGATCGACGCGCCTCCGGCGTTCGCGGCGCAGATCACGACCGCCATCGCCGAGGTGACCGACAAGCCGATCACGCACGTCGTGTACAGCCACTCGCACCGCGACCATATCGGCGGCACCCGCGCGCTGGGCGGTCAGCCGATCATCGTCGCGCACGCCGAGACGGAGCGGCTGCTCCGGCGCGCCGCCGACCCGGAGCGGCCGCTGCCGACGGTCACCTTCTCGGAGCGCCACACGCTGCGTGTCGGGGGGCAGGTGCTCGAGCTCTCGTATCACGGCAACGGGCACCAGCCGGGCAACATCTTCATCGAGGCGCCGGCCCAGCGCGTCCTCATGGTCGTCGACGTCGTCTTTCCGGGGTGGATGCCGTGGCGCCGGTTCGCGCTCGCCCAGGACATCCAGGGCCATGTCGCGCAGGTCGAGGAGATCGCGCGGATGGACTGGGAGACGCTGGTCGGCGGACACGTGGCGCGCACGGGCACACACGCCGATGTCGAGGCGCAAGCCGAGTTCAACCGGGATCTCAAGGCCGCCGCCGCGGCCGCGCTGACCGCGACCAAGCCCGGCGAGGGCCTGAACCCCCTCGACGCCGGGAATCCCTGGGCGGTGTTCGACGACTACATCGACCGCGTCGCGCGGCATTGCGTGAACGCGCTCACCCCGAAGTGGTCCGCGCGGCTCGCGGCGTTCGACGTCTACATATGGGACCAGTGCTACGCGATGGAGCAGAGCCTGCGCATCGAGTAGGGCGGTGCCATGTTTGTGTGACCCTGAGCCGCACTGCGAGCGCGAATGGCGCCAGACCACATCGTGATCATCGTGGACGACGACCGCCGCATCCGCGAGTCGTTGGGCGAGTTGCTGTCGAGCTTCGACCTCCAGAGCGTCGCATTCGAGTCCGCCGCCGAGTATCTGGCCTACGCGGCGCCCGATGTGCCGGCGTGCCTGATCCTGGACGTCGAGCTGCCGGACATCAGCGGGCTGGAGCTGCAGGAGCGGATCGGGAGCGGACGTCACCCTCCCATCGTATTCGTCACCGGGCACGGGGACATCCCGTCCTCGGTGCGCGCGATCAAAGCGGGTGCGGTCGATTTCCTGACGAAGCCGTTCAGCGGGACGGATCTGATGCGGGCGGTCCACGCGGCCCTGGCGTGTGACCGCGAGATGCGGAGCCGGGATGCCGGGCTGGAGGCACTGCGTGCACGGTTCGCGAGCCTGACGCCGCGTGAGCGCGATGTCCTGCCGCTCGTCGCGAGCGGTCTGCTCAACAAGCAGGCCGCGGCAGCGCTCGGCATCAGCGAGGTCACGCTTCAGATCCACCGGGGCAACCTGATGCGGAAGATGGCCGCCGGCTCGCTCGCCGAGTTGGTCCGGATGGCCGGTACGCTCGGGATCCCCGTGGTCGCTCCTCGCAACACACGCGATTGATCAGGCGTCGGCGGTCGCCGGGCGATGAGCGCGCAGCGTGAACTGGAAGATGGCGCCGCGAGGGTCGTTCGCCGCGAACCAGAGCTGACCCTCGTGCGCCTCGATGATCGCGCGGCAGATCGAGAGCCCCATCCCCATGCCGCCGGCCTTCGTCGTGAAGAGCGGGTTGAAGAGCCGATCCGCGTGCTCCGGACTTATACCGGCCCCGGTATCGGCGACCGAGATCAGGACGTGCTCGCTCTCGTGTGCCTCGCACTTCACGGTCAGGATCCTGGGTCCCTCGGTCGCGGTCATCGAGTCGATGCCATTCAGGATCAGGTTGAGGAGCACCTGTTGCAACTGCACGCGGTTCCCCTCGATGGAGGGCGCCGACTTGCCCGGCTCAGCGCGGACCATCACCGCGTGCTGCTGGAGCTCGACCCGGCCGAGCGCGATGGCCTCCTCGATGAGTTCATTGACGTCGAACGCGGTGCGATCCCGGATGTCGGACTTGAAGTTGGCGCGCAGCGTCGCGACGACTGCCCCGGCCCGATGGCCGTCCGCGGTGATGTGTCGGAAGGCCTCCTTGGCCTTCTCCAAGTTCGGCGTCGCGCGGTCGAGGAATCGCAGGCCCGCGTCGGCCGTCGTCACCATCGCGGTCAACGGCTGGCGCACCTCGTGCGCGATCGACGCCGCGACCGCGTCGCCCGTCATCAGGCGCGCCTCCCGCTCGCGCCGCTGGCGGCGCACGGCAGCGAGGAGCCCGCCGTAGAGCGCCGTGATCTCGTACAGCAGCACCACCAGCACGATGCTGCTGGAGATGAGACTCGTGACGCGCACCGCGTACCACCCCGTGCTGAACCGCGCGGGGTACGGGAAGTAGTGCGGCGGGATCTCGATCAGGTACGCGCACAGCACGACCATCAGGAAGAGATCGAGGATCGAGCGCCGCCGCCGCCAGAGCACCACCAGCGCCAGCGTACAGAGCACCGCGATCGGTGCCCCGACGACGTAGGGCCACTCCGGCACGAAGCGAAGCTGATCCAGCATGATGCGCGGCAGCGGGGCATCCTCCCGCAGGGCGACGACGGTCGCCACGACGGCCCCGGCCGCTGTCCAGGCGACGCTGCGAAGGATCGCCGGTCCCACCCGCTCGAGCGACGCGCGCCGCTCCCGCTCCCGGTCCTTGGTCAGGGCATAGCCGATCACGAAGAGCGGGAACCCACAGTGCCAGAGCAGGTAGAGGTGCGCCGTCGTCTGCAGCCCCCCGATCACCCCATTCGGTGCGAGAACGCCCGGGAAGGCGAGGACGTACGGGACGATCAGGAATGCCGTGAAGAGGTAGCCACTCGCGATGATCAGGATCGCCCGTGAGCGCAATATCGAGTATTGCGCGAACAGGAGGATCGCCGTGATCAGGTCGGTCACGAACATCGCCGTCGTGTAGACCGCGACGAACGAGTGGACGGCGCCGAGCTGGAGTCCGCCGAACGGCCCGAGGACGAGATAGAGCGCCGTGATCAGACCGAGCACGATCCCGAGCGCCAGCCGTTTCTGCGCGGCACTCGGCGGCCGGTCCGACAGGACGAAGCTCAGCTCCTCAGGGACCACGGCATCGCTGCTTGGCATGGTCGAGGATATGGTCACTCTCGATCGCCCGCAACACTCATCCCTCGGTCCTCCCCAGCGCGTCGCTCACGGCCCGGAGCAGCTCCCGTCCGTCGAAGGGCTTGGTGAATGTGCGCGGCGTGCTTCCGCCCTGCAGCGGCGAGCGCTGCATCGTCTCGGGATAGCCAGTGATGAGGATCATCGGCAGGCCCGGACGTTCCTCCTGGACGAGACGGAGCAGCTCGAAGCCATCGATCCCCGGCATGTCGATGTCCGAGATCAGACACGCGATGTCGGGCAGGCAACCGCTCTCGAGCAGCGCTGCGCCAGAGGTGAACACCCGGACAGGGTGATCCGCGGACTCGAGGAGGGACGCGAGCGAGCGCAGGATGCTCCGGTCGTCGTCGACCACGGCGACCACGATGCGGGGGGAACGGGGAGGGATCGTCACCTCTGCATTC